>NZ_JOOA01000001.1:0-600000 GCF_000712055.1 Ruminococcus sp. HUN007 | reverse complement strand
AGCATATATCCGCGATGGAGAGAACATTTCAGATGATGTTCTTCTGTATTACGCTGAAGTATCAGATACACCGGAAGTGATGTCACGCGGTGAACTTTATGATATGGCGGTTTCGTTTATGGCGGCGGACAGTGATATTTCGGATCCGGATGAAACGGAATGCATTATCGAAGTTTTCGAGCATGAAGTCTCATCAGTAAAATGTCGGCTTGATGATATGTTTCCAAAGGCACTTGTTCAGTCGGTAAAGCCTGTTTATTATGGCAGGGAAATGATCTGTAATAACGGACCTGAGGTGAATGACAAGCGTGAGGGTCTCTACCTGAAATACAGATCTTCCAGTCAGTATCTTTACAATTATCTTGTACGCGTACCGGCTCTGGGACTTGTTTTCCGTTACGGCGAAGAAATTGAAATGGAATGGAACTGGCAGGATGATACTGAGGTCGAAGGTAGTCATGTCGAGTTTATCGATGATCTTATGATGGTTTACGACGAGAATACAGAAACGTGGAATTTCACTTTTGAGGGTATCCGTAAAACTGTCCGCAGATATATTGCAGAACATGAACTGCCAATCGAAGATCCGAGCGCTCTGGAATGTATTATCGAAGTAAATGTATGATTGCCATATGCCGGATAAATCAGAACATCATAATCAGGGGGATGATCAGATGGAAAGAATAAAGTTTTATTATTCAGCAGGATATGATTCAGTCGAATCACACTTCAGAAGAGCTCAGATACCGGAAACAATCCTCAGGGATTTTTACAGAGATGATATGGATTCTGTGATCTGGACAAAAGAGGAGGCTGAAAACTATCTGGCAGCGCAGAACAGACTTTATACCAGCTTTACAGATGTGATTGAAGCCCTCCTGTCAGGTGAACGTTCACTGTATGCATCCCTTCATATCGATGATGTCGAATATACATATATGAACAGATGGGAACCATATGGCGTGCATAAGATCTATCACTACGGATGTGAGGAGATAAATTTGCAGATATGGTTTACCCGTTACCTGACGAATCTGCCATGGAGAGAGTCGTACAAGGATGACGGGGACGAATATCATTTAGGTCATGAACGCTTCAAGAGTTTGGATTTCTTTGGAAGAATAGTATGCAGCGACGACTGCCACCGTATCGATGCAGTGCCTGTGTTTATGACGAATATGATAGAATAGTATGCCGCAGGCATACCGAATAAAAGGATAATCAAATATCTTCGAATTTTCAAAAATGATGTGCTATAATATAATCATAGTCAGGTTGAATTTTGCAAGCGAAAGGATGATCTAATGAACGTATCGGTACTTTCAAGAAATGATGTTTACAAAATAATTGTAAACGGAGAATTCCCGAAAAACACGGCTGTTATCACTTTTTTCGATCCGCCGGATGGACATTCTGCCGGTTATCAGCCGGTTGACTATTCTGATGTGACAGATGATGTTTTCTATGTTTGCATTCCGGATATCGACTGGGATGCATTTGAGAATGATCCGGAAGGGATAAAAGCATTTTTCCCGCAGGCGGGAGAGGCAGCGGAATTTATCCTTAAAGCACATGATGAAGGTAAAGATATTATTTGCCAGTGCGATTACGGACAGAGCAGGAGTGCGGGATGTGCGATGGCCATTCTTGAATATTTCGAATGTAACGGAAAAAAGATCTTCGAAGACAAAAGATATTTTCCTAACCAGCTTGTATTCGGAAAGATCCTTTCAGCACTAAAACAAAAACAGAAAGATGTCGCAGCTTTTTCGCCGTGAAAAAACTGCTGACTGTGATATACTAATAACACGATATGAAACACAGATACGGTGCTAACAGCAGTTCTAATTTTCCTCTGAAGAAAAAAACAGCACCGTGAATAAAAAGAGATACGGTGCTTACAGCAGTTTTCATTTTCCTCTGAAGAAAAAACAAGGCACCGTGAAACCTACGGTACATACAGCAGTTTCTCATTTTTCTGATGAATGTTTGTCTTCGGACAGGTACCGTGTAAATTATACTAAAGACCAAAAACTTAACCCCCGGCAGCTGAAGTTCGGTTTCAGGCTGCCGGATTTTTTTATGTCTGATATTGAATACAATTTTGTGGCCCAAAAAATTTGTATTGAGTGGTAAATCTGTAAAAGTACAATATTGATAACATATTTAAAATATGATATACTTAAGTTACAGATAATGGCTATGAGCCTGAAAAATAAAAAACAAAAGAAAAAGACAGAAGAAATGAGGAAAACAAAATGAAAATGAAATACAATCCGGAAGAAGAATATTTTCCGATTACATACGAGAATTTTGACTTGAATCGGGCGAAGGCAAATATCATATATGCCGTACTGGCGCTTATAGGTCTGGTTACTGCTGCAGTTTTTATGATTCTGGAATTTGACAAACGCATTACAGGTACAGCAGTTGGTTTCGGTTTTATGATGTTAGGCATTTTTACGATAAAGATCACTGTCTCTGATTATCCTGAAGAACGTTTAGAGAGCACTGGTTTGTTCATTCTAGGTGCATTGACTCTGCTTGTCAGTCTGTTCACCTTGATTGTGGACAAACTCAATATCTTTCCGGGTGAAGAGTATGAACTTTTTAAAGACAAATTAATTTCGTTTGCTTTTCTTACAGGCGGTGCATATGGACTCATTTATGAAAAGATTGTTGCATATCTGAAAAAGAATCGCTGTACGGAATGCGTTGCAGCTACATGCATAGATACTGTTGCTACTGGTGCAAAGACCAAAGATACTATGTATATTCATGTATGGGAGTACACCACCAACGGATTTACTTACACTAATCCTGAAAACAGACGATATTTTGCAAAGAAGAATCGTATTGGAGATATCCGTGATATCTACGTAAATCCGGATGATCCGGAGGATATTTATGTAAATAGATTTCACAGAAGAAATATCGTCTACGTATTATTCGTGATTGTGGGAGTGATTCTGACAGCGCGTTTTTTTGTTGGGATATAAAAAAATAGTATGCCGTAGGCATACCGAATAGAATGAGAAGTTACTATTCACGGCCAAATAATGTAAAATAGAAAAATGATAATGGTGCTGAAAACATTGAAAATGCGATGTTTTCAGCACTGTTTTTTTTACGTAAAAAAAGTACAAAAAAGCATAGTGGTATTTGTTTAAATAGATACCAATAAAACTATTGACATTTTCGTTGGTATGTGATATAATAATAAGTACCAAGTGTAGAAAGGAAGCTGAAATCATGTCGATTGTACGCTACACAGATAAGAAAACCGGAAGAGTGGTTCTTTATGAATCAACATCACACTACGACCCTGTAACCAAACAATCAAGACCAATACGCAAGTATCTTGGAGTGGAAGATCCGGTAACGGGAGAACTGATACCGTCTACAGGAAAGCCGGGACGAAAGGCTAAATCAGAATCAAATAGCAATACTGTTGAAACGAAGGTAACAGCAGAACCGGATTACAAGGAAATCATAAAAAAACTAAAAGAAGAAAGTATACAGAAAGATAAAAGAATCAGCGAACTTGAAAAACAAAATGCTATTCTTAAAAATCACTTACTGAACATAAAGGAATCAGCAGAAAGAGCGCTGGAACAGAAATAAAACAGAACAGGAAGCAAGCTATGAACAGGCAGTTTTTTATCAATACATCATTACAATATGAAAATAAAAGACTTAAACGTCTGGTAAAAGAATTTGAAAATGGTGAGAGATATAAAAAACTGCAGCATAATCATCATCTCATATATCTTGGATATCAGAGGCGGATAAAACAGCTTTGCAGACAAGTTCGGTCATCAAAAAATGCAGTGAAGAAAGTACGCGATATCTGGTATGAACAGCTTGTAATTGAATGCGAAAATCACACCAAAGAGCTTGATGAAAAGATAGATACAATCTGTAAATTAAGACAGGAAAAACTATGATTTGTTCTGTGAGTATCAAAAAAAGCTTGCTAAGAAGGACGAAGAATATCAAAAAGCACTTGACGAGAAAGACACCATAATAGAAACACTTAAAGCCGAGATCCGGCATATGAAAGCGGTACAGGACAGAGATGGAACCAATACATCTCTGCCTACATCGCAGACACCAATCGGGAAATCAAAAGCAAGACCAAACAGCAGAGAAGAAACCGATAATTCCAAAGGAGGCCAAACAGGGCATAAAAGATCAGAGCTTGAACCACCTGCAGAAGAAGCAATAACTGATATAACGGAACATTGTTTAACTGAAGATGACTGTTGTCCGAAATGCAAAAAAGATGAGTTTGAATATACCGGAAAAACAGAAAATCGCTATGAAATAGAAGTAGAAGTTAAAGTAAAGAGGGTGAAGCATAAGTATTACGTCTACAAATGTAAGAATTGCGGGACCCTGGTGATCAGCAGAACGGCACCTGAAAAAAGAACGAAAGTAAGATATGGAGCAAACGTACAGGCAATGATACTTGTTTTGCTGAATATTATGAATTCGTCAATAAATAAGGTTCCTGTATTCTTTCAGGGCATAACAAACGGAGAGATCAGTCCGAGTGAAGGGTATGTAGCTAAAGTACAGGCCAGAGCCGCCAAAGCACTGGCAGTTTTTCATAATGATTTGCGAAGGGAGTTACTTAAAAGACTGCTCATTTACTGGGATGATACCGTGGTTTACGCCGATACCAAAAGAATCTGCCTGAGATTTTACGGAGACGAAAGAATCGCGTTCTTTGCAGCCCATGAAAACAAAGATATGAACGGAATTCTTCTGGATGGAATACTTGAAAATCTTTCTGCTGAAACATCTGTTATGCATGATCATAACAGCATCAATTACAATGAACGTTTTGTGTTCATAAATATTGAGTGTAATGCACATTTGCAGCGCGATCTTCAGAAACTTGCAGATGAAACCAATCATGAAGTACTGCTTGAAATAAAAGCATTGATATCAGCAACGATAAAAGACCGAAAGAATCTGATACAAGCAGGAACAACACGATTTGATGATGGATATCTTGAAAATTTTGAAAGCAAGCTTACAGAACTTCTGCAAAGAGCAGAAACGCTGGCAGAAGCGAATACATCAAAATATTCAGGCGGTCCGGAACGCGCTCTGATACGCAGAATCATAAAATATCGCAGCAATTACTTCGCCTGGGTATATGATTTCAGTCTGCCTACAACAAATAATCTCTCAGAACGAGCACTACGTGGGACGAAAACAAAAATGAAGGTGTCAGGTCAGTTCGCATCTTCAAAAACAGCAAATAACTATGCAATGATTCGTACATACATTGAAACATGCCGAAGAAATGGAATCAACGAATATGATGCATTAACAAGATTATGTGATGGTAACCCATATACTGTCGAAGAAATATTTGCTGAATGTGAATAATAAAAAATACAGCACCACCAGGCCGGTAATAAAACCGGTCCAGTGGTGTTGTTTTCTTTTGTACTGGGAAAATTAGGTCGTGAATAGTAACAATGAGAAATCGGAACTGAGACTCCGATTTAATCGTATTTGCGAAATGATAAAAAATAGGGTATAATAAGACGGATACGGAGATAAGTGAAAATAGTACGCCGGAGGAGTTTATTGATATTCACAGAAGGAGTATATGTAAATGAATAACAGCAACGATATAAGAAATAATAACAATGGAAACAAGTATGATCTAAACATTCTCAATATTCATGGCTATCATGGTTCACCTGAGAATGCGGCATATGCTGCACTTGGAAAACAGTGTGAAAATATTACTTCGCCTTCAGTAGACTATGATGCAAAATCACCTGAAAGCATTGCTGATGATCTCAGACATATTATCACTGACAAAAAAATCGATGTTATCGTCGGAACAAGTCTTGGCGGTTTCTTTGCGGCATACTTGTCTGCTGAGTTTAATCTTCCGGTTATACTGATCAATCCATGCCTCCTGCCGTTTCTTCATCTTCCGCGTCTCGGCTATGATGGAGAAATCACATCGTTTATATCCATGTTCGGAACGCTTACTGATTTGAAGAACGATAATGTATGCTGCATTGTAGGAGATGCGGATGAGATAATCGATACTAATGATTTTACTGAAAGATTGTGCAGAAACGAACGTTTCCGTCGTATACCAGGCGGAAAACATTCCGGTGCTACACTGCCTCTGAACGATTATTTCGATGAGATACTTCCGTATTGCGATGAAATAAAGAAAAACAAGTAGGGAATCTGTTTCTGATTAAAATTAAAACATCCTTCTTCCTTTGTATTGAGGTGGAAGGATGTTTCTGATATATGCCGCTGGCATATCGAATAAAACGAGAAAGCGGAGCCGAGGCTCCGCTTTAATTATGAATGCGCCAAAGGCGCATTATCCTTTTATAGTTGTGATGTCATATATTCAGCTTCTGGATCAAAGCTTCCTGAAGTACCTGTGAAAAATTGATATTCATTTTTTCAGCTCTGTTATTAAGCCAGGCAGGTAAGGTACAGTTTTTTCTAATGGATTTTTCACCGTATTTTTCAGCATAACTGTCCATATCAAGAACGATCATTGTAGTGAATCCATCAGGATATTCATCAGCAGTTATGGTTTGAATATCCGACGCTTTAGGAATTGGATTTCCATCTTCAAGTTCTGTAAGAACCCATCCGCTTGCGCAGTCTACAGCCATTTCAAAAGCTTCAGTAATTTCTTTTCCTTCTGTTACACATCCCGGAAGGTCTGGAATGATCACAGTAAAGCCAGTATCATTCGGGTAAAAACATGCAGGATAAAATAGTTTCAGCATAATCATTCAAATCCTTTATCATTATAATTCAAGAGGCGGAAGTAGCCCATTCTTTATGATTTCTTTAGCATTTACTTCATTTTCCCCTGATAATATTATAGTGCGTATTATACGTATAGTCAATAGTATGCCGCAGGCATACCGAATAAAAGGAGAAAGCTGCACATTGAAGCGGTCATCGACAGTAATAAACGGCATAATGGACGTTGTATACCGCAAAGCAGGCGAGTGGCACATCGTGGATTACAAAACCAACGCAGACGGAAACGCCCTTGATGTGAAATATCAGAACCAGCTCGAAGCGTACAAAAAGGCATTCGAAAAGATTACCGGCGAAAAAGTAAAGGATGCGGGGATTTATCACATTACGTGAGTTAAAACTCTGACATTATGTTCCATTGACAAGAATAATTTGAATCACTATAATTAAATAATAAGAAACAGCAGAGTTCTTATGCGGGACTCTGCTGTTTCAGTATAAGTTATTCAGGAAGGAGTGAAAGCAGTGAAATCAAAATATGTGTTGATGCATAAGAATACCGAAGTTGCCAAGGTGTTTATAAATGAAATGATTGGTGGTATTTCAAAGATCGGTGATGTCATAAATGCTGATCATCTGCCTCCAGGTACAGCGAAAAAAGGAAATGCAGATCACCGTGCCCTTAATGAATGGTGGACGGGACGTTCGATACCTGCCAGCCGTTCGGGTTTGAAAAATGCACTTGATAACCTTGGCATCAGCAATGCACGCTCACTCCTCACCAAAAGCTACGGACTGAGTTTATCCGATCACTACTGGATAAAACCTGCCGGAGCATCTCTTACCTGGGATGATATGAATTTCTTTGAAAATGATTTTTCTGAAGATATAGGTAATATTCTTTTTGGCGGTGTTGTTTCAGAAAATATGAGTTTTATTTCACCTGATAACACATCAGACGGATGGCTGAAAAAACGCTGGAAGATATCTGACGGAAAACGAATTCTTCTGAAAGCAGGAAGTGATCCTTTTGAACAGGAACCTTTTAATGAAGTCATTGCATCTGCTCTTATGAAGCGTCTTAATGTGCCGCATGTTTCATATGAAATAGTCTGGATAGATGACATTCCGTACAGCGTATGTGAGAATTTTCTTAGTACGGAAACAGAACTTGTCTCTGCGCACAGGATAATGCAGATCACTCCGAAACCGAATCATCAGAATTCATACGAGCATTTTCTTAACTGCTGCGTTATTGCCGGAATGAAAAAAAGTGATGTTATCGCATTTATCGACAGAATGCTGACGGTCGATTACATTATCGCAAATCAGGACAGGCATTTCAATAATTTCGGATTTATAAGAAATGCCGAAACACTGGAATACATTTCACCGGCGCCGGTTTACGACAGCGGAACGTCACTGTTTTACAACAAACCGGTAAAACGAATAGAAAACTACGAATCAAAACCGTTCAGAACTGATCCGGAAGAACAGCTGAAACTGGTTACTTCATTTGACTGGTTTGATGCATCAGAACTGAATGACTTTACCAATGAAGCGGGCGAGATACTTTATCCTCTCATGGAAACCGGATTCATAGACTATGCACGTATAAAAAAAATCAAAGATATAATCGCAGCACGTATAGATCATATCGCAGAACTGGCTGCCGGATAACTTTGCTATAAATGAGAAAAAAAGCGGAGCCTCGGCTCCGCTTTAATTTTTAATGCTTGAGATTTTTTATGCCTTTTAGATTCACAAACTACGGTTGCTTTCTGAATAGTGGCTGACAGTAAACGAAAAAACAAATAGTTCATTTACTAAATCGAGTGTTACAGAGTCTGCCGAAGAATTGATATCCAGTTCCGTCTTCCGTAAATGAAACGTATAATAGTCACGATTTTCTGAGATTCATCCACAGTATAAAAAGCAATATAATTGTCGATAACTACCATTCTGATTGCATGTGAAGAAAGGAACGGATCGTCTATTATCTGGTGTTTTTCGGGCATAAAAGAAATTGAGTTAAACTCTTCTTCGATTTTGTTAAGGAGATTATCAGCAGCAGAAGGATTCATCAGTGTAAATTCAATATAGTCAGCGGCTTCATTGATATCAAGCTCTGCTTTATGTGTAATGAAGATACGATAGTTCATCTTTTGCGCTTAGCCCTTATATCTGACATAGCTTCCGATAAAGGTCGTACATTACCGTTAGCTGCATCATCCAGTCCTTCTTTGATAAGTCCGTATAATTCAAGTCTGCCCATTAGTGCTTCGTAGTGTTCGATACTCATGACAGCAAGATCGCCTTTTCCGTTTTTAGTTATGAAAACAGCTTCATTGTAAGAGTGACATAATGACGATATTTCGTTATATCCGTTACGTAAGTCAGCGCTTGATTTGATTGTAGGCATAGTGATACCTCCTTTGTATTCTATAACAAAATTATACCTTAATTTTGTCATGAATTCAAGTGGTTATAGGAAATAAATAAAATTTTTCTTGCATTTTGATTTGAGTAGTATTATAATAGAGAAATACACTGATCGATACAAGAGTTCCGGTTCGACCGGAATCACGAATAGATGCTGCATTGAACGGTCAGTGTTTTCTTATACAAACGAAAGAATAACAAAGCGAAAGGAGTGACAAAGATTGTTATTTACAATTACTTACGAAGGTACAAATACCGAAGATCTTGGATTTCTGCTTCACAAAAATCCGTCGAGGGCACAGCAGTTTGAACTGTCATACGGAAAGGCTTACGTCTTTTATCCCGAGGTAAGCAGTGAACGTACAACGGCCGCACTTCTGCTGGATATCGATCCTCTTGATCTTGCGAGAGGAAGGGTAGGAAGCACTGAAGGCGGCCTTTTTGATTATGTAAACGACCGTCCGTATGCTTCAACATCATTTATGAGCACTGCTATTTCACGTGTTTTTTCGACGGCTATGAACGGAAGATGTGATAAAAAACAGGAACTTGCAGATACACCGCTTAAACTTACGGCTAAACTCTATTCACTGCGTGACTACGGAGATGAAAACCTTGCTTCAGAACTTTTTGAGCCACTTGGTTATACGGTGAAAACAGAAAGAACTATACTTGATGAAAGCTTTCCGGAATGGGGAAACTCGCCGTATATAGATCTTACCATTAGCGGTACGGTGAAGCTTTCAGAGCTTCTTAATCATGTTTACGTGCTCATTTCCGTGTTTGACAAGCAGAAGCATTACTACATTTCTTCAGGTGAAATACAGAAGCTGCTTGATCACGGCGAAGGATGGCTTGCCGATCATCCGTACAGGGAAAAGATAATGAGACGGTATTTCAATGCCCGTAAAAGCTATGCACGCAAAGCAATGGATATTCTTCTCGGTGAAGATCCTGATGAAACTGACAATGCAGACACTTTGACAGAAGAAAATGAATCTGTGGAAAATGTTCCGGCTGCATCTGACAGTTCTTCGGAAGAAAATGCAGGTGTTCAGAAGAAAGATTTTACACCGCTTAATACCCTGCGTATGGAAACTGTAAAGAATGCAGTTCTTGCCTCCGGTGCTTCTTCAGTCATTGATCTCGGATGCGGTGAGTGCAGACTTACTTCACTTCTTCTGAACGAACAGCAAATAAGAAAAGTCACTGCCTGTGATGTTTCGGCGGCCGTCCTTGAAAAGGCTGCACAGAGACTTCACCTCGACAGGATGCCGTCGGCCCGCAGAGATAAACTTACACTTATGCAGGCATCGCTGACTTACAGGGATAAACGTTTCGAAGGTTTTGACTGTGCCTGTGTTATCGAGGTCATCGAGCATATTGAACCGATGAGGATACCGTCCTTCGAACGCGCAGTTTTTGAATTTGCCGTACCGAAAACAGTTATACTCACAACACCGAACAGTGAATACAACGTAAATTACGAGCATATGCAGGAAAATGAGCTTCGTCACGGCGATCACCGTTTTGAATGGACACGTGAGGAGTTTAAGGACTGGACGGATCATATATGTAAAAAATTCGGCTACACCTGCGTGATAAGCGGTATAGGCGATAATGATGAAAAATACGGTACACCGACTCAGATGGGGGTGTTTACGAAAAATGGATAAATTCAAAATAGAGATACCGGAGTTCTGCCTCGTGGCACTTGTCGGCGGGACTTCATCCGGTAAAACAACTTTTGCCGGTACTCATTTCAGACCGACCGAGATACTTTCATCGGACTTTTTCAGAGGAATGGTATGCGACAATGAAAGCAGTCAGAATGTTTCGGAAGATGCATTCGATCTTCTTTACTACGCTGCGAAAAAAAGACTTGAACATATGAGACTTACTGTCATAGATGCTACAAACATTCTGCAGAGTGCAAGAAAACGGGTGCTTGATCTTGCAAGAGAACACGACGTTCATGCTGCAGCGATCGTACTTGACCTTCCTGAAGATCTGATACAGGAACGAAACAAGGCACGTCCTGACCGTGGTTTCAGCGAGCGCGTTATACGCAATCACTGCCGTGATGTTAAACGCAGTATACGTTATCTTAAGAAGGAAGGGTTCCGTTTCGTTTACGTTATCGATTCCCTTGAAAAGCTTGAAAACACGGAGATAGTCCGCACCAAGCTCTGGAACGACAAAAAGGAGATGCACGGACCGTTCGACATTATCGGTGACATACACGGTTGTTTTGACGAGCTTGAACTTCTTCTTGAAAAGCTCGGATACACAAAAACTGACGGCATCTATTCACATCCTGAAGGAAGAAAAGCAGCATTCCTCGGTGACTTCTGTGACAGAGGAAACAGGAATGCAGATGTTCTGCGTCTTGTAATGGATATGGTGAAGTCTGAAAACGCGATAGCTGTACCGGGCAACCATGATGTGAAGCTTCTTAAATATCTTCGCGGAAAGAACATAGCCCGTACTCACGGTATCGATAAGACAATAGCGGATATTGAAGGCATGGGCGATGACTTTAAAAATGAGGCAGCAGGGTTTATCGACAGCCTTATAAGTCACTATGTTCTCGACGACGGAAAACTTGTAATTGCCCACGCAGGACTTAAACAGGAATATATCAGCCGTGCGTCAGCCAGAGTACGTGATTTCTGTATTTACGGTGAAACCACGGGAGAAACTGATACCTTTGGACTTCCGGTACGTCTTGACTGGACTGCAGACTACCGTGGAGATGCGGCAGTTGTATACGGTCATATAGCCGGAAGGGAAGTCAGAGCACAGAATAACACTTACTGTATCGATACCGGATGCGTTTACGGCGGAAAGCTGACTGCATACCGCTATCCGGAAAAGGAGTTTGTAAGCGTCGATGCTTTGGAGCAGTACTATGAACCGGTAAAGCCGCTTGAGGAAAAGCAGGAAGAAGATATCGGCGATATGCTCACTGTTGGTGACTTCAATAAGAAACTTCACGTTGAAACTGAACTTATGCCGTCGATAGATATACACGAAAACAACGCTGCTGCAGCCCTTGAGATCATGTCACGCTTTGCGGCAGATCCGCACTGGCTTATCTATCTTCCGCCGACCATGTCTCCGTGTGAAACAAGCGGACTTGACGGATATCTTGAACATCCGCTTGAAGCTTTTGAATACTATAAAAGCAGGGGAATAAGAAATGTTGTCTGCGAAAAGAAGCATATGGGTTCAAGAGCTGTCATCGTGCTTTGCAGGAATGCGGAAACAGCAGCCGGAATGTTCGGTATAACAGACGGTTCAAGAGGTATCATATACACAAGGACCGGCAGAAAATTCTTTGACAGGGGAAATGCAGAAACTGAACTGCTTGACAGACTTGATACTGTACTTACTGAAAGTGCTTTCTGGGATGACTTTAAAACAGACTGGGTATGTCTCGATACCGAGCTTATGCCGTGGTCTGAAAAAGCACAGGGACTTATTCGTTCTCAGTACGCACCTGCCGGAAATGCAGGAGCTGGAAGTCTGAAAGCGGCTGTAAGTGTGCTTGAAAAGGCGTGCATACGTCAGAAGGACAACGGCGATCAGGCAAATGAACAGGACGTCGATCTTTCGGATATACTTGAACGTTACAGGTCAAAGCAGGATGACATAGATAAATATATAAAGGCTTACCGTGAATACTGCTGGACAGTAAACAGTACTGATGACATACGTATCGCACCTTTCCATATACTTGCGGTGGAAGGACATGTATTCTCGGAAGAAAAGCATGTATGGCACATGGAGAATATCAGAAAATACATAACCGGCAAAGATCCTGTTTACATGGAAACACCGTATATCTGTGTGGATACAGAGGACGAAAACAGTGTAAAGAACGGCGTAAACTGGTGGCTTGATCTTACCGGAAACGGCAGTGAAGGCATGGTTGTAAAGCCTGAGACTTTTACTGCAAAACAGGGACACAGACTCCTGCAGCCTGCGGTAAAGTGCAGAGGACGTGAATATCTGCGTATAATTTACGGGGCTGAGTACCTTGAACCGGATCATCTCAAACGTCTGAAGGTACGTTCGCTTAACCGTAAGCGTACACTTGCATTAAAGGAGTTCTCTCTCGGTATGGAGTCGCTTAACAGGTTTGTGAGAAAAGAACCGCTTTACCGTGTGCATGAATGCTCATTCGGTGTTCTGGCTTTTGAAAGCGAACCGGTCGATCCGAGACTGTAATCGACAGCAACATACAGCAGCATCTCATCATTTGAGTGGCTTGCCCTCGGAGCAATGACGATGGTATTTGCAGATATTCTTATCAAAGAAAAGAAGGCAAAGAATGCTTTGAATTCAGAAGCTTAATGATCGTAAATATATAGAAAAAGGCAGATGTTCAAATACGGACATCTGCCTTTTTCAGCTGAATGAATAATGTAAATTATGCAACTATAAATTGCTGCATCTCTCTTATAGTTAAGTCAAGAGGTTCGATACCTCGTTCTTGGCAATACTCTAAGATTGCCCGGTAGTTATATATTACTTCATTTTCATATGAAGGATGGTAGGCTACATAGCCGCCAGCTTCTTCTGCGATAGTATCGAGTTCACACATTTTTTTGAATTCATTTTCAGACATTTTCATCCCTCCTGAAATTGTAAGTTTTAATAAGATGATAAGCAGTTTCTTCATCAATAATCATCCTGTATGGATGAGGTTGACCAATTAGTATAGCTCCTAAGGATTGACTGTAATGTTTAACAAGACTGAGGTTTTTGGCATCCATATATACAAAGCCATTATAACCAAGATCGTAAGAGCGCTGCACTGCGATAGCGAATAGATGACCCCCTACACCTAAATATTCTTTATTTATGCCAATGTTGTGCGGAGCGCTTTCAGCTATTTTCACATAAACTGCATTACTCCCGTGTATATCCTGAATTGCAACAAGTCCTTGAATTCGTTCATCTCCATTTACTGTGAGCTTATATATCTCACATTCATGAAGATCTTTAGAAGTCCATTTGAATTGCCATTTTTTTAATGATTTTAAGTCTTCTTTTGTTGCGATTTTAAAATCAGTATCAACTATCGAGTGGCCTTTTACTTTTTCTAAGCAAGGAGTTAGTTTATCTATTACTATTTCCATGAATGTTTGTTTCTCCTTTAAGTATTATAACACAAATATTATTATTTAACAATTGTTTTTCTTACGGAAAATATTGGCTGGAACACTGTGGCTTGCTATTAAGCAATGCTGCATTCCTCCAGCAAGTTCATAATTTCGGCTGCTTTGTTTCTTCTTTTGGCGTATCTCATGAGTCGGATAGTGTCTATTTTATATCTTTCTGCAGCCGTTCTGAATATTCCTTCTACTTCACTTTTGCTGATTAAAAAGCCGAATGATTTTTCCGCAATTATATCAACAAGAAGTTTTTCGATTGTTATTTCATGCGGCTTTTTTCTGTCCTTTGGAGATTCGCTGACCAAGTTCAGGACTATTATACTATCCTGATTCCAATAAGCATCCCATTCTTTTGAATTAGGTCTTAGTAAAATATTCTTATCTGTTTCTTCCTGAAGATATCTGAATACAAAATCTGAAGCATCTTTTTCAACCATGATAAAGATCGTATTTCTGGAAATCAGATGATTTAGGAATTCGTTAAGCATAACACTTTCAAAACAAACAAAGTCAAGATAAGGAAACTGTTTTTCAACGTTCAGTATTAGTTCATTACTTTTTTCGTTATATATAGGAATATAAATGCTTTTGTCAATTGAATCGTCAGCAATGAGATACATATCTCTGGCTTTTTTGGTTATCATACCTTTGCTTACAATATCGTTCAGTGTCCAGTTGAAAGAATTAAAAGATAAATCCGTTTTTGCTGCTGAGAGAATAGCATATAGCTGTCTGCGATTGTAAATTTTGTTTTTATCCAGTTTTTGAAATACTGTCTTTATACCACATATCATCATCTCCGTTCTTATATACCAGCAAAATATTAATTATTTGCCGATATATATTATAACATATCCAGGAGTAATCGGCAATATGTTTCGGCAAAATATTTTATTTTTGCGGAAATATATTTATTAGGAATTGGAACGTGAATGATGGTTTACAATATACTGAGAGTAATAGTACGCCGAAGGCGTACCGATAAAAGGTGGAACCGGAGCCGACTGCTCCGGTTCAATCATATTGCACCTATGACGCAAAAAAAATATCATTATCTTCGAATTTTCAGTACTTTTCATGTTATAATCCTTTTAAGAACAGGACAATAGTATATTCTGAAAATGAGAGGAGAATGCTCTGTGAGCGATGAAGTTAAGGTATCAGAAAAGAAAGAAGGATATTTTCCTATCGATCTTCTTAGCAAAGGAACCGTTTTAGAGAAGAATAAAAAACCAGGAGTTAATAACTCTCCGTGATGTGATCGAAAGTGATAAATTTTGTAATTCAGAATGCATACTCCCTGTAGTGATTGGTCAGGATAAGGACGGAAATATTGTAACCGGGGATCTTGTACAGATGAAGCATGTGATGATCGGAGCGAAAGATGCTGTTGAAAAATCATGTATCAATTCCATGATTACAAGTATTTTTTATTGGGTTCCATATGAGAATATCATATTAAAAGAGATTGATACCAAAAATAATACGAGAGATCATTCATTATGGCATATAGCGTATCTTGATGATCTGATCAGAGAAATGCATACACGTTTTGAACTGTTTTTCAAAGATGGGAACAAACAATCTTGAAGAGTATAATAAGATGATTTCAGAAAACGATGGCAGATATAAAAAACTGCCGTATTTTATCGTGGTGATAAGTGAATTTGAATATCTTATTGCAGATTATGGTGCCAAGAGCGAAGATGTTATCAGACGTCTTTTGATGACTGGCAACGAAGCTGGGATACATCTGATTATTACTACGAACAAACCTGTTTATACTACCTCAATTATAAATGCAACCTCGTTTCACACCAACCTTACAAAACTGTAATGTACCGTAATAATAAACGAACGACCACAACTTCCGAAAGGTGTATAATAAGATCATGGAAAGGGGAACACCCCGAAAACAAAAATGAAATTACAAACACCGAAAGGAAGTAATCAATATGAAAAAGTCACAGAGAATAGGAAATGCAATCTTTAAGATGGGATATGTTATTACAGCAGTATCAGTAATGGTAAGATACATCTCAGAGATCCTCAGCCCGACAGCAACATACAGCAGCATCTCATCATTTGAGTGGCTTGCCCTTGGCGCAATGACGATGGTATTTGCTGATATTCTTATCAAAGAGAAGAAGGCTAAGAATGCTTTGAATTCAGAAGCTTAATGATCGTAAATATATAGAAAAGGCAGATGCTCATTATGACATCTGCCAGTAAAGATATTCATCAAAAGCGTTTTCTGTGAAAGTGAGTTTATTCATTGGCGAGTAACTCCAGTTCGTCGAATGATTTAGTTACAGTTTTGCCGTTTTTCATCTGAACTATACTTTCTTCGAGAGCTTTCATATTCGATTCGCTGTAGAAAGGGTCGATAGATACTTCAAATGGCAATCTTTTTTCTCTTGCCATTTTTTTTTGCGAGTATTATAACAGCAGTTGTCATTGTCATTCCAAGATCATTGCATATTGAATCAAAATCCTTTTTTAGATCTTCGTCCATTCTTATACTTACAGTAGTCTGTGCCATAACACATCCCTCCTTCTTTATCTATATTATATCGCTTTTTTAATACATTGTCAATACATTGTATTAGAACTGAAGGGCGTAAAAAGCGGAGCCGCGGCTCCGCTTTCTCATTAGTCCGGAATATAAACTGTAAACTCCATTTCGCCGGAGTCTTCGAGTCTTCTTGCGCATATGCTTCCGCCAAGGGAAGATGCTATCGTTCTTGCTGTAAACAGGCCTATTCCGCTGCCTTCCGTGTCGTGCGAATTGGAACCGCGGCGGAAGCTGTCGAAGATGAACAGCAGTTCATCTTCAGGGAGGAGTTCGCCTTTGTTGCGGACTGAGATGCATACGCCGTCGGAATCGGATTCGATGGTAACTTTAATTCCTTCGCCGTTTCCGTACTTGACTGCGTTTTCGATGAGCTGCGACACTATGCGGACAAGACCGTAAAGGTCACTGTTCATTATGTGTCCGGAGCTGCATTTCACTTCAAACGGGATATGGCTTATTTTCATTCGTTCGGAGTATTCGCCGGAAATGAGTTTTGCCAGTTCGGAAATATAGAAAGATGATATTTCCGGTGTGTAGCTGCTCACGGCAGATGCCGATGTTTCAATGAGTTCCTTTACAAGTGACTGAATTTTTTCGGCATTGCTGTCGATCTTTTCGGCAAGTGCTGCGTTGTCGCTTCCGTTTTCGGAGTAAAGACCGGTTTTTTATCGCTTCGGCGTAAAGGCGGATGTTCGTGACCGGGGTTTTTACACCGTGGGCTACGGAGGCGAGGAGAGTGCGCCTTTGTCCTTCGAGTCTTTCCGAGCGGGTTCTTTCGTTTATGAGCACGTCGCGGAGCATGTTCATACTCCAGATGAACTTCCCGAAACGACGGTTACGCGTCTCTGGCAGTTTGTCTGTGTCGGGCATTTTAGCGATGCGTTCCGGATATTCTGATAGCCTTTTAAACGGCTTAAGAATGTTTGCATAGATAAAGATCAGAAATACCGAGGCAGCAATCCAGCAGAAAGTGAGGACGGAAAGCACAAGTACGTCGGAGATATGCTTAAGCGGATCGGAGTAGGTGTAAACGGCAAAGCCGATGATCTCACCGTTTTTGTGTACCGGACAGATCATGTTTCCGCCGCCTCCGGATGCTGCAAAAATACTTCCGTCAGTATTGTCTGCAGAAAGGAAGTTTATGCTGTCAGGCATCAGACTTTCGTGAATATCTGACAGTTCTGAGACACACGTTTCCGCATCTCTGCCTTCTGAGATCTCATTTTCAAGCATGCTGTTTAATCTGTTGACCGTAACTGACCTTGCATTTATACGTGAAAGGGTAAGTTCCGGAACGGCGTACAGCCACAGCAGAGAGAGTGCAGCGAAAAGAAGTGTTACCGCGGCAAGTGAGATGACGAGTCGTTTCATCATTCACCTCCGAAACGGTAGCCGAGCTTGTAGACGGTTTTAATGAGTTCCGGATGGGTTATGTCCTCTTCCAGTTTTTCACGGAGCCAGCGGATGTGAACGCTGACAGTTGAGGGTTCGGTAAAACAGTCGTGTCCCCAGACTTCATTGAAGAGCGCATCCCTGGTCATTGCTTCGCCTTCGTGTTCCATAAGGCATTTGAGCAGTGCAAATTCCTTTATGTTAAGACGTATCTCATTTCCGTTCTTTGTAACGCTTCGTGATACCGGATCGAGTGTGATGCCGTGTGAGGAAAGGTGAGAAGTTTCATTCTGATCGCCGTTCCGTTTGAGCATGGCCTTTATCTTGGCAGTCAGTACAGCAGCGGAAAACGGTTTGCCGATGTAATCGTCAGCGCCGGTCTCAAATCCGGTGAGCATGCTCTGTTCGTCATCTCTGGCACTCATCATAAGTACCGGCGTGTTTCCCTTTGAGCGTATATACGAACATGTCTCAAATCCGTTTCTGCCCGGAAGCATTACATCGAGCAGAACAAGTCTGAATTCTTCCTTTTCGAGAAGTTCTGTTCCGCTTTCCGCGTCAGGACAAAGCTTTACCGAGAATTTTTCTTTGGCAAGAAAGTCTTTTATAAGTGTTCCGAGTTCCGGATCGTCTTCTATCATAAGTATGTCAGTCAGATAAGTCACCGCCTTTGTAAATCAGTATTTTTTTGTGCTGTTCATTTAAGCAGACAGCACGTTCATGACACCCATTATATCACAGTTTCAGTGTTCAAATCAATAGCGGCACCGTTTTAAGCGATGCCGTTTTTTCTGTTTGTATCTTTTGTCCTGTATTTATTTGTCTCTTTATTTCTTTATCTCTGCAATTTTTATATATTCCGGAACACCCGCTTCGTCATCGGGACGGTAGAATGAAACATCGGTCTCGCCGGTGGAGTAGTCGATGACAAGTACGTGGAATGCGTCGGCATCGGCTCCTTCGACAGGAAGATCTCTGTCGTAGTTTTCCTTTGTTTCGGAAGCAAGGCGGGAACGGAAACTGCCGGATGTGAATTTTTCATCACCGTCAAACCATTCGGACAGTTTACGCCACCTTATAAGATTACGGAGATCGAAAGCATTTTTGTCAGGGCTTTCTTCTGAAACGTAGCAGTTTACCACGAAGAAAGCGCCGTCCGGAGAATTAGCATAGTCGGGGCGAAGGGGAGTGCTCTCCGTTCTGATCCTCGCTTTTCCGAGAAGTTCGTTTGCACTGTTTTCAACACAGAAAGCATCTTTTTCATCTGTAACATAAATGTTGTGGCTGAATGTGAATTTATCACTTTCCGCCAGCATGTACTCAGCGACGTCACGGGCGTTTACCGAGTTTTCAAGGGCGTGACGCAGTGCAAATGTGTAGCAGGTCTTTCCTTCGTAAGTATATTCGCATTTATTTGTTCCGCCCACGTCGAGTATACCGGCAAGGACGCCGTTTTCATTAAAACCTGATATTGCGTCGAGAAGTCCGAGTGCAGAAACGGTCGTTATTGATCTGTCTCCGTTTTTATATTTTAAAACTGTCTGAATCTGTGATATCTGATCCGAGCTGCCCCTCAGCCATTCAAGAATTCGGGCTGAAATACGCTTTCCTGAAACTGTGCGGCTTTCGTCGAGTGAAACTGCGCTGCAGGATGTACCGCGGAGAGCGTCCGGTACCATCTGAAGGGTAAGTGCTTCCTCGTATGATATGATTCCGTCTTTACTGAATCCGTGTACGCCTCCGCTTATTCTGTCAGCAAATCCTTCGGCTTCAAGACGGTATTCCTCTTCAAGTGAATTTTTCAGTGCGGTAACACGTTCAGTCAGTGATTTGAAACTTTCTTCATTTGCTTCGCTGAATGCCATGGTTATGTTCTCAAAAAGATATGGTTCAAAGCTTTCTCCGAAGTCCGGTGCCGCTTTTAGTATGGCATCCGCATAAGCTGCTCCGGCTTTGTAGTGATCACCTTTTTCAAGATCAAGTGTGACCGCGTAATAGTGTTTCTTCTTTTGGATAACACATAGTCCGTCGTCAGATGTGTATTCCGAGATCGTTTCTTCTTCCGGACAGATATCATCAAGATCCAGTGTGCGGGAGTATTCTGTCACCGGAGTCAGTGTGCTTCCGCCCTGATCCGGTATGGTGAATCCTTCGTAGGTCGCCTTTGCCGTGCAGGACGTAAGGATAAATACCGAAGCAATTCCGGCAAGACATGTTTTTATTCTTTTCATTGTACTTCTCCTTTACCATCCCTGTTCTGCAAGCCATGAGTTTACGACTTTTTCACGTGCCGGTATCTCACTCTCGTCGTTTATCTTTCCGAGACTTACTTCGCCCCTTATGCCGCCGTCCACAAGATAGATGACACGTTCGCTCTGGGCTGCCACTTTTACGCTGTGCGTTACCATAAGAACACCTGTGCCGTCACGGTTGGCATTTACCAGTTCACGCATGACACCGGATGCCGCACTCGAATTAAGAGCACCTGTCGGCTCGTCGGCAAATATGATTTTCGGGGAGTTGATGAGCGCACGGCACAGGCATGCACGCTGCAGTTCACCGCCGGATACTTCCGTTATCTCATGCTCGGCGGTCTCGGCTATACCAAGTCTGCGCATAAGTTTTAAGGCACGTTCGTTAATACTCTTGCGGTCTCCGCCGGCCTGATATCCCGGAAGGACGATATTATCGAGTATGCACAGCTTTTTCATCATGTACATCTGCTGAAAAATAAAACCCATTTCCGTAAGGCGAAGGTGCATTATCTCTTTTTTGCCCAGCGCCGAAAGATTTTTTTCGTTAAAAACGACCTCTCCGGCTGTAGCGCTGTCCATGCCGCTTACTGTATAGAGCAGCGTGGATTTTCCGCTTCCGCTAGGTCCCATTACGGTAACGAATTCGCCCCCTTCCATTTCAAAGTTTACGTTCTGAAGAACGTTGCTGCTGCGTGATTTTACTATATAGGTCTTGCAAAGATCCTTTACTGATATTACTTTCATTTTTTCTCCTATTCTTCTGCTATGCTGCGTATATCGATCCTATCTATTCTTCCAAGTCTTATTAGTGAAGGTATGAGCACTGTGAGCAGTGATACGGCCGGCATGATGACAAAAGTAAGTACCGGCATCGGCATGAATCTGAATCCCGAAAGATTTATCGCTCCGAACAGTAAGTCAAACATCCTCGCACCGACAGAGTTTGATATAATTATGGCTGCGATGACTGATGCGGCTGTGAGCGTCATCATTCTGAAAAGCTCAGCGGCACGTATTTTTCTGTCGTCTGTTCCGAGACATCTCTGAAGTGCGATCTCTGATTTGTCTTCCGAAATAAAAATGTTCATGTAAAGGACAGTAAGCAGAATGTTTACGAATACAACTGCTGCGAAAACCACATTTCTGAAAAGTCTGAGCGGGATCTCGTAGTCTTCAAGATAACGCATGATCGCTTCTTCTCCGGACATAACATGGCCGCCGAAAAGATCGTTCATTTTATTCCACTCGGCCTGTTTGTTATCTGAATATATGTTCAGAGCATAGTAACCTTTTCCGTTTATACAGCTTTTATCGTATTCGCTTCCCATTATGAGGTAAGGTGATGCCCATTCAATCATATCGATAAGGCCGGTGACGATCACTTTCTTCTTATTGAGTGTGATGTGAAGCTTGTCTCCGGAATATTCGTTAAGGCCGACCTCTATTTCGTCTCCTGGTTTTATTCCACGGTTTCTTGCTGTGTAGCTCGACATTGCTATCTCGTTTTCGAGAACCGGTGCAGTTCCTTCACTGTAAATAATCGGGGACATATCGTCAAAATTAAAATATACATCACAGTCGCACCGTCCACCGGTATAAAGTTCACCGCCGCTGTAGCAGTAGGTATCTACGTGTGCGTTTATTCCATTGTTTTTAAGGTCGTCGTTGTAAATATCCCAGAAAAACTTGTTTTCAGCGTTTTCCCTTTTTTCATATTCCTTCATCATCTCGTCACTGAAGTCAGGGAAGAAGTCGTAACTGTAGATCATACTGTATTTCATAAACTCAGGATTTATTACTGAGTGGTACAGATATCCAGGAAGCAGGATCATCATTCCGCCGAGAGTGTACGCTATCACAAGAAAGATGTAGCGCTTTATGCGTGTAAGAATATCAGACAGTCCGAGATATACCGGTACAGGCATCTTTTTTCGTCTGTGAAGCAGCAGTGCAGATGCCTTTCCGAAACGCTCGCCCCGGTTTTCACCGTGTATGGCGTCGATTACAGATATTTTATTTATTCGTCTCATTATAAACAGACAGAACAGTATTACCGATGAAGTCATAAGCAAAGCAGATGCAGCACCGACAAGTACCAGTTCATGAAGCGGAGGCCAGGTGATGCCGCCGGCAAAAAGGTGCATAAGTCTGTAGGAAACCGGTATTCCGGCGATTATGCCGATAACTCCGCCGGTGACGGCAAATGCAATGTATTTTGCGACAAACAGCCAGCGGAAACGAAGGGAATCGATACCCATGGCACGCATCATGCCGATCTCCTTTTCCTCATCACGAAGAGCGGATATCATGGTGAAACGTATGGTCATAAGTATAATGACAAGCATGAAAATACTCATAAGGATCATCGAGAATGTGATTATGAATATTACCACATAGTCATCTGACATTGTGCTCCTGCTCCACCAGCCGTCTATAATCTGTATTCCGTGATTATTACGCAGATCAGAAAAGAAAACGCTTGTAATGTCATTGTTTACTTCCGGAGTGTAAACGGAAAAAATATCTGTTTTTACCGGAAAATCAGCCGAGATCACTTTGTAGTCATCATCGGAAAGAAAATATTTGAAAAGGTAGATAGCAGTAGGTTCTTTGTAGAATCCGGCTATCTCGAATTCATATGCACGGCCCATAGGTGTGATGATCTTCAAATGATCACCGGTTTTTGATCCTGTGACATCGCGCATTTTATGAGAGATCCATACAGTCCCGTTCTTTACATAGAAGGGTTTGTCATTCGTGTCATACACAAGGTTGCATTCACGGGGCAGGGTGGTGATGAGCTGCTTTTTCTCAAAAAAGCTTTCCTTGTCGTCCTCATCGATCCTTTCAAAGTCAAACTGCTTCGCTTCTGCAGTTACGCCTTCGCTTTGATAAAAATCACCGAAAAATTCGTGTTCAGTAAGACTCTGCGAAATAATCTCAAGTTTCTCCTCACGCTTTTCCTCAGTGTTTTCAAACATCATGATCAGGTCCGAAGAACTGCAGCTTTTCACAGTACGTTCCTCACCGGTCAGCTGAATATACAGCTGCGATGCACTGACGTACACCAGTACCGATGCAATAACAATGAAAATGAACAGGATCAGATTAAGTCCCTTTTTCATTTTCAGATCATTTTTCAGCATTTTGAAAAACATGTTTGCGTCTCCTTTTTTATGTAGCTCAGTAATAAAGCTCACTTTTTTCCGACATATTTATCTGTCGTCTGAATATATAATAACATTTCAAAGTTTAAAAAATCTTTAAATGATTTCCGCATTACAAAAAAGATTGTTACAGACAGCGATTAACCGGACATATGAGCGGATATTAAACAAATCGGCGATCAGGCCGTGAAATACATTCGTTTGCATGTTTTGCCTTGATGTTTACTCCGGATTATGTTATGATAATGATAAACTAAAGGTTGTGCCTGCGGCACAATTTAAATAAAATCTACAGTTGAAGCTTGCCGTTAATTAAGAAAACGATAAACAGGAACTCAGAGAGAAGGGAAGAAATGAATGATTCAATGCGTTCTGAAGTTACAGAATACATAAAGAAAAAATACAAGGCAGATCCGGAGTATCTGTGGAAGAGGTATCCGGATTATGCAGTGTTTCGTCACAGTGACAACCGGAAATGGTTCGGTATCATTATGAATATCTCATATGAAAAGATAGACAGTGAAAAAAGCGGGATGGTCGATATACTGAACGTCAAACTTGAAGATATACTCATGAGGGATTATCTTGTAAGTCTGGACGGTTACTATCCCGGTTATCATATAAGCAGAGGAAACTGGATCTCGATAGCACTTGACGGAACTGTTCCTTTTGAAGCTGTTTGTGAACTTATCGATATCGGCTTCAGTGCGACCGCTTCAAAGAAGAAAAGGAAAGTACTTCGTCAGCCGAAGGAATGGCTGATCCCGTCCAATCCGAAGTATTACGATATAATCCACGCATTTGACGATACTGATACCATCGACTGGAAACAGGGTGCAGGAATAATAAAGAACGACATCGTGTATATTTATGTCGGAGCACCTGTTTCTGCGATCATGTACAGATGTAAGGTGCTCGAAACGGATATACCGTATAACTATCACAGCGACGGACTGACGATCAAAGCACTTATGAAAATAAAACTTCTGAAAAGGTATGAGGCGGATCAGTTTACCTTTGAAAGACTGAAAACGGATTTCGGCGTATTTGCAGTAAGAGGACCGCGCGGAGTTCCTAACAGTCTCAGTGCTTTGCTTAAGTAATATGCTTTTTCTGTGTTAATACACGGATCATCAGTCAACCGGACGGCGCGTATACGTCGTCCGGTTCAGCGTTTAATGAATGAAGCGGTTGAAAACAGGGAAGGTGATCATAAGTTATGAAAAAACTGCTCATATTCGGCGGGACTACCGAAGGACGTATAATTGCAGAAAGATGTGCTGCAAAGGGGATATATGCCGACATATGCGTAACAACTGAATACGGCAGTGACCTTCTTCCGTCGTCGCCGTATTTAAAAAAAACTTGTCGGTACCAAAAGTATCGATGATATTGTAAAACTGCTTGGAAACGGATATACTGCCGTGGTCGATGCGACGCATCCGTATGCTGAGAACATTACGGCAAATATCAGGGAGGCGGTAACACGTTCAGGATATTCTGAAAAAAGATATATACGTGTAAAAAGAGAACCGGAAAAGCGGGATGAAGCGGCGGTCTATCTTGAAAACGCCGGGCAGGCGGCAGATTATCTTAAAAAATACTGAAGGAAAAATATTTATAGCAACCGGAAGCAAGGAAGCAGCGGTGTTTTCCTGTTTTGCGGACCGTTCGCGGATAAGGGTCTACGATTCGCCGGAGAATGCGGAAAAATGCAGAAGCTGCGGGTTTACTGATATTATTACCGGAAAAGGTCCTTTCAGCGAGTACGAAAACATCCGTGATTTTGAAGGCTGTGATATTCTTGTTACCAAGGACAGCGGAAAAGCCGGCGGATTTGCTGAGAAGATGTCTGCTGCAAGGAAACTCGGAATGCAGATAATCGTGATAGAACGTCCGCAGGAAGAAGGGTATTACGTGAACAAAGCCTGGGGTATCATAATGCTGTTACGATGACAAACGTGAACGATGATCTATTCTTAAATCATCGTGGATGTCTTGGGCGAAGCCCCTCGAATCCCGGTTTAATCAGTGTTTTCATAAATGTTAGGGGAGAAATGTAATTATGAGATTTTTACACATTGCTGATCTTCATTTCGGCAAGTATATGAATGAAGTTGCGCTCGTAAAGGAAGACCAGCCGTACTGGAAAAATGAATTCATTAAAACAGTACGTGAAACAAAGGCAGATGCAGTAGTCATTGCCGGTGACGTTTATGACAGAAGTACGCCGTCTTCCGAAGCCGTTGCACTTCTGGATGAGTTTATAACTGAACTTGCAGAAATGAACGTTCCTGTTCTTATTGCTGCCGGAAATCACGATTCCGGTCAGAAGCTTGGCTTTGCAAGCAGTATCCTCAGCAGGAACGGTGTGCACATTTCAGGCGTTATCCCTGGAAACGGCATAATCTCTCACGTTACACTCCGCGATGAGTACGGAGATGTCGTGTTCTGGCTCATGCCGTACATTTTCCCGGCTCTTGTAAACGACATGCTCGGAACAGACTTCCGTGACTATGACACAGCCTGCCGCGAACTTTTAAAACACCAGAACATCGATACCTCAGTTCGTAACGTCATGGTAGCTCATCAGAACGTAACACGCGGCGGAATTGAAGCCGAACGCGGCGGTTCCGAAACGATGGTTGCCGGTGTCGGCGGTATCGATTATTCAGCGTTTGAAGATTTCGAATACACAGCTCTTGGTCATATTCATGCAGCTCAGCAGGTAGGACCTCCGAATATCCGTTATGCCGGTTCGCCTTTCTGCTATCATTTTGACGAGGCGAAATATTCCGAAAAGGGACCTGTCCTTGTTGAACTGGGTGCCAAAGGCGGGAAAGCATCAACGGAAATTATCCCGATACGTCCGCTTCATAAGGTAAGGGTACTCGAAGATACTTATAAAAATATTATAAATGAACTAGTTTCCGGAAAATATAAGAATGAATATCTGAAAGCAAAGATAACCGACTGCAAGGTAAGACCGGATCTGGCAAAAGAACTGCGCACAGCAGCGGAAGCGTCCGGAAACCGCATGCTTGAAATAACTGGTATTTATGAACTGAAGCGCAATGAGGAAAACCTGCGTGACAGTATCGCATGCATGGGTGGAAAATCCGTTACCGAACATTTTGCTGATTTCTATGCTCTCATGAAAGACGGGGCACAACCGGATGAAAAGGAACTCGAACTTATTGATCATGTAAGTGAACTGCTTGGAATTGATGATATCGATGCGGCCGCCGACAGGATAATTGAGTATTCCGTTAAACAGGAGGGCAGAAACGTATGAAACCGTTAGTTGTTACTATGCAGGCTTTTGGATCCTACAAAAATTACACGAAAATAGATCTTGCTGCTCTCGGTACCGGACTCTATCTTGTTACAGGTGACACCGGTGCAGGAAAGACCACCATTTTCGATGCGATTATGTATGCACTTTACGGTGCTCCTGGCGGTGAACACAGAACCAGAAACATGATGCGCTGTGAGTCCGCCGATCCGGGTACTGATACCGTTGTTACACTTGATTTTGAAGTCAGCGGCAGGAAGTACAGGGCGGAACGTATAATGCACTTTACAAAGACCGGCAATATGACCAGCAGAGCGTCTCTGACTGAACCGGACTGTATGCCTTCCGAGGGTGATACAAAAGTAACGGAACGCATTACTGAAATAATAGGACTCAACAAGAAACAGTTTGAGCAGATAATCATGCTTGCTCAGGGTGAATTCAGAAAATTTCTTGATGCCGACAGTGAAGCCCGTGCGGAGATACTCGGACGTCTTTTCGACAGTTCGCCTTACAGAAGACTTCAGGAAGCTGTAAGAACGGCCGGAAACAAATTTAAAAATCTCCGTAAACAGGACGAAGACAAGGCAAGACATATTCTTGAAGGTATAAGCATTCCTGAAGCGTCAGGATCATTTACGGAAACTGATGCGGCATTTTACAGCTACGATCATCCTGAGCTTTCTGAAAACCTTGATAAACTCAACAGTTTCCTTGAAGCTCAGACAAAAGCTGCGGAAAAGGAAAAAAATAAGCTTGCCGCGGAAAAGGAAAAGCTTATTGAAGAAAAAAAGACCGCTGAAAGCAACAATGCACTCATTGAAAAAAGCAGAAATGCAGAAGAGCATTTTAATAAACTGCGATCCATGGAAAATGAGTTTAAAGCAGCCGGTGAGAAACTTAAAACATTCAGCCAGGCACTTCATCTCGTTTACCCTGCGGAAAAAAGCCTTAATGAGAAGAAGAGAGAATCTGACAGAGAAAAAGCACAGATAAAAGATCTTGAAGTCAGACTTGAAAAGAGTGAAGAAAAGTGCATCGCATGTCAGAAAGTATTTGAAGAATCAGAAAAGCTCAAACCTGAACGTGACAGACTGACAGGAAGCATAAGCGATGCTCAAAAGCTCCTTCCTGAATACGACGATCTCGATAAACATCTTGCAGTGTATAAGGAAGCTGAAAAAAAGGAAAAAGAAACGAAAGCTGCTCTTGAAAAGAATACTCAGAAATCAGAGGCAAACAAAAAAGCCCTGAAGGAACTGAAAAAGAGAGCAGAAGAACTCGGCGATACCGGAGCAAGGCTTTCCGAAGCGGGAAATCAGCTTAAGCGTGCGAAAGAGAAGAAGGCAGATCTTGATGCACTTGATAAAAAAATATCGGAAAATATAAAAAGAGAAAAGAAACTTGAAAAAGCTGAAAAAGAGCTTCTCGATATTGTGAATAAGTGTAAGGAACTGCATGAAATAAGCGTGGATCTCACGGGCAGATATCTTGACGGACAGGCAGAGATCCTTGAAAGGAAACTCTTTGATGAAGTCCGTGACCACGGCGAAGCTGTATGTCCGGTGTGTCATACCAGACATACGTCCTTTAGTTTTGATGTTTCCCGGTCTGAAACAGATATTCCGGATAAGGAAGCGGTCGAAAAGGCATCAGCTGACTATAAATCCGAATCAGACAGGATGCTTGAAAAGGAAAAGGAAAATGAAAATCTTCGTGCCGGGATTGAAACGGAAAAGAAAAACATACTTGAAGGCGCCTCAAAGCTTTTCGGTGAATGTACCTGGGAGATGCTTGCAGACGAAAAATTCCTGAAAGAAAGATCTGATGCGTTTAATAATGAAGTGACCGGCTTTGAAAATGAATATAAAAAAGCTAAGGCCGATGATGAAGAAGCATCTGCGACAGCTGCAGAGTGTAAAAGGAACGAAGAGGAAAATGAAAAACTCGATAAGGTGATAAGCACTCTTAACGCTGAACTTTCCGTGGTATCAGCTGTTCTTACCGAATCGAAGACAAGGTATGAGGAAATAAAGTCAAGGCTTAAGTACGATACCAGAAAAGAAGCGGAAGAAGAACTTGAAACTCTGAAAAAGAAGCACGACAGTATTGTAAAAACCATTGAAAAAGCTCAGAAAGATCTTTCCGGGGCGAAGGAAGAACAGAGCGGTTTAAAGGGCAGCCTTGATACAGCCCGTAACAAACTTGCCGAAACTGAAAATGATATCATAAAGCTTAATGAAGAATTCACTGCAAAGATCAGAGAAGCGGGATTTGACGGTGATTCGCATTACCGTGTTGCTATGAGCATATGTTCTCCGGAGAGTGATCCGGAGAAGTGGATAGAAGCAGAGAAGGCGAGAATAGACACTTATCAGAAGGAGCTTCATTCTGCAAAGGAGGATATGCTGAAACGTACCGAAGAAACGAAGGACCTTAAGGAAACTGATCTTGGCCTTATCAGTGAACGGATCGCTGCAGGTGAGGCTGAGTATAAAAAAAGCGAAAAGCGTTACAGCGATCTTCGTGAAATGAGGAACAATGATCTTGCTGTAACTGAAAAGGTAAGATCCTTAAAGAAAGAGCTTGACAGGACAAAGCCGGCTTACGACAGGCTTATCCGTCTTTCTGATCTTTTGAGCGGTGCAAACGGCGAGGGCGGCAGACTCTCTTTTGAAAGACATGTTATGGGAAGTGTTTTCAGAGAGATCGTCGATCAGGCGAACTACCGTCTTCTTGATATGAGCGGCGGACGATTTGAACTCGTTCACCGGTATGAAGCCTCTGCAAAAAACAAAAAGGCCGGACTGGAACTCAGCATCCAGTGCAATTCCGGAGCACCTCCGCGTGATACAAGAACCGTCTCCGGCGGTGAAGCCTTCATGGTATCGCTCGCACTTGCTCTGGGCCTTTCCGATGTCGTAAAGAATCATTCCGGCGGAATAAGCATGGAATCCATGTTCATCGACGAAGGATTCGGTTCACTCGACGGCGACAAACTCGACCGTGCGATCAGCGTTCTGAACAAACTGACCGGCGAAGACGGCGACGCCCGCCAGATCGGTATCATCTCACACGTCGAAAAACTCGGCGAATGCATTCCGAAGCAGATACTCGTAAAGAACACTGAAAACGGAAGTACCGTAAGGATAATCGGATAAATAAAACACCAGCTGATGACAACAGAAAAAAGTTGTTATCAGCTGGTGCTTTTTTTTATTTCATTTTCCTTGTGATAAATGCAGCTCCGAGTGAAGTTATCATGAATAATACAGTGGCTGCCGGAGCAGATGAGCCTGTTTTCGGAGTGGATGTAACATTTCCCGGCTTTGATGTAGTCGTCAGTGCAGAAGTAACAGGCTGGCTTGTTGTCTGAACAGGATCAGTCTGTTCTGCTGCCTTTGCAGATGTAACGGCATTTTCTGTGGTTACTTCAGAAGATGTAGTTTCTTCAGCGGCTGTGGTTACTTCTGCCGGAGCAGTTTCTGAAGTTGTTTCTGCCGGTGCTACGGTCACATCTGCTGTTGTCGTTTCTGCAGAAGTTGTCGTTACTTCCGGAGCGGCTGCAGCCTTCTGACCGTCAAGTGCGTCTGGAACACCTGCTTCAGCATTATAGGTACCGTCTTCAGTAACATGAATATAATTGTGATGGCATCCTGAACCCATCCAGCATGTGAAGAGAATGTCTCCGGTTTCTGACGGTGTGAACTCGTAAACGAAGTTTTCACCCTGTTTGAGAACAAGATGACCCTCTTCCTTGTTGTGGGTATCTGTGCCCCAGCCAAGACCAGGAATCTTGATGGTAGCGCCGCATCCCTTCGGAGTTACATCCTCCGGTACATCTACATACCATTTTACAGGTTCACCGACCTTTACGGATATGTTTCCTTTCCAGAGATCACTGTAAGGTGTAACTAATTTTTTCTGAGTTTTCTTCTTCTGCTGCTGCTGAAACAGCAGGTACTGTAAACAGTGAAGATGCGAGTACTGATGCAAAAGCAAAAGCTTTGATTTTTGATGAGAATTTTTTTAACATTTTTAGTGCCTCCTGATGAATTATATTGCCCTGCAGATCTGTAGCCTGTGCCTGCGTATCTGCTATATCAAGTACCCCGGAAGGATCAGTACGGTGCTTCTTCAAGTCCCGTCACTCTGATCACACTGTCCTCAGATTTTCCTGTTACATATACATAAAGATTATCCATACGTTTTGTTTTCAGCAGATAATCAAGTGTAAGTTCCTGACCTTTCTGGTCAAACATATAAAATACCCATGTCCCGTCATCTTTAAGAATGTCGATACCGTATCCGCTTGCACGGCATCCGTCCATGAGCATGCACGGAAGATCGTGAGCCGGAGGATCTTCAAAATCGCTGCAGTCAGCATCGATAAGAACACCGTAGAATCTTTCTTCGGCGGATTCAGTTACCGGAATGGTTTCTTCAGCAGGCGGTTCTTCAGTGTTCACCGCTGTCTCTTCAGTGCCTTCTTCATCTGCTTTATGGATTTCTGTTTCAGGCGTTGCTGCCTTCTGAGAATCTGAAGAAGATGATACTGATGTTTCAGTTACGGATGTCTCTGATGTTACTGTATCTGAATACGATGTTTCCGAAAAAAAGGTGGTTTCTTCCTTTATAGTTGCTTCGGCAGTTGATGCCGTGGTTTCTGAAACAGCGGATGTTTCCTTTGCTTCATTCGAAACAGTATTCTGTTCTGTACTGCCGCATCCGGTGAGCATGATACTGAGTACGGCGACCGCAAGTATTTTTCTTTTCAAACTGATCTCACTCCGTTTACTGCATCCTTTTTAAGATATGTGTTTACAAGTTCTGCTCCGGTAAATACTGCTGTAAGTACTATAATAAATATGCCGCCTGTTCTTAATGCGGGAAAAGTCTTCAGATTGCATGACATAAATGCGACTTTGCATTTTCCCATTACAGGTGCAAGTATGAGCAGTATACTGCTCAGTACTGTTATTATAACTGCAGCAGCCTGTGCGCCTTTTTTTAAAAAGAAGCGAAGTATACTTGCTGCAATTATCACAGCCAGAGCTATAAATGCGATATGCGTGCTGCGTTCACACGGCATAGTCATAAGTCCGTGACACGGTTTGCAGAAAGTGTTAACTGCTGCCAGAAGAAATGAAGAAATTAAAATGTTTACTGAAGATGATATCCTGTTTGTCATCCTGTCACTCCTGTATGATATGAATTTTTTAGCGGTTTATGTCGCCTGCATTAAGGAAGACGGAAGTGATGCCGACGTCCTTATTCCGGAGAACAGCATTATGCAGCTCCGGATATCCGGTAAGGTTCAGTAATATCGTTCCGGCGGAAAGAGAAAACAGGGGGGCGTTGCCTTTTTCCGGACCGGAGATATTAAAAGTAATTGATTTATTCTATAGGTTTGGTGTGTTTGGTCTGCTATTTATTATAACCCGAACCTTTACGTAAAGTCAATAATCTGAATAATATCACTTAACTATCGTCAGCTATAGATAAAAGTTATATCCTGATGCTTGTCGCTTACAGGAATGGTTATAGTAAAAAACTATAATAGTATATAGGAATCAGAATAAGTTTTGTTTTTACTGTATTCAACATGTCAACAGGAATTTAAATGAAAACAGGGATGGATTTTGTTAGTTCTTACAATTGACTGATAAATTTAATTATGATATAATCATATCATTCTGATAGGTAAAATAGTGTTTATAAGGTTTAGTTCAAAAATATTTATACATTAACGCGGGGGGCTTTAAGCCCCCTTATATTTTTGTCCACAAAAGAAGTGCATATTATGATGAAGAGAAGTGATCAGTAATGAAAACCGGTAAATACGTTTTACAGGTAATATCAAGAAGCGCATTCCGAAGTACCGTTATATTTATTCTGTTTTTTGTAATAACCGCATGTCTTTTCGGAACAGGATTGTTCACGGAAAATCTTAAAAACGGTTCACAGAAACTTTACGGAAGATCATATGCTGACATGATGATCGTTCCGGAAGCTTATCTTGATAATACACGCGATTTGCTTTTCAAAGGAAAGGCATGTTCGATCATGTTTAAAGATGATGTGATGTCCCGCATCACTGATATTGAAGGAACAGAGACAGTAACACCTCAGCTTTACATGGAAACGCTGGCGCTGAGCTGCTGTGCTGAGGAGGGAATACAGATAGTTGCATTTGATCCGAAAACAGATTTTGCCGTATCACAGTGGTCCGGGAGCTCTCATGAGTTAAACGGATATGAAGCTCTTGCAGGTTCCGGCGGTAATTTCTCAAAGGGCGATACAATTACGTTATTCGGACGCGATTTCACCATTGCGGGAATACTCGAGGAAACAGGAATGGGATATGACAACAGTATTTTTATACCGTATTCCGCAGCGAATGAAATAACCGCTTCCGAACAGTATAAATTCATGTTCGGCGAGAAAACAGGTATTGTTTCAATGCTTCTTGTAAAGCTTGAAAAAGATGCTGACATAAGCATGGTGACCAAACGTATGAATGAAGCTCTTGAAGGCACCGAAGCAAAGGTTTATCCTGTCGATGAGCTTTCGGCAGATCTTAAAAGCCACATTGATCTCATGTCTAACCTGGTAGGCATTGTTTCAGCATGTGCAGTTATTATTGCTGTCGTTTCCCTGTTTGCAATGGTAACGCTCACTTTCAGGCAGCGCCGCAGAATAGCCGGAAGTATGCTTGCGGCAGGATGTCCGCGAAGCAGGGTGCTTAAATATTTCGCTTTCGAGTATCTTCTTCTTTTTGCAGCCGGAGCTGCAGCGGGTATGGTACTTATATGCATTATACTGCTTCCGCTACATGAACAGGTAAAGGCAGCACTCGATATGCCGTACAAGCTTATTTCACCGGCCGGAGCCTTTTCACTTGCTGCCAGAACTCTCGGCATCGATCTTGTGATGCTTGCAGCGGCTGTCTCAGTAACTTTTGCAGGAATCCTCCGGACTGAGCCGGCACTGCTTATGGAGGAACAGACATGATAGAAGGAAAAAATATTACAAAGCTGTTCGGAAAAAACGGGCTTAAAAGCACGGACATAACAGTAAAAAAGGGTGAGATGGCTGCACTTGCAGGAGCATCCGGATGCGGAAAATCAACACTTTTAAATATCCTCACGGGTATGCTCCGTCCAGACAGCGGATCAGTCTTCATAAAGGGTACCGACATTTCAAAGCTTTCCGAAAAAGAGCGCACAGCTCTCCGGAGCGGTGTTATCGGGTACATGATGCAGAAGAATGCTCTTCTTCCGGAACTGACCGTCTGGCAGAATATCCTGTTTCTGGCATATACTGCAAAGAAGAAACCCGATAAACAAAAAGCAGAGGAAATTGCAGAAAGGCTTTCGCTCACATCTCTTCTTGGATCATATCCGTCACAGATATCCGGCGGGGAATACAGAAGGGCAATGCTTGCAAGAGTTCTTGTCACGGAACCGGAAATAATAATCGCTGACGAACCGACATCAAATCTCGACAGGGAAAGCGCCGAAATAGTCAGAGATATGCTTAAGGAAGTAAACAAAAACGGAATCACGGTTCTTGCTGCTTCGCACGACCCGCTGCTGCTTGAAAGTGCAGACAGGGTAATAGATATAAATTTTAAATGCTGATAATATTATTTTTTAAGGAGAATGAATCATGGCTAAAGAAAACAACTGTATGAGCTGCGCAGACTGCGGCGTAATGAACTGTCTTACAAGAAAGGGCAAATACCCTGAATTCTGTCCGACAGCAGAACTTACTGAAGAAGAGATAAACGAAGTCGCAGCTCTCTATGAAAAGAGCAGAGTGAATAAGAAGGTCGCAGTAATAGCTGCTGAGATCGAAGGAGAATTTTACGGAAAATATACAAGAGTAGAAGAGATAATCGAGTTTGCAAGACGTATAGGTGCGAAAAAGATCGGTATTGCAACCTGTGTCGGCCTTATCGAGGAAAGCAGAATTTTTGCACGTATCCTCAGACTCAACGGATTCGAAGTTTACGGCATAAGCTGTAAGGTAGGTTCACAGAACAAGGTGGATATCGGTGTAAGGGAAGAATACACATGTATCACCGGTCCTGTAATGTGTAACCCTATAATGCAGGCAAAGCTTCTTGCAAAGGAAAAGGTAGATCTTAACGTTGTAGTAGGTCTTTGTGTGGGCCATGACAGTCTGTTCTACAAATATGCAAAGGGACTTACCACAACTCTCATAACCAAGGACAGAGTGCTCGCTCATAATCCTGCCGGTGCTCTTTATCAGGCAAGAGCATACTACAAGAAACTCCTGCACGCTCCTGTAGGTGCTGAAATCGACAGATCAAAGCTTTCTCCGGGTGCAGACACAGCAGATACAGAAAGAAAATAAGGGGTAATGTTCAATGAAAAAAATAAATGCTTTGCTGCCGCTTATCTCTGCAGCAGCAGCTGTAGCTGTGGCGTTTGCAGTTCCTGATTCATCACTGCATCAGAAATCGGCACATCCGTACTTCGCATATCTGATCATAATAGTAACAGTGATCTACTATGCAGGTGCACTCATCGGAAACGCAGTAAACAAAAAGAAGAAAAAGAAACCGGAAAATCCGCTGTTTTACCGTGCGCTTTTCCTTGCCGGTGTAATTCTTTTCTTCAATATTCTCAACATACTTACAGTAAAAACTGCTCTTCTTCCTGTGCTCTATTTCCCGGCACTTGACCGCGTGTTCGGAACGCTTGTGGAAGACAGGGAACTTATAGGAAAATGTATAGCATTCTCAATGCAGCTCCTTTTCAAAGGCGTTTTCGGCGGACTTATTATCGGGTTCTTCATGGGTATCGCAGTCGGATTCAGCAAAACTGCTGCCTACTGGATCAATCCGGTCATCAGGGTACTCGGTCCTATTCCGTCAACAGCCTGGATTCCTATCCTGCTTGTTGTATTTGCAAAGGCAAGCAGCGCGAGTGCTTTCATCATAGGTATTTCAGTATGGTTCCCGACAGTTGTGCTTACTTCGAGCGGTATTTCAAACGTAAAGAATTCCTACTTTGAAGTTTCATCCACACTCGGTGCAAAGAACATTCATAAAATATTTAAAATAGGTGTGCCTGCCGCAATGCCGAGCATCTTTCTCGGACTGTTCAACGGTATTTGCGGATCATTCGTTGCACTTATGACTGCTGAAATGATCGGCGCAAAATACGGTATAGGCTGGTACGTAAACTGGCAGAAGGAAATGATGGCTTACTCAAACGTATATGCAGGACTGATAGTTATTGCAGCACTCTTCTATCTTATAATAACGATTCTTTTCAAAATACGTGACAGAGTGCTTGGATGGCAGAAGGGCGTGATAAAATGGTAGGAGCAATAAAATTCGACGGTGTGAAGAAGTCCTTCACTACACTTGAAGGAGAAACCGTTATCGCCCTCGGCGGCGTTGATCTTGAAATAGAAAAAGGCAGCTTCGTATGCCTTATCGGTCCTTCCGGATGCGGAAAGTCAACCATGCTTCGTCTGCTTGCCGGACTTGACACTCCTACAGAAGGTGCCGTTTATTTAGGCGACAAAAAAGTCACACGTCCTGATCATGACAGAGGACTGGTTTTCCAGGACCCGAATCTTTTCCCGTGGCTCAATATCTACGACAACATATCTTTCGGACTTAAGGTGCGAAAGCTCTTTAAAGAGAGAAAGAATGACGTAAATGAGTTCATCGAGCTGGTCGGACTTAAGGGCTTTGAAAAGTCATTCCCGCATCAGCTTTCAGGCGGTATGTGCCAGAGAGCATCTCTTGCCCGCGCACTTATCGGACATCCGGAAGCACTTCTTCTCGACGAACCTCTCGGAGCTCTTGACGCATTCACGAGAATGAACATGCAGGACGAACTTCTCAGAATCAAGAAAGAGAAGGAAATGACCATGATAATGGTAACACATGATGTTGACGAGGCTGTTTATCTTGCGGACAAGATAGTTGTCATGACGCCAAGACCTGCAAAGATAGAAAAGGTCATCGACGTACATCTTTCACAGCCGCGTGACAGAAACAATCCTGAGTTTATCAGACTCAGAAGTGAAATACTGAAAATACTTGATTTTGCAGGAAAAGAACGCGAGATCGAGTACAATATATAATAATGAATGGAGTAATGGAGTTTTTATGAAAAAGAAAATATTTGCCGGTGTTTTAGCTGTAGCGATGATGATGGCAGCAGTTACAGGATGCGGAAACAGCCAGGGTGCTGCAAACGGAAATGACGGAGAATATGTGCTTAAAATAGGTGAGGCACAGGGTGCACTCTGTCACGCACCTCTTCAGATAGCAATGGAAAACGGCTATCTTGACGAAGCCGGCATCAAGTGGGAAAGAGTCGATTTCGGCAAGACTGATATTCAGGCCGCTCTCGGTGCAGGTACTATTGACTGCGGATTCGGACTTGTAGGCAAGTTCATCCAGCCTATCGACAACGGTCTCAACATGGTCATCACAGCCGGTATGCACACAGGCTGTACAAAGCTTCTCGTAAAGAAGGATTCAGGTATCAAGACAGTAAGCGACTTAAAGGGTAAGAAGATCGCCGTATCTTCGCTCGCAGGATCTGAAGCAGTTACTGCAAAGCGTCTTCTCTTCGCAGACGGTTTCGACATCAGCGCTGACAGCTCAGATATTGAGTTCCTCGTTTATTCCACAACAGATCAGCCGATCGCTCTCCAGAACGGTGCCGTTGACGCTATCTGTGTAATGGATCCGATCGCTTCACAGGCTGAAAAGGAATACGATCTTCTCGCACTCATGGATACAGCCAAGACTGAACCGTTCGCATCAGAGTACTGCTGCGTAACATTCGTTTCAACCGAGCTTGCTGAAAAGCACACAGACATCGCAGCAAAGTTTACTGACGCATGCCTCAAGGCATCCGCATGGGTAGCAGCACATCCTGAGGAAGCTGCAAAGATACAGGTTGAAAAGGACTACGTAAGCGGAAACGCAGACGACAACGGCGCAATCCTTAAAACATATGAATTCAGACCAAGCGTACAGGGCGGTTATGACGCTCTCGTAAACGTAGCAAAGGAACTCAAGGACATCGGCCTGTTAGGCGAAAACACAGACACCGATGCTCTCGTAAAGCGTTCATTCAAAAAGTTTGACGGCGTTCCGGATTCATACGAAGCAAACGGCGACAGCTTTACTGCAGTAAACAAGTAATATTTACGGTTTAACACTTTAAGAACTCATCTGAGGCGTAACTGACGCAAATGCGTCGGCTGCGCCTCGCTTGTTATTATTTTCTTGTCATGCACTGAGTGACCTATCAGACTCGGTGTATTTTCCTTCGGAAAATAAAATTACCGATAATATAAACGGACTGCGTGACCGCTCAGGTCATGTAGTCTGTTTTTTTATGATGTGCCGAAGGCACATCACATTTTCTGTTGTATGAAGGAATGAATTATGCTATACTGAAAATATCTAAATAAAAACATCAGTTAAACTGAAAGGACGGTTAGTATTATGATAAAAGTATATTGCTACAGCAAATGTACATCATGTAAAAAGGCACTTAAATGGCTTGATGATAATGGCGTATCATATACATCTCTTGATATTAAGGAAGAACATCCGGATGAGAAAACTCTCAGAGAATTACATGCAAAAAGCGGCCTTCCGCTTAAGCGTTTTTTCAATACAAGTGGTATTCTCTACAGAGAACTTGAATTATCCAAGAAACTGCCGTCAATGAGCGAAGATGAACAGTTTGCACTTCTTGCATCTGATGGTATGCTTGTTAAGCGTCCGCTTCTCGTTGGAGATGATTTTGTATTGCCGGGATTTAAAGAAACTGAATTGGAAGAAAAATTATGTACTTTTATGAAGTGATAGAAAAATGCGATATTGAGGAAGTGGTTCGCTGCTTTCTGAAAATGTGCGTGAATTCACCTGATATTGAGCATACAGAACAGTGCGTCAGACATGCGATTACTGATATTAAAGCTATAGAGCCAGTAAAATCTGATTCTGAAGTTATACAAATTGAAAGAGTTAAGACAGATGAAGAAGAATATGATGCAGTACATATGTTTGATGAGGCTTCAGATACAAAATACGGGCTGGAGATCAATCCGTGGAAATACACGCTTGGATATACCGTCGATGAGAAGAGCCTGTCCGAATATGGAGATGAGAAATTTGTTTCTCTTGTTTTATGGGAAATGACTTGGTTTGGTTATGACGAGAAAACGATTCAGGATCATGTGAAATCGTGGGATGAAGCGGAGTATGAAGTCAGAGATTTATCTGATATTTGAAATTCGGTACGCGGTGCGTTCCGAATCGGAGTATTTTCCTTCGGGAAATAAAATAGAAATTTTCCAGTCGCTGACTGGAAAATCACCGATAACAGAAACAGACTGCGTGGCCGTTAAGGTCATGCAGTCTGTTTTTTTAATTATGTGTCGAAGGTACATCACATTTTCTGTTGCCTGAAAGTCTGAAACGTGGTATACTAATTATATGAATTATTACATTTATCTGATAACAGGAGGTAAACGGTGAGCAATAAAAAAATACTCCCAATGGGCGTACAGGATTTTGAGAAACTCGTTAATAATAACTGTATCTATGTTGACAAAACAGCTTATATATATAAACTGGTTCATGATGTTGCACCGTTCTTTTTAAGTCGTCCCCGCAGATTCGGAAAGAGTCTGCTGCTGTCTGCACTGAAGGCTTACTGGGAAGGCAGAAAGGATTTGTTTGCCGGACTTGAAATAGAAAAACTGGAAGCAGATAATCCTGATGCATGGCACCCGTATCCTGTATTTTATTTTGATTTTAACGGGAAGGATTATTCTAAGACGAATTCCCTTGAAGAGGTGCTGGATTCTCATCTTAAAGACTGGGAACATAAATACGATATTATAACAGATGCCGTTTCAGTCGAAACCAGGTTTAAAAATCTTCTTGTCAGAGTGAAAGAAAAAACAGGAAAACGATGTGTTGTTCTTGTTGATGAATATGACAAGCCTTTGCTTGATCTTATAAATGATCCTGAACTGCAGGAACATAACAAGTCTCTGTTCAAAGGATTTTTCAGTAATCTGAAAAGCTGTGATGCCTGCATTCAGTTTGTGTTTATTACCGGCGTTACTAAATTTCATAAGGTAAGCATATTCAGTGACTTGAATCAGCTGATAGATATTTCTTTGAATAAAGAATTTTCAGCTTTGTGCGGAATTACTGAAAATGAACTTAATACATATTTTTCTGAACATATTGAATTACTTGCCAAATCACAGGATCTCACTATAGATGAATGCAGGAAACAGTTAAAACAAACTTATGACGGATATCATTTTTATCCGGATTTTGAAGGTGTTTATAATCCTTTCAGCATTATAAATGCGTTTTATGCTCATGAATTCAGACCGTACTGGTTTGAAAGCGGCTCACCTACTTTTCTTGTTAAGATGCTCAGGAACAACAGTTTTGATGTACGTAAGTTTTCGGATAAAACAATTTACGCCAGTGAAAGTGTTATTCTTGATTATACCGGAGATTCACTGTCTCCTACACCTCTGCTTTATCAGTGCGGTTATCTTACAATATCGGAATACAATAGAAGGCTTCAGCGTTATACTCTTTCGTTTCCTAACGAAGAGGTAAAGTACGGATTCCTTAACAGTATGATGCCGTATTATGTTCCGAGTGCAGCGGAATCAAACGGACTGGATATTTTTACTCTTGAAGGCTATGTCGAAGAAGGAGATCTGGATTCCATAAGAAATGTACTTACTGCTCTTTTTGCGAGTATTACATATACCTCAAATGAAGCACCGTTTGAACATTATTTTCAGACTGTTATATATCTTGTATTTACACTGCTCGGTAAGTACACGGTTTGTGAAATGCATACGTTCAGCGGGCGGATAGACTGCAAAGTGGAAACAGAAAAATTTATTTATCTGTTTGAATTCAAACGAGATGAAACTGCTGAAGCAGCCCTCAGACAGATAGATGATAAAGACTATGCTCTTCCGTTTTCAGCAGATAACAGAAAAGTGTTCAAAATCGGAGTATCATTTGATTCTGAAAAAAGAACCCTTTCGGATTGGCTCTCCTGCGAGGCATGAATTAATGGAGTATTTTCCTTCGGAAAATAAAATAGAAATTTTCCAGTCGCTGACTGGAAAATCACCGATTACAGAAAACAGACTGCGTGACCATTAAGGTTATGCAGTCTGTTTTTTTATTATGTGCCGAAGGCACATCACCTTCGTCAGACTAAAGAATTGACGGTGTGGCGGGTAAAAAATCTGCTCTGTAAGATTGCATACAAAACTGGCTGCTTGCGGTAGGTCAATATCACACGCAGCTGCCCTTTAGCACAATTACATATTTTCATGCACAAATTGTTCTGAAACTCTTGACACATTTCATGAAGTGTAGTATAATACATAGTATAAAGGCGGGTATATTTGCAAATTTTTATGCAAATTACTCATTTATGATATTAGTAAAAAGATAGGGGTTGTTTTATTATGAACGAAAAAACAAAGGAACTGTTAGTGGAACGCATGACAGAAAATCTTGTAGTGCTTCGTGCTAAGCTGGGGATCACACAGGCTGAGCTTGCTGATATTGCAGGCATGAGCAGACAGACGATCCTTGCTATCGAGAAGAAGCAGAGAACAATGACATGGAATACTTTCCTTTCACTTCTCTTCATCTTCTCAGTAAACAAGAATACTGAAGCACTTCTCAAGCTGTTTGAGATCCTTACAGATGAACTCATCGACTACATAACAGTCAAGAAGTGATGATTCGTTCATGATGATGCCGGATTAACGGAGGGGTTTTAATGGAGATCTATTTCTGTCCCGAATGCGAGGGAAAACCGTACACAGAAAGCACTAAGGCTGGTACGAAATGTCCGGTCTGCAAAGCACGTCTGCAGTTTGCGGAAGTTTCCGAAGCAAGTCTTGCAGGAAGACCAAAACTTGAGACAAAGGGAAAGAAAAAGGCTCCGGTCAAGGGTACAGGAAAGGCAAAACAACTGTCAGTTCCTGATAAATACCGGAAACAGCGTATGCTCTGCGGTACGGTCGAAAACATAAGACCGCATACGGGAGAGCGCCGCGGACTTTTCACGAAGATCAGGCACTACATCATGTACGGGCAGAGTTTCAGTGACACTCTTTATTCATTTGACATCTGTCCGCGTGAAGATGAGACGGGTAATGACCGCGTACATGTACGCATTTACGGTGATTATGCCGGAGAGGGTGCCACCATTTGCAGCGGATTCACTCATGCAGTCAGGGGAAGAATGGCTCTGAGGAATTTTTCGGAGGAAGACAATGATATATTCTTTGCAACCTGGATCCGTAACGACGATACCAGGATCAGATTCAGTTCTTCGCCTGCTGCCTTTATGGTAACAGTTTTCGTACTGTACTTTTTCTACTCGGTGTTCATGTACTTCATTGAGCCGGCAAAGTCCGGAGAGATACTTGAATCAATACGTCATATACTGACTGAATTTATCGGTTCGGCAACTGCTGCTGCAAGTATGTTCAGCATAGCTTTTGTTTTCACGTCTCTTCTGGTTTATGCCAACAGACTCAGAACGCACATCGGGTTCAACTTCAATTCTGTCGCAGGAATCTCATTCATGATGACAGTATTGTTTTTTATGAAGCACAAGCTCAGTTCGTTTTCCGGTTTTACAGTGTCAGAATGCTTTTCCGATATTTTTGCGATTCTGGTAACATCATCTTTAAACATCATTATTGCTTGTGTGATCGTTTATGTAGTATGGCGTTTCATTCACATAATAATGCGTTTAAGGGGATAATGGATCATGAAAATCGGTATAGACCTCGGCACCACCAATACGGTGGCCGGATGGATGAATATATACGGAAATATTGAATTTCTTGAGTTCGATGACGGAAGAACTTTTCTTCCGTCATGTGTGTTTTTTGACAGGGGAAAAGTGATCGTCGGAAGCGAGGCCGAAGTGCGTGCTTCTGAAGATCCCTCATCATTTGTCTGCCAGTCAAAGATATACATGGACGACAGAAAAAAGACCTGGGAAAAGGAAGGCAGAAGATACAGAGCTGAAGATATCGCTTTTGAGATCCTGAAAAAAGTAAGGATGACTCTGTCTGAACGCTTCCCTGATGAAAAGAAATTTGATGCGGTAGTCACTGTTCCTGCCAAATTCGGCGAGGACCAGATACGCCGTACTGCGTCTGCGCTCAAACGTGCAGGCATTGGAATGATAGAAATAATCAAAGAACCGGTTGCGGCTGCTCTTGCCTTCAATGACGACAGTTTCAGACCCGGAGACACCGTCTACGTCATAGACTTCGGCGGTGGCACGGTGGATGCTGCCCTTGTTGAGCTTACAGGTAGGAGCGGTGTGACCGGTTTTGTTGTTTCTGTCGCAGACGGAAACCGTCATCTCGGCGGACGTGACCTTGACAGAGTCATTTCCTCGCTTCTTCTCGAACAGCTGAGAGACTGCTCTGGCCAGGATCTGACCGATGAGGAGGCCGTTTTCGGTGCGGCAAGAAAAAAAACAAGAAGAGTGATAGAGGAAGCATCTGAAAAGCTTAAAAAGATGCTGTACGCCTCCCCTTCAGAAAGGGCGGTAATGGATCTTGATGAGGTCTGTGCTGTCTGTGAAAAAAGAGAAAACTGCAGCCGCGGAGGACATTTCCGTGCAGATATAGGCTATGATGAATATCTTTCGGCGGCTGATGAGATATACGAGAAACTTACTTCGCTGATCGTATCCGATGAGGTAATGGAGCGAAAGATCGATCATGTTATATTTGTCGGCGGTATGAGCGCAGACCCGTACCTTAAGCAGTTTATCGCATCCACTTTTGAGGGCAGTACTTTTGTATCTGCCTCTGATGTATGCACGGGTGACAGCTGCCTTACAGTGATTGCAAGGGGCGCAGCCATAAAGGCGTGCGATGAGAATATCCACATTGTAAACAAGCTCTTGAATTCGCTGGGAATGATCTGCACCGGCAGAAACGGAAAGTACATGGATCCGGTCATTCCGGCGGGAACTGACGTTGACGATGATTTTGAGGTAAGACATGTTTACACCAATACAGGAAGATTTGAAACCGAGCTCAGGTTTGAGGTCTATGAGTACAGCGGCGATCCGGAGGACTTCGGCAATCTCGAATACAGGAAGGCCGGAGAGTTTGTATTCAATGATATAAATCCGATGGATACCGGTAAGCAGAAGATAGAAACGGTATTCCGCTTCGACAGTCAGGGCGTGCTTACGGTAACTGCTGAGGATCTTAACGATCATAACAGGAGTATTGAGGTAAGTTTTGAGATTTAGGTGATGCATTATGGGGAAAAAATTCAGCCAGATGATAACAGGGGAAGAAAATTCCCGTATTTATAAAGACCCGCAGGAGTTTATGTTCGGTGAAGAGCATACGGAAGCCTCTGAGGTCTGGTCTCTCGGTCTGAGGCTCTTTTATGCGATAAGCGGCAGGGACTATTTTGACGTTTCCGGAGTACCGGAGGATGAGTGCTTTATGATGGCCGATCCTGATTCGGATTCTTCGCTCATCATTGAAAAATACATACCGGATGAGTACACGGAATTTGCCGGACTTCTTAAGGACGCCACGGTTTTCAGAAGAGACGGAAGAATATCTCCTGATTATTTCCTCAGCCGGCTTTCAGAGTATGAGATCAGGCAGGACGCTGAAAAAAACTGATTCTGCCGGTATGGAAAATGCTTGGCAGTCTGAAGAAACTACCTCTTTCAAAGAACCGGACAATAATGCTGATGATACGGAGATCCGGTCAGGATCCGCAGAGAATTCATCAGATTACAGGAACAGCGAAGATGAATATGCACTCCTTCCGGACTATGACTACGGTATAATCCTGAACAACAGACGGTCGGGAAGGATAGAATTTATACCTCTGCTTTTCCATGACGGCAGGAGTGAAAGCTATGTTGTTCCGGCAGATGAAAAAGGTGAATTTACCATAGCCGTTTCACGAAGACACCGTGACGATGCAGCATACTCGAATCCTTCAAGTGTTTACGGTGACAGGATCATACCGGTGGGACTTGCGAAAACATCTTCTGCCGGCGGACAGAAGATAAAAATAAAACTTGGAATCAAAAACGGAAAACTTACTGCTGAATTTACGGATGTGTCACTCTCCGGAGCAGAATCAGGCACTCGTAATGCAGGTTTAATCTGACCGGGAGATGGAGTTATGACGATAAATAATGAAAGTATTCTTATAATCGGCGGTGAAGCTGCTGAAAAGATCATTTCCGGTGAATCACGGGTAACGGTTTTTCAGAGGTCTGTGGCCGGAGGTTTCAGGGAAAACAGTCTTGCACGTTTCAGTCCTCTTATCCAGTGTATAAGCCCGTCGGTGAACGACACCGGAGCAAAGCTGAAGTTTTCTGTAAAGCAGGAAAACGGAGCGGCATTTCGTTCTGAAGCCTCAGCATTCTTTTTTGAAACCAGTCTTGAACTGACCTTTGAGATAAGAAGCGGAAGCGAGACCGTACAGGCCGGAGAGTGCAGTGCTTCCGGGTTTATAATAAAGCCTTCCGATACTGAAGGCAGATCAGAACTGGAATTTGTCGAATTTATCACGGGCAGTGATGACGGCCGAGATGAACTCGCTGAAGCTGTCTGTGAAATAAAAGGCGAAACCAGAAAGAATGAAGAAGAAATTAAGGAACTTGAAGAAGAACTTTTACGGTATGAGGAAGAAAACCGGAATTTAGGCGAAAGAAAGCAGGAAATAAACGAAAAACTCATTTCCCTGCGTGAAGAAAACTCAGAGATCGAAAAGAGCATAGCAGAAATAAACGAACTTGAGTCCAGACATGCAGTCCTTTCAGAAAATCTGAATGAGATAAAGGAAAACAAAAAGACTTCAGATGAACTTTTAACAGAGCTGAAGGTGTTCAGTGGAATTCTTGATCATTACAGAAACGATAACGGTTTTGAGACCGTGAAGGAAAAACTTGAAAGGCTGATATCCGCAGCGGATGAAATTTCGGATGATATTTCCGCAATGGCGGAAAAACGCGCAGGTGAACTTAAATGAGTGCACAGACAGTTATTCTTAACAGAAAACTTGAAAACATGCGCGGTCAGTTTAAGAAAAATCTTGCCGCCATGGACGAGATAAGAAGTGAGTACGAAAAATCGCTGAATGACCGCCTTGCACAGGTGCAGCAGGAAATGAAGGAAAAGCTTGCTGACCATGATGCATCGCTGAGGGGCGAGTTTGAAACTGAACTTGAAAAGTACACGGCAGCTCTGAATGATGAGCTGGGGAAGAAAATAGATGAGATAAGTTCCGAATATGCAAAGCTGAAGGCTGAAAACGATGAAATGCAGGTATTGATGAAGAAGACTGAAAAGGAGCTTGCAGGCGAGATCTCCGGACTTTCGGGAAAGCTGGAAAAGCGTGAGGAGACAATGAAAAACGAAGCCCGCAGGCGAATGGAAAATGTCTACGACGAGTTTCAGAAATTTTCGGAGAAATACCCCCACGAATCATTTGAACCGGGAGCGGCGGATGCTCTTCTTATGCAGCTGGAATCGGTAAAGTCAGATTTTCGTGCCGGATTTTACGAATCATGCATGGCTCTTTCATCCGGAACCGGATTTCAGATAGCGCTGATGGATGAGCGGATGAAGAAGAACATGGAGCAGTGGATACGCTACTACACCCAGCTTGAATCCTACACAGCTCTTGTAAATGATTTTCTGATATCCGATGAATTCTGCAGAGTGAAAACAGATTCTTTTGAAAAGGAGCTGGTTCGTACTTCGGAACGGGAAGCTGAAACCTTTGATTTCTGGTGTGAAAACAGGTTTTCACCTGCAGCGGAAAAGGCGAAGAGTTTTGCGGAGTTTACAGAGAAAATCCATGAATGCGAAGGCAGAACCAGAGAAGAAAAAATCACTTCATTTCTGAAGAGTGAGAGAAGGCAGGGAAGAAGCGTTTCGTTTGAGGAGCTTTCCGAAAACCTTGACAGCCTGACTGCACTTCACAAGGAAATATGTACAATGAGGTCGTACATTCACACCGGTTTTGCGGCATCCTTTGAACGGGCAGCAGATCTGTCGAAGAAAATCATAAACTACATGAAGACTGAACGCTGCTGTGATATTGTTTCAAAGGGTTTCCGCGACGGTGATATAAGGAAGGAATACATTATCGAAGCTGCAGAGCCGGGCAAAAAGATCACTGTCTGTATCTTTCCGGTATGTCCGGACAGGACAACGGTAATAAATGCAGCGGGCGTTTATTTTGAACACAACGGTTCAGGAACTCCTGAAAACCTTAAGGCCACCGAGAAAAACTTCCTGACGGGGCTTCAGAGCGTAACCGGACAACTGACAGTGATTGCGGAAAGCAACTGTGAAAAAGAGTTTTCCGATACTGATACGGTTTTAAATGAACTGAAAAACAGAGCTGATGAACAGAGAAGAAAGGAACTGGCACTTAACAGACGCCGGATGATCCGCTGAACGGTCATCAGCGGAAAGGAGATGTGGGATCATGAGCGGTATAAGCAGGGGATCGATTTTTTTCACACCTGTTGTAATGACACTGTCAGTCATGTATGCAGCCGAACATATAGCAAAGTCAGCGGGCAGGGTCGCGTTTGCCGGAGTCATAGCAGTTCATAAATACAGTAAGGCTGTGGAAGAGAAAAAACTGAATGCACTGAACGATGAACTTGGCAGTCTCGGCCGTGATGTTACGGAGAACATGAATAACCAGCGCGAGGCACTTTACCGGAGCACCGAACAGATGCTGAAAAATATAAATGACATGCATACGGAAACCGTAAAAAGCTTCGGTGACAGCAGTGCAGCTGATGATTTCCGTGCGCTGTTAAAGGCTTCGGAAAAAAATACTCTTGACAGTATCGAAAGGATACACACGCAGTTCAGGAAGAACTACAGTGAAGTGATCAACCGCAGCAATTCAGAAATTTCAATGCGTATGACAAGACTTAAGGAGAGTATTCTTTCCGGAATCGCGGAAATTGAAGCGGACATTGCTGACCGTGACGAGCGTGCCCGTGAAAGAGCTGCGAGCCTCATTGAAGATGCACGTACACTTCTTGAAGGGACAGAGTCTGAAACTGCTGAAAAATACATTCACGAGGCGGAAAGTGATCTGGAAAAAGGAAATTACCAGTCGGCTGTCAGCCTCGCTTCATCAGCTGTCACCCAGATCTTTATGGATATGTACAGATCTGATGCTGAAGACAATGAACGTGAATTCTACAGAGTTACGCTTGCATATCTGCTGGAAGAGGCGGATGGCCTTCTTGCTTCTCTGAAGGAAGCGGAGTTTAAAATGCCGGATGAAACTGAAAGGGAAGTTACAGCCGACCTTACTCAGTTCATAAAGAGCAGATATGCGGAGCTTACAGGCAGATACACGAAAATAAGGGAATACACAGTGAGTGCCGGTGACGATGTGCCTTCTTCCGAACTTAAAAGAAAAACTGAGGAAATGAGCAGTCTTATCGCTGAGATAAATGAAGCCACTGCCGATGCCTTCTACTGTATGTTCTACAGCCTTAACAGAGTTGAAGCGGAAAAGGTTATCTTCGGTCTGCTCAGGGAAAAAGGGTTTACCCTTAAGGAGACAAACTATACCGACGGTGATCCTTCAAAGTCGGGTGAAAGAAAGTATGTATGTCAGCTGACCGGTGAGGAACTGACCATCTCACTGCTTCCGTATGAAGATGAGAACGCAGAGCTTCAGACTGAACTGATCCTTGCGAGCAATAAGAGCAGTGAGGAAAACCGTGAACAGTACCGTAAAGCGATAGTAAATGAGCTTATGGGCAGCTGCCGTAATGTAGCGGATGCTTCGCTTAAGTGCAGTGAAGAGACAAGAGGCATGGATGCTGCCGACACCGGAAGAAAGACAATGATAGAAAATCCGCAGCCGGTGAAAAGAGTATAAAGGGTACGGACCCCGTCCGAAAGAGGTGAGAAAAGTGGAAAGATCGATCTTTGAATATTCATCACATCGTATTTTCAGTATTTCAGGAAATATAACCGATACATTCTGTACACCTGATCTTCAGATAATGAGTTTTGAGCAGTACCTCTGCGGATATCTGAAAAAGGTTGGCTATGAGTGTGTGCTGTTCTATTCGGGAAGCGGTTCAGGACTGTATTTTCACGACAGTGAAAGTGCTGAAAACTATGTGATTTCAGGAAGCAGCGGCGAGGAGCCTGCGGATGATCCGGTTTCTCCGGAAGATGATGAGGAAGACATTTTCAACGTCTTCGGAATAAAGGAAAAGAACCCGGCAGTCCGCAAAGAAAAAAAGACTCCGGAAAAGGAAGTGCGCATGCGTTATCCTATGGAAAGCGATGCCGACTTCATACACAAGGCCGAGGCTCTTATGGAAAGCCGTAAAAAGCGTACAGCCATTGTTTTCACGAGCTTTGACGACTTTGTGAACCGTACCGATTCCGTAAGCCGGCGTAACTACAACCGCCTTTTTGAGAGCTGGAAATCTATGCCTGCTGACAACAGGAACATATGCATTTTTCTTTCAAAGGGACTCGGAACGAAAGAGATCCAGCAGATGCTCCAGAGCAGCAGCGAGCTGTCACTTTCCTCACTTTTTATAGCCGAAGACCATGAAGGAAGACGAAAGTTCAATTCTGACAACTGTCTCATAGTAAAGCATCCGGGAAGCGACGAGATGCGTTATCTGCTTTATTACTGGGCGGTACGCGGAATAAAAACGGAAAAAGGAATAAAGAAGATAACCTTTGACTGGAACGAACAGAACATCGAAAGCATAGTAAATACCATGCAGTTTTACTGCCGTGAATCGGAAAGCGGACTTAATACTTTCCGCGACCGTACTGAAACATTTCTGCGTGATGCCGAAGGTGACAGGATACCGTTTTCGGCTGATACGATAAACCGTATCTATTCTGAAAAGGATGTACGGTATTCTCCGGAAGATCCGGAGGAAGTGCTTGAAAGCAGAAGACACCAGGGCTGGGAAAATGCATGTGATGTAATAAAACGAAACATTGATGAATATGAAAACTTTTTAAAATACAGCAGTTCAGGTACAGATACGAAGAGAGAGGGAATTTTCACTCTTGAACGATTTGAAAGTCCGGGAGAATGTACCGGAAACTATAAAATACCAAACTTCGTTATCGAAGGCAATCCGGGTGTGGGCAAGACAGAAATAGCACGTCTTATCGGCCGTATTCTCTACAAACACGGAATTCTGAGTTCAGGACATACTGTCTGTGCTTCGCGGGACACTCTTGTAGGCCAGTATCTTGGTGCATCAGCAATAAACACGGTAAATGCCGTTGAACGCGCCCAGGGCGGTGTGCTCTTTATCGATGAGGTGTATTCGCTTGTGAATCTGAGTGACGGCTCATCATCCGGCGGTGAAAAACTACTGTGCTGAAGTTATAAACACACTTGTTGCGGCAATGACTGACCCGAAGTATCATTTCTGCGTCGTTGTTGCCGGATACAGCTCGAAGATGGCTGACTTTTTTAAGATGAACGAAGGTCTTCCTTCAAGGTTCAGCATGAAGAATGTCATAACCATAGATGACTACAGGCCGGATGTTCTCGAAAAGATATTCCGGGACTGCATAAGGAGAAACAGACTCACACTTTCCGCCGAGGTGGATGAGGGACTTTCCTGTTATTTTGTAAATCTTTACAGGGAGCGTGACAGAAAGACCTTCGGTAACGCCCGCGACATAGTTACTCTTGCAAAGTCAGTTACCGCTGCCGCACAGATGCGTGCAAAGGAAGCGGAACCGGAAGTTCTGAAGGCAGATTTCGGGGATTCCGTACATCTGTTTGACGGATTCGGAGCCTCCACAAGGGAGGAGGCCTACAGCGATCTGAAAAAGTATATCGGCCTTGATTTCCTTAAACAGATGTTTGACGACCAGTGCAGCCTTTTCGACGAGTGCCGCGACAAGGGAATAGAATATCCGGGTCCGGAACACATGATCTGGGTCGGAAATCCGGGTACCGGAAAATCGACAGCTGCGAAGCTTCTGGCAGGACTCTACTACGCCACCGGCATACTCGGAGGAAGAAGTCCGGTCATAGTGGATGCATCATCACTGATCGGCACCCATGTGGGCGATTCACAGAAACTCATAAACGAAAAAATGGATGAGGCGGCGCAGAACAATACCGTTCTTGTCATTGAGGAAGCCTACCAGCTTTCAAAGGACCGGCACTACGGCCACGCAGCGCTCAATTCCATGATGAACCGCATGGTCGATGAACGCAGGAACTTCAATGTCGTTTTCATTGTCTATTCCAGCGAGTATGAAGATTTTATCGCGTCGAATGCAGGCATACTCTCGCGCTGCACACGCTACGATTTCAATGACTATGATCCTGAGCAGCTCACGCAGATCTTTCTGAAAATGTGCCGTGATTCAAAGGACACCTGCTCTGATGAAGCGCTTGCACTTGTACGGAAAGAGATGGAGGAACTGTACCGGACACGTACTGAGAAAACCGGAAACGCCCGGGCTGTAGCGAAGATGCTGACGGAAATGAGAAAGAAACGATATCCGAGGATACGAGACATGAAGGATGTACCTGCGGAAGTAAAATACAGATTTGAGGCGGAGGATGTATGCAGGATATAAAAATATCAATGATAGGCGTCAGCGGATCCGGCAAGACTGCGTTCCTGTCGGGAATATGCGATACCTTCATTTCAGGAAACATAGAGGTAAAGGACAGCCGCAACGATGACAGAAGCCATCTTTTCAAAATACTGCCTTATCAGGCGGATGACATGTCCGAGACCAGCATAGGTGATGTCCGGCGTTATTCCATCAGAAACAACAGGAATTTCACTTCGGTAAGCACCGAGAACACGAAAAAGTACATGCTTGATCTCTTTGACGACACATACAGTACGTCCGTGCCGCTTTGCAGCGTGAGCTTTATCGACTACAAGGGAGGTTTCGTCGGTAATCTGGTAAACGAGCGGTCCGGCGATGAAGTTAAGGATGTAAGAAACGAGCTGCTTGCAAGCAATGTGCTTCTGATATTCGCCGATGCAATAAGACTGAGCAGGGCTGAAACAGCAGGCGAGATAAGTGCCGCACTCGGAAGTGACGATATAAACACTTTCTTCAACACGAACCAGTTCATGAACAAAAAGATGACTGTACTGTTCGTGCTCACCAAGGATGATTCACCTGAGGTGACCGGAGACAGTGAGCTCCTTGCCGACAGAATAAGGCACGCCTTTGAGACTACTGTCAGGATAATAGAAAGAAACGGCTGGACCTATGGCATAATACGCACATCAGCAGTGGGCAGGAACTGCGTTGATCCGGTGACAAACCGGATAACGCCCGATGCTGAAATAGTTCCGTACGGCATAGACAGCGTGCTTTTCTACAGCATTTACAGGACTGTCAGCGAAGAGGTGACAGCTCTTCACTTAAGGATAAGTGACATGGAAAATGCATCTGTTCTGACGAAGATGTCACGTGAATACAGAAACAGGATGAAAATACTTAAAACGCAGCTCGAGGAGAGCGATGTCGTGCTGCGGTTCATACGAATACCGTACAACAGTCTCCGCGTTTCCGACAGCCTCGTATGTGAGGTAAGGCCGGAAAGCGGAGGAATAAGTGCAGTTTCAGGATAAGGAGGTGACTCTGCAGATGAATGCCGATGTTTTTTTATACGGAAGAACAAGGACGCATGACTATTTTGATATGTATCTTCCTGAATGGCTTGAAAGCTATACTGAGGAATACCGCGAGTACAGAAAAACAGTGAGCTTTATTATGAAGATACGTGATGTTCTCCCCGAGGACAGGGTGAACGTACTTGAAAATACAGCAGACAGCTTCATGTTCATCAGCGGACGCAGGATAAGCATGCTGTGCCGTTTCTGTCATATATGCGGTGAGGATGAGTTCGGAAGACCTATCTGTTCCACCGAAGGTTTTGTCGTAAAAAGCAGTGACACCGAAGATCTGAGAAAAATAATCCCTGATGCGCTGGCAATGATGAGCGGTGCTTCTCGTACCTGCTATGATCAGTATATCTCAGATTACGGATGGGAAGCAAAGCCTGATCCTGTAAGCCTTAAGGCAGACATAGTTCCCGGAAAATATGTTTTCCCGCAGAAGGAATGGTTCAGGACCATGAAAGCATCCCTTGAAAGAACTTCACGTACGTTTTCGTTTGTCTGCGGGGATCAGCAAAAAAGTCTTTATGACTATTCTTCAGAAAACGATGAAGTGAAAATAAATGTTTTCTTTGCAGAGGATGAATGCACCGAAATACCTGCCGATCCTGAGCCGGAAAACACCGGAGCTGATTTCGGCACGCTGGTTCCTTACGCAGGCATCACAAAGACGACGGAGGGAAGACTTAAGTACCGTTTCATGCTGTGCCGTCCTGACAACAGCCCCGGTACGGGAAGTATAGCCTATGAGAGCTACGAAAGGGAGACGGGAAGCGAAATAAAGCTTGAAGAGCTTTTCAGAATGTACCAGTCGGTCTGTGAATATCTTGCACGAAACGGCACTGATGAAAAGTCAAGGAGAAAAGCTGTTCCTTACGGCAGTGAGCTTACAGCGGAGTTTTCAGGGAAGAAACTGATACTCGAATATCATCCGCCGAAGGAACAGAAGAGAAGTTTCATGCAGATAATAAAGGGTGAAAAGCTTCCGGACTTTACAGAATACATTTTCCTGCGTGAGGGAGAGGAAGAACGGAAACTCAGTGACATAACACCGGCCGTAAAGCTTTCCGACGACAGGGCATCAGTAATGTTTCTCTACAGTGAACTCATGGAGGTGACACTCTGATGGAAGTATACTACTGCGAAAAATGCAAAGGCAGACCGTACACCAGAAAAATACGGGATGCAAAGTGTCCGGACTGCGGTGCGCTGCTTAAGTTTGAGGACGTTTCCGAAGACTCCCTTGCAGGCAGAAGAGAGCTTGTTTATCCGCGTACGGTACCGGACTTTAAAGATATTCATCTTAAGGACCTTATAATGCCTCAGGAAAAGGATGATGCGGTAAGAAATACGCAGTTTTCCCTGACAGACGGGGAGGTTTTCTACGAATATCTCGGATTTGAGAAAACCGGTTCAGTAGACTTCAGTGTGCGTTTTATTCTTGGAAACCAGCCTGACGGAAATTCAGTTATTACGAAAACTCCTTTTGTAAGTCCGAAAATAAAGTTTGTTCAGAATCTTGAACTTTCCGAACTTGAGCTTATGAGAAAGAGCTTTGAACGTGCTTTTGTTTCACTTGGATTTGAAAATGACCGCCGTATGTTCCACGCTTTTGTGAAACGCGGCGACGGTGTGCTCACCAAGACGAAAACTGAAGTGTATGACGAAGAAAGGCTTACTGAAGAGGACAGGTTTTCGGAACGCTATTTTATTAACTATGACTATCAGCCTTTCGGCGGAATAAGTGTTACCGGACCTTTTACCAGGGAGCACGGCTTTTTCGATGAAGTAAAAAGGGTGATTGACTCACGTTACGAGAAATTTATGGAATACATGGTGTTCCGCGCGAGAAACGGGGATAACATGACCCTGAGCTCATTTGCTGATGATTCGGCAGTTATCTTTGACGATCCGCATCTTGCTCTTATCAGGTATGACCGCCTGCTTAAGGAGGCAAGAGCAGCGCGCATGTGATCGTATTAAAACAGAGGGATGAGAATATGAATGATACAGACAAAGGAAAATCACTGTCATTTGCAAGCCTTGCTCTGGCACTGGCTGACGACTATACCAGCCTGTACGTTATCGATGCAGAGGATGACAGTTATGTGGAATATGTTCCGAGCGGTGAAAACAAGGAACTCACAATAGCTTCGAGCGGAAAGAATTTTTACGATGATGTTCCGGGAAATGCGGAAAAACTTGTATACAAGGAAGACCTGGCAAACTTTTTAAAAACTTTCAGCCGTGACAACGTTATGAAAGCACTTGCGGCAGGAAAGTCATTTACGCTTGGTTACCGTCTTGTCATAGACGGTGTGCCGTGTTACTATTCGCTCAAGACAATACGCTCATACACTGACCATAGCATAATAATCGGCGTTCAGAACGTTGACAGGCAGATGCGGCACGAAAAGGAAATGGAGAATGAGATCAGGACCTTCAGCGATATTGCCACTGCTCTGGCACAGCAGTACGTTGTAATTTACCACGTGAATGTGCTGACCAACTACTACACCGAGTACAGTACAAGCGCGAAGTATTCATGGGTTAAGCATGGCACTTCAGGTGATTCGTTCTTTGAGGAGTGCGAGGAAAACATGAAGACCTCCGTTTACGAAGGCGACAGGTCCATGATGTACACCGCACTGAAAAAGGAAAACCTTCTTAATGCCATAAGGATTTTCGGACACGTTAATCTGACCTACCGGCTCATGATCGATGATAACCCGCAGTATATGGCTCTGTACGCTGTGCGTGCAGCCGAGGACTCGGACCATATTATCATTGCGGTATCGAATATCGACAAAATCAAGCGTATGGAGCTTGACTACAACAATGCTGTTGAACTTGTCGGCAAGGATACTCTTACAGGAGTCAAAAGCAAGCATGCCTATGTTGAGGCAGAAGCTGATCTTGACAGGCAGATAGAAAAATCCTGTCAGCCGCCTTTCGCAATAGTGATATGTGATGTAAACGGACTGAAGGATATCAACGACAGCCTGGGACACAAGGCGGGTGATGAATACATAAGGCGGGCAAGTACGGTTATATGCAATGCATTTTCTCACAGTCCGGTGTTCAGGATAGGCGGCGATGAATTTGCCGTTATCCTGAAAGGCAGGGACTATGACTGCCGGAGTGACCTTATGGAGCAGATGTTCAGCACCCTTGAGAATAGTAAAACAAACGGTCTGGTACTGTTTGCTGCAGGCATTTCTGAATTTGATCCGGATATGGATCTGCGTGTTCAGGATGTGTTCGAACGGTCCGACAAGCTTATGTACGAAAACAAGATCAGATGCAAATCTGCTGCAAAATAGAAATCGAAAGGAGGCGAATACTGTGCGTTCTGTATTTTCATTTATTTTCACAGTTGTAATTATCGCACAGTTAGTGTGTGTTTACAGGGCGAGACATTCGGGCAAGCCGATCGGACGCTATGTAGCAGCACTTAATTCAGCCATTATACCGCCTCTGCTGGGAAATCTTATTATCATCGGTTCACATCAGAAAATTCTTTCGCTTATAGGAAGCTATATTTATTTTCTCGGTGTAGACCTCGTGGTACTGACTCTTACCCGGTTTACGGTGGAGTACTGCAAAACAAGAAACAATTCTATGAGTACCCCGCGGTTAGTCTATATACCGCTTGCCGTCGATGTCATACAGTTCATGCTTAATCCTTTTACAGGCCATGCTTTTGATCTGAAAGCGGTGGACTATGAAGGAGCTGTCTACTGGAAGCTTGAACCGTATATCGGCCAGACATATCACAGGCTTGTCGCCTATTCCATAGTGGTCGGAGTGGTTGTCATATTCCTTAAGACAGCATCCGGAATGCCTAAGATCTACCGTGAGCGCTACACCGCGCTGTCATACGTGGTCATATTCGTTGGACTGTGGCAGGGATTATATCTTATGTCCGATTCACCGATTGACCGTTCCATGCTCGGATACGGGGCCCTGGGTATACTCATCTATTTCTTCTCGCTTCACTACCGGCCGTACAGGCTGCTTGACCGTATGCTTTCCCGCATCGTATCAGGAATGAATGAATCACTTTTCATTTTCGATCCGGCAGGAAAGTGTATCTGGGCAAACGATGCCGGTCTTGAACTTACCGGAGTCGATGAAGATAACGTTGAAAAGGCAGTACCCGCTCTTATGGAACTCTTCAGGAATCCCGGCAGTGAAAATGACACCGGATGCGTTCAGCGTATAGTCGGAAACGGTGATGATGCACATTACTATACTCTTGAGGAAAACAAGGCTCTGGATGAAAAAAGAAAGTCCCTTGGAACATATCTTCGTATTTCAGATGTTACCGAAGAACAGAACCGTATGAAACGTGAGATGTACGCTGCCACACATGATCCGATGACCGGTCTGTATACGCGTGAATATCTCTTTACATGCATTTCCGAAAGACTTGAAAACGATACTGATACTGAATACCTGATCATGTACGTCGACGTAAAGAATTTCAATGTGGTAAATGACATTTTTGGCGTTGAATTCGGTGACCAGGCAATGAAGCACATTGCGTCCTGGATACAGAACAATCTTTCCAGACGGTGTATTTACGGAAGACTTATAGGCGCAGCATTCGGCGTTTGCATGCCGCGTGAGGAATGGAAGCCTGAATATATTGAGGAAATTCTGACGAATTTCATGATACACAACTACAAAGCGGAATATCACATTCTCATAAATGTGGGCGTATGTGAGGCGGAACACGGTGAAAACAATATTTCGCTTCTGTTTGACAGAGCACTTCTTGCACTTACCGTGACAAGCGACGATATACGCGGACACATTGCCTTTTACGACGCTGCTATACGCGAAAAGCTGCTGATGGAACAGAAACTCTCATCACAGCTGGGCGAAGCCATAGAAAACATGCAGGTATGTCCGTATCTTCAGCCTATTGCGGACGAAAACGGAAAAATAGTCGGTGCAGAAGCACTTGCAAGATGGGAGCATCCGGAACTTGGTTTCCTCCCTCCGTGCAGTTTCATACCTGCATTCGAACGCAACGGACTCATTGCCGAAGTGGACCAGCATATGTGGCGCTCGGCCTGCAGTATACTTTCACGCTGGAAAAAGGCAGGTTCCGACCTGTTCATTTCAGTGAACATTTCACCGAAGGATTTCTACTACATCGACGTTTATGAAAAGATAACCTCGTTTGTAAATGAATTCGGAATTGAGCCGGAAAAACTCAGGATCGAGATAACAGAGTCATTCATGATCAATGACGCTGAAAAACGAATGGCCATGCTCGAAAAATTCCGTGAATCCGGATTTATCGTTGAAATGGACGATTTCGGAAGCGGTTATTCATCACTCAACATGCTCAAGGATATGCCGGTCGATGTACTAAAGATCGACATGAAATTTCTCGACAGGGACAAGACCAGCGAAAAGGCAAAGATAATCGTTCACAACGTTATCTCCCTGACCAAGGACCTCGGAATAGTCGCCCTCACCGAAGGCGTCGAGACCCGGGCTCAGTTCAGCACCCTTTCCGACATGGGCTGTATGCTCTTCCAGGGCTATTACTTCTCAAAACCAATGCCGGTAAAAGAGTTTGAAAAATTCGCCGGGATAGCTGATTAAGATCAGAGGATCAAATTCGAGATATTTAATCTTCAAACGGGTACTGCATTTGCGGTACCCGTTAAATGTAAGGAAGCAAACACTTCGTGTTCGCTGCTATAGAAAATCAGCAAAATTCTTGCTGCTTCGTAAGGGCAGTTCTTAACAGCCGCATTAAATGGAAGGTAGATATTATGTTGAAGAAAAATCTGTAATATGGTATAATGTAACCATAAAAATATAATTTTATAAAGGAAAAAACCAATGAATATAAATTCATCAGAGCTGGATAAATTTAAAGAAGATTTTGAAGCAGCAATGGTTTCGCTTCAGGAAAAGTATGATGTTACAATTACTCTTGGACCGATCACATATTATAAAAATGATTTTTCAGCTTCACTGACTGTCGATAACGGTCGTGATCCGGAAGAAATACGATGCAGAAGATTTAACAGGAATGTATGGAAATATAAATTTCTTGGATTCGAAGAAGGCATGTACAGACGTATTTTTATAGCAGATGATGAAAAACGCTATGCTATCCTGGGTTTTAACACCAAGGCCAAAAAAGTATCCGCTTGTAATAGCTGACATCGAGACAGGTGAATCATTCAAGGCCACTACAGGTTTTGTAAGGCAGATCGTTAATGAATTTTATATAGAAGCTGTTACTGTAAATGATGATGATTTTGTCGACTAATAAAAGGTAACGGACACTTCGTGTCCACTGCTATTGAAAAGCAGCAAAATTCTTGCTGCTTATTCTCTGAAAGAAATTCATTTATTGGCATAATTAGCTATATGTATATAATGGCCGTTTGTTTTGAGTTTGATTAGTAGTGAAAAGGGGGGGTAGCATTGAATCATGAATACTTTAATGCTTTAGTTCGGTCTTGTGAAGAAGATTGGAAAACATTCAAAAAAGCACGATATAGTTCGTTATGGAGCGGTGTTACGGATAAATACAGCGAACAGGCACATTTCATTTATGAGCTTCTTCAAAATGCTGATGATGCTAAGGCTACCTATGCAAGATTTAAACTGTACCATGATAAGCTGATTTTTGCTCATAACGGAAAAAGACATTTTTCTGTTTCTAATCCAGAAACTGAGGAAGAAGACAGAAATAATGGATGTCTTGGTGACGTTAATGCAATCACTTCAATTGGACATTCTACTAAAATTGAACAGAACACCATAGGAAAGTTTGGAGTTGGGTTCAAGGCGGTTTTCCAGTATACTACTACTCCATATATATATGATCCGGAAATATGCTTTAAAATAGAACGCTTTATTGTGCCATCTCTTCTTGAATCTGATCATCCAGAAAGAGCAGAAGGTGAAACACTTTTTGAGTTTCCTTTTAATCATGAAATAAACCATGCCGATATAGCTTTTGAAGCAATATCAGAAAGACTTATGTCGCTTGTTAATCCGATATTATTTTTAGATCATTTGAAAAAAATAACCTTTGAATTTGATGATACGAAAGGTGAGTATAAAAAGAAGATTAATAATCCATACAGGTTTAATGATGATACAGATGCGAAATTGATTACACTTACTAATATAATTAATGGTGATAAAGAAGAGAGAAAACTCTGGTTATTTACTCGCGAAGATGATGAAGAAAGAAAATACTCGGTTGGATTTTATCTGGATGACCAGGGCAATCTCATTCCCGTTGAAGAATATGCGTACTGTTTCTTTCCAACGAAAGTTACTACAGGCCTTCACTTTATTATTCATGCTCCTTTTCTTCTGACTGATAGTCGTGAGGGTATAAAATTTGGCGAGCAGCATAATAAAAAGATGATTAAATTATTAGCAAGCTTGTCGGCAGATAGTTTAGTTTTTTTAAAAGCAATTAGCGTTAAAGAGAACCAGAGGTATATTGATGATAATATTTTAAGTATTATTCCATCAAAATCATTTAATGAAGTTACTTTTTGGGGATGGGTTGCAAGCGTTTCAGTTTTTGAACCATTTTATGAAATGATTCTCAAAGCTTTCAAGTCACTTTGCATTATTCCTACTGGTGATTCCTACACTTTATCTGAAAATGCATATTGGGCAGAAAAGCGTAATTTGGTTTACCTGTTTGATAATGATATTTTGAAAGCAATTACTCGGAATGATGCTGCAGAATGGGTGTTTACATCTTTTTCACGAGAAAAATGTGAACACAAAGAATATGTTGATAAGATAATCAAAGATTGGTTTGATGAGGAAAAACTGCTAAAAAATATAACACCGTCATTTATAGAATCACGTTCGATAGAATGGCTTTCAGAGTTCTATAACTGGTTTAGTGAATCTACTACCAGAATGAAAAGGTATCGTACTCTTCCGATTTTCATTTCATCTGAAGGAAAAGCTGTTTCAGCGTATGATAATGAAGGAAATCATATTTTATTTTTGCCTACTGACGAAGAAAATGAATATACGACAATTAGCAATAAATTATTAGAAAATGAGGATATACGAATATTTGTTAAAGAATTCGGTATTACTAAGCCTTCATTAAAGGATGAAATATACAACAAAATTCTTCCGAATTTCGGAGCATTTGATTCGTCATTTGCAATTCATGCTTTCAGAAAGATATTTGATTATTTTTTAAATGAGTGTCCTGAGGTTGAAAAAGAAGAGTTAATAAAAGAATTAAAGAAAAGAAATTGTGTTATTTGCAAAAAAATAAATAACACAATTAATCACTTGGATTATCCGGGAAACATTTATTTTCTTTCTGATGATTTAAAGAGATATTTTTCTGTAAAAACCTCTACTATGTTTTTGAATTTGGATTTGTATTTGAATATAGTCGGAGAAGAAAACGAAAGATACCTTAAATCATTCTTTGAAGCACTTGGAGTTTCGTTTGAAATACGAATTGATGTTGAGCGTTTATCATATACTGAAGCGCAAGATATTAAATCATATTGGAATCAACCATCAGAGGCTCACTTGGATGAACAAAAATGGGAGCAAAATGTTATTGATGGATGCAAGGAAAATATAGAACATATCGTTTGTAACAATGATTTTGAGCGTTCAGTATATATATGGAATGTACTAATAAGATTGAATGAAAAATATAAGTTTTCTCAGAAACTTAAAGGAAAACACCATTATTTTAATCGTAGAAGTTGGTACGAAGAATTTGATTCTACTAATGTTTTGCTGTTAAGAAAAACTAAATGGTTATTTACTAAAGAAGGGAAAATGGTCAGTCCTAATGAAACTTATATTTCTGCTTTAGCAAAAGAATATGATGTTTCTTCTGCTTCAGCTCAAAACCTTGTATTATTCTTAAGAATGTCGTCTGAAGATCCAAAGCTTTATTTCTTATCTGATGACCAGAAGAGTGATGTAAAGTTTTGTGAACAACTTAGAAAAGCAGGAATAGATGTCAACTCTTTACCGGAGGATAAAATAAATCGTATAATAAAAGCGTTGAGTGAAGACGATGAGGAAAATGATTTAGCATATTCCAGCGTTTCAACTTCATCTTTGGATAATAAGAATTCTGACAGAAACTATAAATCAAAAGTAAAAGTACCAAGAACATATTTATCAGACATCGATGATGACACAGATTCAGATGAGTATATCCCTAAAACTGTCGATTATCAGAAAAAGATTGAAAGAGCAAGAGCAAAAAGTGAAGCTGAAATTGATCTTATTGAACAAATGGAAGATTTACAGCAAAAAGCTATGGACTCGGAACGCTATACTTTTGGCTGGTTCAAAGCATTACTGGAACTTGAAGCAAGAGAAAGTAATGAGTATTCTGGTAATAGCAAAGAAGTCTCTATCATCTTTGGTAAAGTCGAGCCGGAAGGTGAATTAAACCGAACCTTGATTTTAAAACAGCCAAGTAGTTATATTCCTCGTTTTATGGAAGAACTGGCCGATATTCCGCTTGTTCTTGTATTTGAAAACGAAACAAAGAAACTTCCTATTGAAGTTATCAGTGTCAGATCATACACTCTCAGAGTGAAATTAAAGCCGAATGCAGATATAAGTGGGATTGACTTCAAGGCAGTCAGGGAAGGGCGAATTACGGCTCAAAATCCTGGATTTCTTCTTGAAGAACTTAAAAATCAGTTCGAAAAATTTGAGCTTGATGATGTTTTCAATATGCAGGAGAATATTCCTGAAAACATTGAGTTTGTATTCGGTCCTCCGGGTACAGGTAAGACAACTTATCTTGCAAATGAAGTTATCATTCCAAAGATGAAGCAGTCAGGAAAATGCAAAGTTTTAGTTCTGACGCCTACAAACAAAGCTGCAGATGTCATAACAAATAAAATTCAGGAAATGATGGGTGATGACACTTCGTATAATGACTGGCTTGTTCGCTTTGGATCAACCAATGATGAAACAATAGAAAAATCCGGATTGTTTAAGGATAAAACTTTTGATCTTGGCTCGCCTGAACGACTGGTTACTGTAACTACGATAGATCGTTTTCCGTATGATTTCTTTATGCTGCATAATAAAAGATATTACATTAGAAATCAGCGATATGATTATATTATTTTTGATGAAGCATCTATGATACCGCTTGTAAAAATAATATATCCGCTTTTTCTCAGAAATCCTAAAAAGTTTATAGTTGCTGGCGATCCTTTTCAGATTGAGCCGGTTGTTCATCTGAAAATGTGGAAAGGCGAAAATATCTATACTATGGTTAAGCTTGATTCTTTTGCTAAACCTAAGACAGTACCGTATGACTATGCTGTTAAACCGCTTACCAGACAATACAGAAGCATACCTGTTATCGGGGACCTGTTCAGTAGAATGACATATGATGGTGTACTGGAACACGACAGAACTGATGAGGATCAGATCGTAATTAACTTCGGCAGTAAATTTGCTGTGAAACCAGTAAATCTCATAAAGTTTCCTGTAAGTAAATACGAAAGTATTTACCGAGCAAAAAAGCTGAACGGAAAGACTCCATATCAGATTTATTCTGCGTTATTTGCTTACGAGTTTACTAACTGGCTTGCCGGTATCATCAGTCAGTATAATCCGGAGAAAAAAATAAGTATTGGTGTTATAGCTGCATACAAAGCACAGGCAGATATGATTGAACGTCTGATAGCTTCTTTGAAGCTTCCGGATACAATTTCAGTACAAACAGGTACAATTCATGGCTTTCAGGGAGACGAATGTGAAATAATCATATCAGTTTATAATCCTCCGCCTTCTATTACGCTGAAAAAGGACAAGCCAATATTTCTAAACAAAAAGAATATCATAAACGTTTCTATCAGTCGTGCGAGGGATTATCTGTTTGTATTAATGCCAGATGATAATACAGAAAATGTAGATAATCTTATTCTGATCAAGAAAATGGAGAAGTATATAAAAGAAAGTAATCAATATACAGAGTATAATTCTGATTATATTGAAAAACTGATATTTGGAAAAACTGATTATCTTGAAGAGAATACTTTTACAACTTCGCATCAAAGCGTTAATGTTTATGAACTTCCTGAGCAGATCTATGAAATCAGAAGTGAAGATAACGCAATAGATATTCAGATTCACAAACAATGAGTCTTAAATTAGGAGCAGACAATGGGCAAAACTCTTGTATATCACGGTAGTTATACCGAAGTAAAAGTGCCGGAAATAATAGTCGGCAGAAACACAAAGGATTTTGGTACAGGTTTTTACTGTACGATTATAAAAGAACAGTCGGAACGATGGGCGAAAAGATACAGCACACCGGTGGTAAATGTTTATTCACTACTTATAGACGAGTCGCTGGATATTCTCGAATTCAAAGAGATGACAGATGAATGGCTAGATTTTATCATCGACTGCAGGAGCGGCAAACCGCATGATCATGATATTGTTATCGGTGCTATGGCTGATGATCAGATATATAACTATGTTTCTGATTATATTGAAGGAGTTATCACTCGTGAACAGTTCTGGGCGCTTGCCAGATTCAAATATCCTACTCATCAGATAAGCTTCTGTTCTGAAAGATCACTTAAGTGCATAAAATTTGAACGTTCGGAGGTACCAATGAAATGAACGGTCGGGAAGATAAAAAAAGCAATGACCTTTTTTACACATGCTCTCTGATAGAATACATCGCAAGGAAAACAAAGAATAAGCCGTCAGTTATTACTGAACTTATTGGCAGGGAGCGAATCCGTCATATTTATGAATACGCTGATGTGTTCCACTGTGATAATATCGACAGAGTTTCGGATGATCTGATAACTGAGTTCAGCATTCCGACAGGGCGTTTCGATAATGTAGCTGAGTGCCGGTATTCTGTTCCGACGCACTGGGATATCGGTAAGGTATATAAACGCCTTATACTTGCGGACGCAGAGAAAAGTGGAAAAGATATTATTACAGTTCTTACTGAAGTGTACTCCTCAAAGATGGTCGATCTTATCGAGGATTACAACAGCAGCTTCTACTACGACAATCCGGGTGAGATATTCTGGACATACAAAAACGGCTGTGTCCCGGCATAAGCCTTGATATTACGCACGTAATAATGTAAAATTAGGGAAACGCTGATTTATTCATAAATCAGCATTGGCTCCGGGGTGAAGTTACGCAAATCCCACCTCCGGAAATCAGAAAACGTAATTACGGTTTCTGTAGTCGGTTAATCAAAGGTCCCGTAATGTAATTAAACGGGACATATAAACTTGAAATGATCAGCCGGATGTGATATACTTTTAACAAAGGAAACGATCAGATAAGAGGGTTGAGTATGTTCAGAAAAATCTATGATAAACGGAAAGAGATCACAAATCTGATTTTTCTGCTTTATATACTTGCTGTTCTTTCTCTTACATTTATCGTACGTGAGACAATGGTATTCCGTACACCCGGCAGCAGGGGAGTGGTAATGGAACCTTTCCGTGAACTGCAGGCGATGATAGAACAGCCGAATCATTTTTTCTGGTTCATGCAGATAACTCTTAATGTTTTACTGTTTATTCCTTTCGGATTTCTTCTGCCGTGTGTAAGCAGATACTTCAGAAGCTCGATAGCCACTGTGGCATCAGGATTCTGTTTTTCGTGCTTTATTGAAATGATGCAGTACATAACCGGCAGAGGACTTACAGAAGCTGATGATATTATAACCAACACTGCAGGAGCTGCGGCAGGAGTTTTTATTTACTGGACTGCTGTGGTCCTGAAAGAAAGATCATTAATGAAACTCTGATCACGCCTGTTAAAGAAAGGTAAAGATCATTTTTTCCTTAAAGAAAGAAGGGATTTTTTATGAAAGAAAAATGCAGGGAATTCATGGAGCGTAATCTTGAAAAAGCCGGTGTTCCTTTTGACTTTGAAGATATTGACGGTGAAATGTATGCTTCAGGAGAATACTTTACGTTTACTGAGGAACCGCTGAAGAACGTCAGACTTATCCAGCGCTTTATCATCGACAACGACGGTATAGTATCTCTTGCGATGTATGAGGTGAATATTGAAAACACTGAAAAATTTGAAGAACTTGCCTCACTGTTCTCTGAAAAATATGAGATCAGAATAAGATACGACGCCGACTACAGTACGATCAAGACAGATGCCGGCATGGCTGCGGGAGCACTTATCGATAATGCGAGAATGTTCCGTTCTTTCGTTACTTATCCGCTTTTGGTGCTGAGAATGGTCGTTTACGCTTATTACGTGGTGACTGAAGAAGGACTTGATGTAAAGGAAGTATTTGATGATATTACCGAGCATCAGGGCGATTTTCTTATTGCGGATGAGATAACCTATAATACGGATGAAGTATCAGGTATTATAAAGGAAGGCAGAGAACGCTATTTCATCGAGCACGATTTCCTTCCGTCTGAGTTTTATGACGATCCGGAATCATTCATCAGCAGCCTGAAGGAAGAAAAGGAAGCGTTTTTAAAGAGGATCACAGATGACGTTCTTCTCGAAAATTCAGCTGCTCCGGTTTCTGAACATGAAGGATTCAGACTTGACTTCATAGCTGATGAAGACGGCCTTACGTGTATTGATATGGTAATACCGGTCGCAGAAAACTATCTTGAATGTTCTGACATCATCTTTTTCTGGTCAGATAAAAAAGAACCGGTCTACTACACGGTCGAGATCAAATACGAGGACGACAAAAAGATCTGGCTTGCCTGTGCCTGGGATAAATCAGGAAACCATCTTGATTTCGGCAAAGCCGGCAGCCGCGAGGAAGCTGTTCAGATCATAAAGGACAGAATAAAGTGATCACGGAACGCTGATATCCGTTTTTTCGGTCAGACAGTGTTTCTTCAGAATAAAAGGGAAAGAAAGGGTAATTAAAATGAAACTTGAGCCGATCGTCATTTCACTTCTTGATACTGATCTTTACAAGTTCAACATGGATCAGGTTATCTTTCACAGACACACTGATCTGTGCGGGCAGTATTTCTTCAAGTGCCGTAACAGGGATGTGGTTTTCACTCCGGAGATGGTCAAAGAGATAAACGAACAGATAGATCATCTCTGTACGCTTACATTCAGAAAGGAAGAACTTGACTATCTCCGTTCCATACGTTTTATTAAGAAGGACTACGTTGAGTTTTTAAGACTCTGGCGTCCGATAAGGGATTATGTAACAGCAAAGCTCGACGATAACGGTGAACTTTACATAGAAGTAAACGGCCCGCTTTTCTCAGCAATGCAGTTCGAGATCTATCTTCTTGAGATCGTCAATGAAGTTTACTTCCGTATGAAGTACGATTATGAGAAACTCCGCAGATCAGCTGAAGAAAGACTTGACGCAAAGATAAAGGGACTCAATGACGGTACCTATACTTTCAGTTTTGCTGAATTCGGCTGCCGCAGAAGACTTTCGCGTGAGTGGGAGGATGTGGTCGTAAGAAGACTGGTTACGGAAACAAAGAACTGCGTAGGTACTTCAAACGTATATCTTGCAATGAAGTACAACGTAACGCCGATAGGAACATATGCACATGAATTTGTACAGATGTATCAGGGCATTGATTCGATCCCGCTTGCATACACAAACCACTATGCAATGCGTGACTGGTATAATGAGTACGACGGTGATAACGGTACGGCTCTGACGGATACAGTAACAACAGATCTGTTTCTGCTCGACTTTAACCGTTCCATGGTAAACAACTATACAGGTGTTCGTCATGACAGCGGCGACCCTTATGCGTGGGGCGACAGGATGATCGCACATTATAAAAAGTACGGCGTTGATCCGAAGACGAAGCTTCTTCTCTTCAGCGACAGCCTTGACTTTGACAGAGCACAGAAGCTCTATGACTATTTCAGCGGAAAGACAAAGGTTTCGTTCGGCATAGGAACGTTCTGCTCAAACGATACCGAGGAGCAGGCTCTCAATATAGTGATCAAGCTTCAGTATGTAAACGGCAGACCTGTTGCCAAGCTTTCAGATGATCCGGGCAAGGCTATGTGCCGTGATGAGGATTACCTCGGATATCTCAAACGTTCAGTGAAATTCAGACTTGAGCGTGAAGCAGATAAATAAAAAATGACGGAAACGGAAACAGATCAGCAGATCCGGATGCGGGAACGCGTACGGATCTGCTGATCATGTTTTTTATAATATTCAGGAAAACGCAGCGTTATTCATAAATCAGCGTGGGGGTTCGGGGCGAAGCCCCGTAAAATCCCACCTCCGGAAATCCGGCGAAGCCGGATTTCCGATTTAATCAGTTTTTCCTTAGATATTCGTTATAAACAGAAAACCGCTGAACAAAGAAGGCTGTCCAGCGGTTTTGAAAAATATTCAGATTTAATTATTTCTTCTTGCCCTGCATTGCTTCAACAAGTTCGTTTGTTCTGATCTCGAAGAGGTCAACAAGAGGAACTGTCTTTTCATTTGCAGTGAAAATGTAGAGAAGAGCAAGGAACATGTTCCATGTCATACCACGCTGCTTCTTTTCTACAGAAAGAATAGTCTGTCGGCTGATTCCGGCGATCTCAGCAAGTTCAGACTGTGTAACGCCGAGCTTTGCTCTGAGAACTGTAAGGTTCTCAACCATTCTGTCGATATAAACTCTTTTTAATTCTTCATTCATAGTTTTTACACCTCATAAAAGTATTTGTGATTTTTTTAGGATAGGGGTTTTAACTATATCCATACTACTATATCTATTATAATACGTTTTAGATAAAAAATCAATCCCCGAAAAAAATAATTATAGAAATATCTAAAAAAGCATCGCCAATGACCTAAATTGTAAAAATCATATCAAACAGAACAAGATAGGAACAATGCATTTTTGACACTGATTCAATACACAGGAATTGGACAAATTAATCCTATATAATATTATAACAAATATGAATATCAATGTAAAGAATTAGACTGTCTGAAATTGAACTTTATTCTCTTGACAAAATTAATATGATAATGTAAAATTATATTGTATATGTCTGATGACGAACGGGACAGGAAAACACTGATTTAACGGCTGATAAGGCTTTGTCAGTGTTTCCTTTGTAAAAAACACAGAAGGGTAATAAATTGGAAACATATTATTTAATCGATTTTGAAAACGTCAGTACAGGGGGATTTTCCGGATGTGAGCTGCTCGGAAGCAGCGATCATATCCATGTATTTTTCACGGACAAATCAACGAAGTTTGACCTGAATATTCTGCACCGGCACAGGGCAGCGTCGCTCGAGATACATAAGGTACCATGCGGCAACCAGTCCGCTGATATGCATATAGTATCATATCTTGGCTATCTTGTAGGAAAGAACAGCGGAAAGAATTTTGAATGTATAATAGTAAGCAAGGACACGGACTTTGACAATATCATCAGATTCTGGACAGAAGCCGAAAACGTATCAGTAAAAAGAACCCCGGTGATAAAGAGCGCTCCGGTCAGCACGGAAAAAAAGAACAAAAAGCAGACACATGACAAAAAGGAAAAGAAAGCCGATGTTTCCGGCAGTGTAAATAACAGAAAAAACAGATAAAAATGCACGGAAAAACAGTATTGAACAGCAGAAAAACGAGCTTTCCGAAAGACTCAGAAAAGCGATAGGCGAAAGCGAGATCAGTCCGTGCTTTACAGATGAGATCACTGCAATAGTTACGAGCCATTTTGAAGAAAAGCACATGCTTACCTCAGTTCACAATGACCTCAGACAGATTTTCACTGACTACAGTGACGTTTACGACCTTGTACGTAAAGTCGTAAAGGAGCACAACAGTCTTTCCGGTTCCGGAACCAGTGATAACAGTACCGGTAATTCGTTGGGTGTAACAGTTAAAAAAGATCTTTCCGGAGCAAAGCTCGGATCTGAAGCGGTTGATTTTCTTGCTTCGGTAGCAGTTAAATATTCCGGAAAGTCCGGTTCAAAAACGCTTGCAAATAAAGCTCTTGTAAAAAAATACGGACAGGACAAGGGTAATGATCTTTATAAAAAAATAAAGAAATATCTCTGATTTTTTTGACGTTTAAACAGATTTTATTTTGCATAAAACTATTGACGTAAGCTTTGTACAGTGATAAAATTAAAAATGGTTGTTTTTAAGTTATAAGATTATTTTGACGCCGGAAAGAAGACTAATGATGTTTGAAACTTTTGAAAAATACGAATCAAATGTAAGATCCTACTGCAGAAAATATCCTGTAGTTTTTGATGAAGCAAAAAATGCTGAACTGTTTTCAGAACAGGGCGAAAGATATATTGATTTCCTTGCTGTTGCAGGTTCAGTAAACTACGGACACAATAATCCGGAAATAAAGGCTGCTGTTCTTGATTATCTGAGCAGTGACCGTATTATCAACGCTCTTGATATGTATACAAAAGCGAAAAGAGAGTTTATTGAAGCTCTTGAAAACCTTATACTCATACCAAGAAAACTCGACTATAAAGTAATGTGCTGCGGTTCAACAGGTACAAATGCAATAGAAGCTGCACTCAAGCTTGCGCGAAAGAATACAGGAAGAACCAATGTATTTGCATTTTCAGGCGCATTCCACGGAATGTCAATGGGAAGCCTTGCATGCACTACTGACAGAATAAGCCGTGAGGGAGCAGGAGTTCCTCTTGACAATGTTTCCTTTATGCCTTACTGCAACAGCCGTATTGATTCAATAGAATACCTTAAGGAAGTTCTTGAAGATGATCACTCCGGTTTTGACAAGCCGGCAGCTGTAATTCTTGAAACAGTCCAGGCTGAAGGCGGCATCAATGTTGCTGATGCAGAATGGTTAAAGGCCGTAAGAAAGATATGCGATGACCACGGAATAGTAATGATCGTGGATGACATTCAGGTCGGAAACGGCAGAACAGGTACATTCTTCTCATTTGAAAGAGCAGGTATAGTGCCTGACATGGTAGTGCTTTCAAAGTCTATAAGCGGTCTTGGAATGCCTATGTCCATCGTTCTTGTCCGCCCTGAACTCGATATTTTCCGTCCTGCGGAACACAACGGAACATTCAGAGGAAATCAGCTTGCATTTGTCGGAAGCAAGGCAGGTATTGAGTACTACAATAACCATAATCTCGAAAGCGATGTAAAGCGCAAATCAGCAATAATAGAAAAGTTCCTCAATGAACGTATTGCTTCTCTTGATAAAAGGATCAGCATCAGAGGAATCGGCTTCATCTGGGGCATTGACCTGAACGGGATCGATCCTAAGCTTGCGATCGAATGCGTGCACAAGGCTTTTGACAATAAGCTTATACTTGAAGTTGCCGGCAGACATGACGGTGTCCTCAAGGTAATGCCTCCTCTTACAATAGAAGACAATGTTCTTGTCGAAGGACTTGAGATCCTTGAAAAGTCGATAAAGGAAGTTCTTTAACAGTAATTTTAAGCGTGATGGCAGTCATGATCTGTCCGCACGCTTTTTTGCGTATAAAAAACGGCTGATACCATGAAATCTTCGATGGTATCAGCCGTTTTCGTATATTATGAAAATAAAGAATGAAAATTACTTTTTCTGTCCGTAGTAGGCATTCGGACCGTGCTTGCGCATGTAGTGTTTGTCCTGAAGATAATCAGGCGCAGGAACTGCGTCTTTTTTCAGCTGTTCAGTCATAAGAGCCATTTTAGCAACTTCTTCAAGTACAACTGCATGGTAAACAGCCTTTGCGGCGTCTTTTCCCCACGTAAAAGGACCGTGGCTTGCGCATATAACGCCCGGAACTGCATTTACATCAAGGTTTCTGCTTTCAAATGTCTCAATGATCACTTTTCCTGTGTTCTTTTCATAGTCTTCATTGAGTTCAGCCTTTGTAAGCTCTCTTGTACACGGTACAGGACCGTAGAAGTAGTCAGCGTGTGTTGTACCGTAGCATGGAATATCCCTTACAGCCTGTGCCCATGCAACAGCATGAGGACTGTGTGTATGTACTATACCGCCGATCTCAGGATATTTCCTGTAAAGTTCGATGTGAGTCTTTGTATCAGACGAAGGATTCAGTTTTCCTTCGACTACGTTTCCGTCAAGATCAAGAGCAACGAGATTACCCGGTCTGAGCTCATCATATTCCACGCCTGATGGCTTTATGATCACGATACCGCTTTCACGGTCGATGCCGGAAACGTTTCCCCATGTAAATGTTACAAGATTTCTTCTCGGAAGTTCCATATTGGCTTCGTAAACTTTCTGTCTTAATTCTTCAAGCATAGTTATCTTCCTTAAATATTATTTCAGTTTCCATACAAGATCGTTTACAAGGAGTTCACGTTCAAGGCTTTCAACTGTTGTATCCTTTGTTATATGAACGCATTCGATATCCATGATTCTTGCCCAGTCGATCATCTGTTCAGCAGTTACATCGTAGCTGAGTACTGTATGATGAGCACCTCCGGCGCATATCCAGCATTCAAGACCTGTTCTCAGATCAGGAAGTGCTTTCCACATTACTCGTGCAACAGGGAGGTTCGGCATATCCATAATAGGTTTTACAGCCTCAATATCCTGAATGATGAGTCTGAAACGTCCGCCCATATCGATGATGCAGGCTACAATACCTTCACCGGCTTTTCCTTCGAATACAAGACGGGCAGGGTCCTTTTCGTTCATGCCGATTCCGAGGTGATGAGTTTCGATCCTCGGTCTGTCAGCAGCAAGGGAAGGGCAAACCTCAAGCATGTGTGCACCGAGGCTGTATTCTGAACCAGGAACAAGATGGTAGGTGTAGTCTTCCATGAATGCAGAAGCGCCGTTTCCGTTTTCGCCCATGACTTTCATGATGGCTGTGAGGGCAGATACCTTCCAGTCGCCTTCACCGCCATAGCCGTAGCCCTTTGACATAAGGTGCTGTGAAGCAAGCCCAGGAAGCTGTTCCATACCGTAAAGATCCTGGAAAGTATTGCTGAAAGCCGTGCATTTTTCGCGCTTCAGCATTTTTTCCATAGCGATCTCTTCCTTAGCCTGATAGCGAATGGCATCTGTGTTGTCAGTGGCAATGTCATACGAGCTCTTGTATTCTTCCATAAGAGCGTCGATTTCGGCTTCAGTTACCTTTGACATTTCCTTTACAAGATCCCCGGTTGCCCATGTGTTTACCTGCCAGCCGAACTTCTTCTGTGCTTCTACCTTGTCGCCTTCAGTAACAGCAACATCACGCATGTTGTCGCCGAAACGCATTACGCGGACTTCCTTTGAAAATGCAGCGCCGACTGCAGACTTCATCCATGAAGCAAGTCTTTTCTGAACATCTTCATCTTTCCAGTAGCCAGCTATTATCTTTCTGGCACTGCGGAGTCTTGCGCCGATAAATCCGTGTTCTCTGTCACCGTGAGCAGCCTGGTTAAGGTTCATGAAATCCATGTCGATTTCTTCATTCGGTATTTCTCGGTTGTACTGTGTGGCAAAGTGGCACCATGGTTTCTGAAGGGAGTTAAGTCCGCTTATCCACATTTTGCTTGGTGAGAATGTGTGGCACCATGTGATGATACCTGCACACTCATCTCTGTAATTTGCTTCACGGATCACTGAACTGATCTCATCGCTGCTTTTCGCAGTTACTTTATAGACAACAGGGAACGGGAGTTTTGAAGAAAGGAATTTTGCCATTTCCTCTGCTCTACGGGCAACTGTATCAAGAACTTCCTCACCGTAAAGAAGCTGTGAGCCCACAACAAACCAGAATTCATATTTTTTCATTATAAGATCTCCTTTACATTGAAATAACTGCGGTGCGTTCAACATCCAGTGATTTTTTATATTTTTCCATATAGTTTTCAAAACCTTCGGTATCTGTTTTTTCAGGTGAAAGTACTGAAATCTCAGTGTTTACAAATACCTTTTCATTTAAAAATTCCTCAAGTGTTCCGGAATCCTTTCTGCAGAGCATGTAAGCTGCAAGAAGTGCCATTCCGTAAGGTCCTCCTTCGCCGGCTGTTTTCATAACAGTAACGGGAGCACCGCAGGCTGCTGCAAGATATTTCTGGCCTACCACAGGAGTCTTGAACAGACCGCCGTGTCCGGTCAGTGATCTTATCTTTACATTTTCATCAGCCAGTATGTCCATGCCTATTTTAAGTGTTGCTATCGTTGAATAGAGCATTGAACGGGTGAGATTGGCGAGATTGAAGCTGCTTTCTGCGTTTCTTAATACCATCGGGCAGCCTTCGTCAAAATGTGTGATGCTTTCACCGGCAAGATAGTTGTTTACAATAACTCCGCCGCAGTCTGCGTCACCTTCAAGGCTTTTTTCATAAAGCTTTGTGAAAATATCGTCTGATACTTCTTTTCCGGTGTACAGTGAAACAGCTTCCTTAAAAATGTTTACCCAGGCATTCATGTCGTTGGTGCAGTTGTTGCAGTGTACCATGGCAACAGGTTTGCCTGTCGGGGTAGTTACCATGTCGATTTCCGGATAAACCCTGCTTAAAGGTTTGTCAAGCACGATCATCGAAAATACTGAAGTGCCGGCTGATACATTGCCTGTTCCCGGTGCTACAGCATTTGTGGCTGTCATGCCGGTTCCGGCATCTCCCTCAGGAGGAGCGAAAGGAATTCCGGCTTCAAGTGCATTTCCGATAAGTGCTGCACCGGCCTCCGTAAGTTTTCCGGCTGTTTCTCCTGCAGTCAGGACCTTCGGAAGAACTTCTCTTATTTTTACCGGGCAGTTCATGTCTGCCATGAGCTTATCGAATTTGTCAAGCATTCTGCTGTCGTAGTCAGAAGTTTCACTGTCAACAGGGAAGATACCTGAAGCTTCACCGATACCGACCGCGTTTACACCGGTAAGCATATAGTGCACGTATCCGGCCAGCGTTGTTATATGCGCCAGTTTTGAAATGTGCTCCTCACCGTTCAGTACAGCCTGATAAAGATGAGCTATACTCCATCTCTGCGGAATGTTGAAATCAAAGAGCTCTGTGAGTTCCTCAGCAGCTTTGCCGGTTATTGTGTTCTGCCAGGTACGGAATGGAACAAGAAGATTCCAGTCGCTGTCAAATGCAAGATAACCGTGCATCATTCCTGAGATACCGGCTGCATCAACATTTGAGGTATCTGCTTTTTTCAGAGCTTCATTAAGACCTTTCCATACTTCGTCAAGGTCGTAGGTCCATATTTTTCCGGTATATGAACTTTTCCATGTATAGTCTCCGGATGAGACCGGTTCAAATCTGTTATCTGTGACTACAGCCTTTATACGTGTTGATCCGAACTCAATTCCGAGACAGTTTCTGAATTTATTTTCATTTGTACTCATATTGTTTATGTTCTCCTGTCAGCGGGCTGATTTGTTCTTTCTTGAAAGAACCACACTCTGTACAACGATGAAGAGACAGATCATAGCTGCAACTGTGATATTTGTCCACCATGCGTCGTCAAGGCCGAGTGATGAAACGATATTCTTAATGGTGCTGAGCGACATTACTCCGAACAGAGTTCCGATGATATTTCCTGAACCTCCGGTAAGCATTGTTCCGCCTATGATGGAAGAAGCAATTGCGTTCATTTCAGCACCGGTTGCGTGTGAAGGTGAACCTGAACCAACGTGGAGAAAATATACGAATCCGCCGATACCTGCGAGGAATCCGCAGATGAGATATGCAAAGAATTTTGTTCGTTTTACATTTATGCCAAGCATATTTGCACTCTGTGCGTTTCCGCCGACAGCGTAGAAACTGCGTCCGAGACGGAACCACTTGAGAAGGATGAAGAGAAGGATAACTGTAAGAAGTGCGACTACAACACCGATCTCGACGTAAGCCTGAATAAAGTTTCCGTTTTTGTTGTATGAACCGATTCCCGGAAGAAGGATACGTGTGTCCTTGAGAGCTTTGAACTGCTCGTTTTCAACATTGAACTGAGTGCTGTTTACTATTGTGGTAAGACCTCTTGCGAAGAACATACCTGCAAGTGTTACTATGAAAGGCTGGACTTCAAGATATGCTATCAGGAATCCCTGTATGAGGCCGAATGCAATACCGATGCCAAGTGCTATCAGCATTGATGTGAACACATTTCCGCCGTTAAAGTCAAGATGTACAGCACAGCACATACATACGAGTGACGTAACTGCGCCGACACTGATATCGATACCGCCTGTGATCATTACAAGGCTCATTCCGCATGATATAATGATCAGTGCAGCATTGTCATTGAGAATATTGAAGAAATACTGCGGTTTTGTAAATCCGCCGCCGAGAAAAGCAACTGCTCCGATGTACATCAGGAGAAATACTGCTATTGTGATGATAAGAAGCAAATTTGAATCAGTCAGTCTTTTTCTGTTTTTCATTTAATTTGCCTCCTTTGCTGTGCTGCCGGATGCTGAACGTTTTCTGAGTTCAGCAAGTTTGGCTCTTACTACAGGAGCACTGAGAACAACAAGGATGATAACAACTATTGCCTTGTATGCAGGAAGCGCACTTGAAGGTACATCAAATTTGTACAGTGTGATAGTGAGGAACTGGATAACGTATGCACCGAGGATGGAAGAAGAAATGCTGAACTTACCGCCGCTGAGAGCGTTGCCGCCGAGAGCGACTGCAAGAATGGCATCCATTTCAATGTCCTTGGCAATTACTGAGTAGTTGATAGTTGAAAGACGGCTTACTTTTATAAAACCTGCAACTGCTACGCAGAAACCGAGGATAACATATGTTATGAATTTAATGAATTCAGGATTAAGACCGTTGAGTCTTGATGATTCTGAATTAATACCAACTGCCTGTGTAAAGAGAGCAAGCTTGGTGAAACGAAGTACAAGTGCTGTTAATATCATAAACAGTATTGCAGCGAATATCGGTGAAGGTACAGGGATACCAGGGAAGAAGTTTCCGAAGTAGCCGAACTGCGGGTCGCTTATGATAGGAAGCTGGTTGTGATTGATCCAGGCTGCAATTGAACGGCCTGCGGTAAACAGAATAAGTGTTGCTACCATCGGCTGCAGTTTGAAATACGCCACAAGAACACCGTTGAATGCGCCGAAGAGCATTGCTACCATACAGCATACGAGGAAGGCAACGATGATAGGTGCCTGCATGGTCTCAGGACGCGGATCGGTTCCGCAGAGTACCCTGAGTACAACACTTCCGGCAAGTGCGATGGCTGCGCCGACTGAAATATCCTGTCCGCCGGAAGCAGCTGTTACAAGTGTCATACCTATTGAAAGAATGACAAGTTCTGATGCGTTATCAAGGATAGTAATGAGATTTCCCATGAGAACAGGATTTCCCAGACTGTTTTTACCGATCTCTACTTTAAAGAATGAAGGATCGGCTATAAGGTTGAAGAGCACAAGTATGAGAAGTGCTGCTATCGGAATGAAGATCTGTTTCTTAATGATCCTCATAAAAATATTCTGGTTCTGTGTCATTTCTTCTTTTCACCTCCGGCAATAGTGGACATTATCTTCGTCTGTGTAAGGTCTTCGCCGGTAAGTTCGCCGACTACGTGACGGTCTCTCATAACGATGAGACGTTTGCAGACATGAAGCATTTCGTCTATTTCTGATGAGATGAAAGTGACACTTTTTCCTTCGGCAGCAAGTTTGAGAACAAGTTTCTGTATTTCAAGTTTTGTGCCGACGTCGATTCCTCGTGTAGGTTCATCAAGTATAAGGTAAACCGGATTTGCGAGAAGCCATCTTGCGAGTATCGCTTTCTGCTGGTTACCGCCTGAAAGCGATTTTATCGGTGTTTCAGCAGAGGCTGTCTTGATGCCGAGGAGTTTTATGTATTCGTCAGCAAATCTTTCAGCATCTGCCTTTGAAATAGGCTTAAACATTCCTTTCATTACCTGAAGTGCAAGAATGATGTTGTCCTTTACAGAAAGATCACCGATTATTCCGTCGCGCTTTCTGTCTTCCGGAAGATAGCTTATGCCGAGTTTCATAGCGTCAAGAGGTTTTTTTTATGGTAACTTCTTTTCCGTTCATGCGGATCTTTCCGCCGGTTATCTTGTCAGCACCGTAGATCGCACGAACTGACTCACTTCGTCCGGAACCGAGAAGTCCGGTAAATCCGTTTACTTCTCCTTTTCTTATGCTGAAGTCAAAAGGATTTACACCGGCAGCACTTGACAGATCAGAAGCCTCAAATACTGCAGGCTGATTTCTGTCAATGGTATCTGCTATTTCTTCCTGTTTGATATCTTCGAAACTGTCAAGTTCCTTGCCCATCATTTTGGAAACGAGCTGAACTCTAGGCAGTTCACTTATAGTATAGTCACCTACAAACGTTCCGTCTCTTAAAACGGTTATGCGGTCACATACTGAGTACACCTGATCAAGGAAGTGTGTAACGAATACAATACCTACACCTCTTGCTTTCAGGTCAGTCATTAGTTTAAATAGTTTTTCCACCTCACGTTCATCAAGTGATGAAGTAGGTTCATCGAGAATAAGTACCTTACAGTCCATATCAACAGCTCTTGCAATAGCAACCATCTGCTGTACTGCGATCGAGCAGTCGCTCAGCTGCTGGGAAGGGGAAGCAGGGATCTGCAGTGAGTCAAGAAGTTTTCCTGCATTTGCGTTCATCTGCCTCCAGTTTGTTGTCAGGCTGTCTGTACGTCCGATGTACATATTTTCAGCAACTGTAAGATTCGGGCAGAGAGTGATTTCCTGATATACTGTGCTTATTCCGTTTTTCTGTGCTTCCTGTGTAGATGTTATCGATACCGGCTTTCCGTCCATATAAATATTACCGGCATCTTTCTGATAAACGCCTGTCAGAACTTTGATGAGAGTGGATTTTCCGGCACCGTTTTCACCCATAAGTGCGTGGATCTCGCCTTTGTGAAGCGTGAACTGTACATTACTGAGAGCTTTTACACCCGGAAATTCCTTACAGATGCCTTCGAGCCGTAAAATAACGTCATCCTGCATGATATCGCCTCCGTGTGACAAAATTAATACTTTTTGCTTGTTTAAAAACAGCTAAAAAACATCCCTATATATATTTTTGTATTAAATTCGAACAACTTTATCTGAAAAAATTTCAAAAAAAGGCGACCCGGAAAAAAGGATGGTATTATCCATATATTCAGAGCCGCGCTTTTTATATATGATTTAAGAAAACATTAAAAGTCGCTTGTTATATCAGATACCATACTGGTCAACATCAGCCTGTGTGATGGTTTCTGCGTCAAATCCCTTTTCTTCCATGTATACGACTTTGTTTGCAGGCTTTTTGCCGTTTTCAAGATCACGGATGATCTCATCAATGTATGAAGCCTGGAACGGGTTGCACTGACCGTCGTAGTTCCAGTTCTTCTTAAGAAGTTCTTCAAGAGCCCACTTGTTGCAGTCAAATCCCATTACGATAACGTCCTGACCTACACCGTGCTTGATGTTTGCCTTGTCAAGAGCAGCAACTGCGCCCTTAGCCATGTCGTCGTTTTCAGCATAGATTACATTGAACTTCTTGCCTGAATCGATAACTGACTGAACGATCTGCTGAGCCTTTTCTGCGTTCCATTCAGCAGTCTGCTGTGTAACGATGTTCCACTTGTCATCGCTCTCTGCCTTTTTATCAAGAGCGCCTGTACGTCCGATCTGAGCTGCAGATCCGACTACACCCTGAAGATGAACAACGTTAAATTCTGAAAGATTCTGCTTTGCAAGCCAGTCTACTGCTGTCTGGCCTTCCTTAGCCATATCTGATACGATAGAAGCTTCGTAGAGGCTTTCGTCAGCGTCGATAGTACGGTCAAAGAGGATTACCTTGATCTCCTGAGCCTGTGCATCCTTGAGAACTGTGTCCCAGCCGGTAGTGCTTGCAGCTGAAATGAGAAGGTAGTCAACTTCGTCCTGAATGAAGCCCTTGGCTGCTGCAATCTGTTCTTCATTCTGGAGGCTGTATGCAAAAGAAGCATCGTAGCCGTTTTCCTTTGTGAAAGTAGCCTTAAGATCCTTGTCGTTGGCGTTACGATAGCCGGATTCGTTAGGATCGTTGTTTATGATTCCGACCTTGATCAGCTTTTTGGATGAATCTGTGTTTCCGTCGGAAGCGTTGTCTTCACCGGAATTTTCGTTTCCGGCAGCCGGAGCGCTTCCTGAGTTCCCGTTGTTTTCGCCTGCAGGGCCGCATCCTGTGAATGCAGCAAGTCCGAGTGTCAAGCTGAATAAGATAGCTAATGTCTTTTTGAGTTTCATGTTTTTCCTCCTGATCTCTTACAATTTAAGAAATTAAAAAAAGTTTTTACGACCTTTCGATGAGAGGATTATTTAATCATTTACACATACAAATCTCTGATTTTTTACCCGCCTCATCAGGTTGTTTATATTGTATCATATTACACAATGTGATTTCAAGAACTAAATTTACTATAATAACTTTAAAATCATTGTGCACTATTGCTAAATTGTATGCACAAAATAGTACTTTTATCTTAAAAATGCGTACATGTTATTGACAATTCCCTTTTTTAGATGTATTATATTTGTATAAGAACCTGTTACAATCTTATAAGGAGTTGTATGTAATTTGAAAAAGTACGAAATGCTTTCGGCAGAACTCAAGGAAGGCATTCGTTCCGGAAAGTATCCCGAGGGAAAGAGTCTTCCGACTGAAGAAGAACTCTCGGCAAGGTACAGCATGAGCCGCCAGACTGTACGAAAAGCACTTCAGATACTTGTGAACGAGGACCTTATTGTAAAAAGGCAGGGAAGCGGATCTGTAGTAAAGGGTAAGGGTACAAGTCCGCGCAGTCACATTATTGCAGTTATAGCAACATACATCGATGACTATATATTCCCGGGCCAGCTTCGTGCTGTTGAATCTGTTCTTTCAGCTAACGGCTATACACCTGTGCTTGCCGCTACAGGGAACAGAGTATACAGTGAAAGAACGATCCTTGAAGATCTGCTCAACAAACCGATCGACGGTTTTCTGATCGAAGGAACAAAAACGGCTATGCCTAACCCGAATTTTGATTTGTACGCAAAATTGTTCAAGCGCCGTATTCCTGTTGTATTTTTTAACAGTTATAATCCTGAACTGCAGGGAACGATTTCTGTATGCGCAGATAACAGAAGCGGCGGATATGAACTTGTGAACTATCTCCTTGGAAAAGGACATGAACGTATCGCAGGATTTTTCAAGAGTGATGACATACAGGGACATCAGCGTTACTTAGGCTATATTTCAGCTCTGCGTGATGCAGGCAGACTTGTAGGCGACGAAAAGGTCATCTGGTATACCACCGAATCAAAGGAACAGATGCTCTCAAACGCTGAAACGATTCTTTCACGTATAGGCGATTCAACTGCTGTAGTCTGTTACAATGACGACATAGCTATCCGCCTGATAAGAACGCTTACACAGTACGGCAAACGCGTTCCTGAAGATATTGCAGTTGCAAGTTTTGACAACAGCAACTTCAGTGAGATCTCACCGGTGCGTATCACTTCAATGTCCTATGAGGACAGAAATATCGGCTCTATTGCGGCTAATAAGCTGATAGATATTCTTAACGGAAAAAAATCACATTCCGAATGTGTCCAGTGGACACTTGCTGAAAAAGAAAGTACCTGATTATAAAATAATGTGTAAAGTTTTATGAAAATTCTGTTCGTAAAACAAAGAACAGCCTCTGTACGTATCTGACGTCAGAGGCTGATTTTTTAGAGGTGCGCCGATCTGTTTGCAGATCAGCGCAGAGTTTTTCCTTAATATAAAAAACAAACGCTCTGATCATTTCTGACCAGAGCGTTTTCTGATTTAGGGAAACGCTGATTTGAGGAGTAATATTCTCAGGATTTTCTCCGTGAAAATTACTTCATAAGAGCCTGCTTCAGCAGACAGAAGTCAACGATAGTTATTTTACCGTCGGAATCATAGTCAGCTGCAGAAGCATCAGCGAGTGAATCCTTTGCTCCTGTCATGTAGCTGCAGAGAGCAAGAAGGTCAGCTGAATTGCATGAACCGTCTTTGTTGATGTCACCCTTTACAGGTGTTGCAGCTGCAAGCGGAAGTTTATCAACATCAACTGCACGGATGATAATGTAGTTTACATTAATAGCCTTGTCAGCTGATGTAATGCTTAAATTGAGTGTTCCGTCTGTAACAGTAACATTACCCTTTGAAGCTGTTCTGCTGTCTGTTGCACAGTTTTCAGCAACTGCAGTCTTCTTTCCTGATCCGTCTACCTGATATACAGTAGGTGAGGTCGAACATGACCACGGATCGCTGAAGCAGAGTTCAACTGAGTACTTGCCGTTCGGAAGATCGAAACGGTAGTCAAGGTGACGGTCGATGTTGTTTTCATACTGGTTCTTTGTGTAACGGAAAGATGCTGTCTTTGCTCTTCCGTCCTGTGTGTTTCTTTCGTCACACCATGTATTTGCTGTGTAAAGGCCCTTGCTGTTCTTGCTTCCGCCGTACTGGTCGGACGGATCATCAACGAGGCCCCATTTCATGCCTGTAACCTGGTCAGGTCCGTAAAGCTGTTCTGTAAGTGAGTTGTAGTAGCCGTATTTATCACCGTTTGATGCAGTTCTTGTATTGTGGTCGCCGCAGTCAACGAAGTAAGCTATTGAGCTGTCGATCTGATAGTCAGGCTTTACAGCCTTTGTGTAGATAAAGTCACATACTCTTGCTGAATCAGCAGTTGATCCTGATGAGAATCCGATGTCGATAACATCGTAGGTAGTGCCGTTTGCTGAAATGTTCTTTACGCAGTCTTCAAGCACATAGTCAGGAATGATGTAGCTTACGTTATATGTATCTTCATTACCTGAATAGTCGAGCTTGCCCTGGAAAAGTACTCTGTCGCCGGCTGTTACTACGATCGGCTTGCCGTTGTCAGCTTTTCTGAATGTTACCTGAAGAAGTGTGTAGGCAGCATCCTTGTCAACTGCCATCTGGTATTTGAAGTGACCGCCCTTTGTAGCGTAACGGTATGTACTGTCATCTGTTACGCTAACTGAGTTCTGTTCGTCCATTGCGTGGAGTTCGTCGTTTTCATACTGGCCGTAACCAGGCTGAACTGTATCAATTACAGTTTCCTTTGCACGCGGGATATCTTCTTCAACAGCATTGCCTGATGCCTTGAATATCCAGTAGATACCGTAGCGCTGCTTGTACTGCTGATAGTGAGGTGTGAATGTAAGTGTTGTATCAGCACCTGTAAGTGTGAACTTGAGTGAGTTAGCATCCTTCTTCATATAGTCATTGATCTTGTACATATATGAGGAGAGGGTACCGCTTGAATCCTTGAGGTTGATAGTCTTTGTCGGAGTAACTGCATCAGCAGGAATTGAAACGTTCATACCTGTTGTACCCTGCTTCATGTTTGAAGTTCCGAGCTCAGCACTGAGAACTACCGGGCCGTACTTGAAGGCGTATGATGACGGGTTGTCCGGAAGAGGGTAAGCCTTAACTGCCAGAGGGATAGTAAGTTCAATTTTATCGCCTGAACTGAAATCGCCTGAAACTACAGCGTAGTCATTTTCAGTTTTGTAGTTGTATTTGCTGCCGTTGACTGAGATCGTCATATTGTCAGCCTGCCAGTCAGGAATACGGAAACGGAATTCAAGTGATCCGGAACCGTCGATCGTGAACTTTGTTGTATTTCCGTTCGGAATAGTGCTTTCCTGTGTAACTTTAACGTTCTTGTCTGCCCAGTTCACAACTGAACTCTGGTAGTAGTTTACGTAAAGAGTGTTACCCTTGTGCATGTACATTGTGTCACCGAGTTTTGTGAAGCTTTCCATACCGCTTCCTGTACAGCACCAGAAGTGATTGAATTCTGATGAATATACCTTGAAGTATCCTGTAGCCATCGGCTGGAAGTATGTTGTCATACCTGTTTCAGGGTTCTGTGACGAGAGAATTGAGTTGTAATATGTATTCTCATAGAAATCCATGTACTTCTTTTCACCTGTGATCTTGAAGAGTTCACGGCTGAGTTTGAGCATGTTGTATGAGTTACATGTTTCACAGTTACAGTTTGTTCTTTCGGCATCGAGAATATCGTCCTTGCCGAAGTGTTCCCATTCACTGTTACCGCCTGTGATGTATGTATGGTGAGTTACTACCATATCCCAGAAAGCTTCAGCGTACTGCAGATATTTGGAAGCATCTACTTTCTGACCGTTTATTGTCTTGCCGTCAACTGCGATGTATCTCTTGAGAGCACCGATGAACTTCGGAATAGTAGTGTTTGCGTGTCTTCCGTTGAGGACATCAGTTCCGCCCTTGAGAACCTTTTCATGAAGTGCAGTTTCGTCAAAGTAGTGAGCTGCAACGGCGTGATTGTCTTTTCCGGTTATGAGATAAAGCTCATAAAGACAGTCGTTCATTCCGCCGTATTCAACTGAGAGTACTTTGTTGTGAGTCTGGTCGCTCCATTTTGAAGCACGGTTGTAGCACCAGTCACCGAGTGATGAACCAACATCCTTAGCAGGTTCATAGCCCATGAGATTGTAAACATCAACTATACCGGCAATGAGTTTATGCATTGTGTACCACGGAACCCATGCTTCATTGATGATGTTTGTTTTTCCGTTTTCAACATTGTCGAACTGCTGTTCAACATTTCCGCGGTTTTTGATGTTTGCTGCCCAGAGGAATCCCGGCTTTCCCTTTGAATTCTGCTGACATACTTTCATTCCGTCGATAAGATCCTTTGCTTTCTTGTACAGAGCATCTTTCTGTTCGGAAGTTGTCAGAGGATTGGCATAAGCCTGTGCAATAGCTGTCAGATAATGTCCGACAGTGTGGCCGCCGATGAGTGAGTTTTCCCATCCGCCGTATCTTGTTGCACCGTTTGTCGAAAGGCCTGCATTGTCACGGAAACCGGCAAGCAGTTTTCCGGTGTCAAAAGAGAGCAGATACTTGATCTCTTTTGAGTAGGCATTGACCGTGTATGCATCTGTCATTTTAACATCGCTCAGAGAAAAACTTTCGATGTTAGGCGCAGCGGCTAAAACACTGGTCGGTTCATTGTTTTTCGGAAACGAAATACACGTTACTGCCATCATTCCTGAAACGACTAATGACAGAACACGTTTCCAGTTTCTTGTACACGTCATAGGTATACAATCCCTCCTGTGATTTGTCTATGGTACAAATTTTTATCAGTTTATTTGCACCACCGCACATGGCGTATTTAACTTTACAATAATAGTATAGCTTAAACTGCTTAAAAAGTCAATCTGTATCTGAATAAAATTTATAGTTATTGACGAAAGATGTATTTGTATTCTTAATGCTGCACAAAATTTGTATACTTATATTACTTTCCGCTATTGACACGACACAGGATGAATGTTATAATTTTAAACAGTTAGATAAAGCTAACCAAGTTTTGCGGTGACAGTTTTTCCTGCAGACAGTACCATGGTCTGATGCTGAACCTATTGACAAAATCCGTTTACAGCGTTATGATAAATTATCGGTTACTGGTAAATACAGTTACAACGAATTTCAGGAAACACTGATTAAACCGGAAAGGAGCTGTTATGGAACAGTATAATGTTACCGGAATGAGCTGTGCCGCCTGCAGCACAAGGGTGGAAAAAGCAGTGTCTTCAGTGCCGGGAGTAACCGGATGCGCTGTAAGTCTGCTCACGAATTCCATGGGAGTGGAAGGTACAGCTTCTTCGGAAGATATAATAAAGGCAGTTGAAAAAGCAGGTTACGGAGCTTCAAAAAAAGGCAGTTCACGGGATGAACGCAGTAATGAGGCTGAAGAACTGCTGAAGGATACCGGGACTCCGAAACTGAAAAAAAGACTTGTAAGTTCAGGTATCGTACTATTAATATTAATGTATTTTTCCATGGGGCATATGATGTGGGGGTTCCCGGCACCGTATGCTTTTGACAATCACGTATTTCTCGGATTATTTGAAATGCTTCTTGCAATAGTGATTATGATCATAAACTCGAAGTTTTTCATAAGCGGAATAAAGTCACTTCTGCACGGTGCTCCCAATATGGATACACTTGTGGCACTCGGATCAGGTACATCTTTCGGATATTCACTTTTCGCGCTCTTTGCAATGATACTGGCACAGGGAAACGGTGACCGCGAAACAGTTATGAAGTACGGAATGAATCTGTACTTTGAGTCCGCTGCGATGATCCCGACCCTTATAACAGTCGGAAAACTGCTTGAAGCAGTTTCAAAGGGACGGACTACTGACGCTCTTAAGGGACTGGTAAAGCTTCGTCCTGAAACAGCTTTGCTTTATGAAGACGGTGCAGAGCGGGAAGTAAGCATTTCTGAATTAAAGCCCGGAGATATTTTTGCAGTAAGACCAGGTGCAAAAATACCGGCTGACGGTGTGGTCGTTTTCGGTTCAACATCAGTTGATGAGTCCGCACTCACCGGTGAAAGCATTCCGGTGGATAAGGAGGAAGGTTCTCCTGTCTCGGCGGCAACTGTAAATACTTCAGGGTATATACGCTGCAGGGCTTCGAGAGTAGGTGAGGACACGACTCTTTCACAGATAATAAAGACAGTTTCCGATGCTTCAGCGACCAAGGCTCCTGTTGCACGAACTGCGGACAAAGTATCAGGAATATTTGTTCCTTCAGTAATTATTCTTTCTCTGCTGACATTTGCCGGATGGATTCTGGCCGGAAAGGAAGTCGGTTTTGCTTTTGCCAGGGCTATTTCAGTTCTGGTCATCAGCTGTCCGTGTGCGCTGGGACTTGCCACACCGGTTGCGATAATGGTTGGAAGCGGAGTCGGTGCAAGAAACGGTATTCTTTATAAAACTGCGGAATCTCTTGAATCGGCGGGCAGGACAGGAATAGCAGCACTTGACAAGACCGGCACTGTAACCGAGGGAAAACCAAGGGTCACTGATATAATTCCGGAAAAGATATCTGAAAAAGAACTGCTCATACTGGCAGCCTCACTTGAAGCGAAAAGTGAACATCCGCTTGCAAAGGCTGTTACTGAAAGGGCGGAAGGACTCAGAGTAACGGAAGTAACTGATTTTAAAGCACTTCCCGGAAACGGACTTACTGCAAAGCTTGAAGGCAATACACTTACAGGAGGAAGTCTGAAATTCATTTCAGGGAAAGTAAAACTGTCGCCGGAAATACGTGAAAAAGCAGATGCGCTTGCTTCAGAGGGAAAAACCCCGCTTCTGTTTATGCGGAATGATGAATATATCGGTCTTATAGCAGCAGCTGATACGATAAAGGAAGATTCGGCAAAGGCCATCAGGGAACTTAAGGGTATGGGTATCAGTGTTGTGATGGTAACCGGAGACAATGAACGTACAGCCGCGGCAATAGGCGCTGAGGCAGGAGTGGATGACGTTGTCGCAGGAGTGCTTCCTGACGGAAAATCAAGATGTGTGGAAATTCTTAAAAAGCATGGAAAAACTATAATGGTTGGCGACGGAATAAACGATGCTCCGGCACTCGTCACAGCAGATACGGGTATAGCGATAGGAGCAGGAGCAGATGTTGCTGTTGATGCTGCCGACATAGTAATAATGAAAAACAGGCTTACTGATGTTTCAGCCGCAATAAGGCTGAGCCGTGCCACATTAAGAAACATTCATGAAAATCTTTTCTGGGCGTTTTTTTACAACGCATTCTGCATACCGCTTGCAATGGGACTTTACGGTATTGAAATGAAACCGGCATACGGAGCAGCGGCAATGGCGCTTTCAAGTTTCTGTGTCTGCATGAATGCCCTCAGACTCAATCTTGTTAAAATTCATGATGACAGTCATGATAAAAAAATAAAACAGAATTATTCCGGAACAGAATTTGCCGGAGAATTTAAAACGGAGGAAAAAACTATGACAAAAACTATTGAGATCGAAGGAATGATGTGTACTCGCTGCGAGGCACATGTAAAGAAGGCTCTTGAAGCGATAGACGGAGTGGAAAGTGCCAGCGCAAGCCATGAGGAGAACAAAGCAGTTGTTACGCTTTCTTCTGATGTTGCTGATGAAGTGCTGAAGAGTGCAGTTGAAGCAGAAGAATATAAAGTAATGAAAATTTGGTGAAAACGCTTGTTTTATAATTAAAAATGTGTTATAATCTATACATAATCAAGTACGGGTACAGCACGGATCTGTATTTATCTGTGCTTTTCTTAAATCATCTGGTTGTAACAGCTGTAAACGGTAAATGCTGTTGTTCCGGATCGGTTTTAGGGAAACGCTGATCTGTTCAAAAATCAGCGTGGGGCACGGGGCGAAGCCCCGCAATTTCCACACCCGGAAATACAGCGAAGATGTATTTCCGATTAAATCAGTGTTTCCCTGGATAAGGGGAGTTATGATATGGAACGTAAACTGTTAATTATAATGATATCATCTGTTTTTGCTCTTGCATTTCTTACCGGCTGCGGCAAGGAAGACGGTACAAAGTATGAATATGCTGACAGCCTGATCTTCGAAGAAGACGAAACATCGATCAAGCTGCTGAATTCGACCGAAACTGAAGAGGAGCTGAAACTCAATTTCGCCATCGAAAACTTTGAGGCCGGCGATGTTACAGTAAAGGTTTATGATGCTGAAGAAAACGAGATAACTGAAAACATCGAATGCAGTTTTGATACTGAAAAAAAACAGTGTTTCTATTAAGGGGGATGTCAGTGCTGTTACAATGGCTGAAGTCGAACTCAATGAAAACACGAACCTTAAGGTCAAGGATCTGAAAAATGAAGAATTCAAATATCTTCTTACAAATAAGGCCGAAAAGAACGGATGTACCTATCTTGGCGACCTTGATGACTTTGAGGTGAAAGAGGACGCAGCTTCAGAAGAAGGCGAAGATGCTGAGGGTTCCGGGGATTCAGATGAAGAATCAGGCGAAAATGCCGGAAGCGGTAACTCTGGCGGAAAAGTCAGAATGACGAAGCCTGAAATATTCGATCTTCTGAAAGGAACCTGGAAGTCAGATGACGGCAGTTTTACTGTCAGCTTTGAAGAAAACAGCGGAGAAAAGCCTTATAAGGTTACAGCGACAGGCGATAACGGATTCGAAAGCGGGGTTTCGTATTTCGATGAAGCAAAGACAGAAGAAGGAGACCACAAGATCCGCTTTGTAACAAGTACCGGTGAATACGGCGGCAACTGCCGTGAGATCATTCTCTCTTCAGACGGAAGTACTCTTTCCTACATAACCGGCATCGTACAGAATGATGAAGGTGAAACCGAAGAATTAATGATAAAATGTCATAAATGATTTTCATAGTATAAAAAGACCGGAGGGCATTGTTACTGCTCTTCGGTTTTTTTTAGGAAAACGCTGATTTTTTCATAAATCAGCATGGGGCTCCGGGGCGAGCCCCGCAAATTCCACCCCCGTAAATCCGGCGAAGCCGGATTTACTGTTTAATCAGTGATTCCTTAGCTATGAGGCGGATTTTTTCATTCCTGCAGCGAAATATCCGGGGCTGTCACTGTCTTATGAGGTTTTTCAAAATTTTATTGAAAAAATACTTGATTTTGAAAACGTACTGTGTTATAATACTTTAGGAGTTAAAAGCGTAACACTTTAAACCGATAAAGTAAAATTAACGGTCAGTCATATACGGGAACAGATAAAAATACCCGGCTGTATCACGGACCGGTCATTATTCTTTTAAATTTCAGAATGGAGTATTTACAATGAAGGAATTATCTAACTTACTTAATTTCAGAGAAAGCATCAAGGTAGTTGATGCAACACTTCGTGACGGAGGTCTCTGCAACGATTTCTATTTTACTGATGACTTTGTAAAGAAATTATATAAAACAAATATCGAAGCCGGCGTTGACTACATGGAAATGGGCTACAGAGCCTCAAAGAAAGTATTCGACGAGAGCAAGTTCGGCAAGTGGAAGTTCTGCTCCGATGAACATATCAGAGAAATCGTAGGCGAGAACAACACAGATCTCAAGCTCGCAATTATGGCCGACATCGGAAGACATGACAAGGATGACTTTGACCAGAAGGCTAACTCTCCGGTAGACCTTGTAAGAGTAGCAGCATATATCCATCAGATGCCTGAAGCTATCGACATGATCGAAGACGCTGCAAAGAAAGGCTACGAAACAAGCTGCAACATAATGGCTATTTCAACAGCTCAGAAGGAAGATATTGAAGTTGCACTCAACATGCTCGCTGACACTCCGGTAAACTGCATCTACATTGTTGACAGTTTCGGTTCCATCTATCCGGAGCAGATGGCAAGAATAGCAGATCTTTACGTAAATGCTGCAGAAAAGAGGGGCAAGAAGGTCGGCATTCATGCTCATAACAATCAGCAGCTTGCTTTTGCCAATACTATTGAAGGCTGCGGAGACGGCGTTGACTGGCTTGACGCTACATATCTTTCAATGGGACGCGGTGCCGGCAACTGTGCTATGGAACTTCTTCTCGGTTTTCTCAAGAACCCTAAGTACAACGTATATCCTGTATACAAGTTTATTGAAGAAGAGATGATGAAGCTTAAGGAAAACGGTGTTAAGTGGGGCTACGATATTCAGTACCTCATGACAGGTCAGCTCAATCAGCATCCGAGAACTGCTATCCAGTTTACAAAGGATAACAGAAAAGACTATGCGGAATTCTATAAAGAGATCAACGGCTAAATAGATCTGCTTATGCAGAGCATAAAAAGAAAAGACACAGATCAGATGACCTGTGTCTTTTTTATTTTTTTAAGTAAACTGTGCTATGATCATGGAAGCCAGCTGATGCTTACTTCTGACATCTGTTCTGATTCATTGTCAAACTGGAATGTATATCCCTTGTTGCCGATATACTTTTCGCTTTCTTTCTTGTATTCTATACTGAAGTTGCCGCCGTCCTTTGTCGGAGTACCGCTGTTGGCAAAAAGATCAGCCTTTTTAAGAGTAAGCGGGAATGCGAAACTTACAGACTTTGCAGATTCAGCAATGTCAGCTTCAATATCAGCGTTACGTTCTGCATCAAAACTTGCTCTTGGAGTGTATATGCTGTACCATCTTACATAGTCAAGAACTGCGTCCTTTTCCTTTATGTTATCATCAGTAAAGTTACCGAAAGTGAACTGTAAGTGTGTATACTGTGTAATGTCTGCTGTGTACCAGCTTGTTTCACGGTTTTTGCTGAGGTTATTATCAGCGTTTGCGACATCATCCTTCTTGAACGGAACGCCTGCATCGATAAGATCCTGGAATGTTGCTTCTCCTAATTTGAAGAGTTTTCCCTTGTAAGCAAAGCATCTGTTGTCAAGATCTGCGTATGTGCTGCTGAATCCTTCCACAGGGCTGATGTCAGCTGCAGCTTCTTCAGCCTTCTGTTCATCGCCTGATACTTCTGTAACACCTGATACTGAAGTTTCTGAAGTTTCTGTTACTGCTGAAACTTCTGTAGTTGCTTCAGTTGTAGCTTCAGTGGTTTCTGCAGTAGTTTCAGCTGTAGTTTCCTCTGTTGTAGCTTCAGTAGTTTCTTCAGTTGTTTCTGCTGCTGTGGTTTCTTCCGCAGCATCGTATTTTTCATCTGTAACATCAATGTTCTGTGCCGGACCGCATGCAGTAACAGTGAGCATTGATGAAATAAGTGCTGCACAAATAATGGACTTTTTCATTTTGTATTTACCCCCTATAAATTAAGTGCGTTTTCATTGAAAACCAACACTGTACGGAAACTCTGGTTTATATAGTTTATATAGAAGGAAAATAATAAATAACGTGAATTTTTTTATTCCGATGCTTTATCATTTCCATTCTGTAAAGAGTTTCCTTAAGATACTAACGTTTTAAATTATATACGAATATACTGTTAGTGTCAAGGCAATAATAATGTCATTGCAAAACTTTATACATCATTCCCAGTGATTTCACCATTTAAAAAACAAAATTGTTTAATAGTACAAGCACTGGTTTCTCCTCACTTCTTCTGACCGCTGACTGAATTTATCAGAATAAAGAGAGAATGCGTAGATAAAATTCAATAATTGAAAAAAGCAATATATTATTGGATGACAGATCAGAAAAAATTATATCAAACGACAAAAATTCCAATGGATATCGGAAGGCTATTATGCGTAAGCAGCGTAAATGCGTGCTTTGCGAGAAATTATTATGACATTTTACTATTTGGACTTGCTTGACAAAGTCTGTAAATTGTGTTATAATCCTTTTTGATATAAAAATGTTTCTGCTACACAGAAAATCGGTGTTTTTCCGAAAAGTAAATGTGCATAGAACAAAATGTTTGATAAATGATATTTGTTTGATTCTTTGAGGGGATTGATTATTTAAGATTTGTTTTTATGAAGGTGTATTTCCGTTAAATGAAATACACCATTTTCATGAATGAATATATATAACGATTGAAGAGGAGAATTAACAATGAAAAAAGATATGAAGAATAAGCGTGTATTTGTTACAGGTGCCACAGGATTTGTCGGAGCCCACATTACAAAGCATCTTATTGAACAGGGAGCCGTTGTTACAGTACTGATCGAAAGATGTGACAGCAGCAGTTATTTCAGCACATGCGGACTCGATAAAAAGGTAAACATTTACTACGGTGATATCAGCAACGGTCATCTTATTGAGCAGATCATTGTTGAACAGAAGATCGAAACAATATTCCATCTTGCTGCCGTTGCTCTTCAGGATCTTGCATATAAAATGCCGAAGGTTACATTTGAAGTTAATATTGTCGGCACATATAATATTCTCGATGCAGCAAGACTTCACATGGATACAGTAAAGAGCGTTCTTGTTGCTTCAAGCGACAAGGTATACGGTGACAGTGACATACTTCCTTACAAGGAAACACTTCCGCTTCAGGGAAGCAATCCTTACGATGTTTCAAAGGTCTGTCAGGATATGCTCGCAAGAAGCTTCTACCACAGCTATGGCCTTCCGGTAGTTGTTGGCAGATTCGGCAATATTTACGGACCTGGTGACAATAACTTCAACCGACTTATTCCGGGAACTATCCAGAGACTTGAACTTGGTGAGTCTCCTCTTATCAGACGTCCTAAGAACGGTGTGTTCAGAAGAGATTTTCTCTACATCAAGGATATCGTAAATGCTTACATGTACATGTTATATAACATTGAAAAGAAAGATGTAGTAGGTAATGCTTTCAACTTCGGTACAGGTATAGCAACTGACGTTGAAACAGTCGTAAACAAGATCAAGACTGTTATGAACCTCGAAAATATTCCTTCAAACGTTCAGGAAAGCGAAGTTTCTGAAATTCTTGCACAGCAGCTTGACCCGACCAAGGCATTCGAATTACTCGGCTGGAAGGCTGAATATTCACTTGATGCCGGTCTTGCAGAAACAGTTAAGTGGTACAGAGAAGCATTAAATAAGTAATTGACATATGGAGGCAACAGAATGAATAACATCGGAAAAGGAAAAAAGATTTTTGTAGCAAACGGTATTCTTCACGGTCATTTCACTACCAGTGTTGAACTGGTCAGAGAACTTGTATCTTTAGGCTATGACGTTACATGCTGCCTGACAGATGAATTTGAAGCCAGAATGAATGTCGAAAATGTAAAAAAGATCGTTTACAAAATCGATACAACTGAAGCTGAAAAGATGCTTCCTCCAAATGTACCTCCTTTTGCTATCAATTCTTTCCGTGTAGGTATTTCTACTGATATCGTTATTTCAACACTGCTTGAAAAGAAGGACGAGTTTGATTACTTCATTTTCGATCTCTTCTTTGATGTAGCTGAAATGAACAAGGTACTCAATATTGACCCGGCTAAGATAGCTGTACTTTATGTTTCATATGCTCTCACTGATGTTGATCAGTACGACCCGAGAAGAATTCAGGGCCTTCAGATGACAAGCAGAAAATATAACATCAATCTTCACGATTTTGTATCCAACATATTCAGTCCGAGTATATACAAAAAGCTTATACCGGTTTCGAAGTATTTCCACCTGAGAGCTGAAGATACAGATAACACATGTTATTTTATCGGACCTAACATTGAAAAGAGAAACCCTGACACAAGCTTTACATTCAAAAAGGATGCCGGCAGGAAACTTGTTTATGTTTCACTTGGAACGATTTTCGGCAATGATCTCAGTTTCTATCACCGCTGCATTGAGGCTTTCCGTGATTCAGAAGATTATCAGGTTATTATGTCTGTCGGAAGATTTGTTAATATTGAAGAAAGCTTTAAGGAGATCCCTGCAAACTTTACTATTCTTAATTACGTACCTCAGACACAGCTTCTTCCTGAAGTTGATGTATTCGTAACTCATGCAGGATATAACTCAACAACAGAGGGCATTACTGCAGGTGTTCCGCTCGTAATGGTTCCGCAGTCTGTCGATCAGTTTGACGTGGCAAAGGTAACTCAGAACCTCAATGCCGGTATTGAGTTAAACAAGAATGAAATTGATATTACATCTGATGTTATCAGGAAAGCTGTTGATGACGCTTATAACAACAGAGAAACATTTAAAAAGAATATGAAAACTATCTCTGATTCATTTGAAGAAGCAAGAAGCAACAGAGAAAAGATCTTTGCTGAGATTTTTGCCTGATCAAAGATAAGCTGATTATTTAACGGACAGTTGTTTACTATTACAGCTGTCCGTCTTTTGTATTTATAATAGATATATTTCAGGCATTTTAGAATATAAAAAAACAGGACACAGATATTTCAGCTCATGAGTATCTGTGTCCTGTTTTTGTGTCATCGTAAAAAGCTGATCAATAGAGCAATTCTATCGAAACATCCTGAAGGACTTCGCTGTCAGGATCAAAAGTGAATCTGTATCCTCCGTAGACCTCGCCTGGGTTTTTGTATTCTGTGCCCAGCTTTTCATCAGTAGGATCACCGCTGTTGGCGATAAGTTCGCTCTTCGTAAGTGTAAGAGGGAATGCGAATGAAACATGTTTTGCTGCAGCTTCAAGGTCAGCTTTAAGCTCCGCATTACGTTCTTCATCATATGTTGGTCTTGGGATCATAGCCCACCATCTTGCCATCTCAAGCTTGCATTCTTTCAGCTTGATATTTGTGTCTGTATCGTTGACGAACACTAACTGTAAGTTGGAATACTTTGAGTCATCAACATGTAATGTATAATAATCTGATGTATTTCCCGATTTTACGTTGTTGTCAGCGTCGAGAAGATCATCTTCGCTGAATGGAACACCGGCATCAACAAGATCCTGAAATGAGCTTTCGCCGAGCTTTAATACTTTACCGTTATATCCGAATGCTCTGTTGTCAAGATCAGCATAAGTACTGCTGAAACCTTCTGTTGCCTTGAATTCTTCAGTTTTTTCATCCTTCTTTTCAGCATTGCCTGAAACTTCTGTTACAGCTGATACTTCAGTTGTTTCTGCTGTTGTAACTTCTGTTGTTACTACTGTAGTAGCTTCCGTTGTAGTTTCAGCTGTTGTTTCTTCAGTAGTAGCTTCAGTAGTTTCTTCAGTAGTTTCCGCAGCTGTGGTTTCTTCTGCTGCATCATAGTTTTCTTCAGCAACTTCAATATTTTCTGCAGGACCGCAGGCTGTGATACTGAGTACCGAAGCAACAAGTGCAGCTGCTATAATAGACTTTTTCATTATAATTAACCTCCAGTATATAATATGTTTCTCTGAATGGAAAAAACATGTATTCAGATAACAACGATTACGATTATATACTAATAGTCAGACCGTGTCAAGCAATATATTGCTTTTGTATTAATTTTTGTTGAACACAACCTTTTGCTTCGTAATAATAGAATCGTTATTGTTCAATAGTGCTAATTTCAGGCGTGCCGTTTTTAAAGTTTTGTCATCTGAAAAAAGTGCCGGAGATAAAATGTTGTTATCCTTAACCGGTTGATGTATAATATATGTAACAGAGAACGCTGATATGTTCGCATTATCGCTTTTTCAGAACTGCGGATCCGGAAATGCGGTCAGCTTATCAGTGCATACTTATCATACTGAGGTGACAGTTTTGAAGATCGGTTTTATCGGAGCCGGAAAAGTCGGCTTTACACTTGGAAAATACTTTGCCGGAAACGGAATGGAGTTATCGGGATACTGCAGTTCTTCTGAAGGATCTGCAAAGGAAGCTGCAGATTTTACCGGTTCGGTTTATTATAAAAATGCGGAGGAACTTATCGAAGCGAGTGATGTAATATTTCTTACTGTTCCTGACGGAGCAATAAAGGATGTTTATCTTTCTCTGCCCCTTCATAAACTGAAAGGAAAACAGCTTTGTCACTGCAGCGGGGCTTTGTCCTCGAAAGATGCTTTTCCCGGAATAAATGAATACGGGGCAGAGGGAACGTCGGTACATCCGCTGTTTCCTGTAAGCAGCAAATATGATTCGTATAAGGCCATCGGTGATGCATTTTTCTGCATCGAAGGCGATCGGGCGGATGAATGGAGCCGTATTCTTTCTGATATGGGCAATCCGGTTCGTATAATAGAAAGTGATATCAAGATAAAATACCACGCTGCCTGCGTGGCGGCAAGCAATCTCGTGTGCGGACTTATGGCAGAGAGTACGGAACTTCTTACGGGATGCGGCTTTTCTGAAAAAGAGGCACTTGAAGCCCTTAAACCTCTTGCAGTCAGCAATTTAAACCGAATATTAGCATCAGATCCGGTAACAGCTCTTACAGGTCCGGTGGAACGAAATGATGTTTCAACTGTAAAGAAACATCTGGATGCATTAGGTGAGGGCACTGATGCGGATATATACAGATCATTATCCCTGAAGCTTACCGAAATGGCTGAAAAACGCCACAGCGGTGCAGATTATTCTGAGATGAGATCACTGCTTAAGTAGCAGATAATAAATATAAAAAGCTTAAACTATTATCCGGTTCGGAATAGTTTAAGCTTTTCTTTTCATACATTGTATTTCTTCACTATCCTCTTAAGTTTCCTTCCGAAGGGTTCGGCGAGGAACCAGAGGAAGAGGATGTTTGATACGGCATATGATATGGTGTAGGGGATAGCTGTTGTCAGGGCGGCGAGGTATAGTTTCAGGCCGAACTTTCCGTCGTTGTACGAAAGGACTGTCCAGATATCCATTATAAATGAATAGGCTATGCCGGATATAAATCCGTATATTATGAGATTTATCCGGCTTTTTTTCAGTACCGGTGCGAGAAGGCCGGCGGTAAAGCCGATAAGTCCCCAGGCGAGCATCTGGAAGGCTGTCCACGGACCCTGACCGAAGTAGAAATTTGCAAGTATCGCTGTAAGTGCACCTACTAGAAATCCGGCTTCACCGCCGAGATAAAGCGCGGTTATTATGGTGATCGCGGAAACAGGTTTGAGGAAAGGTATGAATCTTCCTGAAAATGCAAGTGCGGTCATAACGGAAACTATTACAAGCCTCCTCGTGCCGGCGGATCTTCTTTCAAATCCTGCTGCGAAGAGCAGAAGCGAGAAGAGTGCGACTGCCAGTGAAACAAGGATATGCCGTTTCCGGTCAAATACAAATGCACCTGCAAGTACGAGAGACGGGATTATGACAAGCGGAACTGCATAGCGGATGAATTCACGGAGTCTTCTGCTCTTAATGACTGTCATGAGCATCATCCTTTCTGCCGTTGAGCGAGCATATTTCCACGGCTTCGGAAACGGTGACTATGTTTTTGTACATTTCTCTTGTCATACGGCTCACAGCAGTTGTGTAGAAACTGTTTGCCGGGAAGAATTCCTTCGGAGTGCCTTCTGAAACTATTTTTCCGTCAAAAAACATGGCACATCTGTCGGCACATTCAGCTGCGAACTCGATGTCGTGTGTGACGATGACTACGGTTACACCCTGATTTTTCAGGCGGTCAAGGATGTCCTTCATCTTTGATTTCCAGTCAGCGTCAAGGCCCTTGGTCGGTTCGTCCATAAGCAGAAGCTTTGGCTTCGCCGCAAGGATGCGTGCCAGAGCAGCAGCCTGCTGTTCTCCTCCCGAGAGATCGTAAGGGTGCCTGTCAAGCAGACCGGAAATGTCAAAAGGCAGTGAAGTGGTATCGGCTCCGCATTTTTCAAGTTCCTCACGAACTGAATCACAGAGGAAAACGTTCTGTACATCCTGCGGGAGAAGTGCGAGACATTCCCTGTAGAGCGAACGGTTTCTGTATTCCTTAAGTTTTTTCCCGAAGACTTTTATCACGCCGCTGTACGGTGAAGCAAGATCTGCGGCAAGCTTAAGAAAAGTCGTTTTGCCGCAGCCATTGCCGCCGAGAATGCAGAATATTTCGCCGGTGTTCACCTTAAAGCTTAAATCTTTCAAAACATCATCACCGTTACGGCTGTATCTGAAACGGACGTTTTTAAATTCCAGTGCAGTTTCTTTATCTGTCGTTTCATGTGCAGGAGCCGGAAGGGCGGTGATGTCTTTTTTAAAAGTCTTTTCAATGTAGTTCCGGCCTTCGCGTACAGTCAGCGGACAGTCATCCTTTCCGCCTGTCAGACCGTATACTCTCGCTGCTGCAGGAAGACCGCGCAGAACAGGCGAGTCGCCCTTTATTTCCGTAAATATCTTACGCGGCTCACCGTTAAAGATGAGTTTTCCACCATCCATTACCATTATTCTGTCGCACAGCGGATAAGTATCTTCAAGCCGGTGTTCGGCGATCAGAACTGTAAGGGAAAGCTCTTCGTTCAGACGTTTTAACGCAGTGATAAATTCCGAAGCTGCGATCGGGTCGAGCTGGGCGGTCGGTTCATCGAGAATGATGATCTCAGGTGACATTACCAGAACGGAAGCGAGATTGAGCAGCTGTTTCTGACCTCCCGAAAGATCGGCTGTATTCTTTCCGTACCAGCTGCCGATACCGAAAAATCCGGCTGTTTCAGCAGTCCTTCGTGCTATTTCTGAAGCGGGTACTCCGAGGTTTTCAAGCCCGAATGCAAGTTCGTGCCAGACCTTGTCTGTAACTATCTGCTGTTCCGGTGACTGCATTACAAATCCTATTGATGAGGCGGAGCGCCTGCCGGAACAGTCTGAGAGGGGAGCGCCGTGAAACAGTATGTTTCCGGTCATTTCTCCGTTCGGTGATATCTCCGGCTTCAGAAGACGGAGAAGAGTTGATTTACCGCTTCCGGTAGAGCCGCAGATGACAATGAATTCACCTTTGCCGATTTTAAAACTCACATCATGCACTGCCTTTGAGCTGCATTCAGGATAGGTGAAATTCAGATCTTCGACTCGGAATATTTCCATTTTATCAGAGCCTCCGTTTCTTTGAATACCGGCATCAGGACGAGCAGAAGGAATGCGGAAAGTCCGGCTTTTCCGGTGTGATCAGGATGGATACCCGATATTTCCGGATAAAAATCAAATTCAAGACTTCCGTGTGCTGCTGCGGCGATCACAGTACCCGAAAAAAATACTGTAAGGATAAGAAAAGCAGTGTCGGTAAGAGTGAATGAAAATCTTTTCAGAGCGGTTCTGCGTCCTGTACCGAATCCGCGGGCTGCCATACTGTCAGCGGTCACTATACCATTTTCCAGCGCCCATGTGGAAACGGAGGAGAAAATACGCATGCGTCCGGTAATGTCATCAATAATATTGTCGTCAGCATACAGTCCCATTGCCTTCTGGGTGTCGCTTACTTTCTGCCCCTGTCTGTTAAACAGCGGAACGTATCGTACTGCCATTGACAGCACCAGTGATATCTTCGGGGAGAGCAGCGATGTTATGTAGAGAAGCTTTTCGCTTGTCATTATCTGTGTAAACGACCGGAACATATATAATACTCCCGTAAGCATTGTTGCTGAGTTAAGGCCGTAAAGAAGTGCTTCGAGTGTTACCGGATTGTCGTTCATTACAAACAGAACAGTTTTACCGTTGTGTGAGACAAGCGGATTGGCTATTGTAAGTATCACGTATAAAATCAGAAAAAACAGGTGAGTACGGATATGATTTCTCCCGTTTCTTACAAGAAACAGAAGAACACCGGCAGTCAGTGTCAGAAAACAAATCACCGGATAGCTGCAGAACATTGCCGTACCGGTGACAGTGAAGAACCACAGAGCAATTACTGCCGGATTAAGCTCATGAAAGCGGATCATCTTCGTATACCTCATCAAGATCGTGACCGAGATCGCAGGTGTAGAGCCATTCTATTTCGTCACCGTCTGAAAGGATATACTCACCGCATCCTCGCGACGGGGTAATGCCGTTTACATGGTACACCCATCCGGACAGATCGCCGAAGTCAAATTCGTAGATGTAGTTTATTCCGGCTATGTAGGAAAGGCCGTGTGCTGAACCGGCACCGCCCTTGTTTTCCACCTGTATGTTATAAACCCTGGCCGCTTCGGTGAGCACGTCGAAAACAGTTTCTCCGTCCTCTATGTCAAATTCAGTCTTTTTAAGTATCGTTCCGTCGGCAGGAATGTGCTCATCGTCTGATTTTCCAGCTATGGTGTCGCAGCGTATCTCAAGTGTTACCGTACCGGTTGCATCCGGCTTTTCTGATGATTTTCCATTGTAGTAATCATCTTTTGAGCTGAAATCATTCAATAAAACAAAAGCGGAAACAGCGGCTGCAGCGATAATGATAAAGATAAAATTCTTTTTATTGCGTTTGCCGGCAAGGAAAAGTACGAGACATAAAACTCCGGCAGCTCCGAAAATAATAAGTACTATAAATATTTTATTATCTCTTTTGCCTGAGTCTGAAGAGCCTTCTGCGTTTTTCTTTTCGCTGTCAGTTTTGTGATCATTCTGAATATCAGAGTCTGAAGAAATGTTTTCGCTTATATCTGATGATACTGAAACAGAAGTTTCTGAGACAGCAGCCGGTGATGTAACATTTCCGGTAACATCACTTACTGAAGTCGCAGTTCCTGAAAGCGAGGTTTCTGATACGGCAGATCCTGACACGTTAGTGACAGAAACAGCTGCGATATCAGTCACATTTTCTGAAGTAACTTTTTCAGCTTCCGTGACCGGCGCCTCTGTTACAGCTTCAGTCTCTGCAGGTCTTTCCACAGATCTGCGGTTATCGAAAACATAAAGTTCGGAGCGGCCTTCGCACATTCTCTTGTAGGCTATAAGTGAGTAGAGCGCCTGAATGGTTGCAGTTTCGTTTGATGCATCACCTTTAATGTGTGAAAAACTGCCGTCATCAAGTCTGTATTCAGCGATCCCGTCAATAAGACAGTTTCCGTTTTTGATGAATCTTTCGTCGTGAACGCCGTCGATACCTATTGCCGAAAGAGCGACGAGAACCTGGGATGCACTTTCCGGATTAGGTGTTCCGAAACTCTGGTAGCCGCCGTTTTCCTGCTGCCTGGCTGAAAGAAAATCCACACCGCGGTCAACAGCATCATGAACAGACTGGTCGTTCCAGTAGTAGGGAGCAAGAGCAGCAATAGTCATGGATGTAACATCAATATCGCCGTATTCTCCGAAAAGAGCCCATCCGCCGTCGCCGTACTGCATTGAGACCAGTGTCTGTGCAGTGCCTTCAGCGGTGAAGGCTGAACATGTGTAACCGTTGTTCAGTACATTTAAGCCGTAAATATAGCTCATGATGCCCTGTGCGCCTATCGAGCTGTCGAGAATATCTTCAGTATAAGGGTCAGTACTTCCGGCTGCCGACAGAGCCAGTGCATATTTTTCCCTTGAAGTCGCTGAAGGTTCATCGTTGTTCTTAAGATAATTTTCAAGATTTGAAACGTAACGTGAAAAATCGCTGTAACCGTACTGGCTGAGCGAAATTACATACCATTCGGAATCTCTGCCTGCACCGTCAGCGAGTGCTCCGTTTATTAAACTCTGTACATCGGAAGATCCGGTCTGTCTGCACTTATAATCAACGATACCGTCGATGAGAGACTGTACCTCACCGACGGTATATTCGTAAGCACCGGCTTTAGACGGATCAGAGCAGAATATGGTCAGAACGATGACCAGAGTGCTTATGATCAGTGATAAAGTCTTATTTTTCATTTTTTCTTCTTAATGCAAATGCTGTGCATCCTGCAGCAATGAATGCGATAACTGCTGTGCTGCTGCCTTTGTCACCTGTTGCCGGTGAGCCTGATACTGCAGAAACCTTCGGAGCTGATGTTGTGGTATCTTCTCCGAAATTTTCGTGGAGAACGACTGCTATTTTGCTTACAGATGCAGTTGCTGCTGAAGTGGTTGATTCAGTCGTTGTTTCAGCGGCAGTTTCTGAGACTGAAGCAGTAACTGCCGTATTTGCAGTAACATCAGCCACAAGTACCGGCGGAACAAGTGTAAGGTTTTCTGATGAAGCGCTGATAAGAATATCTTCACCTGATTCATCGAGCTTCACCTTTACCTTGCCTGAAGCATCAGTTTTGAATTCTGTAGCTTTGCCGTTTACAGTGATAACTGCACCTTCAACAGGAACTGCAGACGGTGTCCAGTTTGCGTCGTATACTATATGTGAGAGTGTGAGTTCAAGTTCATCGCCCTGTTTTGCTTCTGCATTGCTTTTATCGAACCAGCTGTATGAATCTGAGAATTTTGCCGTGTCGGAATAAACAAATGCGTAAATGCTGCTTCCGTCCTTTACTTCATCGCCGAGTGACATAGCAGCAGTATTGTCAACGTAGTATCCGTAGTTTCCGCCGTTTTCGATACCCCAGAGTTTGTTGAGCATAAGTCCGTAAGTGCTTTCAGATGACTTGTATCCGGCTGCCGCACCGCCTGTGAAATTATCTTCGTGGGCAATGTAAAGAGCATCGTTGATGGTGAGCTTTCCGTCGCTGTCGATGTCCGTTACATTAACTTCCTTCTGAATGAGGACAGGTGAAGCGCTTTTTCCGTCTGAAACAGTTACAAGGACTTTGGTGTCCTGTTCTGCTGCACCGGCCGTAAGAACTGCTCCTGAACATGAAACAAGAGCTGCTGTCGTGATAAATGAAATCAACTTTTTCATGATATATGATCTCCTATGAATTTTATAATAAGCAAATTTTATTATAGCATTATTATCAATAAAAATCAATAGAAAAAATTGTTTAAATTGCTGTCTGTGGTAACTGAATAGATTGTCACTTTAATTAAGGTTAATTGCCTGAAAATTTTTTAAGTGAATTTAAGCAAAATACTTTATTTTTTTCTGATGCTGTGTTATAATATTCTTAATAAAACTGATCATATCACGGGACAGGTATGCTTTGAACGTTCCGTGAAAGGGATGACTTGAGGGGTTAATGCATCTTTTCAGATGCAGGTTTACTGGTGTACCAGTGTTTTATAAACAGTGAATTTTACGTACGGTCACTGTTCTTATCCGCAGCACAGGACACGATTTGTCTTTTGTCTGCAAAATCCTTAAACCCGAAAGGTCGAGTGAATATTCTATGAAAAAAGTAATAAGAATGATCGATATTGCCGAGAGCCTCAATGTCAGTGTCGTTACCGTATCAAACGCACTTAACGACAGGGAAGGCGTAAGTCCGGAACTTCGCGCAGCCATCAAAAAAACTGCCGATGATCTCGGCTACAAGTATACTGTCAATGAACGTATCACTTCAAAAATCGAAAACAGAAATATCGGTATACTTATGTCAGAGCGTTTTGTAGGCGAAAAGGGGACATTCTACTGGAGACTCTGTCAGGAAACTTCAAAGGAACTTCTTAAAAAGAATCTGTTTGCAATCAACGAAACTCTTTCAAAGGACGATGAAAAAGCAGGAATACTTCCGCGTATAATATCCGAAAACAAAGTGAGCGGACTTATAGTTCTCGGTCAGATAAAGCATTCCTATATTGATGTTCTTATCAGATGCGATATACCGCTGATATTCCTTGATTTCTACGACAAGCATTATAATGTTGATTCAGTTGTTACGGACAATTTCTACGGTATGTATCTCCTTACGGATTATCTTATTGAAAACGGACACAAAGATATAAGATTTATCGGAAGACTCAATGCGACCTCAAGTATCCAGGACCGTTATCTCGGATATGTAAAGGCACTTATGGAAAACAACATCTGCACTCAGAACAGCGACATTCCAAAGGCTATAAACGACCGTGATGACAACGGCATAACCCTTAAGGAGTTTGATCTTCCTGAAAAAATGCCGTCAGCTTTCGTGTGCAACTGTGACGAAACTGCTTTCAGACTTATATCAATACTCAGATCGAGAAATATAAACGTTCCTGATGATGTTTCAGTAGTAGGATTCGACAACTTCATCGTATCAGATGTATGTGATCCTCCTATCACAACTGTGGAAGTAAATATGAAGGCGATGGCTGAGGAAACGGTTGCTGCCATGCTTAAGAAACTTGAAAACAAGAAATACCGTGCCGGAAGAAAGATCATTCTCGGAAAAACGGTTATAAAGGAATCAGTTAAAAATCTGAAATAATTTAAGGAAACGCTGATCGGTTTCTGATGCGAAAATAGTTTTTTATACAAATTAGTGCGTGATATATTGTTAATATACAGCAAAAGACAAAATTTGTTGTTGAAAATATGGCTAAAGTATGGTATAATAAACAAGACAGGATTTATGTGTATGTGATTACGGGAAATAAACTATATGCAGAAATGAGCTGAAGCAAATAATGATATACGTTACCGGGGATACACATGGCGAACACGATATAAACAAACTCCTTGATGAAGACTGGAGCGGAGCAGACAAGCCGGGTGAAAATGATTACCTTATAATATGCGGAGATTTTGGTTTTCCGTTTCTTCCGACAGATTACTCACCGGAAATGCCTGTATCAGAGCAGGCTAAAATATCACGGTATACCTACGAATACCGTCTCAGATGGCTTGCAAAGCGCAAGTATACTATTCTGTGGGTGGACGGAAATCATGACAACCATAATTTCTGGTACAACCAGCCGGTTTCATACTGGCACGGCGGACTGGTAAACTATCATCCGCTTGCACCGAATGTAATACATCTTAAACGCGGCGAATTCTATGAAATAGACGGCTATACATTCTGGACGATGGGCGGAGCCAAATCACACGACAGGCTTATGCGTATTCCTGATGTAAGCTGGTGGGAATCTGAAATTCCTGACTACTATGAAATGAGTCACGGAATGTCGGTACTTGAAGAGCATAATTATAATGTGGATTACATTATTACGCATACTCTTCCGGCAGATCTTGAATATCCGGTGTGCAAATGCTACTATTCACCTGAACCGACCGGAATTTATCTGAATGAGATCTACAGGAGGACCAGTTTCAAATACTGGTTCTGCGGACACTATCATGAGGACATCAACAGCGAAGCTTATAAAATACGTGTTTTGTACAATGATATAGAAGCACTTGGCAATTACTGATTGCCGGGTGCTTTTTTATTACAGCTGAATTTGGTAATATGGTACTAAAAAATCACCTTGACAGCATAAATTTTATAAGCTATAATAAAAGCTGAAATATTGTGTAAAGGAACCACGCCGTTTTGTTTCTGACAGACTTTAATGACGGCGGAGATTTCAGATCATCGAAATCGTTTTCACTCATGCGGTATCAGAAAACGTATTTATGAAGGAGGAACTGATTTATGAAAAAACTGCATTCCCTGCTTACGGCTTCTGCAGTTGCTGTTACAGCTGTTTTTGCTTCGGCAGTGAACCTGAAACCTGACAGCGTATACGCTGCCGGTCAGGTAAACATTATGCCGATAGGTGACTCGATCACTTTTGGCCTCGGCGAAAACGGAGGCTATAGAAAATATCTCGACTATTCACTGCGCCAGAAGGGCATTTCATTTGACATGGTAGGACCTGAGGGTCAGAATTCCGCAAGTTTTAAGTATAACGGTCAGAACGTTAATTACGATAATAACCATGCCGGATACAGCGGATTTACCATTAAGCAGCAGTATCCGATACCAAGCTGGGGCGAAAACGGTCTTCTTGAAAGACTTAAGAGCAAGGACGCTGTAAAGAAGGCAAATCCGGACATTGTACTTCTTATAATCGGCACAAATGATATGACTGCCAACAGAAACTTAAACGACTGTGAAAAAGACCTTCACACTCTCATCGACTATATTCTCGGTGATATGTCTGAAGACGGTGTTATCTTCATGGGATCTATCCCTGAATTCACAGCATACGGCGGCAATGCACAGCGTGTTGCGAATTACAATAACACAGTAAAGAAGGTCGCAGAATCATACGGTGACAACGTGCAGTTCGCTGACGTTCACGGTTCACTTAACGGAATGGCGGACATGTCTTCCGATAACCTTCATCCGAGCGGTGCCGGTTATGAGAAAATGGGTAAGTTCTGGTCTGAGGTTATTTCTGAATATCTTGAAGGAGCTTCCGGTACACCAGAAGAACCGGAAGAACCTCTTGGAGAAAACGAACTTCTCCGCTGCGGTTTTGAAAACGGACTTTCAGGATGGACTGCACGCGGCGGAGCGGGTGTATCAGCATCAAAGGCTGAATACGACAGGGGAGCAAAGTCAGCAGCCGTTACCGGACGTACAGCTGCATGGAATGGTATTTCATACGACATAAGCAGTCTCTGTCCTGCAGGAAGCACGATCAATGTTTCCTCGAGAATAAAGCAGAATTCAGGCGGCAAGGTAAAATTCAAGCTTTCAGTTCAGTACGGTTCCGGAAACAGTGCGGAATACGATACATTTGCAGAAGGCGATATCGCTTCAGGTGAATGGACAGAGCTTTCAGCTGAAGGCTACACAGTCAAGGACGGAACCAATCCTGTTTTCTACATTGAAACAGATACTGACACATGTGATTTCTACGTTGACAATATCGTTATCTCAAAGGGAAAAGCAGCAGCTCCGTCGCCTTCTCCTTCTGCCTCACCGTCTCCGTCAGACAGTAAGATAAAAGGCGATATCGACGGAAACAGGGCTGTAAACAGCATCGATCTTAAGATGCTTCTTGACTACATGCTCGGAACAAAAGATTCACTTGATAATTCCGGTGCAGCTGATCTTGACGATGATAAAAAGATAACTATAAAGGATCTTTCACTGCTCAAATCACATATCATTGATCCTTCAGCAGTGTCTGTTCCGACGTCTGAACCGACAGCCGCTCATGATACTGCATATATGTCAAAGATTCGTGATCAGATAACAACAAGCGTTCCTTCATCTGCAATGGGCAAGGCTGAGGGTAAGCTTGAACACATATCATATTTCTCAAAAAAGGCCGGACATGACAAGAACGCAAACGTATGGCTCCCGCCGGGATATGACGAGAGTAAAAAGTATCCTGTATTCTATGTGAACCACGGCTACGGCGGAAATGAATCCACAATGGTAAACGGTATGGGAATACTGGAAATTGCCACAAGCCTTATAAAGAGCGGGGAAGCAGAGCCGATGATCATCGTATTCACGCATCAGTATACTGACCCTAAAGGCAATAAGGAAAGCGGCAACGGGGCTGCCGATGTGCCTTATTACGATGCATTCGTTGAAGATTTTCCTGACAGCCTTATGCCGTATATTGAATCACATTACTCAGTTGCCACAGGACGTGAGAATACCGCAGTGGCAGGTTTCTCAATGGGCGGCAGAGAGTCACTCTACATCGGAATGAAGTGCTGTGACAAGGTAGGATATATCGGTGCCGGCGCTCCTGCACCGGGTATTTTCCCGACAAAGGATCAGTTCATGGATCATCCGGGAGTTATGAGCAAGGATGACATGCGTATCGACGCACCGTATGAACCATACGTTCTCATGATCGCAGGCGGTACAGACGACGACATGGTAGGAACATATCCTAAGCAGTACAGTGACCTGTTTACTGCACACGGAACAGAAAACATCTTTATCTCAGTTCCGGGCGGCGGTCACGACAACAAAACAGTAACACCGCTCATGTACAATTTCATCCGCTGCCTTTTCAAGGCATGATAAGCTCCTTAGGAATCATAAAATAAGCAATTACTAAAAAAGCAGCATGACTTAAACCATAAAATGGATAAGTCATGCTGCTCGTATTTATATAAGTTATCTCCTGATATTCTTATCAGCAGGCGTTAGCCTTTGCTGCTACAAGGTTCTGAACTGCGTCATAGATCTTGTGAGCTATGTACGGGTTGTTCATTGTGTAAAGATGGATACCGTCAACGCCTTCTGCAATAAGGTCAGTGATCTGGTCTACTGCGTATGCGATACCCGCGTCACGGAGAGCGATGTCGTTATCTTCGTATCTTTCGAGGACACGGATGAACTTCTTAGGAAGCTCAACACCGCACATCTTTACCATTCTTTCGATCTGTTTTTTATTTGTTACAGGCATGATGCCGGCTTCGATCGGTACGTTTATACCGGCGATGCGTGCCTTTTCAAGAAAGCTGAAGAAATATTCATTATCAAGGAAAAGCTGTGAGATAAGATGATCTGCGCCGCAGTCTACTTTGTGTCTGAGCCACTTAAGATCATCAACAGCTCCCATACTCTCCGGATGAACTTCCGGATAGCATGCAGCAAGAATGTTTAAGTCGTAGTTGTCCTGAATAAATGTGATGAGGTCATCAGCATGTGTGAAGTCTCCCGGTGAAACAGTTCCTTCAGGAATATCGCCTCTGAGAGCGAGTACGTTTTCAATGCCGTGTGCGACCATGTTGTCGAGTATTGACGCAGCCTGATCCTTGGTAAGATTTATGCAAGGCATGTGGGCAATGCTTTCCACATGGTATTTGTTTTTGATGTCTGATGCTATCTGGATCGTTTTCGCGCCGTTTTTGCCGCCGCCTGCTCCGTATGTTACACTTATGAAGTCAGGGGAGATGTCTGTAAGCTGGTCGAGAGTGTTGTAGATAACGCTCTCGTCAGCATCAGGCTTCGGCGGGAATATTTCAAGTGAGAATACAGTCTTGGTTTTGAATATATCAGCAGTTTTCATTTTTTATTTTCTTACCTCTGATGCTGCCGCCACAAGGTTCTTAAGACTTGGGACAGTTTCAGCATTTCCTCTCGTTTTAAGTCCGCAGTCAGGATTTATCCAGAGCTTTTCAGCCGGGATTCGTTCCTTCATTTTTCTGACTGCTTCAATGATTTCTTCCTTTGAAGGAACTCTTGGTGAATGAATATCATATACGCCAGGACCAACTTCAGTACGGAAGTTGTTTTCCTTGAGTACGTCAAGTATAGTAAGATCTGATCTTGATGCTTCGAATGTAATAACGTCAGCATCCATGTCGTCGATCTCTTTGATTATATCAGCGAATTCGCTGTAGCACATATGTGTGTGGATCTGTGTTTCAGGTCTGCAGCCGCTGTGAACATAACGGAATGCAGGAATTGCCCAGTCAAGGTAATCTTCCTTCCAGTCTGATTTACGAAGCGGAAGCTTTTCACGGAGAGCAGCTTCATCTACCTGAATAATGCTTATACCGTTTGCTTCGAGGTCAAGAACCTCTTCGCGGATGGCAAGAGCGATCTGGAAAGCACTTTCCTTAAGTGTTATATCTTCACGCGGGAAAGACCAGTTGAGAATTGTAACAGGACCTGTGAGCATACCCTTCATCGGCTTCTCTGTAAGGCTCTGTGCATATACAGACCATCTTACTGTCATAGGCTTTGCTCTTGAAATGTCACCCCATACAACAGGAGGCTTAACGCATCTTGTACCGTATGACTGTACCCATGCCTTTTCTGTGAAGATGTATCCGTCAAGGCATTCGCCGAAGTACTCGACCATGTCGTTGCGTTCGAATTCGCCGTGAACGAGTACGTCGAGTCCGATCTCTTCCTGTAAAGCAACGCATTCAGCGATCTTCTGTTCGATGAACTTTTCGTAGTTTTCTGCGGAGAGTTCGCCGGTTCTGAACTGCTTACGTGCTGACTTTACTTCAGCTGTCTGCGGGAATGAACCGATCGTTGTAGTAGGGAAGAGCGGAAGCTTAAAACGTTCCTTCTGGATCTTTTCACGTTCTGCAAATGCAGGGAGTCTTACGAAATCCTTTTCTGTAAGAGCTGCCACCTTGTCTTTTACAGCCTGGTTGCTTCCTTCTCTTGTTTCTGCGTGAAGAGCAGCATTTTTTTTGAATTCTTCTGTGTTTTCAGGAGCGGCAGAAGAAACGATAACTTTAAGTTCAGCAAGTTCGCCGAGCTTTTCTTCTGCGTATGAGAAGTGCTTCTTAACGTTTTCTGCAAGCTTTGTTTCATTTGCAAGAGTGCATGGAACGTGGAGAAGTGAGCATGATGTGCTGATCACGATCACAGAAGCATATTTCTTAAGTGTATTTAAAATATTTAATGTCTTTGCGTAGTTGTTGCGCCAGATGTTTTTTACCGTTTACGACGCCTGCAAAAAGAACCTTGTCCTTCGGGAAACCGTTCTTTTCAACGAGTTCGAGTGATTTCTTCCCTTCATAGAAGTCAAGACCGATACCGTCGAAATCAAGTCCGCAGAGTTCATTGCAGCAGTCACGGACATCACCGAAATATGTCTGAGCGATTACTTTAACTGAACCCTTGTGTGCAAGAATCTCTTTGTAAAGATCTGTAAAGAGCTTAATGTCTTCGGCTGTGAGGTCCTTTACAAGTGAAGGTTCGTCAAACTGGATCCATTCTGCGCCGAGTTCAGCAAACTTCTTAAGAAGGTCTGAGTAAGCCTTTGCAGTTTCCTTAACGAAATCCGCAGCTTTCTTTGTACCCTTGTATCTTGCGAGCTTAAGGAAGGTGAAAGCACCGATAACAACCGGCTTTGTCTTTACACCTGCGTCAAGAGCTTCCTTGAAGAGATCGAAAGGCTTTGTACCGTTAAGCTTTATTTCAGTGCTGTCATCGATCTCGGCTACCATGTAGTGATAGTTTGTGTTGTACCACTTCTTCATTGCAAGAGCCTTAACGTCGCCCTTGTCGCCCTGATATCCTCTTGCTGCTGCGAAGTATGTGTCAAGTGAAGAAAGACCGAGTGTTGTATATCTTTCAGGAACAGCGTTTAAAAGGAAAGCCGTGTCAAGAATTCCGTCGTAGTAAGAGAAGTCATTTGACGGGATGAAATCGAGACCGCTTTTTTTCTGTAACTGAAGATTATAGCTTCTTATTTCCTTAGCTGTCTTTTCAAGTTCAGCAGCTGTGATCTCGCCGCGGAAATATTTTTCGCTTGCGAATTTGAGTTCGCGAAGGCAGCCGATTCTTGGGTATCCGATTATTGAAGTTTTCATTTCACATTTTCCTCCGTGTATGATAATAGGGGGAGCACTGATTTATTTATAAATCAGTGTGGGGGAACGGGGCGAAGCCCCGCATTCTCTCCCACCGCAGATCCGGCGAAGCCGGATCTGCGACTTGATCATTTTAATTCGTTTTTAGCGCGCGTTTCAATGATCTTATTATATCATACAGTTTCAGTAATGTGTTAATATCAAAAAAGTATCCGGTACCATAGCTAAAAGCTATGACAGGATCAGTTCGTCTGATAGTGCTTTTCGATATAGTTCTTCAGGTGCTCAAGATATCTTGCCGTAAGTTCATTCATAGGCCTGTCAGTTGTGATGATGTATCCGATCTCCATATGTTCATTGCTTTCAAGCGGTATCGAAACAATGTTCTTTCCGTTCAGATCGGAACTTAATATACCGGACGATATGGTGTATCCGTTAAGTCCTATAAGCAGATTGAACAGTGTTGCTCTGTCCGAGACAACAATATTTTTCGGGCTTTCCGCAGTGATATGAAGTTCTTCCGCAAAGTAGAATGAGTTTTTCACTCCCTGGTCATATGTAAGACGGGGATATTCCTTCAGGTCATCAAGCGTAACGCTTTTTCTGCCTACAAGAGGGTTTTTCCTGCTTACAAATACATGCGGTTTTGCAGTGAACAGGGGTACAAACTGAATTTCTTCCGTCTGGAGAATGTGCTTAATAACTTCGTGATTGAATCCGCTGAGATAAAGAACACCGATGTCACTTCTGTGAGTACGTACATCTTCTATGATCTCGGCTGTCTTAAGTTCACGAAGCGAGAATTCGTATTTGTCCCGTCCGTATTCACGTACCAGCTCAACAAATGCATTGACAACAAATGCATAGTGCTGCGATGAAACAGCAAAAGCTCTGTTAGGCGGGGGAGAAGACTTGTATTCGCTTTCCAGAAGTTCCGTCTGTTCGATTATCTGTCTTGCGTACGAAAGAAATTTCGTACCGTCTTCCGAAAGATAAACGCCTCTGTTGCTTCTGTTGAATATCGTTATTCCCATTTCCTTTTCAAGTTCCGCAACCGATTTTGACAGACTCGGCTGTGCAATAAACAGCCGCTGCGCTGCTGTTGTGATCGAACCAGTTTCGGCGATAGTTATAACATATTTAAGCTGTTGTAGGGTCATATCATTCCTCCCTTGCAAATTTATATTATAACATATATGCGGCAGTTTTTCAATAAATAATTGTCACAAAATAAATGAATGTTGATAAATGTTGATGAAGTCTTGTGCAATGACGTATCGTTTTTTGTTTCAGCAGTTTCAAAGTATAATAAAAAACCGGGCGGAAATTCGCCCGGTTTAAAGATATTACCGACATGAATACATTATACTCAGTGTATTCGTGATCATTTATCTGTATCGTAGGTGCTGACAAGTTTGAAAACAGCCGGGTCAGTATACATTACCTGAAGTAGGTAGCATTCGTTTTCACCTGTTTCAATGACATATGCAGCCCTTAGCGGGTTACCCTTACCTGTAGTGTAATCGATGCGGTACGCTTTTTTACCCATCATCCAGGTTGTTTTGCTTTCTAATATCTCAAAACCTAATTCTTTTGAGGCTTCAACAGAATCATATACTTGATTGGCCATATCCATTGCCGATTCGTCAGGGCATTTGTTCATTGTAAACATCTGTGTTTCATCATGACTACCGAATCTGAGATACTCAGTTCCGTTTAATTCGTATTTTGATTTATAATCCCAGTCTACGGGAATATCAATAAATCCAAAGTTTTCTTCACCGACTCTTACTCGTTCGCCAAGTAATTCAAGCATTTTCAGTGTTTCTTCTGAATCGGTTACTTCCACTACGTTTCCGTCTTCCTGTATGACCGTGAATTTTACTCCGTTTCCATCAGATACTGGAGCCATAGTCTCAGCCACACCGCTCATTAACCCGGATTTATCTTCAAGTGTAACAGTTATTTCAGTTATATCCGGTGTGGTTGTTTCTTCTGAAGTGGTTACTGTGGTTTCCGGAACAGTAGTTTCTGATTCCGGTGCTTCTGTTACTGATTCCTCAGTCGTTTCTGAAACTGCAGTAGTTTCATCCGTTTTTTCTGCGGTCTCATTACCGCTTTTCTGTTCAGCCGAACATCCGGCAAGACAAACTGTAATAATCAAAGCCATAAGGCCTGCAAGTGTCTTTTTATTCATTTAATACCTCTCCGTTTATTATTCATGTGTGTTCATAATATATGCTGTGTTTAAAGCATAAGGTTTGTAAAACATTTTACCATTTTTCTGATTGCTTGTCAAATTAATTGTTGCTGAATTTGATTTGGACTTTAAGAAAATGGTTTCCGGCTAAAAGGTTGACAAAGCGCGCTGAATATTATACAATAATTATATATATTTGTTGCAATTGCATAATCACGTAAACGACAGAATGCAGGGGACGGGGAATAAAGCAGGTCTCCGGTATTTTCATTGTTGATGTGATTTTATGATATAAGGAGATGCATGAAATGTATGAAAACAATGAAAACATATTAAATGTTTCCGAAAGTACGGAATCCACCGGAAACGATGTGTTTGCGCAGGTTTCACGTACACTTGCCGGCCGTTATGAGGTTATTTACTACGTTGACACGGTTACAAACGAATATCAGGTCTACAGTGCAAGTAAGGAATTTACGGAGCTTGGTATGACCAGTTTCGGATCAGATTTCTTTTCCGATCTGAAAAAAGATGTAAAAAGGTTTATCCATCCGGAAGACAGAAATGTAGTATTAAAAACTCTTGAGAAGAGCAGCCTTCTTGAAAGTATCAGAGAAAGCGGTATTCTTTCGCTTTCGTACCGTCAGATCCTTGAAGGAAGACAGCAGTACGTCGGTCTGCTTTGTATGTCTGCACATGGTGACAGCAGTCATATTGTTATTGGTGTCGCCAATACCGATGCCGAGATGAAGCTGAAAAAAAACTATCGAAGAGGAGAGCAAAAAATTCAGCGATATTGCGACAGCACTGGCTTCAAGGTATGAAGTTGTTTATAAAATCGATACTGAGACCGGTGAATATACCGAATACAGTACATCGGACAAGTACAGGTGGGCTGAGAGCGGACAGAGCGGAACGGATTTCTTCAGTGATACGCAGAGAAATATTCATACTAGCGTCTACAGCGAAGATATTCCGATGGTCGAGGAGAATTTAAGCAGGAATACTCTGCTGAAGAACCTTAGAGCATTCGGCAAGCTTACTCTGACCTATCGCCTTATGGTCGACGGCGTACCGCGATACGTATCACTTTATGCAGTAAGTCCTGATGATGAAGCGAAGCAGATTATCATTTCAGTTGCGAATGTAGATGATGCCAAACGTGAGATGTACGACGTTACCCACGACATGATGACAGGCCTGTTCACGCGCGAATACCTTTTTACAAGGATCACGGAAAGACTGAGCAACGATAAGGAAACACCGTATTATATTCTGTATCTCGATGTAAAGAATTTTCAGGTGGTAAACGATATTTTCGGTACGGAATTCGGTAATCAGGCTATAAAGTCCATTGCTGACTGGATAAGGGAAAGCTTTTTCCGGCAGATGCATACACGGCAGACTTATCGGAGCGGCATTCGGCGTGCTTGTCCCGAAGGATGAATGGGATCCTGTAAAAGTCGAGGAAGGTCTTTCAAAGTTAATGATCAAAAATCAGCATGCTGAATATCATGTGCTTATTCATACAGGTGTCTATGAGATCGATGGTTCCGAAAAAGATGTTTCAGTTATGTTCGACAGGGCGCTGCTTTCGATCTCCACTATTTCAGATGAATTCAATGTTCATATAGCATATTACGATTCAAAGATCCGTGAACAGCTTATGTGGGATCAGAAAAATATCCTCACAGCTTGCTGATGCAATAGAGACAAGACAGCTTTGTCCTTACCTTCAGCCTATAGCCGACAGGAACGGAAAAATAGTAGGTGCTGAGGCGCTGGCAAGATGGGAGCATCCTGAGTACGGATTTCTGCCGCCGTTTAAGTTCATACCGGTATTTGAACGCAACGGCATGATCGTCGAGGTTGACAAGCATATGTGGCGCTGTGCCTGTGAGACACTTGCCCGCTGGAAAAAGCTTGGTGCCGGTATGTTTATATCTGTAAATATTTCTCCGAAGGATTTCTACTTTACAGATGTCCTTGCGGATATGAAGAGTCTTGTAAAGGAATATGACATCGATCCTTCAAAGTTAAGAATAGAAATAACTGAAACAGTAATGATGAACGATGCCGACAACCGGATGGGCATACTTGATAAATTCCGGTGCGCAGGATTCATAGTTGAGATGGACGACTTCGGAAGCGGCTATTCATCGCTTAACATGCTTAAGGATATGCCGGTCGATGTTCTTAAGATCGACATGAAATTCCTCGGAAAGAGCAGCAATGCCGAACGTGCAAGGATAATTGTTCACAATGTCATTTCGCTTACAAAGGAACTCGGCATCGTCGCACTTACCGAAGGCGTCGAGACCCAGCCGCAGCACCAGATCCTAACTGACATGGGATGTACTCTTTTTCAGGGGTACTATTTTGCAAAACCAATGCCGGTAAAGGAGTTCGAAACTTTTGCAGGCCTTGAAACAGCGGGATCAGATGATAAATAATCCTGATACTAAAAAAGAAGAACAACTCAGCATATCATTCTGATATAATCCCCTTAGAGTAGAAACACGAAATAACAAAAATCGTGTATACACTAAGGGGGTTATTTATATATGAAGTCACGATACAGGTTATGAATCTTTCTGACCCGTACCGTGAAGTTTTCTGGATGAGAACATTCGGGAATCTTTCTTTTAAGGAGATAGGAAATATTCATAAAAAGACTGAAAGCTGGGCCAGAGTCACATACCACAGAGCGAGACTGATGCTGAAAGAAGGTTACAAAGATGAAGTATAAATGTGAAATGATAAGAGATCTGCTTCCGCTTTATATTGATGAAGTCTGCAGTGATGAGAGCAGAAAAATCGTTGAGGATCATATAAAAGAATGTCCGGAGTGTGCTTCATTAACGGATTCTATGCGTAATGATGAAGCAGTAAATGGGGCGGAAGATTATGAATCGGCACAGGTGAGATCTCTTAGAAATGTCAGAAAAAAAACAGAAGAAAAATCTGTGTATACTTATCACTGCCGTAATAATAATTGGTCTTCTGCCGTTTTTACTCACTTTGATGGCATTCGGAGGGGTGATATATGATGCGGCGATAAAGAAGCCGTCGGTGTGCACAGATATTTCAAAATACAGTTACTGCCTTGATAAAGAAAAAGACGGACAGTATTTTCTGAACGAATCTAACAGAAGAATTTTCCCTGAGAAAATAAAGGTCGGGATGACAGTAACAGATTTTCAGTATGTAAACTATAATCCGTGGGATCCTCAGATAATTACGTATCTTACAGTGAAATACAGTGATGAGGACTATAAAACAGAACTTAAGCGTTTATCGGATATCGGAAACGAGAAGTATGAAGGTATCTATGATGTTACAGGAGAACCGCCGGGATATGACCTGATCGCTATGGATGCCGATGAGTATTATGGATTTGTATATGCTCTGAAACCGGAAAACGAGGATAATACTGTTACATATTCTGCTGTTATGTTCTGCAACTATTTTCTTGATGTGGATATTGATAATTATATGCCGGAAGAATATCAGCTTGAAGGATTTGACGCAGGCGAAAATAATCCTTATCGTAAGAAAATGATGAGTGCAGCACATTAAAATGCCGCCGCAATGGCATCACGTTTCAGCTTATGACTGTTTTTTGAATACTTGTTTTTGTTAATCAGAATGTGGTATAATTTTAAAGAATGATATATAAGAACAATGTTGCAGGAACAAGCGCAAACGGTAGTTTTTTCCGGAAAAATCAAAGACATATTTCCGGCTGTCTGCCGGATTGCTGTATAAAGGAGGAATGAGCATGCTGAATATCTATTTTGGGAACATGCCGGATGCAGTTTATAATACCAGTGTGTATTTTAAAAATACATATAAAGATGAATGGATCACCGATGAATTATCGGTTAAAATGATAAAGAGCGTAGACCGTTCGGAAGTAATTGATGCAAAAACTATCAAAAGTCCGGTTTTCGGGCTGATCTCACCTGTAAAACTGTCCGGCGGCGTCAAGACTCTTATACTTATAGCCAACGATCCAAAATATGTTTTTAATGCTTCAAACTGCGGAGATAACTGTGCACGATGGATACTTGAAATAGCGAAGCATAAAGATATTACGATTAATTTACGTCATATTATGGATTTCGGCAGCAGAAAATTCAAGGCAAAAATACTTAACAGCGGAGAAACAGTAGACAATATGGCTGATCTGATATTCAAAGCTCATCAGTATGTGTAGGAGAAAACAGATGAACGGTAAACATGAGATTTCAGTTTCCAATCGTGATATCAGTTTTAAGTTTACACTTGAAAGAAATATTACAGTAGTTGTTGGAAACAGTGCGACAGGAAAGACTACACTGTATGAGCTTATCTATGAACATATGCGTGACGGGGAGCACAGCGGTATCAATCTGTTATGTGACAAAAAATGTGTTGTCCTTGATGATCCGGACTGGAAAATACGTTTAAGGAGAATAAAAGACAGTATAGTTTTTATCGATGAAGGGGCTGATTTTATTTCAGGTAAAGAATTTGCCCGTGAAATACGTAAAACTGATAATTACTATGTTATATTCAACAGAGAAAAACTTAAAGAACTTCCGTACAGTGTTGAAGCGGTTTATGAAATAAAAAGAAGCGGTAAATACTGCAGATTTGAAAAAAGATATATTTCTGATAATCAGTTAGTGTATAACAAACACGCTGACTTTGTTCCGGAGTTTCTTGTAGTTGAGGATGCCAAGTCAGGATTTCAGTTCTTTCAGGTGGTTGTTCAGAATAAAAAGACAAAGTGCGTTTCTTCCAAAGGAAATTCGAATATTATAAAATGGCTTGAAAAACACAGAACAGAAAAGGTGCTTATTATCGCTGACGGCGCAGCATTTGGACCGTATGCAAATGATGTAGTAACTCTGATCGAAAGGACTTCAGGAAACATAATGCTTTGTCTGCCGGAATCATTTGAGTGGATGATACTCGCTTCCGGTATACTGGCAGATAAACAAATCAGTGATGTAATCGCAAATCCATCTGAATACATTTTCAGTGAAGAATTCTTCAGCTGGGAAAAGTTTTTTACAGATCTGCTTGAAAAATCAACTCAGGGTACCTATCGGGAATATACCAAAAAGGAGATAAACAATTATTATCTTTCTTCCGGAAATGCAGAACGTATTGTTTCTGTACTGAACGGATTGTTTGATGAAAATGAGCATTTTTCTTCGAAAAATGAATTATAATAATTTTGAGTGTTAAAAGCAAAGGAGAATACAGATCCATTATGAACAGAACAAAGGCAGAACAGGTTTTCAGGAGTTATACTGATAACTATGATTCATCTGATGTAAAAATCAAACTTAAGATAGACCATACATTCAGGGTGGCTGAGATAGCTGACAGGATTGCGGCGGGCTTAGGTGCAGAACGCGATTTTGCGTGGTTGTCGGGGCTTCTGCATGACATCGGAAGATTTGAGCAGGTGAAAAGGTACGGCACATTTTACGATGCGGTATCCATCGATCATGCGGAGCTCAGTGCGGATATACTTTTTAAGGACGGACTTTTTTCAGAGTTTGAGAAAGCGTTGTTTTCTGATACCGGAAGTGATGAAAACATCTTTTTAAATGAAGATAAGAAGAAACTGCTTGAAACTGTTATACGTCTGCACAACAAGCTGGCGGTACCGGACGGACTTGATAAGGAAACACTGATGTATACCAGAATTCTCAGAGATGCCGACAAGGCTGATATTTTCCGTGTGCTTACCGAACCTCCGTATGACGGAAGAAATGAGCGTATCATAAACGACGGTGAGCCTGCATCTGACAAGATAATGGAGCTTGTAAAGGAACGCCGCTGTGTACCGAGAGGTATTACAAAAACTGAATTTGAAAGCCTTGTAAGTCACTGCTGTATGGCGTTTGAACTGGAATATAAAGTTTCAAGGAATATAGTAGCTAAGCAGGGATATCTTGACGTGCTCATGAACCTTGATGCGAAAAATGATACTGTAAGAGATCAGCTTAAAACTGTCAGAGATGAAATGAAGAAATGCTGGGCGGAAGCTGTAAGATGAGGATAATATATTAATGAATATCAGAAACAGACTGTCAGGCTGCGGAAAAAAGACGATCACAGTCGAAGAACTTGCGGACTTTCTGAAGGTGAGTACTGCTGATATAAGGACATTGTCAGAAAAAGCGCATGAGCTTGTGAATGAAAAAATAATTGAACCGGTTAAAGCATCAGGCAAAAACGGAAATCATTCTTTTCCATATTATAAAAAATATCGTATTCTTATAAAGGAAGAATCTGCTCCGGAAACCGTAATGAAAGTAAAAAGACTTCATCCTGTTCTGCTTAAAAGCGGTTATTTATCTTCAAATCTTTCGGTATATGAGAAATATTCAGAAATTATTGAAGGACTAAACAGATTTTTCTTTTTCATCCGTGATAACGAATTTATATCACGTAAAGAACGTTCATTTCAGATTTTCGGACATGAAAAATATCTTGATGACAGTTCTGTGAAATCACTGTTAGTGAAATTAAAAATAACAGCGGAAGATCTTAAATTCTACGATACGCCGGAGTACTGTTTCCATGACTATATTCCTGAACGAAAAGAGCATATGACACTGCTTGTGTGTGAAAACAAGGATATTTGGTTCGGTATTCGGCGTCTTATGTTTGAATACCGCTGGAACAGACTGTTCGGGACTGAAATTGACGGAGTTGTATACGGCTGCGGTAACAAGGTTTCGCAGAGTAACGGTGCTCTTCTTCAGTATGTCAGATTCATGGGTGATCCGGATGTGAAATTTTTATACTGGGGAGATATAGACAGGGAAGGGTTTGATATATTTCGCAGGACATGTGAAGTTAATCCTTCAGCGGATATATCTCTCTTTATTCCCGGCTACAGAAAAATGATCGGACTTTCCAGAGGTACCGTGCCGGAAGACAGTCCGTCTGATAAAAAGGACGGAATGCTTTTTGATGATCTGTTTACAGAATTCACACCGGATGAAAGAGAATTTTTAAATGATGTTTTAAAGCATAATAAACTTATACCACAGGAAATCATCCCGTTTACAAAGCTAAGTCAGGAGTGATCAGATGCTTCGTTCTGATTTAAAGGAAATGCTTTCAGGCTTTCAGAACAGAATGAAATTTATAGACATAGTCCGCAGCATAACAGTAACAAGTTATCCGGACGAAATAAAGAAGATGTTTAAGGGAGATTATGATATCGTCAATAATCTGGTAGTTGCAGTTCTTCTTTATATAAAGGAACGTACGCTCAGCGATGTACTTCAGTGTACGCTTAAGGATATTGAAAATTTTCTCGACAGCATTATTCAGATAATTCCTGAAGAATACGAAATAGATTCAAATAAGCTCGCCTATTTTATAGTAGTTAATGTTCTTCAGAATAATGGTAAGATGATTGAATACAATACCTTCTTTTCAGATTCGGAAAGCTTTCGCAAAATGCCGGTCCGCCTTGTGAATGAAGAAAAAGGTTCTTACAGACTGACGGATGAGGTCTTTGATTTTCTGTATCGTTCAAAAGAAATAGAATCAGAACTTGATTATTCAGTTACACGTTTCAAAATGCAGGAATACATGAAGCGTAAAAACTATTCCGAGGCGCTTTCTCAGAGCAAGGAACTTGTTTCAAGACTCAGAAATATGAGTCAGAGTATGGATGATTTTATCCGGCGCTGTCGTGAAAACATTATGAAGATTACAGTAGACGAATACGAGCGTATTGTCGGTCAGTTCAGAAATCTCATGGTCGATGAACAGAAGGAGCTTGAAGATATACAGAATACTGCAAAAAGAGAGTCGGAAACGATAAGGAAAGCTCTTGAAAGCGGTGCGGATACTGAGGAGTCAAGAAAGAACCTGCAGGCACTTATTGAGATAAACAAAAATCTTGATATTACAATTCTTGAACAGCGGTCACTTATAAACGCCAAACATTCAGTTTCGGAATCCTATAAACAGATCCTCAGGGACAGTTTTGCTATAAAGAGTTTTGAACGTATGAATTTTGAACAGGATATAATGGTAAAGCTTCGCAGGATGGGCGACGGTCTTGGTGATGCAGCTATGACATTAATGTGGCCGCTGTGCAGTCCGGAACTGGAGAAGAAGTTCAGTATAGAAAACTTCTATTCGTCGTACGGGATCATAGGTGATGAACCGGAGGAGGAAGGCGTATCACTTGAAGAAGACGATGATGAGGTTTTGAAACGCAGCAGGGAACGAAATGAAATTTTCGATGCTATATGTAATTCTTTCTTTGCATTTCTTTTAAAACACGATGATTTTTATATAAAAGATTTTATACGTTCCTTATCTATGGATGATCTTTTTAAATGGAGTCTTGAAGGCCTTCTTCCGAATACACTTATGACCATTTACCAGAAGAAGTTTATAGACCTTGAACTGCTCCGTTCTGAAGATGATATCCTGGTGTCAGAACCGCTCGGAGAACTTGATCTTCTCTGGATACTGAGCAATATGCCGAAAGAATATCTGAGAATGAAAAAAATAGTATTCTCAACGTCATATGAAACATTTGACTTTACCGTTACTGACGGAGAGAACAGCGTGAAAATAGAAATGACAAATTACCATGTCGAGGTGGAACGATGAACAGTAATTCGATCAGACTTTATCATGAACTGATGAAAAAAGGCTGGATAGACAGAAAAGACAGCAGTGCAGTCTGGAACTGTGCTGAAGATCCGGAAGCAAGAGAAGAACTTGAGCAGATGGGTGATGAACTCGGATTTGAGATACTTCAGGCTCAGGATCGTCTTTATCTGGTGCCTACTGAGGAAAATGACCTTTTTATGAAGAATAACGTTGATTACCGTTCTGATATCAAGGCAACCAGTGAAGTGCGTGCACGAGATCTGTATCTTCTTAATTATTTTGCCGTATATGTTCTTTTTCTTTTTTTCAGGGGAGAAGGTACAGATGCACAGGTACGTGATTTTATTACGAAGGAAGAACTTATAAAGGAATTTACAGAACACTGTGAGGATGTTACCAAGAAGGGTATTGATGGTGATGACAAGAAAGAAGATTTCAGCGAAAACTTTCTTATGCTTGCTGAAGACTGGCTGAGTAAAAAAGAAGGCGATGAAACAAGCAGAAGGATCGAAGACCGGTATGGTGTTGTAAACAAGATCATGCTGAAATTCAGAGCAGATGAGCTTTTCTATGAAGAGGAAGGCGGAATCATCAAGCCAACAAGAAAAACGAAGGATCTTATGCCTTACGTACTTCGTAAGGACAGAGTGCGTGCAATAAACAACTGGATAGAGGAGGATCGGCATGCCGCAGATAACTAAAATAAGAATAGTAAATTTCAGTTACAATGACGGCAGCAGATTCATACCTGACGAACTGTATGATCTTTCTTCACCGGAGGATGGTGAGGCGCTCAACTCGCTTTTCAATCTCAGCAACGGCGGTGGCAAGACAGTTCTGGTTCAGCTTCTGATGCAGCCCGTCCATCCGAAAGCGATGGCCGGCGGAAGACGTATTGAAGAATATTTTTCACGTCCGGGTGATCATTCGTATATAGTGATAGAATGGAATACTGACGGAAGCCGTGAAAAACTGCTTACCGGTATCTCGATAGCTGCAAGCACCAGTAATTCAAATGATGAAAATCAGCGCGGAAATAGTATAAAGTACTATACATTCAAAACTGTTTATGAGGGTGGATCTCCTTACAGTATTGCTTCGCTTGATCTTTCCTTCAGTGACAGAGGCAAATATGTTCCCGCCTCATTTGACTATGTTCGTGAGAAGGCAAAATCAAGCCGAGGAATGCTGGAGTATTATTCTTCGGATGACAGTGTAAGATGGAGTTCGGTTCTTGCAGAATATGGCATACTGCGCTCTGAGTGGGAAAATGTTATAGAAGTTCTGAATAAAGACGAAGGCGGACTCAGTCAGTATTTTGATGAAGCAAAGACATCTGACAGACTCATATCCAAGTTCTTTATTCCTGCAATTGAACAGAAACTTAAGAGTGCTGCCACATCAAAGACGGACGATTCACTTGAAACTATGCTCCTCAATTATGCAAAGAAGATCACTGTTAAGGAAAGCGCAATAAAAGAACGTGATAACAACAGGAAACTGCTTGCGGATCTTTCCGGTGTCAGCGAGATGAGCGGGGAACTGTTTAATATCAATGACAAACTGACATCCTCGGTAAAGGATGCATTCGGATTCAGAAATGCAGTTAATGATAAACGTATCTCAATCGGAGATGAAAAGTCAAAAACAGATGACGAAATATCAAAGCATGAAGAACAGATAGTTCATATAGATCACGAAGAAAAATCAAAGGCATACTATATTGCCGCAGAGAATGCTGAAATAATTAAAACTGAACTGGAACATGCAAAGGAACTCCTGGATAAAACTGAAAGTGAACTTGGAAATAAAAAACATGAAGAGGAACTTCTTCAGTGTGCAAATCTGAAAAGACAGAGAAATGACGCTGACAGCAGGAGTACTGCCTTAAGAGGACAGATCGAAGCAAAGGAAAATGATTCTGATGAGGCTCAGCGTATAGCCAGTCTGAAATACTCAGTGTTTGTTCTGGCTGAAGAAAAGACTTCAGAGCTTGATAAGAGGCTTGCCGATAGAAAAGAAGAATATGATGAAGAAAATGAAACTCTTGAGAAATGCAGAAAATATAAGAAACAGGCTGAAGAGATTCGTGATGCTGCCAAGGACAGATATAATTCCTTAAATTCGCAGCTTGAAACATCAAAAAAGAATACGGATTCCCGCCTTGCAAATCTGGAAATCAATATTATGAGAGGATTTGACGGTTCCTATTCTGAAGAAGAGATAAACGCTGAAAAAACAACGAAAGAAAAGGAAAAGAGTGGTCTTGAAAACCGGATAGATACAATGAAAAAACGTGTCACTGCGGTTGATGAAAGAATGCGTGCAATTCCGGTAGAAAAGGCAGATATAATGCTTGATTCAGGTAAAACGACAGCTGAAATAGAGAAAGCCGGAAAAGAAACTGCTTTCTATGACGATCTTTATGCCAAGCTTCTTAAGGTTTGCGAAAAGCACAGTCTTATGAGTGATGCAGTTTTCTCAGATACTCTGAAAAGCGTTGTAGTAAAAGAAACTGAAGAAACAAGAGTTATGATCTCGAAGCTGACTCAGGAAAAGCATACTCTTGAGGGAAGACTCGAAGCTTCTGAAAACGGGTGTGTTCATATACTGCCTGATATAATGAAATATGTTGTTTCAACAGGCGTGAGCTGCAGTACAGGTGAAGGATATCTCTGCAGTCTTACGGAAAGCGGAGCACTGTCAGATGAATCTGCGGATGCTATACTTGACAGATATCCTGAACTTGCTTATTCGCTTCTGTTTGACAATGATAAGGAGCTTAATAAACTATTATCTGCCGGGAATACTGAATGGCTGCCTGCATCTGTACCTCTTTTCACCATGGATCAGATGAATCAGATACTGAGCGGAGATCTTGAAAACAAAGCGTATCTTGCATTATGCGACAGGAGTTATTTTGCAGACAGAGAAGGTTACTGCAGTAGGATCAGTGACGAAATAAAGGAGACTGAAAGCAGGATAAGCCTTTATGAAAACCGTCTTCCGGAACTTAAGTCAGAAGCAGAACTGGCTGATAAATTTGATTTTGCTCCGGAATGGAGAGAAGATCAGGATAAACTTATTTCTGAACTCATGCAGAAAGAAAAAGAATATGCTGAAAAGCTTTCCGGACTTGAAAAAGAGAATAAGGAGCTGGAAGAGGAGAACAGGAAGATCAAAAGTGATATTGATAAAGCAGTCAAAAATCTTTCAGGGCTCGAAACATGGTTTACTCTGTTTGCAGAACTTCGCCGAATGCTTGATGATGAAGCAGATCTGAATGCAAAACTCGGAGAATCACGTGCTGATCTTAAGTCTTCGGAGGATAAGTATAATAAGGCCTGCGATGATCTTGAAGAACATAATAAGCTTATTTCAGTACTTGACAGTGAAATTACAGCAATAAAGACAGAATTCAGACGTGTTCAGGATATACTTGAAAAAGTAAAGAATGCAAAGGAAGCAGATATCACTGACGGTGATTTGGATTCACTCTGGGGTCAGTACCAGACACTTCTTACAAGTATGAATGATGATATAGCCTCTCTGAAAAGCAGGCTTGAAGAAGAAATAAAGAGAAAAACTGAAGCAGAAGAACAGCTTAAAGCATTTGACTGTGAAGCTTTTGAATATGAGGATCTGATATATTCTACTGAGCTTTTCTCAAAGTACAAACGTGAAAGAGAGGAATGTGAGGCACGGGCGAAGAATTGTCGTGAAGAGTTCGGTAAATGCAGCAATAAGTACTCGCGTGCTGATCAGAATCTGCAATTTGCTCTTGATGCACTTGCAGCTTTTGAAAACAAGCCTCTTCCTGAAAATGAGATAGGTGATGATTTTGCCGGAAGAAGAAAAACTGCCTCTGATTCAGTAAAGATGCTTAAACTAAAAAACAATGAACTTGAAAAAACAGCACGTCTTATGGAGAAAGTGTATAATCTTGCCGGATATATGCTGGATAGTTATGAATGCGTTGAAACTGTAAATGAAGTTATTCTTTCTGATGACCCTGAAAACCAGTTTGGTGCTATAAGAAGGGCAGTGGAAAAAAGTAAAGATAAATACAATGAAAAGAAAGATGAACTTGACAGGAGTCTCAGTGATATCATTCGGAATTATGATGGCATTGTAATGCATGAAATAACTGAAAAACTGACTTCTGTCAGAGCAATGCTGTTTGATACTTCATTAAAGGGAGACAGACTGTTTACAGTGAGCGAGAGTATCAGTACTATGATCGAATCTCTTGAAAAGGAAAACAAGAGAATAGAAACAGATCTTCGTGAAATTGAGAATGATTTCAACGATATCTTAAATCAGTGCATGATACAGGGCAAGAGAATGTACACAGATCTCTGCAAGATAGCTGCAAGTTCGCGGGTACAGATAATAAAGGAAAAACCTCAGATCCAGATGTTCAAGTTTGATCTTCCGGAGGAAAAGGCTATCTCAGAGGAACAGTCAAAGCTTTCGATAAGCACAGAGATAGAATACGGTTCGAATGAACTTAAGGATCTTATAAGAGATGGTGCAGAGGACAGAGTTATCCGTAAAAAAGCCAGAGCTGTTGTCGGCAGTGAAAAGCTGCTTCACAAATATATCTGTCAGGATACTATCGCTGTTAAAGTTTATAAGGTCGAACAGAACAGCAGCCGTTCAGTTTACAAGAGATGGGAAGATACTCTTGTTCAGAATTCCGGCGGTGAGAAATTTGTTGTATTCTTCTCGCTTGTCCTTACACTTATGAATTATACCAGATCAGTGACCGGGTTTGCTGATAAAAATGCAAGCGGTGTTCTCATTCTTGACAATCCATTCGGAAAGATCACATCTGAACATCTTCTTAAACCGGTATTTGAGATTGCAAAGCGCTATAACGTTCAGCTTATCTGCTTCAGCGATATCAACAAGAGTGATGTTATTAACTGTTTTGAATGTGTTATAAAACTTGTGATAAAGAAACAGAGCTTGTCAGATCAGGAGATAATGACACATGAAGGAAATGATGTTATAGAGCATGGATTTTACAAGATAACAAACGGACAGCTTAGTCTGTTTTAAAACATATTCTGCAGCTGTTTCACAGACTAGACTGCGAAAGAATGAAATATAACAAAAACAGCATAACCTGCCGGCGAAAAAAGCTTGCTGGTTATGCTGTTTTTTATTGTTCTTCAGTCTATCATTATTACAGTATCAGTGCCGTGAATAGATAATGTTAATGACTTCGCCGAAGGATTTAAACAGTTTATCTTTATATTTTCACCATGCTTTACGACAGTAATTTCGATAACGGTTCTGCCTTCAGTATCACAGATCCTTGCATGTGCCGGAACATCATCGACAGGGGAATACCAGACTATTTCAGCGTTAGCGGAATAATCGTATGCAAAACTATTTTTGAAATCACCATATGCGATAAGTGAGTTTTCCTTTGCGTAAACAGGCATTTCCATATAGGAACAGGTACGTGTTATGAATTTTCCGCCGGTTTCGGTCTGGCCTGTTATTATGTCGGTCCAGTTTCCTTCCGGCAGGTAGAACTGTACAACACCGTTATCACGGAATACCGGAGCGCAGAGCAAAGAATTGCCGAGCATGTACTGCCTGTCAAGCGTGAGGCATACCGGATCATCGGGATACATTAGGAACATTGCTCGCATCATCGGGATTCCGGTCTCGTGTGTATGAACTGCTTCGGAGTAAAGATAAGGCATAAGTCTGCCTTTGAGTTTTGTAAAGAAACGCAGAACATCGACAGATTCATCGTCAAAGAGCCACGGTACACGGTAGGAAGAATTGCCGTGAAGCCTGCTGTGGGTGGAAAGAAGTCCGAAAGCACACCAGCGCTTGTAAAGGTCGGGAGTGGCTGTGTCTTCAAATCCGCTTATGTCGTGACTGAAAAATCCGAATCCGCTTAAACATAGTGAAAGACCGCCGCGGAGTGTTTCGGCCATTGAAACGTATTCTGCGGTGCAGTCGCCGCCCCAGTGAACTGGAAATCTCTGACCGCCTGCAGTGGCACTTCGTGCGAAAAGACACGCTTTGTTTCTTCCGTGACACTCTTCAAGTGCTTCGAAAACAGCGCGGTTATAAAGCAGGGAATAGAGGTTGTGCATTTTTTCAGGATCAGATCCGTCTGAGTATTTAACGTTCACCGGAATTCTTTCGCCAAAATCGGTTTTTATAAAATCCACACCGGTTTTGCACAGTGATCTGATCTTGGCTTTAAACCATTCACATGCTTCATAGTTTGTGAAATCGACTATAGCCATTCCCGGCTGCCACATATCTGTCTGAAAAACTGAACCGTCAGGATTCTTTAAAAAGAATCCTTTTTTCATGCCTTCATCAAACAATACTGATTCCTGTGCGATATAAGGATTTATCCAGACGCAGACTGAAAGCCCGTGATCCTTGATTTTTTTAAGCATTCCTTCCGGATCAGGGAAGCAGTCGGTATTCCATTCAAAATTCGTCCATTCGTATTCTCTCATCCAGAAGCAGTCAAAGTGGAATACTTCAAGAGGAATGTCGTATTGTTTCATTTTATCGATGAATGAAAGCGCTGTTTCTTCACTGTAGTCTGTAGTGAATGAAGTAGTAAGCCACAATCCGAATGTTTCTGCAGGCGGAAGGGCAGGGCGTCCTGTAAGGGCCGTATAAGTGCTGATAACATCACGTGGAGTTTCTCCGCCGATGATGAAGTATTCAAGCTTCTCTCCGGGAACAGTGAACGACAGTTTTGAAACGGTGTCTGATCCGACTTCAAAAGAGACTTTGTCTGCGGAGTTTACGAAAATACCGTATCCCTTTGATGAAATGCAGAACGGAACACTTTTGTAAGACTGGTCAGAACTTGTACCGCCGTCTGAGTTCCAGATCTCGACGGTCTGGCCGTTCTTTACAAAAGGTGTGAATTTTTCTCCGAATCCGTAAATGTTTTCTCCGACATCCAGCGAAAGCTGTTCACGAATAAATGCAGATCCTGTATATGCACTGTCCCACGGCCTGCTGTTACGGTATGAGGTGACGCGAAGTTGCGTGCTGTGTTCATCTTCAGTAATGTATGAGGTCGATTTAGTTCCGTTATGCGTAAGTTTATTACCGTGAAACTCAAAACTTATGTCCCATACAGGACCTTTTTTTATAACTGCTTTCGTTTCATCGGAAACGAGTTCCGTATATTCTTCAGTATCATTTATCTCAGGCTTAAACTCATCATCACAGAAAAGTTCAAAAACCTGGTGTACTGTCATATGATCCCCTGAAATGAACGATGCTGACTTTTATAACATTCTCCATTACCGATGATACGGTGACTTCCAGGTTCGGTCCGCCGAGAGTCATGCCGCGGTTATAGACAATATACGGTGCAGCCGTGCATCTGACTGATTTTTCGTCACATACAGTCCGGTAATTGTGACAGGCGTATTTAACATCGTAATTCTTTTTGTTGAGCCAGAAGCCGTCTGAAAATTTCATACATACACATCCTCTTCATAATAATAACAGGATACATAAAGAAAATATGTATCCTGAAATCTGCTTATGTTTATTACTGAGCTTTACCGAATTCTGAAAGTTTAAGAACGTCGTTCTTTTCAAGCGCCCATCTGATATTCCATTCGCTTGTGAAAAGAAGCAGATAGTTGTCGTGGAAGTCCTGAACGATCTTTGTATCGCTGGTAAGAGAAAGTGTCTTGACATCGAAGTCGAGAGCATTGTCGATCCATCTGATGTATTCGTAGGAGAGAGTTTCACGTCTTATGTCAACGCCGTACTCATTCTTGAGTCTGTATTCAAGAACTTCAAACTGGAGCATGCCGACAACGCCGACGATAACTTCCTCGTAACCAGTGTATGGTTCTGTGAATATCTGAATAGCACCTTCCTGAACGATCTGGTTGATACCCTTTAAGAACTGCTTTCTCTTTAATGTGTCCGTACATGATACCTTGGCAAAATGTTCAGGAGCGAAGGTAGGAATTCCGAAGTACTTAAACTTCTTTCCCGGCATTGTGATAGTGTCGCCGATGGAGAAGATACCCGGATCAAATACACCGATGATATCTCCGGCGTAAGCTTCCGAAATGATCTCACGTTCGGATGCCATGAGCTGCTGAGGCTGTGAAAGCTTCATTTTTTTGCTGCCCTGTACGTGGTAAACTTCATTTTCACGCTCAAACTTACCTGAACATATTCTCATGAAAGCAATTCTGTCGCGGTGAGCCTTGTTCATGTTAGCCTGGATCTTGAATACGAAAGCTGAAAAATCCTCTTCAAAAGGATCGATAACACCCTGGTCAGATTCACGGGCAAGAGGTGAAGGAGTCATCTGAAGGAAGTTTTCAAGGAACGGTTCAACACCGAAATTTGTAAGAGCGGAACCGAAGAAAACAGGGGAGAGCTTACCGTTCTGAACAGCATCAAGGTCGAATTCCTCGCTTGCGCCGTCAAGAAGCTCGATGTCGTCAACAATAGTTCTGTAGTTTTCCTCTCCGATTATCTCTGAAAGGTGCTCATCGTTAAGATCAACTTCAGTTGCTTCAACTTCCTGATGACCGCCGTTTGCGGTAAATGAGATGATCGCTCTTTTGTCACGGTCGTAAACACCCTTGAAACTCTTTCCGGAACCGATAGGCCAGTTTACAGGATAAGTTTTGATACCGAGTTCGTTTTCGATCTCTTCAAGAAGGTCAAAAGGATTTCTTGATTCACGGTCCATTTTGTTGATGAATGTGAATATCGGGATCCCTCTCATTACGCAGACCTTGAAAAGTTTTCTTGTCTGAGCTTCGACACCCTTAGCTGCGTCGATGACCATTACTGCTGAGTCAGCAGCCATAAGTGTACGGTATGTATCTTCCGAGAAATCCTGATGTCCCGGTGTGTCGAGAATATTGATGCAGAATCCTTCGTAGTTGAACTGCATAACGGAAGACGTTACAGAAATACCTCTCTGCTTTTCAATCTCCATCCAGTCTGAAACTGCATGACGGTCAGACTTTTTTCCCTTTACAGTACCAGCCTGATTGATTGCTCCTCCGTACAGAAGAAACTTTTCAGTAAGTGTGGTTTTACCTGCGTCAGGATGTGAAATGATAGCAAAGGTCCTTCGGCGTTCAATCTCTTTTTTTATTGCTGGATTCAAATTAATTCCTCCGATGTTTTATATTTATGGTTATGCTGAAACACTGATTCAGCTGCAGATACGGAATTGTTCCGGCGCTGCTGATCTTAACAGAAGTGTATCAGCTTTTAAGTTCCACGCTGTCAACGAGTTTGTTTCTGTCACCTCTGAAAGTTCCGTTGTCAGTGAAGAAGAGGTAAGTACCCTTGTTGCAGCCGCTGAATGTACAGTCATATGCTTCGGCAGCGTTGTTGAAGCATATTATGCCGCCTTTGAAGCTGCCCTGTGCAAAGCAGTTTTCAAAGCTGCATTCTCTGAAAACAACACGGTTGAGATTTGCGGAACGTATTATGCCTCCCGTTGTATTCTGGAAGCTTGTTTCATAACCGCAGTTTTTAAACTCTGAACGGGTCACTGTAAGTGTACTGTCCTGGTTTAAGTCAAAAACTGCGTCATTTACATAGTCAGTGAATGTGCAGTCATCTACGCTGATATTCTGGCATCCGTGAAATCTAAGACTTCCGCCGTTTATGAAATCGCAGCTGCGGAAAATGACGTTCTTTGCACAGCTGAATCCGATGTGAAAGTCGTGTATCTGGGTCATGTTTGAAAGGTCGATCCTGATATTTTCGAAAATAATGGTTTCCCTTGTTATTTCGCAGCTGTTGTAGTTTGCAGATGAACTTAAGACTATTATTCTCTTCGGATCAATGGTTTCATGTCCCATGGAGTAAAGATGCATGCATTTTTCCGTATTGGCGATAGCGCCGCATACATATTTCTTGGTATAGCACAGAATGTGTCTGTAAAGCTCCGATGTATCAAGCTTGTTGGTCTTCTCGTATTTTTCTGTGTCCTGTTCAAGGATGGAAACTGCATAACCGCAGAGAAGTTCAACGTCGGAACGTTTTATTTCAAGTGATGCAGCAACCTCGGAAAGATAATCCACCTGTTTCTTTTTCAGGTTTCCGGTTGAGCATGCAATAAGCAGACAGTCCATGAAGAAGATTATCTCAAGATGCATGTTCTTGCAGTTGCGTATGAAGTCTGCTGTTTTTTCCGGTGTGAGTTCACCGGCACTTCTTATATGGTCAGAAATTACCGTAACAGCGTTTGTGCTGTCCATTATTCTTTTTATAAACTGGATCTGGTTGTCGGTATCAGTATTTTCATACTGAGCAGTAATGTAGAGCAGATCGTAATAAACGCTTTTCAGACGTTCATCAGCTTTTTCAAGCGGATGTTCCTTGATGGCGGAACCCTGAAGTATGGTCTTGTTGAAAAGCTCGTAAACTTTATTTGAATCCATGACGGCTTCCTTTCTTTATCGTAATCTTCTTCGTGAAGGAAGAGATGATGAACGTTCGCGTCTTGAAGGAACGGCAGGAGCTGCTGTTTCCGGCGCTTCAGTGTTTTCTGTTTCTGTCTGTGCAGGTATTTCCTCTTCACGTTCCCGTCTTGATCCGAGTCTTGAACGTTTTCCTCTGCGTTTTTCCTCTGAAGCCTCACGTTCAGATCCTGAATCGCTGCGGCTTTTTGCGGTTTCCGCTGGTTCTTCCTGTACACCGAATATTCTGCTTATAACAGCAGATACTTCTTTTCTGTATTTCATGTTCTTTGACGATGCTGAAAATACAGGCTCGATGTCTTTCATGGTCTCGCTGAGAATGATCGAAACAGAGTTGATATAGCGTTCATAAGCCGACATGTCTGTTATGTTTCTGTCGTTGTAGTTTCTGAAAAGCTTTTCCGGGTTAGGAACAGGCAGGTCAGTGAGCTTTATTTTTGTAAAATCAATATTCTTGAGTCTGTTTAAAGGCTTCTGCTGTACTGATTCCACAGGAACAAATTCCTCGGCAGTCTGTTTTCCGGATGAACCGAATGCATTCTGGACCGAGAAAATGTTTTCGCTGGCGGTCTGTATTTCCGGAAGCAGGCTCGAACGGAACTCGTCGATTTTCTGAGTAGGCTGGTGAGAATCGAAAATTTTATCGAATTCCTGGGAAAAACTGATCACCGAAGGACTCTTGTCCCATCTGTCAAGATAAGCAAGTATTTTATATTTATCAAATTTTTCAGGATGATTTTTTGAATAGGTCAGTACGTCGATGTGATTTACACCGCGAGCATTCAGTATTCTCCGGGTCTTTTCCACTATTTCAGGAATGTCTTTCTGGTTAAATGCATCAGCTTTGTTTATTATGATGAGCTTTGGAATATGCTGATCCGTTCTCTTCAGCATTCTTATGTCATTGTCGCTGATTCCCAGTGTATTTATATTTATGTCCGCAAACCAGAGTATGTAGTCAGAAAAATTTATTCGCTGGATGGTTTTGAGTTCATCTGTTGAAAGCATTTCCCCGTATGACCTTGTATATCCCGGAGTCTCCATGAACGCGATGTGTCTCAGTTCAGGTGCGGAAGCGTAGGTGAGAATACTGGAAAAAAGGTGTCCGAGCGGCATGTCGTCATTTTCAGAGCCTGAAAACGCTGACATGAGTTCTTCCGGCTCCATTGTGATGAAGTGTCCGAAGCGGTTTATACCGCAGGCATACTGTGAGCTGCCGCATATAACGTAGGCGGGAACGGCACAGTTAATGTCCGTGTCTACCGGCAGAATACCGCCGCCGTAGAGTGAATTGAAGAACGATGATTTGCCCGACGCGGTTTTGCCGCACAGTGAAATGATGTTTTTCTTGACAAGCTGTCTGTACGCTGCGTAATCCCTGAGCCTTTCGTAAGCTGATTCAAGTCTGGCGCACAGTTCAGCGTGAGCAGGATAAATGTCCGGAAGATATTTTTTCAGAACATTTCGTACCGGTGCGATGTTTTTTTCAAAAACATCTTCACTTCCTGAGCATCTGGTTATCTCTTTAAGAAATGCAAGCTGTTTTTCAGCTTTCTGATCCATTCAGAGCACCTCCTGACAGATTGATTACATATTCTCTACTGGTTCGATCGCAAGAATTTCAAGATGCTTTAAAATAAGCTTTCTTGTAAATGAAATGAGTGCAAGCCAGTCTTTCTTCTTTGCTTCATCAGTTTCACCGAGAATATGATTGTCGTGATAGAACTTCGAGAAGATGACTGCAAGTTTATAAGCGTTTTCGCAAACGTAGTTAGGTGCCTTTTCATCTATTGCGTGGCGGAATACATCGCCTGTGAGAAGGATGGCGAGAATAAGCTCACGTTCAGCGTCTGTGTAGAGTTTAGCCGGCTTGGCATCGGAATTTTCAGTGTTTGTCTTCTTTAAAATTGAGTTTATTCTTGAAACAGTGTAGAGAAGGTAAGTGCCGGTCTTTCCTTCAAATGAAAGGAACTTGTCAATATCGAAGATGTAGTCCTTTGATCTGTGGTTGATAAGATCACCGAACTTTACAGCTGCAATACCTACACGCTTAGCAATCTCACTGTGGTCTTCAGCAGAAACGAATTCTGATGTGCGGAGCTTTTCCGCGGCAGCGTTTGTAACTGTTTCGATAAGGTCGGAAAGCTTCATTACACCGCCGTCACGGGTCTTGTACGGCTTGCCGTCGCTTCCGTTCATTGTACCGAATCCTAAAAGTTCAAGTTCAGTGTCTGCAGGTACGAGCTCTGCCTTCCTTGCACAGCGGAATACCTGTGTGAAGTGGAGATCCTGACGCTTGTCAACAACGTACCAGATCTTTTTCGGAGCGAAGTCCCTGTTTCTCTGGATAATGGTTGCAAGGTCAGTAGTAGCGTAAATGCTTGAATTGTCAGACTTTTTGATGATAACAGGAGGCATAGGAGCCTTGTCTGATTCTTCGGCAACGTCAACGACCATAGCGCCTTCGCTTTTGTAAAGAAGACCCTTGTCAGTAAGAATTGAAACGAGTTCATCGATGTACTTGTCTGCGTCGCTTTCACCGTACCAGTAGTCGAAGTCAACGCCGAGCTTTTCGTAGTTGCCCTTAAGATCGTTTATTGAAACTCTTAAAATTTCCTTCCATACGGCAATGTATCCCGGTCTGCCGTTCTGGAGGTCTGCAGTGAATTTATGTGCCTTTGCCTTGAATTCTTCGTTTTCCTTGCTCTTTTTGCTTGCGAAAGGATAGATCTCGTTGAGCATGTCGGCAGTAAGTTCAGGAACTTTTCCGTCCTTGAAATCTTCCTTAAAGCAGTCCCATTCAGGATTTCTTTCTTCAAGTTCAGCTATAACAAGACCGATCTGAAGACCCCAGTCACCGAGATGTACGTCGGAAACAACATTGTATCCGCATTCGCGTGCAAGACGTTTGAGTGATTCACCGATTATAGCGGAGCGGAGATGGCCGATGTGGAGCGGCTTTGCAACGTTAGGTCCGCCGTAGTCCATAACAATTGTGTCACCGCATCCGACCTGAGGAATACCGATGTGAGCGTCATCAGCAGTTTCAGCGAGGAGCTTTACAAGATATTCGTCAGTCATTGTCATGTTGATAAATCCAGGCTTTGCAACTTCGACCTTTTCAAAGTCCGGGTCATCACTCAGAACGTTCTTTATCTCTTCAGCGATGATGAACGGAGCCTTTTTATACTGCTTGGCAGCAGCGAAGGAGCCGTTGCACTGGAACTGACAGAGGTCCATACGGTCTGAAACGAATACTGCACCGAGTGCACGGTCGTAACCGCATTTTTCAAAGGCGTCGGAAACTTTTTCAGTTAATATCTGGGTAATTGTCTTCATTTTTATATTCCACCTTAAACCGAAATTTTTTAAACAATATCTATTCTATTCTACCATATTTCCGCTCTGAGTGCAACACTGACAAACTGATATTTTTCAGTACGGACATTCATGTTTTATTGGTCAATCACGACATACCGTTTATTTTTCTGCCGGCGAAAAAATACAGCCGCGTGCGCCGCGGCTGTAAAAACAGGTTTATCCCTGCATTATGTCGTAAATGCTGTCGAGTTTAGCTCTGTCAGGGTGTACATCGTCAAGTACGGTGATCCTGCCTGTACGTACTGTACGTGCCTTTTCCCACATATCTGCGAACATATCCTTTGTGATACCGTAGGAAGCAGGGTTTGGATCAAGACTGTATATTTTAAAGAAATCCATTATGCCCTTTTCGGACTGACCCTGGAAAATACATGCACCTATGGATCCGAGTGCTACAGCCAGACCGTGTGAGATCTTAACTTCAGGATAATATTCCTCAATTGCATGGGCAAACAGATGTTCGCTTCCGCTGCACGGCCTTGAAGAGCCAGCTATTTCCATAGCGAGGCCGCCCATTACCAGTGCTCTGGAAAGGATCCTTATGAAAACGCGGCTGTTCAAGTCTTTTTCATCACAGTGGTAAACGGAGTCGTAGCTCATTCTGCTGAGGGCGTAGGCGAAGTCATCGACTCTTGAGCCAGTTTTCTTCGCAGCAAGTTTCCAGTCATAAAGGGCAGTATGCTTGGCTATTGTGTCGCCTATACCTGAAAGAGTCTGGCTTACAGGTGCTGCTTTTATCATGCAGGGATCAACTATGATAGCAGCCGGAATTTTGCATTCAAGAGTTTTTCTTGCCTTTCCTTCCGTTTCAAGCACGGCAAAAGGAGAGGCGAGTGAGTCATTGCTCAGTGAGGAAGGAATACAGATATATGCAGCCTTGCTCACATGTGCGGCATATTTTGCGGTGTCCAGGACTCTGCCGCCGCCGAAGCCGATTATCACTTTTATATCTTCTATGCATATTTTTTTCGCGATAGCCACAGCTTCGTCAAAGCTTGCGCTTCCCATTGCATATATTTCCGCATCACCGAAATCGGTGCTCAGATCTTCTACCTTTTCCCTGTAGATGTCGATCAGAAACTGTTCGGAAACGATAAGCGTTTTCTGACCAGATATTTCAGGAATATAGGTCTTTATGATCTCGTCTGAATGGTAAAGAGCATCTTCCTCGACTGTAAGACAGACCGGAAGATCGAATTTTGTCTGCTGATTCATAATTTTTAACCCCCGTTTTGTGAAAACACTGACCGTGCCGGGATCAGTCCGGTCCCGCAGAATGTGCCGTCTGCAAACGGATCAGTGTTTCCTTAAGTTTTTCATGTGTCTATTATACGTCATGAGCGGTAAATTATCAATAGCATTTTATGAATTATGACAGATTTTATATAATTTATTATTGACATCATAGTTAATTAACTGATATAATATATTTAAGAGTTTTTATTAAGGAAACACTGATTAAATCGGAAATCCGGCTTCGCCGGATTTCCGGAGGTGGGATTTACGGGGCTTCGCCCCGAACCCCCACGCTGATTTATGAATAAATCAGCGTTTCCTTAAGTTCGGGGAAAGGATATGGGGCCATGATTGGAAAAGAAATCAGCGGAAAAGTTCTTGATGTTTTTTTAAAAGAATATCAGAGCGTCTGGCTTATAGATATAAATGACAATACGATACAACTGTACTGGCCGCTGGAAGGTAAACTCTATGATGAGTTTGCTGATATGATCGAAAATATCCGTGAACTTTCCGATTACGATAAAGTCCGTCAGTGGTATGCTGAAAACTACATCGGTGAGCGTTACCGCAAAAGACTGCTTGAACAGTCATCTTTAAGCAGCGTTATCAGCAGGACAGCGGACGGGGAAGCGTTTCTTATCGGTTACGGAAGGGTCATAGATAATCACAAGAACTACAATCAGCTCGTTTATGACCGTATAAACGATGACAACGGTCTGCGCTACATTGTGCTTGCCACCAGGGATATCGATATTATGCTGACTGCTGATGTTGATCCTCTCACAGGACTTCTTACCAGAGCGGCTTTCCTGCGTCATGCGACTGAACTGGTAAAGTTCAATCCGGACAAACAGTTCGACGTTGTCATTTCTGACATTGTTGATTTCAAGAAAATAAATGAGGTTTACGGAATTCAGACTGCTGACAGGATTCTTGCGTGGGTTGGCTCGTTTCTTGCGCCTTTTGCCAATGACAGGCTTGTCATCGGACGCTACGGCGGAGATCAGATGGTCATGATAGGCGATCATGAAAATATCATGAAATTCACGCTTTCCGAAGAAAGTGCAAAAAACTGGTATTATGCAATGAACCGGAACGGGCTGCCGAACATCATTTCAAAATTCGGTGTCTATGAAAACATTCCTCATGACGTTGATGTTATCTCCTGCTGTGACAAAGCGCACATTGCACTTAATAATATCAAGCATGACTACAGTGTTGACATGGCTTTCTATGATGCTGAAATGGAGCAGAAGCTCAGTGTGCGCCGCAAAATCGAAGATTCTATGTATTCAGCTCTTCAGAATGAAGATTTCAAGGTGTATTATCAGCCGAAGCATGATGCTGCGACCGGAAAACTTATCGGAGCTGAGGCTCTTGTAAGATGGGAGAATTCTGAATTCGGATTCATGTCTCCTTCTGATTTTATCCCTCTTTTTGAAATGAACGGGTTTGTTGCCGAAATAGATTCATATGTCTGGAAAAGGACCTGTGAAAACATCAGAAACTGGATGGATAAAGGATTAAAGGTGGTTCCGGTTTCGGTAAATGCATCCAAGCTGACATTTGCTCTGAGCGATCTTGTTGAGAAATATCAGAGGATCGCCGAGGAAAACGATGTTTCTCCGCAGTATCTCCACATTGAGATAACTGAAACCCTGATGAGCAGCGATCTTGAAAACCTTATTGAAAAACTCGAAAAGTTCCGCAGCTTAGGCTACGAGATCGAACTTGATGATTTCGGAACCGGCTATTCGTCACTCAATATTCTCAGTTCACTGCCGATAGATGTTGTAAAGCTGGATATGTCATTTATGAAACAGTTCGGCAATGAAAAAAGGACCAAAGTGCTTGCAGCCTGTATCGATCTTGCAAGGGAACTGGGCTACAAGACTGTTTCGGAGGGTGTTGAGAAAAAGGAACAGTCAGACATGCTCTGCAGGCTCGGCGTAGATGCTATACAGGGATATCTATATTCCCGTCCTTTATCCGAAGAGAATTTTGAGGATTATCTCAGAGAAAATACAATGCTGATCTGATCAGCGTTTTCATTATATTTTTATATTCGTATCGGAGGTACACTTTAACAATGGAATACTGGGACATTTACGATTCAGATAAAAAGAAGACAGGACGTAAAATGAAAAGAAACGACTGGATATTAAAAGACGGTGAGTACCATCTTACAGTTCTTGGCGTAATTATGCGTCCTGACGGAAAATTTCTTATAACCCAGCGTGTAATGACCAAGGCATGGGCACCGGGCTGGTGGGAAGTATCCGGCGGTGCAGCACAGGCCGGTGAAGAATCAGAAGAAGCGGTAAAGCGCGAAATAAAAGAAGAGACCGGACTTGATGTAGAAGGTGCAAAAGGCGGATATGTTTTCACCTACAAGCGCGAAAATCCGGGCGAAGGCGATAATTATTTCGTGGACATCTATCGTTATGAAATGGATTTTGACGAGAGTGATCTTAAGCTTCAGGAAGCTGAGACACTCGGATACAGGATCGCATCACCTGAAGAGATCAAAGCTCTTGCCGATGAAGGTATTTTCCTTCACTACGACAGCATAAAGAGAGTATTTGAAGTTTAATCACACCAAAAAAAACGCTGACTGCCTTCCGGTCAGTGCGGGAACGGGAGAATATCTCATTAAAATCCGCACTGCTTATCGGACACGGCATCAGTGTTTTCTTATAAAAATTTGTTATAGGGGGAATAGACATGGCATGGTATGATGAAGCAGTATTTTATCACATTTATCCGCTCGGACTTACAGGAGCTCCAAAGCAGAACAGCTACGGAGAACCTGAACACAGGCTTAATAAGCTTATCCCGTGGATAGATCATCTGAAAAAAACAGGGTTTAATGCTGTTTATATCGGACCGCTCTTCGAATCAGTCGGACACGGTTATGAAACGACTGACTACAAAAAACTTGACAGCAGACTTGGAACTAACGAAGATCTTAAAAACTTTGTTGCAGAGTGTCACAAGGCAGGTATCAGAGTTATCTTTGACGGTGTATTCAATCACACCGGACGTGACTTCTTCGCGTTTAAGGACATTAAGGAAAAGCGTGAGGCTTCACAGTACCGAAACTGGTACTGCAATGTGAACTTCAGCGGAAACAATGAGTATAATGACGGCTTTTCATATGACAACTGGGGAGGATACAACCTTCTCGTAAAGCTCAACCAGAGAAATCCGGAAGTCAAGGATTATATCTGTGACGTTATCCGTTTCTGGGTAAGCGAGTTTGACGTTGACGGTATCAGACTTGATGCTGCTGACGTACTTGATTTTGATTTCATGAAGGAATTAAGGCGCACGGCCAATGAAGTAAAACCTGAATTCTGGCTCATGGGTGAAGTTATCCACGGCGACTACAGCCGCTGGGTAAACGGCGAGACTCTTCATTCCGTTACAAACTACGCACTTCACAAAGCACTGTATTCAGGACACAACGACCACAACTATTTCGAGATAGCCCATACGGTTAAGCGTCTCTACGAAATGGGCGGCTGTAAGCCTGACGGCCTTAAGTTATACAACTTTGTTGACAATCACGACGTTGAAAGAATAATAACAAAGCTTAACAACAAGACATTCTTCGCTCCGGTACACATTCTTCTGTATACTCTTCCGGGCGTGCCTTCCGTTTACTACGGATCGGAATTCGGAATTGAAGGCAAAAAGGAAAAGTTTTCGGACGATTCACTCAGACCGGAACTTGATTTAAAGGATTTTGCTGATTCATACACAAAGAATCCGTGCACGGAGCTTATTTCGGCTCTCGGAAAGATAAGACAGTCAACTCCGGCACTTTCCTACGGCGATTACCGTGAACTCAGACTTACCAACAGACAGTATGCGTTTGCGAGAAACTATAACGGTGTACAGGTAATAGTTGCGGTAAACAATGATGATAACTGTGCTTCAGTTACAGTACCGGCATCGCACGGCGAATATGTCGGCATGCTTTCCGGAACAAAGCTAAAGGCTAACGGCGGAAATCTTACAATAAGCATGCTCGGATGCTCCGGCGATATCTGGGTACCGTCAGATGCTGACGCAAAGGCCGTTCCGGTAGAAATAAAAGCAGCCGAACCTGTTAAGGTAAAGTGCGAAGAACCAGTTAAAACAGAAGCCACGCCAGAACCGGCAAAGACAGAAAATGTTAAGCCGAAGGAAGAACCTGCAAAGGCTGTTTCACCTGAAAAGAAGCCGGAAGAAGCAAAACCGACAGCAGAAAAGAAAGCTTCGAAGACAAAACCTTCTGAAAAGAAGCTCGATCTTAACAAGCCGTACGAAGAAATGTCCGTAGAGGAACTTCAGGCATGCATTCTCGAAAAGCTTGCAAAGAACGGCCCTGTTACTGACAGAATGAGAAAAGAAGTAGCTGAAAATGTTTATCCGAATTCACTTCTTAACTGGGTGAAGAGTTTCAGATAATTTTCAGAAATTTATAGTAAACGAAAAAGACCACTCTTTAAACAGGAGTGGTCTTTCTGTGCAATATATAGAAAAATGCTGATTTATGAATAAATCAGCGTTTCCTTAGCTGCATTTTTACAGTTATGCAAAAATTATTATATCGAAACATATTCCGGATCAGTGTTAAGCGGACGAATATGATCGTTTATTGAAGAAAGATCAAGTTCATCACCGATAACGATCAGCACTGCCTGGCCGTCATCTGCTGGTGTTAATGACATCGTGGCAGGTGTTGCGTTCAGGCGGAGCCAGCTGCCGTTTCCGGACTGCAGCGAGCCTTTTATCCTGTATATTTTTCCGCAGGAAGGATCGGTGAATATATCCTTTACAAGACCGGTTATGTGATCTTCCGGAATGTGTACGTGCATAAAATAGTGTACACGGGTACTCAGTGTGTCACGGTTATAGAGTTTGGTGTAACTTTCGTTCCTGTAACCGGAAGATGATATTTTCTGAAAATCTTCATCTGTAAGCTTATCCCATGGCCTGGCAATCATGTCGCTTACGGAAAAACGTCGTCTGCATCCGATAAATTCAAGGGATGAATTAAGGCGCGCAGTAAGATTCTTAGTTACTGACGACGGTTCATCTCCCTTAAGCTTGCTGACGATAAGACTGCCGCAGCACGAGCTTTCTGATCCCATTATGAATTTTATTTCATCGGAAAGATCGTCGTCGGAAAACGGATCAGCTATTGTTATTATGCTTCCTTTTTCATACCATCTGTCAAGCGGGGATTCGTACAGAGTATCGAAGTATTCATCCATATCGAAAAGTCCGGACGGTTCGATTATCACGCGGTCGAAATGCTGCATTCCGAGGTTGATAAGCTGTGTCTTGAATCTTCTTTTATGGCAGTCAGCATCAGCTCCGCCTACGACCATTGATACCTCACAGCGGTCGCATTCAAGATCCTTCAGCATGACCATGTCGATGTTCACGGCACCGTAGTCATTCAGTAGAATAGCAATGCGGCTCCCTTTGCCAAGATGATATTCTGCGTATTTACGAATAAATGTAGTCTTTCCGGAACCAAGCATTCCTGTAATAAGGTCTACTTTAGTCATTTTCCTGTCATCGCCTTTCTGTATATGTCATTGAGCGCTGAAAAACCATGCGTTCCATAACAAAGTATATCACAGCATTACGGCTTTTATCCGGATTTATCAGAAACTGTAACCGAATTGTAATAATTAAAACTGTAATTTCTCTTCTGAATTGTTGTTATATTTAATATAGGACAGAATATGTTCTTTTTTATTAAACGTACAAATTCTGATTGACAAATTATTTGTAACGGTCTATAATTTTTTATATAGGCGAGCATCACTTTTTTTATACACTATAACTACAAAAATGCATTGCACTGCGCAGCGATGCAATCAGGTTATAGGTAAAAAGTATATCCAGGTTATGAAAAAGAGAAAGGAACGGGATTATTATGAATCATGTTTTAAGAAAAACAACAGCATTTGTTTCAGCACTTTCACTTACTTACAGCTGTTTTGCTTCCGGAACAGTTGGTATGTTTTCAGAAACTGAAACAGTAAAGGTAAAGGCTGCGGCTTCGGACACTATGGAATATGACGTGCTGATTGACGAAATGGGATATCAGTACATAATGATCGACAACAAGTACTGTAAATACAATACAGCCCGTAGAATAACTGCAAAGAATAATCCGGAAACATTTATCGTTCCGACTGTGTTTAAATCGGAGGACAGCGAACCGGAATGGTACCGCGAAAATTATGATGAAAGCCGTATATTTAATCTTGATACAGGCTGTGTTGATGCCATAGGATCGTCAGCAGTTATTATTCCTGACGGTATTATGAATATTGAGAAAGATGCACTGATGCTTGATAAGGAAGCTAAGTCTGTTGCAATTGCTGACAGTGTTACAAAGCTTGAAGATCAGCGCTTTGCTCCTGATGTGATCGTGCGCGGTCACAGCGGATCCATTGCGGAAAAATATGCTGATAAATATGAGAATAAGTTTGAATATATCGGTGATCTTACAAACGACGGAAAAATAGATTCGGCAGATGTGCTTTTAATGAATCTCTACATGAACGGCGGTAAGGAGCTTAAGGATGACGAAGCTGCCAGAGCTGATGAGACCTTTGACGGTGGCCTTGATATCCGTGACTTCATCCTTCTTAAGAACGAGATCCTGGAACCGAGAACTTCTGTTCTCGGAGCATCTGTTGACGGTGCCCTTGCAGCACCTGACCTTAAGAAATTCAAAAGAGAGACAGCCCAGCCGGAAGCTGACGGATATATGAAATTTGCCGCGAATTCAGCAGCAGCCGTGCTTCTTGATACTGAAGACACAAACGGGCCGGAGAATACGGTTTACTCTCCGCTGAGTTACTATATGGCTCTTTCCATGGCTGCAGAGTGTGCATCAGGAACAACACAGAATGAATTTACAGAAGCACTTGGTGCAGAAGATATGGATGATCTCAGAAAAGAAAATGCTTCACTGTTTAAATCCCTTTATTTTGACGATTATACTGCATTCTGCAAGATCGCGAACTCGATCTGGTTCAATAATAAGTGGAAGCTTGAGCAGGATACTCTTGACACTCTGGCTGACAAATATTACGCTGTTGCATTCGGCAGAGATTTCTCAGATCCGGCTGTTCCGGATGAGATATCAATGTGGATAAACAAAAATACTTCCGGAAAGTTCACTCCGAAAATCAAAGTCGATCCGGAGCTGGATATTATGAAGATCATAAATACTGTAACTTTCAAGGAAACATGGAGCAGTAAATTCGGAAAGGCTTCTCCTGATGAATTTACCCTGAAGGACGGCAGCAAGATAACATGTGATTTCATGGGATATGAAGCTGATTACAAACAGGTCGCTTTTGCAGATAAATATATGAAATGCTATGAACAGATGGACGACGGATTCAGAATGAATTTCATCCTTCCTGACGAGGGCGTGAGCATTGATGATCTCATTGCTGACAGTGATACAATTAATGAGATCTACGGAGATGAAATCAAGTATGAGACCCGGAAAACTGTTTTTTTCAGTACCTAAGTTTGATGTGGCTTCAAAGTTTGATCTTATTGAGGCAGCCAAAACTATCGGAATAAATTCAGCATTCGACAAGGATAATGCCGATTTCAGCGGTGTTATTGATTATGAGAATAACGGTATTGGCGGCGCATTTATCGATGAAATCACTCACGAAGCAAAGGTAACTATCGACGAGGAAGGCTGTGAAGCGGCAGCATATACTCTCATAAGTATAGCAGCTACTTCAGCAGCTCCTGATCCTTCGGAACCAGTTTACTTCGAACTTGACAGACCGTTCTTCTACTATATTTCCGATCAGAACGGCACACCGCTTTTCGCCGGTATCATCAACGATCCGCTTGAAAAGAACCAGTGACCATATAAACACTGATAAATAACAAAAAACCTCCGTAATACGGCTGATCAGTTCACGTATTACGGAGGTTTTTTAGTGAAACTCTGATCCATTTATGAATCAGAGTGGGGATCCGGGGCGAAGCCCCGCAAATCCCTTTTCCGGAAATCCGGCGAAGCCGGGTTTCCGGTTTGATCAGTGTTTCTGCAGAAATTCAGATCATATTATCTTTGTAGTCCAGTTTTCGAGGTTCCAGATGTCTGTCACAACACCTTCGTAGAATTCAGGTTCGTGGCTTACGAGGATAACAGTACCCTTGAACTTTGCAAGTGCATCACGGAGTGATTCCTTTGCGTCAACGTCAAGGTGGTTGGTCGGTTCGTCGAGAACGAGAAGATTGTATTCACGAAGCATGAGACGGCACAGACGTACCTTAGCGTTTTCACCGCCGGAGAGAACACGCATCTGGGATGTGATGTGTTCATTTGTAAGTCCGCACTTTGCAAGAGCGGCACGTACTTCGGCGTTTGTCATGGCAGGAAACTCATCCCAGATTTCCTGAAGAGCTGTCTTGTCAGATGCTGATTCCTCCTGCTGGAAGTAGCCGTACTGAACGAACTGGTCATGTTCAACTGTACCCTGAATAGGCTTCAGGATCCCAAGCATGGTCTTTATAAGTGTTGATTTGCCAAGACCGTTTACGCCCTTTATGGCGATCTTCTGGTTGCGTTCAACCTGGAAGTCTACTGCACGTGTGAGAGGCTCGTCATATCCGATTATGATGTCTTTTCCCTCAATTACGACCTTACCCGGAGTTCTTGCTGATTTGAATGAGAAGGAAGGCTTGATCTTTTCCTTTTCGATAGTGATTATCTCCATGCCTTCAAGCTTCTTTTGACGTGAACGTGCCATTGTCGCAGTAGCAGCTCTTGCCTTGTTCTTTGCAATGAATTCCTGAAGATGTGCAATCTCCTTCTGCTGCTTTTCATAAGCCTGTTCAGTCTGGCGTTTCTTGAGTTCATACATTCTTTTGAAGTCTTCGTAGTTTCCGGTGTATCTTGTCAGAACGGCATGCTCAATGTTGTAGATGACATTGACTACAGAGTTCATGAACGGAACGTCATGTGAAACAAGAATAAATGCGTTTTCGTAGTTCTGCAGGAAGTTCTGAAGCCATGCGATATGGTTCTCGTCAAGGAAGTTGGTCGGCTCGTCGAGAATGAGGATCATCGGGTTTTCAAGAAGAAGCTTTGTAAGCAGAACCTTCATACGCTGACCGCCCGAAAGCTCGGAAACGTCGTGGTCAAGTCCGATCTCGCCGAGGCCGAGACCGTTGGCATATTCAGTTATTTTGCTGTCGATGGTGTAGTAACCGCTCTGGTCGAGTATCTCCTGTATTTCACCGACGTCTTCCATCATGGCGTTCATTTCGTCTTCATCTGCATCGCCCATCTTTTCGTAAAGCTCAAGCATTTCCTGTTCAAGGTCGGAAAGATGCTGGAAAGCTTCCCTTAGTACTTCACGAATAGTTTTGCCCGGTGTGAGTGTGCTGTACTGGTCGAGATAACCGGTGGTGATGTGACGGCACCATTCGATCTTACCTTCATCCGGCTGAAGTTTACCTGTGATTATATTGAGAAATGTTGATTTACCTTCACCGTTAGCACCAACAAGACCAACGTGTTCACCCTTAAGAAGTCTGAAGGAGGAATCGTCAAGTATCTGTCTTGCACCAAAACCGTGGGTAACGTGTTCAACATTGAGTATGCTCATTTAAAATTTCTCCTTTACATAAGACAGAGGGGGCAAAAGCCCCCTCTGTCAGAAAAAACTGTTTTTTTAAACTGATCAGATCTTGAACATGAGTTCTGAGTAAACCGGGAACGGCCAGTATTTATCTGAAACAATGGTTTCAAGTTCATCTGCAACAGCTCTGAGAGACTGCATTTTGCTGAATACTTCATCACGGTAGAAGCGTGAAAGCTTGTACAGATCTTCAGCATTATCCTTGGCATTGAGAAGTACCTGTTCAAGTTCAGTAACTGCACTGTTCAGACAGTTAAGTGAACCTGAAAGCTTGTGAGCAAGCTTTTCCTGTGCAGGATTTTCAAGGCCGGCATTTCTCATTGAAGTAAGCGCATTGCATACGTCCTTTGTGTATTCCATAACAGCAGGGTAGATCTGCTTCTTTACCATATCGATCATTGTAAGAGCTTCTATGTTGATCACCTTGCAGTAGTTGTCAAGAAGCACTTCAGTTCTTGAAGCAACCTCAACCTTTGAATAAACCTTAAACTTTTCGAACATGGCAACGTTCTTTTCAGCAAGGTATTCAGGGAGACAGTCAACAGTTGAAACGTAGTTCGGAAGACCTCTTACCTCGGTAGCTTCCTTTACCCATTCATCTGAGTAGCCGTTTCCGTTGAAAATGATCTGCTTGTTTTCCTTGTATGTCCTAACGAGTATTTCCCTTAATTTTTCGTTGAAGTTTTCAGCGCCTTCGAGTTCATCGGCAAATTCACAGAGAACATCTGCAACTGCAGTGTTGATGATAACGTTTGTGCATGAGATGGAGTCTGCAGAACCGAGCATTCTGAATTCAAACTTGTTGCCTGTGAATGCCATAGGTGAAGTTCTGTTACGGTCTGTGTTGTCCTTCTTGAATGAAGGAAGAGCGTCAACGCCTATCTTGAACTTGATGTTTGAGTTTGCTTCTGCCTTGGTGTCGTTTTCAAGAGCGTCAAGTATGCCCTGAAGTTCGTCACCGAGGAACATTGAAACAATAGCCGGAGGAGCTTCGTTTGCACCGAGACGGTGGTCGTTGCCGGCACTTGCTGCTGAAAGTCTGAGAAGGTCGGAGTACTTGTTTACTGCTTTGATGAATGCTACGAGGAATGTAAGGAACTGTGTGTTTTCAGTAGGTGTGTCGCCCGGATCGAGAAGATTCTGTCCGTCGTTTGAAGACATTGACCAGTTGTTGTGCTTTCCTGAACCGTTAACGCCTGCAAATGGCTTTTCGTGGAGGAGACAAACAAGACCGTGCTTGAGAGCGATCTTCTTCATGAGTTCCATTGTAAGCTGGTTGTGGTCGGAAGCAATGTTTGTTGTTTCGAAAACAGGAGCGAGCTCATGCTGAGCCGGAGCAACTTCGTTGTGCTTTGTTTTTGCAGGAATTCCGAGTTTCCAGAGTTCCTCGTCAAGTTCGTGCATGTAAGCTGAGATTCTTTCCTTGATGTTGCCGAAGTAGTGGTCTTCAAGTTCCTGACCCTTCGGAGGCTTTGCACCGAAAAGTGTTCTGCCTGTGATCACGAGGTCTTCACGTTTGTCGTAGAGAGCCTTGTCAACGAGGAAATATTCCTGTTCAGCACCTGCTGTGGAGAATACTCTTGTTGCTGTGGTGTTGCCGAACAGTCTGAGAATTCTGAGAGCCTGTTCGCTGAGTACATCCATTGAACGAAGGAGAGGAGTCTTCTTGTCGAGAGTCTCGCCTGTGTATGAACAGAAGGCTGTCGGAATGTAAAGTGTTCCGTCCTTGATAAATGCATCGGAAGTAGGATCCCATGCGGTATATCCTCTTGCTTCAAATGTTGAACGGAGACCGCCTGAAGGGAATGATGATGCGTCAGGTTCGCCCTTTATGAGTTCCTTGCCTGAAAATTCAAGAATAATAGTTCCGTCTGAGTTCGGTGAAAGAAAAGCGTCATGCTTTTCAGCTGTTACGCCTGTCATAGGGTGGAACCAGTGTGTGTAATGTGTGGCACCTTTTTCAACAGCCCAGTTCTTCATGGCATTTGCAACTACGCTTGCCACACCACTGTTGAGAGGCGTACCCATTTTCTTGGTCTGCATTACAGCCTTGTAAACATCCTTTGTAAGACGTTCTCTCATTACCTGCTGATTGAATACATTACAGCCGAACATTGATGCGACGCTCTTTGATTCTTCCATAATAATTTATCCTCCTGTTAAAAAGGCGTTTCAATTTCATCATAATAAAATAACGGATTATAATTTCAGGAAAAATATGTACGGCTCCAGCCCAGCATATGCGGGAAGCTTCGCAGTGAAGCACCGAACAGTATTATTCCCTTAGTTACAGATATTATAGACGAAACTGAAACGCCATTGTTCCAATTTAAAGTATATAAATATATGATATATTAATTTGTTCTGTTTGTCAATAGTAAAGCATGTTTTTTGTGGATTATATACATGTTTCCTTTAAAAACGAAGTGATTTCAGATAAATTCATTGAGTGTGAACCCTTTATCAGTACAGTATCGGATTTTTCAAGGATATTCAGCATATCAGCCTTTGCTTCATCATTGTTATTGTAGTGAACAGCTTTCAGATACGGATTTGCTTTTTTCGCTTCTTCGTAAGTGAAAAGTGCTTCCGGTCCTATGCATATAAGAGTGTCGAGGCATTCAGCTGCAAAGGCTCCGGTCTCGCGGTGCATCTTTTCTGAGTCCTCACCGAGTTCCTTCATATCAGCGAGCACAGCGGCTTTTCTTCCCGGAAGAGTTCCTATTACCTTAAGTGAAGCTTTTACCGAATCAGGATTTGCATTGTAGCAGTCATTGATAAGAGTGAAACTGTCAGTTTTTATTACGTTGAAACGGCCGTCAATATTTTTAAAGTGCGAGATTCCTTCAAGAGCCTTTCCGGCAGGCATGCCGAGAAGTTCGGAGATGCGGAAAGCTGCGACAGCGTTCATGACCATATGTTTTCCCAGGGCAGGAACAAATGCATTGAGACGGATATCCTTTGTGACAATGGTAAACGAAGTGCCGTCAATGCCTTTCTGAACTATATTCTCAGCCCTTATGTCATTCTTCTCACCGAAGCCAAAAAAGCTTGTCTTAACTGAATCAACTGTGCAGAGCTTGTCGTCATCACCGTTGAGCACTGCAGTACCGTCTTTTGCGAGGAAAGGAAGCATTTCTGTCTTCGCCTTTAAAATGCCGTCACGGCTTTCAAGAAATTCAAGATGAGCTGTGCCGATGTTTGTAATAACAGCAATGTCCGGACGTACCATCTTTGCAAGACGTGTCATTTCACCGAAGTGGTTGATACCCATTTCGATTATGGCAACCTCATGTTCATCGGTTATTCTGAAAATAGTTTTCGGAACGCCGATCTCGTTGTTAAGGTTTCCTTCCGTTTTAAGGACATTAAAGTGTTCTGAAAGAACGGAATATATCATTTCCTTGGTGGATGTCTTTCCTGAACTGCCTGTTACACCGATGACTTTAAGGTTTCCAAACAGACTTCTGTAGTATTCTGCAATGTCCCTTAATGCTGCAGCAGTGGATTCAACTACTATCTGCGGCTTTGTAAGGTCAGTTCTTTCTGATTCTGTAAGGGTGCATACAGCGCCGTTTTCAAAAACCTGATCAATAAAATCATGCCCGTCAAATCTCTGTCCCTTTATCGGAATGTAGAGCGAGCCTTCCTTCACTGTACGGCTGTCTATTGTAATGTCGTTAATTGTAAGTTCATTAGCATTTTCAGAAGAGACAAGTCTTCCGCCGCAGGCGGATGCTATCTCTTTAAGTGTCATGGATCTCAACTTCAGTTGTCCTCCTTTACAGGACTTAAATTTTTAAAATCTTGCGAGTGACTTGTTTACGATAAGCTCGCAGAGATCAGGATATTCGATTCCTACAGCTCTTGCTTCCTGAGGAAGGAGAGATGCCGGAGTCATGCCCGGAAGAGTGTTTGCCTCAAGACAGTAAGGTTCGTTGTTTTTGCTGTTGAGTATGAAGTCGATTCTTGCGTAAATGTTGAGCTTAAGTGAAGCAAATGCTTTTTCGGCAGCAGCCTGAAGCTTTTTGTTTGTTTCTTCGTCTATTTCAGCCGGGCAGACTTCGCGGGTCTTGCCTGAGTATTTGTTCTTATAGTCGTAGAATCCGTCAGCGATAATCTCGATAACAGGAAGTGCCTTCCCTTCGATAACACCGATCGAAAATTCGCGTCCGCTTATGAATTCCTCGACGATGGCTTCATCTTCGTACTTAAAGCAGTTCTTAAGAGCCTTTTCGAATTCTTCCTTGTTTTCTGCCTTTGAAACACCGATACTTGAACCGCCGCAGCAAGGTTTTACGATACAAGGGAATGAGCTCCATTCGTTAGTCTTTCCTGTTTCATAATCATTCTTTGTATAGTGAGCGCCGTTTGCCATATTGATACCGTCAGCTATCAGAAGTCTTCGTGTTATGCCCTTGTTCATGGCATTTGCACTTCCGAGATAGTCAGAACCGGTATAAGGAATGCCGAGCAGGTCAAATGTTGCCTGGATCTTTCCGTCCTCACCGTTGCATCCGTGAAGTGCCATGAATACGATGTCTGATTTTTTGCATATGTCGATAACGTTCTTTCCAAAGAATCCGTCAGGGCTTTCGCCTCTGAGTCTCTTTACCTCTTCAAGGTCAGGTGCATCAGCAGCGATCGAAGATGTTACGTCTGAAAAGTCCTGTCTTTCGGCAAAAGCCTTTTCAGGAGGGAAGTCAGTTCCCATGAAAACATCAAGAAGAAAAACTTCGTGTCCCTTTTTGCTGAGTGCCTTTGCGCACATAAGACCTGAAGTAAGACTTACGTCTCTTTCACCGCTGAGACCACCGCATAATACTGTTATATTCATAAACCAATCCTCCGTAGGGTGTTTAATTGTTTCCGTAAGTGTTCATAACACCAATATCTAATTATACTATCTTTATTCTGAAAAAGCAAATTTTTTTGATGTTGCATTTTAGTAAAAAAGTTGGTATAATAGAAAAGGTTATATTTATTATCGGGAGGTATGCACTCTGGAGCAGAGAACGCTAACGATCGAGGGCGTGGTTGAGGATGTTCTTTTCAGAAATGAAGACAACGGCTATGTTGTATTTGATCTTGACGCAGGCGGAGAGCTCATAACAGCCGTAGGAGAGCTCGGTGACATAGAAGAAGGCGAGAAGCTTAAGCTCGAAGGAAATTATGTTACCCACGCAAAATTCGGTATGCAGTTTCAGGCTGAATACTGTGAGAGAATGCTTCCGGGTACTGCTCTTCAGATCAGAAAATACCTTTCTTCCGGCGTTATAAAGGGCATCGGTCCTTCACTTGCGAAAAAAATAGTGGACGAGTTCGGTGACAGAACCCTTGAGATAATGGAAAACGAACCCCAGCGTCTGCTGTGTATAAGAGGAATATCACCGAAAAAATGCGAGAGTATAACCAGCGAATTAAAGCAGATCTTTAACTTAAGAAGGCTCATGACCTATCTTGCAAAGTTCGGGATCAAAGCCAAATATGCGATGAAGGCTTTTAAAAAATGGAGCTTCCAGAGCATGGAGATAATTGAAGCAGATCCTTACAGACTCTGTTCATACGGTGTTGAACTTGAATTTTCAAAGGCTGAACAGATAGCTGAATCCGTCGGAATACCGCACGATTCACCGATGAGGATCAGAGCAGGAATCACATATGTCCTGCTTGAAAATGCAAACAACGGCCATACATGTCTTCCGCATGAGAAGCTTAAGGCCAAAGTATGTGAATATCTTAAAATTACAGAAGAAAACTTTGACTCGGCCTACAGTACTGAAGTTGAGAACGGAAACTTTACCGAGTACTTCAAGGAATCAAAGAACAGAAACTATTCATTCCTTTCCGACTACTACGATGCAGAACGCTACATAGCCGGAAGACTCGGAGTTATGCAGGCGTTTTCGTCACCTGATACTTATGACTATGAAAAAATGATAAGTGACAACGAGGCACTTACCGGTATCAGATACGAAAAACTACAGCGCCTTGCCATTTCAGCTGCCCTTTCGAAGGGAATTCTCATTCTCACAGGCGGTCCTGGTACAGGAAAAACAACTACGCTCAACGCCATTATTTCCATGTACGTGAAAAAGGGTGAAAAGGTGATGATCGCGGCTCCTACAGGACGTGCAGCCAAGCGTATTTCCGACCTAACGGGCTACGAGGCAAAGACGATACACAGACTTCTTGAAGTTCAGTACGATATGGACGGGCGGCTCCGTTTTGCACATAACGAATCCAATCCGTTGAACTGCGGGGTTCTTGTGGTCGATGAGATGTCTATGGTCGATACACTGCTCTTCGAGAGCCTTCTGCGTGCCCTGAAGATCAGCTGCCGGCTTATCATGGTAGGGGACAGTGACCAGCTTCCTTCAGTAGGTGCCGGCAATATTCTCAAGGACATGATCGACAGTCACAGAATACCGGTCGTCGAGCTTAAGGAGATCTTCCGGCAGGCGCAGAAAAGCTGTATAATCACAAACGCGCACAGGATCATAAACGGTGAATATCCTGATCTGACCCAGAAGAACAATGATTTCTTCTTTTTCCAGCGCCTTTCCTTCGAGGAGGCATCCGCTTTCGTGACAGATCTCTGCAGCACCAGACTTCCGAAGGCGTACGGCATCTCCCCGGTTGAAGATATTCAGATTCTTTGTCCTTCAAGAAAAGGAACTCTCGGAGTAATTGAGCTCAACAAGCGCCTTCAGCAGAAGCTCAATCCTTCCGCAAAAGACAGGACAGAAGTAAAAAACATGGTCTACACCTTCCGCTGCGGTGACAAGGTAATGCAGACCAGAAACAACTATGATATCGAATGGAGCCGTGACAGTGAACACGGAACAGGTATCTTCAACGGTGACATAGGCACCATAAAAGCCATTAACAAGGCCGACAGGATTGCGGTCATTGACTTTGACGGCAGAATATGCACCTACACGTTTGAACTCCTCGAACAGATCGAACTTGCCTATGCCATTACGGTGCACAAGAGCCAGGGCAGCGAGTTTGATATTGTCATACTTCCGGTACTCGGCGGTTTCGAAAAGCTTTACTACCGTAATCTTCTCTATACTGCAGTTACGCGTGCAAAGAAAATGCTTATTGTTGTAGGATCACAGAAAAAGCTCTGCCAGATGGTGGACAATGCACGCAAGACATACCGTTACACCTGTCTGAAAGAAATGCTTGAAAGTGAGATAACCAATGAACACAGCGTCGCGCTTCCTGACTGATCTGTTTTTTCCTAACAGATGTCCGTGCTGCGACGGTTTCATAAGATGGGACAAACTGATCTGCGGAAAATGTCACAGTTCCATTGAGACCGTGTATGAAAAGGCGTGCCCTGTATGCGGCAGGGAACCATGTATGTGTTCTGAGGATAATTTCTACGACAGAGCCCTGGTCCCTTTAAGGTACGAAAATCTGGTAAAGGAAGGCGTTCTTTCACTAAAACGCGGAAACAACAAAAATTTCGGTGAGTACACAGGAAAACTTATTGCAGGCATTCTGAAAAATGAAATGTCAGAACTGCAGTTTGATATGGTCATGCCTGTTCCGATGTCGCCGACATCATTCCGGAAACGCGGTTTCAATCAGGCTGAAATAATAGCCGGTGAGATAGCGTCAGCACTTGATATTCCGCTTGTGACTGATGTTCTCATTAAGCAGGATACTGACTCTTCACAGCATTATCTGAACAAGTCGCAGCGAATGAAGAATATTTCCGCCATTAAGATAAGGGAAACTGATCTTACAGGAAAGAGGATAATCATCTGTGACGATGTAATAACAACAGGAAGCACCATAAACCGATGTGCGCGGCTTCTGAAAAATTCCGGAGCGGAGACTGTTTTTGCAGCAGTCGCAGCCGGTACAAAACTTCGGTAAAGGAGGAACTGAAAAGTGGATATAGGAATAGACCTTGGCACGACCAACATCGTCATTACAAGAGACAATGCCGGTGTTGTACTCAGTGAGCCTTCTGTTGTGGCATACCACATGTATCGTAAGGAAGTCGTGGCAGTTGGTCTTGAAGCCTATAACATGATAGGCAGGACTCCTGATTATATCAAAATAGTAAGGCCGCTTGCCGACGGAGTTATTTCCGATGACGGCATGGCTGAATACATGATAAAGACATTTATTCTCAGAGTTCTGGGCAGCCAGCCGCTGAGACCGAGAATAGTTATCTGTGTTCCTTCATTCATCACCGACATAGAAGGACGTGCAGTTATTGAAGCTGCAGTAAGTGCCGGTGCCAGAAAGGTCTATCTTATTCAAGAACCTATCGCTGCTCTTCTCGGGGCAGGGGTCGATATCTCGAAACCTTCGGGAAACATGGTAATAGACATAGGCGGAGGAACAACGGATATTGCGGTTGTCTCCCTTAACGGTGTAGTCGTTTCCCATTCGGTCACAACAGCCGGAAACAAGTTTGATCAGGCTGTAATGAAATATCTTGCCGCAAGGTATAAGGTCAATGTCGGTGAACGCACTGCGGAAAATGCAAAGATGAATATTTCAAATCTTTACGATCCTGGCATCAGCAGAAAGATGACGATAGGCGGCAAAAACATTTATACGGGAATGCCTGAATCAGTCGAGATAAGCGAGCTGGATCTTCATCTTGCCGTTGAGGAGCACCTTGCAGATATAACCGAGGCGATACGTCATGTGTTTGAACAGACCCCGCCTGAGCTGATCGCGGATATTTATGACAACGGTATTGTCCTTACCGGCGGAGGCGCACATCTCGGACGTCTTGATCTTTTTATATGTTCCGAGACAGGAATTAAATGCAGGATAGCGGAAAATGCTGATCACTGTGTTGCAAGGGGAACAGCCCTTGTATACAGAAACATGGATACTCTCCGGGACGGATTTGAATATGTTCCGGTCTATAAATAAATCACAATATTCCAGAAAGGACTAATATAATATGAGCAACAAAGAAGAAATCCTTCATGGTCATCACGACACAATAAAACTTACACTTGAAGATGACAGTGTAATGGAGTGTAATGTTCTTACTGCACTTGAATGCAACGGTAAGGATTATATAGCGCTTGTTCCTGTTGAACCTGAAACTGAAGGGGACGTGTTCCTTTATGGCTTCAGGGAGATCGCTGAAAATGACATTGAACTTATTAACATTGAAGACAAGCATGAACTCAACGATGTATTCAATGCATTTGAAAAATGGTGCGACGAGCAGGAAGAAGGTCTTATTCCTGTCGATGTTTTTTTCCGGCTTCCTCGGCGCAGGCAAAACAACACTTATCAAGAAAATGATAAAGGAAGCCTATGCAGGTGAAAAGGTAGTTCTTATCGAAAATGAATTCGGTGAGATAAGCATTGACGGCGGTTTCCTTAAGGATGCCGGCGTTGAGATCACTGAGATGAATTCAGGCTGCATCTGCTGCTCACTTGTAGGTGACTTCGGAAAGTCACTCAGAAAGGTTGTTGAAGATTATTCTCCTGACCGTATCATCATCGAGCCTTCAGGTGTAGGCAAGCTTTCTGATGTCCTTAAGGCTGTTGAAGGTGTTGCTGAAGATACACCTATCATTCTCAATTCATACACAGCTGTTGTCGATGTAAAGAAATACGCAAAGTACATCAAGCTTTTCGGAGAATTCTTTATCGACCAGATCCAGAGTGCAGGGCTTGTTATTCTCAGCCGTACAAAGGATATTGACGAGCACGAACTTGAGAAATGCACTGATGCTCTCAACGAGCTCAATCCTAATGCACTTATCATTACAACAGACTGGGATGAAATAGACGGTAAGCAGATCAAGGAAGTTATGGAAAGCGGATTTGATCTTGATGCCGAAGACGAATATTTTGATGAACTTGATTTTGATGAAGACGGATGCTGCTGCGGTCATGATCACGATGACGAACATGAACATCATCACCACCATCACCATGACGATGATGAAGAATGCTGCTGCGGACACGATCACGATGACGAACATGAGCATCATCACCACCACCACGATGACGATGAGGAATGCTGCTGTGGTCATCACCACGATGACGATGAACATGAGCATCATCACCACCACCACGAAGACGGTGAGGAATGCTGCTGCGGTCACGATCACGAGGACGGACACCATCACCATCATCACCATGCCGATGACGTGTTCACAAGCATGGGCATAGAAACAGTAAGAAAGTTCGGAGAGAGCGAAATGAAGGATATTCTCTCTGATCTTACAAATACAGAAAAATACGGTATGGTAATCAGAGCGAAGGGTATCGTTCCTTCGACAGACGGAAAGTGGATCCACTTTGACTATGTTCCGGATGAATACGAAGTACGTTTCGGAAGCGCTGATGTTACAGGTCATATCGTGGTTATCGGTACTGATCTTAAGAAGGACGAACTTACAAAGATATTTAAAAAGCAGTAAAGCGTGACATGTCCCGGCTTCAGTACATCCGGCGGAACCGGATGTACTGTTTAATCAGATATCGGCTTACTGATCACTATAGCAAAGGAGCGATAAATAATGGAACCAACTCCGGTATTTATATTTACTGGATTTGTCGAGAGCGGCAAGACGACCATGATCCAGAGATGGCTTACACAGGATTTCTTTAAGGAACAGGAAAAGGTCGTTATCATCTGCTGTGAAGACGGTTTTACCGAATACGAAAACCTTGCGGACAATGTTGTGCTTTACATGGTGGAAAACAAGGATGACCTCACATCCATGTACATTCAGGACATTGAAAGAAATGAAACCCCGACAGCTGTTCTTCTTGAAAACAACTGTATGCAGAGCGTTGACGAGCTTATGGAGCTTGAATGGCCTGAGAACTGGGATATAGTTCAGATATCAGCTATGATCGATGCATCAAAGTTTGATGAACAGCTCAGATGCATGCGCCAGATCATGAACGAACAGTTTAAGTATGCAACGGTCGTTGTATTCAACCGCTGTGACGAAAACACAAAGAAGCTTAATCTTCGTGCTGTCGTAAAGTCTTTAAATCCTGAGGCTTCACTCATGTTCTTAAGAAACGACGGAACGGCAGACGATGAACTGGATGAGCTTCCTTTCGATATTGACGCTCCTGTTGTAAAAATAGAAGACATGGACTTCGGTCTCTGGTTTATTGATATTTTTGAAAACTGTGAAAGATACAATAACAAAACCGTTCAGTTCAAGGGACAGATAACAAGGCCTAAGGGCTATCCTATGACAAGTTTCCTTGTTTACCGCTACGCTATGCAGTGCTGTGCAGATGACCTTGAATATCTCAAGCTTCTCTGCGTGGCTCCCGGTGACGTGAAGATCGTTGAAGGAGACTGGGTAACAGTCACAGCTGATGTCCGTTTCGTAATGCCTGAAGGTATGGATGCACCTTCACCTGTATTCAACGTAAAGAACGTTGAAAAGGCTGAAGCACCGGACTCAGAGTACGTTTACTTTAATTAATGAAAGGGCAGTGATTTATGAATACTTTCAGAAATGCAGACATTCTTCTGCCGGCAGACGCAGATATGAGCAAATGGGCAGTCGTGGCATGTGACCAGTATACAAGCGAACCTGACTACTGGAAGGAGACAGCACGTATATCGGCAGGTGCTCCTTCAGCATATAATCTTATTCTTCCTGAAGTTTATCTTGAAGACAGCGACGTTGCCGACCGTATAAAGAAGATCCAGTCTTCAATGAAGAATGCACTTTCAAAGGGGATTTTCAGAGAATATAAAAACTCAATGATCTACCTTGAAAGAACACAGGACGACGGAAAAGTACGTGCAGGTCTTGTGGGCTGTATCGACCTTGAAGACTATGACTACAGAAAAGGTTCAGTTTCTCCGGTTCGTGCAACAGAGGCAACTGTTATCGAAAGAATTCCTCCGAGAATTGCAGTAAGACGAGGTGCTGAACTTGAACTTCCGCACATCATGATCCTTATTGATGATGAAAAGGGAACAGTTATTGAACCTCTTGCAGGAAAGAAAGACAAACTTGAAAAAGTATATGACTTTGACCTTATGCAGAAGGGCGGTCACGCATCAGGATGGCTGATACCTGAAAGTGATCAGGCAGAAATACTTAAGGCTCTTGACGGACTTGCAGACATTACGGAATTTAATAAAAAATATTCTCTTGACGAGAAGAATCCGCTTGTATTTGCTATGGGTGACGGAAACCACTCACTTGCAACTGCGAAGGAATTCTACGAGGAGCTTAAGAAAAACAATCCGGGAAAGGACATGAGTTCTCATCCGGCAAGATATGCTCTTGTTGAGCTTGTAAATCTTCATTCACCGGCTCTTGAATTTGAGGCTATCCACAGAATAGTGACTGAAGCCGATACCGATGACCTTATGAAGAAAATGACTGAAGCTCTCGGACTTACCGATAATGCCGCAGACTGCAGTCAGAAGTTTGAATACGTGGTAAAGGGCGTAAAGAAGACTGTCGGTATCACAAAGCCTTCTTCAAAGCTCACAGTCGGAAGCCTTCAGCAGTTTCTTGACGGATACCTGAAGGAGAGCGGAGCAAAGATCGACTATATCCACGGAACAGAAGTAGTTGAAAAGCTTTCAATGAACGACGGAAGCATCGGATTCATACTTCCTGACATGGCAAAGTCAGAACTTTTCCCGACAGTAATCTGTGACGGTGCCCTTCCGAGAAAGACTTTCTCAATGGGTCACGCATGGGACAAGCGCTACTACATAGAAGCAAGAAAGATCACTGAGTAATCAGGAGCTTATCAGCATGGGCACGGGGTTTCAGTCCCGCAGTTCCTCCGATTGGAATACGACAAAGCCGTATTTCCGGTTTAATCAGTGTATCTCATATAATAAATAAACAGAAGGATGATTTTTGTAATGAAAAAAGAACTTGATAAAGTTTATATTCCTGGTAACTTTGAGGACAGGATCTACAAATACTGGAACGACGGCGGATGCTTCAGAGCAGAAGCTGACAGAACAAAGAAGCCGTATACTATCGTTATCCCGCCTCCGAACATCACAGGCCAGCTCCACATGGGACATGCCCTTGACGAAACACTTCAGGATATCCTTATAAGATACAAGAGAATGTCAGGCTATGCTACTCTCTGGCTTCCTGGTACTGACCACGCTTCCATTGCAACAGAAGCCAAGATCGTTGAAGCAATGAGAAAAGAAGGCGTTACCAAGGAACAGATCGGCCGTGACGGATTCATGGAACGTGCATGGAAGTGGAAGGAACAGTACGGCGGACGTATCGTTGAACAGCTCAAGAAGCTCGGTTCTTCATGTGACTGGTCAAGAGAACGCTTCACAATGGACGAAGGCTGTAACAAGGCTGTTAAGGAAGTTTTCGTTAAGTTATATGACAAGGGCCTTATCTACCGCGGTGAAAGAATCATCAACTGGTGCCCTAAGTGTAAGACATCCATCTCTGATGCCGAAGTTGAATACGAGGATCAGGCAGGACATTTCTGGCACCTCAGATATAAGCTTGCTGACGGTTCAGGCTATATCGAACTCGCTACAACACGTCCGGAAACACTCCTCGGCGATACAGCTGTTGCAGTAAACCCGAACGATGAAAGATACAAGGATCTTGTAGGCAAGAACGTAATTCTTCCTCTCGTTCACAGAGAGATCCCGATCATCGCTGACGATTATGTTGAAATGGACTTCGGTACAGGTGTTGTTAAGATCACTCCTGCTCACGACCCTAACGACTTTGAAGTAGGTCTCCGTCACAATCTTCCTGTACTCAACGTCATGACAGACGACGCAAAGATCACAGAAGAATATCCTAAGTACGCAGGCATGGACAGATACGAAGCAAGAAAGGCTATCGTTGCTGACCTCGAAGCCGAAGGCGCACTTGTAAGAATAGAAGACTACAGCCACAACGTAGGTACATGCTACCGCTGCTCAACAACAGTTGAACCAAGAGTTTCAAAGCAGTGGTTCGTTAAGATGGAACCTCTTGCAAAGCCTGCTATCGATGCTGTAAAGAACAACGAAACAAAGTTCGTTCCTGAACGTTTCAACAAGATCTATTTCCACTGGCTTGAAAACATCAAGGACTGGTGTATTTCACGTCAGCTCTGGTGGGGCCATCAGATTCCTGCATTCTACTGCGATGACTGCGGTGAAATGGTAGTTACAAAGGAAAACTCAGCAGTTTGTCCTAAGTGCGGCAAGCCGATGCGTCAGGATCCTGATACTCTTGACACATGGTTCAGTTCAGCACTCTGGCCGTTCTCAACACTCGGCTGGCCGGACAAGACTGATGACCTTGACTTCTTCTATCCTACAAACACTCTCGTTACAGGTTACGACATCATCTTCTTCTGGGTAGTAAGAATGATGTTCTCAGGTATCGAGCACATGGGCAAGGTACCTTTCGATACAGTTCTCATTCACGGTCTTGTACGTGACTCACAGGGCAGAAAGATGTCCAAGTCACTCGGCAACGGTATCGACCCGCTTGAAGTTATCGCTGAATACGGTGCTGACGCACTCAGATTTACTCTTGCAACAGGTAATGCTCCGGGTAACGACATGCGTTACAGCGATGAAAAGGTAAAGGCTTCAAGAAACTTCGCAAACAAGATCTGGAACGCTTCACGTTTCGTTATGATGAACCTTCCTGAAGACTTTAAGTTCACAGGACTTCCGGAAAACCTCACTATCGAGGACAAGTGGATCATCAGCAAGTTCAATGATCTTGCAAAGGCTGTTAATGACAACCTTGAAGGATATGAACTCGGTGTGGCAGTATCAAAGCTCTACGACTTCATCTGGGATGTTTACTGCGACTGGTACATCGAGCTTACAAAGCCAAGAATCATGGCAGGCGGCGAAACAAAGGATTCAGCACAGGCTGTTCTTGTATTCATCATGCAGGGAATGCTCAAGCTCCTCCACCCGTTCATGCCTTTCATAACTGAAGAGATCTGGCAGACACTCACAGACGGAAAGACACCTCTCATGCTTGAAAAGTTCCCTGTATTCGAGGAATCACTCTCATACAAGGCTGAAGAGGAAGCATTCGAGAAGGTAATCGCTGTTATCCGTGAGATCAGAAACAGAAGAACAGAAATGAATATACCTCCGTCAGTAAAGGCACAGGTATTCATCGAAACAGAGCTTAAGGATCTTTTCGAAAGTTGCTCAATGTTCTTTGAAAAGCTTGCGTTTGCTTCATCAGTAAAGGTTGATTCAAAGATTGAACTTGAAGATGCAGTAACTGCAGTAACAGACAGTGCAAGAGCATTTATCCCGATGAACGAACTCGTTGACAAGGACAAGGAAATTGCACGTCTTACAAAGGAAAAGGAAAAGGTTCAGAAGGACATCGACTTCCTCTCAGGAAAGCTCAACAATCCTGGATTCGTTGCAAAGGCTCCTGAAAAGCTTATCGAAGCTGAAAAGGCAAAGCTTGCAAAGGCAGAGGAAAAGATGCAGAAGATCAACCAGTCTATCGAGAGCTTTAAATAATGGACTATAAAGAAGCGAGAGCGTATATCGACGGATATACCAAATCCGGCGGAAAGGTCAGAGACTTAAGCCGTGCTGAAACACTCATGGCAAAGCTCGGTGATCCGCATAAAAATTTAAAATTTGTTCACATAGCAGGTACTAACGGCAAGGGCTCAACTCTTGAGCTCATGTCGCAGTCCTTAATAAATGCCGGCTATAAGACAGGTCAGTTCACTTCACCGTTCATGCGTGTCTATGAGGACCGTATCAGGATCAATTCGCAGAACATACCTGAGGAAGCTGTTGCGAAGTACTGCACCAGAGTTTCACAAGCAGCAGGTGAGGATCTTTACTCACAGTTTGAGATCACAATGGCCATAGCCATGCTCTACTTTGCAGAGGAAAAATGTGATATCGTATTCCTTGAAGCGGGAATAGGCGGACTTCTCGACTGCACGAACATCATAGAAGAACCGATCGTCTCGGTCATTACCTCTATTTCACTTGATCATACCGACATTCTCGGAAAGACTGTTCATGAGATCGCCATGCAGAAGGCGGGTATAATCAAAAGGGGAAGACCGGTGGTTATCTCATGGGATAACAGACAGGTCATGCAGATCTTTCAGAAGGAGTGTATTTTCAAGGATTCACTTTTGATAATGCCTCTTGAAGATGAGCTTGAAAACATTGACACTGATGAAACAGGCGGACATTTTGAGTACAACTGTGCAAAGTATGACCTTAAAATGCACGGCAGACATCAGATTATAAACGCTGCAACCGCACTCAAGGCACTTGAAGTTATCGAAGCTGAAGGCTTTGAAATAGGCGAAAAGAATATTCAGAAAGCGTTTTCCGAAGTACAGGTACTTTCAAGAGTCGAACATATAAAGGGCGATCCCGACATAGTTATCGACGGCGGACACAATCCTGCAGGTATAAGTGCTCTTCTTTCGGCACTTACTTCCATGAACATTGTACGTCCGGTATTCATCTTCGGCATGGTAAGTACCAAGGATTCAAAGTCAGCAGCAATGCTCCTTTCATCCTACGCCAAAGCAGTTGTCTGCACAGACGGCTTCGCATACAATTCCGTAGACCGCGAGACCCTCGCATCCATGATCACCTGTGAAAAATACGTTTCACCAATTGATAATGCTCTCCGTCTTGCAAAGATGATAGCAAAATCCGAAAACTGCCCGATAGTCATCTGCGGCTCACTCTACATGACAGAGCTTTTCAGAAAGATGATCTGAACGTAAATCTCGGAAATCATTATTAACATAAAAAACGGCGACTCAATGAGTTCGCCGTTTTTTGGTTGCATTTTTCCTGGATTTGATGTATAATATACAAAAGAGCTTGAAAGGAGGACTCATATGGCTACTACAACTGAATTTGGTAAACCTAACATGACGAATCTCCCGAAGGATCTCGGAACGAGAATTTTCAGAACAATTCTTTCTACTCCTGCGCCTGATTGGGATAAAATGGAGCAAGAAGCTGACGAGCTTGAAAGACAGATGCTGATAGAAAGGGAGAAGCATAGGAAGATGTTTACCGGAAGATGAAGAAAAAGATTTACACAAGCGTCTGAAACCGCGTTATGACGCAAGCTGCAAGTTCATGTATTTGCTTTTGTAATAACAAAGAGAATTATCAGTATGGTTTATCGACCGTACTGATTTTTTAATACTATAGATTTATATACGAAATACTGTATAATATAAAGACAATCACTGAAGCTGCGCTTCAGTAGAAAAGGTAATGTCGGACTCTTCGCGCCCGACATTGCTATTTATGAAAAGGGGAGGGTAACGGTGAGGTTTGCTGTCTGTGATGATGAAAAGGAAATCTGCAGGGACATCTCGGAAAAAATAAAGAAGATTTATTCGGATGCATCTGTGACGGAGTTTTTATCGGGTGAAGAACTGATCAAATCGTATAATGAATTTGAAATAATATTTCTTGATATAGAACTGCATGGTACTGACGGAATGCAGGTAGCTGCAAAACTTCGTGATTACGGCTGTAAGGCTGTTATTATCTTTGTGACTGCATATGAAAACCGTGTTTTTGAAGCATTTGATGTAGGAGCTTTTCATTTCCTTGTTAAGCCTGTTTCAGAAGAAAGACTTAGTGAGATCATAAAAAAAGCAGCCGACATCAGCTGCAGATCTGAACTGAACTCTGAAAACGATAAAACTATTATTGTGAAGTCAGGCGGAACCACCGCAAAACTTTCACTTGGAGAAATTATTTACGCTGAAGCGCTGGATCATATTCTGATTCTGCATACGTTAAAAGGGAAAATTGAATATCGTGAACGCATTGGTAAATTTGAAAAACAAACTGACAGAACATTTTTCCGTACACATCGTTCGTATCTTATCAATCTGCGGTATCTTGAAAAATACACTTCTTCTGAAGTAATAATGGATAACGGAGACAGTATTCTGCTTTCAAAAAAGAGATATCCTGAACTTGTAAGGTCATACATGAATTATATAAAAACGGAGAACAAAGATGAATAGCGTTCTTACAGAATATATGAACATCAGTCTTATGCTCACCATAATAATGACTATCACTGTTTATTCTGTCGGACTGACAGGGTTTCTGAAACCATTTACAAAACTTAAAACTGCGCGATTTGTTTCAGGTGCTGTGTATGAGATCATAATGCTCGTGTTTTTTCTCAAACCATTTGAATTCAGTAATCTTATAGCATATGCACTGGCAGATGCAGCAGCATTTTCAGTATTTACTTTGTTCGACAGAAAAAACAAAGCTCAGAAGGTCTTTCTTATGTTTTCATTTTTTTCGATACGCTGGTTTACAGGAGCGATAAGTACGGCATTATGGTTAAAACTTCATGTCCGGATATCAGGATTATTTACTGAATGGTTTGCTGACGGATCTCACCTTATTCTGATGGATATTATTTTTAACATCATAGAAGCAGTAATTATCGCCGGAGTAATGTATGTTCTTATCAGAATTTTTCATAAAGTATATATCAGCAAAGATGAAAAAATGAGCATAAAGGAAGCGCTGATACTTATTCTTCCAAGTATTGTCGGTGTTTTCAGTTACCGGACCGCACTTTACTTTAACAGTGTGGATTCGGCTGATATCAGTATTAAAACTTATGATTTTGCTGCAGTAGCATTCTATATTGCTTTGTATGCAGTTCTTATTATTGTCATTTACTTTTATGAACAGATCAAAGCGGTCGGACAGAAAGAGATTGAGGACGCCATGCTTTCAGTACAGACTGAAAATATCCGCGATTATATCAGCGGGGCTGAGAACCTGTATCGTGATATCAGAGCAATACGACATGATATGCGTAATCACCTGACAGTACTTCAGAGACTGCACATGCACGGAGAAAATGAAGCCTTTGAGAAATATCTCGGTGAGGTTTCAGAACGAATAGATGCAGATGCCGGAGAAAACAGCGGAAATCCGGTATCTGATATTATCATTTCAGAAAAGAGAAATGAAGCTGAGAAACGCGGAATAATGTTTGAATCTGATTTTCATTATCCTGATGGTCTCCGCGGTCACGAACTCGATATGAGTATAATTCTGAATAATGCTCTTAACAATGCTATAGAAGCAGCAGAAAAGTGTCCTGAAGATAACAGATTTATTTCTTTGAAATCCTGTAAAAAGAAAAATGCATTTCTGATAACGATACGGAACAGCTGCTGTGAAAAGCAGACAGTTACAGAAGGTGAACTTCTTAAAACAACCAAACCGAACAGCTCCGAACATGGTTTTGGGCTTGTTAATATAAAAAATACAGCTGAAAAATATCACGGCGGTATTGATTTTTCCTTTGATGAAAGAGAATTTACACTTTCAGTTATGCTGATGATGTGATTCACGTCATAAAAAGGTCTTTTCACGGCATATTCCTTGAATACGTGTTTTACCGGGCGATATAATTTATAGAAAAGCCTGTGGCAGGTATCAGAAAGGATTTGATATTATGATGATAAATTCATTACAGTCAGCCGGAACTTCTCAGAACAAGGTGAACGGACGTAAATGTTCTGATTTAAAGAACGAGAAATTAATAAGTGTCTCCGACAGTGATAAAGAAAACGAAACCAGCTGTTCCGTAAGGCAGGATAAGGTTGATTTTTCTGATGAAGCATTGAAGAAAAGTAAAGACGGCTCAGTTTCTTCAAAATCTCTGTTATGTCTGAACGAGAAATATCCTGATCTGTTTGAACAGATCAAAGAGAAAAATGCAGAGTTAGCAGAAAAAATCAAAGAACTTATAGAAAGGGCAGAAAATTCTGATGACCCTTCCGGTGATGAAGGCAGTGCTCTTGCAAATATGCTGAGTAAGGCAATAGAAGAAATGAAGGAATCACAGAACAAAGAAATCGAAGAAGAGGAAGATTCGGAAACTGAATCTGAAAAAGTCAATTGCTGTATGGCAATAAACGCTGCCAAACTTGCTCGTATGCTTGCAGCCGCCAAAACCAAAGCACAGGTTAAGCGGGTGATGGAACTTATAAAGTCAGACCTGAAAGAATGTGATGAAGGAAAGCAGGCAGGATGGGATGTGGACGAAGCTTCATATAAAGTAGCAGAAGCACTTTTAAAAGAAGCAGAGTCTCACCTCGGCCGAGCTGAAGACCGTGATGCTACACCTGAAGAGGAAATGATGTCAGAAATGGCTGCGCTGATGTAAAATCTAAAAAAATTAAAGGAGATGTTAAGAAACTCTCCTTAAAAGCAAATCAGCATATCTGAACCCACGTATTTACGTGAGTAAGATATGCAGATTTTGTTGTGTTCAGGACTTTTTTTACAGCCCCTTTTTTAGATAGCACGCCGCAGGCGTACATTTGTGTTCGTAGTATTGCTTATATTATTTCGGGAATGTTTCTTCTTCCGTATAATAATCTTGATAAAACTACTGTTTTATTGATTTCATTAATAGCGTAAAATAGCAGAAAGTTTCCTATAACAGAATAATGGTAGCCGCGTTCAGCGATGTCTTTGTCATGATAGACAGGATACATATAAGGATTTTCAGAAATATGTGAAATAATTTCTTCAGTGCAGTCGAGTAAATGGGTAGCAGCATTTTTACTATTCAAACTGTTAATGAAATAATCTGTAATATTATCAAGATCTTTTTCAAATGACGATGAGGTAATGACATTATACATTGTGCTTTTTCCTTATTCTGCCTAGTGTTTCTTTTGCATCTGAATAATTGCCGCTTTCAATATCAGCTTCTGCTTCATTAAGCTTAACGATAAGGTCGTCTTTTGAGCGGATAATAACAGGATCCGGTGCTGGAAGTTTCATCTCAAAAGGAATACCATTCTGTAAAACTATCTGTTTCAGGAACATGCCTACGGCATTTGACATTGGAATTCCAAGCTGAGATAAAATTGATTCGGCTTTTTCTTTTGTTTCCGGATCAACGCGTGTATAGATTGTAGCAGTTCTTGTTGCTTCTCTTGACATAATGATCACCTCTGAAAAATTGATTTTAGTACATGTGCTGTTATCGTAAAAATTTTTTATGTGTTCACTATAATTATAGCATTGAAGATAGCTTAAAGCAAGCTTTAAGCTATAAATTTTAAAAGAATTATAATATCATAATATTATACAGTCAAAACAAAGAACTCTCCCGGAAAGTCAGGAGAGTTCTTTGTTTTATGTTAGTGATGAAAGATTGACATCGTCAATACTGATCTGCTCGTTTAGAGCTACGCTTGAAATTCTGTTTGTCGGGCTGAAAATGATGACCTGATTCTTTTCAGAGTATTTTTTCAGGAATTTCAGAAGTTCAGCGACTTTTGCTTCGCTTACTCTGAGGTAGTAGTCATTCAGTATGATCGGATAATCCATGTCGCAGCATGTGATTTCTGCTACTGCAAGACGAAGTGCGAAATATACGATGTTGCATGCTGAAGAACTTAACTTTTCAAAAGCGATAATATTCTTATCTTTGTCACGGACTACAAGTTTCCCGCCCTTGACTGATACTGATGCATATTTTCCCTTTGTGATTTCCGAAAGGATCTCTGAGGTGCGGTGTGCTACCTGCGGAGCGTATTTGTCATGTATCTCTTCAAGTGTGCTGTTGTATGACTCAATGGCAAGTTTTACAGAATTCAGATTTTCATCTGTTCTGTTGATCTCGCGCTGAAGTCTGTGTATTCTGTGTTCGGTATTGGCAACACATGTGCTGTCATTATATTTTATCTTGAGTCGGGTTATCGCATCAATATATTCGTCTCTGATCCTGCTGTTTTCCTGCTCGAGTGAATCAGCCATAGTCTGCAGTGATCTGTATTCATCAGTCGTAAGCTTCTTTACAGGCTTTCCGCCGGATAATTTCTTTATCTGCTCGTTGAGCTGATCGATACGTATTTTGTTTCCTGCAGCGACCATTCCGGCCTTTTCCTTGTCACCGAGAATACTCAGTCTTTCACTGAGCTTGTCATATTCCGCGAGAATATCAATACTCTGGCGGATGAACTCTTCAGCATCGGAATATTCCGCAAACTGTCTGATCGGAGCGAGTGAGGAAAGTACTGATTTTTCAAGTTCCTCAATATTCTGCTGATGAAGCTCAGCGCTTCTTTCAATCTCGTTGATCTCAGAGCGGATCTGATAGAAAATCGGATCCGGTGAAGATATGTTCTTTTCGGAACCTTCCTTACCGGCAATGAACTGCTTCAGATTTTCCTCAGAAGATTTTATCTCATTTTCAAGAGAAGCAAGCTGCTTTTTAAGTGATGTATCTTTGCGTTTTATTTCATCGTACTGATTTCTTGCGATAGCAGCCTTTGCAACGTAATTGTCACGTTCAGTTGAACAAGCTGTACGCAGATCCCTGAATTTTCTTTCACGTTCACGCAGTGTTACTTCGTCAACACGGGCAATTTTGCTGACCTTCTTTTCTTTTCCGAGCTTTGATATGATAGCATAAAGATCAGAGAAGATCGCAATGCCGATTATAACAACTGCAACGATATTTGTAAGGAAAATTATCAGAAGAGTAATAAGAAATGCAAGGAGGAATATAGCCAGAATAAGGTTTTTACTCTTGTTTACTGCCTGTGTATTAACAGTGTAACTCGAATCATGAAGCTGAGATTCAGCCTGGGCGAGTTTGCTGCGCGTCATTTCTTCCTGCCTGCGGAGAGCCTGGTCAGCATCCTCCATTTTATCCTTTGCTGCACGGAGTTTTTCGGCAAGCTGATTACGTTCATTACGCTTTTCATCAAGCTGAACATGAAGTGTCCTTATGGTTTCTTCAGTGTTCTCAATGCTGCTCTGCAGTGTAATAACATTCTGAAGCGCTGAGTTGTCACCCTTTGGAGTATATCTGCCGAGATCAACGCTCAGGTTTGTCTTTTTCTGAAGTTCAGCATCAAGTTCTTTTCTAAGCTTTGAAATACGCTTGTAATTCTCGCATGATCTGTCAAAAGCTTCTCTGTGCTCAAGTATTTTTTCCTTTTTAAGCTTCTGATTCAGCCTGTTGTAGTTTTCCGATGCTGCCTTGAAGGAAAGCTCGCTGTTTTCAGAACAGTCATTAAGCGATTCAAGTTCCGTTATCATATCCTGAAGCTTCAGGTTTTCCTTTATCTTCTGGAATTTTCTTTTCTGCATATTGAACTTTGAATACAGTTCGTTGCAGTGATTCTGATGAGCGATCTTGTCATTTTCGATGTTTCTCGCACTTTTCAGTGTTTCCTCGAGTTCAGCCATTTCATTACGTTTGCTGCGCATTGAACTGCTCAGACTTCCCGGGAAATCTTCGTCACAGTAACTGTTGAGCATTTTTGCGACGCTTGAAACAGAAATGAGTTCCGAGGAAGTGGAAATTATGTTTGAAAGCAGCTTCTGCATTGCTGCATTGTAGTTCTTTGCGGACTTCGGAAGGTTGTCACTGTAGTTTACGTAGGAATTTCGGACAAACATTTCCTTGCTGACTCTGAAAAGATATTCACCCGGTTTAACGTTGTAGGCGAGTTTCTCGGATGTTCCCTTTGTTTTATTTGTAAGGGTGATAGTGTCCTTTTTGTATCTTCCTGCGTTGAATACTCTTTCTAGCAGATAATCGTCGCCGAGGTATTCAAAAACCATTGATCCGGTTATGTCAGATCCGTCAAGCGGAAGGTACTTTTCGCGTATATCCTCGCGGAAGTTGTTTACGGTGCCGTAGAACATGACAAGAATGAAATCCATAACCGCAGTTCTGTTCTCATCGTCAAGTCCGTAGAGGTAATTCATTTTATCTTCTGCTTTTACGTCAAAATTTCTTATGTTACCGAATTTAGTAATGTGTAGTTCTTTAATCTTCATAGAAACTTACCTCACCATCAAATGCTTTAAGTCCTATGTAGAGCGCGTTTTCGTACTGCTCCTTCTCCTCGTCGGAACTGCAGGAACTGATCTTTTCAAGCATTTTCTTTACAAAGATCCCTTTAAGTGAAAAGTCTGCGGCAAGAATGTTAATGTCGATATCAGGTCTTGTTTTGTTATATACTCTGACGTAGTAAAGGGTTTCGGAAAGTTCAGTGCATATCTGGGCAGATGCCGGCACAAATCCGTCCGGTATTTTTCCGGTCAGGGAGATCCTGTAAAGATTTTCTGCGTAGTTTTCACCGTATTTTTCTTTCAGTACATCATGAATTCTGCTGATTATCTTTGAATTTGTAGTCAGACTGCTTATATCGACTGAAACGTTTTCATAGGTACGGCATGATGTTTCCACAAAAGCAAGTTCAGCGCGGTGCTTGTAAACGTAGCCTGCGTAAACGCCTTTTTTCCCGCTTTCGTCAAATCCGTTTCCTTCCGGTGTTCCTGAATAGGAGTATGAGGTCATTCCGGCTTTCAGCACAGGCGTTGCACTGTGATAGTGACCGAGGGCGACATAGTCAAATCCGGAATTTTCGATATCCTTTACTGAAATAGGATTGTATCTTCCTGATTTTTCGTCTTTAACGAGTTCACCGTGGTAAACAAGAATGTTTATCATACTGTCATCAGGTGCCTTGATATCTTTTCCGCAGCCTTCCTGATAGCTTCCGAGGAACGAAGAACCGCACACTCTGAGGTTCTTTTCAGGAAATTCAAGAACGGTGTATTTCTTGAAAATAATGTGTACGTTCTGAGACCAGTTGTCGTCACTGAAAGGGGAGTCAATGGCAAAATAGTCGTGATTTCCAGCTGTGATAACGACAGTTGTATCCGGAATTGCAGCAAGAGCGTTTTTAACTTCGGTCAGTGCGGCAGAGTCAATATGATTGCTGTCAAACAGGTCGCCTGCAATAATAAGTAGTTCGATACCCTGACCTGAACAGATCCGGGTGATCTTTTTGAAAGTGTTAAGTATTTCGGCCTGTCTTGAAGCAGCTTTGTTGTTCAGAAATGACAGCTCAGCACCAATATGAAGGTCTGCGCAGTGCAGTATTTTTATTCGGTCATTCATTAAAAATAAACTCCTTCATAAAGTATATTTTTTTACTATATATAATTATAGCATGATTTAGTAAAATAGTAAAGGATTCATGAACAGATGTTAATATAAATTTAACGTCATATATCGGTGAAAACGACGAATATTTAACTAAACTGAAACTTAACCTAAAACTGATTTAAGCATTTTTCAGCATAAATAAGTCCGCAGACAGCAATAAATGCGTGGCTTGCGGACGGTTTTTCAGTCTCTTAAAGACAAATTCACAGTAATAAAGTACAGTTCGCCGGCGCAGATGTACGCTTTTCCTATTGTGCTCAGGCGAAAAAAATGCTATAATATAAGTTGAATTATATTCTGAAAGATCATAACAGGAGAGATATTTGAGGCTATGAAAAAATGGATAATAGGAGAACCGGACAGCAGAATTTCCGGGAAGATCACCTCAGGAAGTGACCTGACACCTCTGTGTGCGGAAGTGCTTGTTTCAAGAGGCATTACAGATCTTAAAGCAGCTGCTGAACTTATCAGGACAGATTCACTTGAATCACCTTTTCAGATAAAGGATATGGAAAAAGCAGCTGAAATAATCAACAGCGCTGCCGAAGAAGGCAGAAAGATCTGCATTTACGGTGATTATGACTGTGACGGCATTACTTCAACGGTAATGCTTTACTCCTATCTTGAATGTATCGGCGCCGATGTCTCTTACTATATACCTGAACGTTCCGAAGGCTACGGACTTAACGAAAATTCTGTCCGTGTTCTGGCAGAACGCGGAACAGAGCTCATTGTAACCGTGGACAACGGTATTTCTGCTGTCGGTGAAGCAAAGCTTATAAAAGAACTCGGAATGGATCTCGTTATTACTGATCACCATCAGCCTGGTGATGAGATACCGGAGGCTCTTGCAGTTGTCGATCCTCATCAGAAAGACTGCCCGTCGTCATTCAAATATCTCTGCGGTGCCGGTGTGGTACTCAAGCTTATCGCCGCAATGGAAGGCGGAGACTATGACAGTGTTCTGGAACAGTTCGGCGATCTCGCTGCCATAGGAACAGTTGCCGATATCGTTTCACTTACCGGAGAAAACCGGTTCATAGTCGAAAACGGACTCCTGATGATCAGAAACACTGAACGCTGCGGACTTATCGAACTCATGAAGGCTGCAGGGCTGTTTGATGAAAACGGAGAATGCAGGCCTCTTACATCCGAATCTGTGGCTTTTGCAATTGCTCCGAGAATAAACGCCTCAGGAAGATTCGGTTCTCCGGTTCAGGCCTTCGACCTCCTTATGTGTGATGATCCTGATGAAGCGGAACACATGGCGGCCGAGCTCAATGCACTTAACGAAGAACGCAAACAGGCCGAGGAAAAGATAACAAACTGTATTTTTGAACAGATAAATGACAATCCGGAGCTGCTTTCACAGCGCGTGCTCGTTTTCTGCGGTGAAAACTGGCATCACGGTGTAATTGGTATAGTAGCAGCAAAACTCCTTGAAAAGTACGGAAAACCGTGCTTTGTTATTACACTCGAAGGAGAAAGCGCAAGGGGTTCCGCTAGGGCGTTCGGGGACTTTTCAGTTTTTGAATGCCTTACATACTGCGAGAACATTCTTTCAAAATTCGGCGGACACAAGGGCGCCGGCGGATTTTCCCTTAAGTCTTCCGACACTGAAGCTTTCAGAAACAGGCTTCAGGAATACGCCGCTTCAGCGCATGAAACAATGCCGGTCTATGTTCTTAAAGCGGAAAAGGTGCTTAAACCGGCAGATATAAATGTACGGAACGTTGCAGGGCTCCGCATCCTCGAACCTTTCGGTCAGGACAACGAAAAACCGTATTTCGCTCTTGCCGGAGCCATTATCGATGATGTCATCCCGCTTTCCGGCGGTGCACATACAAAGCTTAAGCTGAACTACGGCGGATCATTCTTCTACGCACTCATGTTCAGGACAAACACTGATGAAATGAGATCGCTGAAAGGACAGAAGTACGATTTCATCGTATCTCTTGGTATCAACAGCTTCCGCGGAAACGAAACCGTTGATCTTCAGGTGGCTGACATGAGAAAGAGCGGCATCAATCAGGACCGCTTCTTTGCAGCGGAAGATGCATATGAAAAATTTAAGAGGAGTGAACCGCTTCCGGAAGCCTACTACAAACGAATGACTCCGGAACGAAATGAACTCATTAAAGTGTATACAGCACTTTCAGACAAGGATATTATGACAGAACAGCTCTACATGAAGAGTGACCCTGCTAATATAAATATTTGCAAACTCAGGATTTGTCTTGATGTTTTCAGCGAACTCGGTCTTATCAAAATGGACTACGCTGCAGACCGGTCACACAGACTTGTGGTCGATAAAAAGTCAAATCTTGAAGATTCAGAAATTTTAAGGGGGCTTAGAAGCAAATGGAAAACCAAAGCTGCACAATAAACATGGTCATACAGAAGATCCTCGACGAGGAAAAGCAGTATGACATGAGTAAAATAATTTCTGCCTACGAATTTGCTGAAAAAGCACACGAAGGCCAGAAAAGAACATCAGGTGAACCGTATATCGTTCATCCGGTTTCCGTTGCCTACATTCTTCTTGAACTCGGTATGGATACCGACACGATCTGTGCTGCAATGCTCCACGATGTTGTTGAGGATACTGACGCCACCCTTGAAGACATACAGAAAAAATTCGGACAGGACGTTGCGTGCCTGGTCGACGGTGTAACAAAGCTTTCAAAAGCTCCTATTTTCAATCAGGACGAGCAGCTCGCCGAGAACGTAAGAAAGATCCTTCTTGCCATGTCGCGCGACATAAGAGTAATGCTCATCAAGCTCTGTGACCGTCTCCACAACATGCGTACTCTTGCCTGCAGGCCGGGCGCCAAGCAGAGAAAAGCCGCTCTTGAAACAATGAATATCTACGCTCCGATTGCACACAGACTCGGTATCAAGTCCATCAAGGACGAGCTTGAGGATCTTGCGTTCCATTATCTTGATCCGTATGCCTATTCCGAGATCGAGCATATTCTTGAAATCAAGAAGGATGAGCGTGATCTCTTCATCGCAAAGATAAAGGAAAAAATATCGGAACGTTTCAAAAGCGAGAATTTCAAAAGACCTCCGCAGATCGACGGACGTGTCAAGAGTATTTACGGCATCTACAAGAAGATATATATAAACAGAAAGAGCATCGAGGAGGTTTACGACAAGTATGCTGTCCGTATCATCGTGGACACGCAGCTTGAATGCTACAACGTCCTCGGTATAATCCACGAGATGTTCCGTCCTATTCCTAACCGTTTCAAGGACTACATCTCCACACCGAAGGCGAACATGTACCAGTCGCTCCACACTTCCGTTATCAGCAAGGAAGGTATCACTTTCGAAGTACAGATAAGGACCTGGGAAATGCATCAGGTTGCCGAGTACGGTATCGCTGCTCACTGGAAGTACAAGGAAGGTATTCAGAGCCGCGACAAGATGGAGAGCCGTCTTGCCTGGATAAGACAGGTGCTCGAAGCACAGCAGGTGACCGACGACGTTGAGGAGATCGTCCGCATCATCAAGACAGACCTTACTTCCGATGACATAACCGTATTCACGCCGAAAGCAGATTCATTCACCCTTCCGGTGGACTCAACGGTAATCGACTTTGCCTACCGCGTGCACACCCAGATAGGTCACAGAATGATAGGAGCCAAGGTGGACGGAAAGATAGTTCCGCTTGACTACAAGCTTTCTACCGGCGATATCATCGAGATACAGACCTCGAAGGATGAGAGCCGCGGACCGAACCGTTCATGGCTTGAAATAGCGAAGACAAATGAAGCCAAGGCAAAAATACGTGCGTGGTTCAAGAAGGAATGCCGTGAGGAAAACATCGTTCAGGGCAAGGCCGAACTAGAAAAGGAATTCAGACACTACCGAATGACCGTTCCGGAAGAGGATATCGGCATGCTTCTTGCTGATGACCTTAAGCGCCACAACTGCGAAACCCTTGATGACTTCTACGCAGCTATCGGCTACGGCGGTGTTGTTCTTCCTAAGATGATGCAGAGACTTAAGGAGAATTACGACAAGATCTATAAAAAGCCTGAGGAAACAAACGAGATCGTTCCGACAAAGACCATAAGCAAGAACGACAGCGGTGTTATTCTTGAAGATGATCTGAAGGATCTTCCGGTAAGATTTTCAAGATGCTGCAATCCGCTTCCGGGCGATGACATAATCGGATATATCACCAGAGGACGCGGAGTTTCGGTGCACCGTACAAACTGCCCGCACTACAGGGCATCTGTTATGGAACCGGAGAACAGGGACCGCTGGAAAAAGGTTACCTGGGCAAAGACTCCGAAGTCTGCATTCTATTCCGAGATCGATGTTCTTGCAATCGACTCCACCGGACTTCTCGTTCATGTTGCTTCAGCCGTTGCCGAGTCCAAGGTGCCGATCTACAATTCAACTTCACGAAGAATAAAGAACGGCAATGCGGAGATCAGGCTCACTATTTCCGTTACAGGCAAGGAACAGCTCAACGCCCTTATCAACAGAATACAGAAGATCCATGACGTTATTTCAGTTACAAAAATCGAAGGCGGTAAAGTAGATGATTAAAATAAGCTCCCACACATTCGGGTTTTTCTTTCAGGCAAACAGCTACATCGGGGTAAATGAAAACGGTGAGGCTTTTGCAGTTGATATCGGGGGAGACAGCGAACGTTTTATGAAGTATCTTGAGGAAAACGGTCTTACGCTTAAAATGATACTTCTTACACACGGTCATTTCGATCATATCAGGGGAGTTGCTGACGTATCTGAAAAAACAGGCGCAAAGGTGTACATTCACAGTGACGATGCGATCATGCTCACTGACCCTGAAGCGTGTCTTTCACGTTTCGTCGGCGGAATGGAATTCAAGCCGGTAAACGACTTTGTCACAGTGTCAGACGGTGACGTTCTTGATTTCTGCGGAACTGAAATAAAGGTTATTCACACACCTGGCCATACACCGGGCGGTGTGTGCTATATACTCGATGATGTGATCTTCTCGGGTGATACACTCTTCTGCGGTTCAGTCGGAAGGACTGATTTTCCGGGAAGCAGTCATGCACAGATGCTTGACTCGCTTGATAAGCTTGCAGAGCTCGGTAAAGACAAAGATTATCACGTTTATCCGGGGCACAACGAAGATACTACGCTTTCACGTGAAATCAAATACAATCCATATTTTCGGTGATTAGTTAATGACGATCATATTAAACAATAATACATACAAGTACGAAACAGAAGCAACCGTCAAGCTTTTCATACCGGCTGTCAGGTTTGAGTTTCTCTCCGATGAGAGAAATTCAGACGGTGACATCATCATGACGAGGATCAAGCACTGCCGTAAAAACGTGTACTACTACGCGTACATAAGAGAAAACGGCCGTGTAATGAGAAGTTCATGCACCGCACCGGCTGAAAGCTTTGACGAAAAGGACGGAGAATTTATCATCTGCAGGCTTCTGTTTCTTTTACTGTGCAGATTCTATAACACGAAGCCGCAGTGGGGACTGCTTACCGGCATTCGTCCTGTGCGAAAGATAAATGTCATGCTTGAAAACGGCATGAATGAGGAACAGGTGCGTAAGGAGTTTACCGGAAAGTATTTCGTTTCGGAGAAGAAGACTGATATTGCCTGGCGTACAGCCATGGTACAGCATCCGCTTCTGCCGGAATTTGATAAAAAGACAGTCAGCATCTACATTTCGATACCGTTCTGTCCGACGCGCTGCAGCTACTGTTCATTCGTCTCCCACTCGATGGACAGTGCGTACAAGCTTATTCCGGACTATCTTGACTATCTTTGTAAGGAACTTGAAATACTCGGTGAAATAGTTGATGAGTATGGACTTAAGATCGATACCGTTTACTACGGCGGCGGCACTCCGACTTCCATATCTGCCGATGAACTAGGAAAGATCATGCGGAAAACAGCAGAGTGCTTCGATCTTTCGCAGGTACGTGAATACAATGTTGAAGCAGGACGCGCTGATACTATAACTGAAGAAAAGCTTGCCGTTATAAAGGAAATGGGTGCAACGAGGATCTCGGTCAATCCGCAGACACTCAACAACGACGTGCTCCGTGTGATAGGACGAAAGGGGACAGCCGAAGAAGTGCTCGAAGCCTTTGCACTTGCGCGGAAACTTGGCTTTGACAACATCAACATGGACCTTATAGCCGGACTTCCGACCGACACTTTCGAAAGCTTCAGGGACACACTTGATCGTATAATCGCTCTTGATCCGGACGGAATAACGGTTCACGCCCTTACACTTAAAAGATCAGCCGGACTCTATCAGACCGGCCATGAAAACATATCCAATCCGGCGACACGCATGGCTGACTACGCTGTAAGTGAACTTATCGCTCACGGATATGATCCGTACTACATGTACCGTCAGAAAAACACCATCGACGGTCTTGAAAACATCGGCTACGCGAAGCCGGGCAAGGGATCGCTCTACAACATTTTCATAATGGACGAGACACAGACCATACTCGGAGCAGGATGTGCGGCATCCACGAAGCTCGTTGATGTGAACAACTCGATAAGCAGGGTAATGAACTACAAGTTCCCTTATGAGTACATCAGAAGATTTGACGAGCTTATGAAGAAGAAAGACGAAATACGGAATTTTTTTGAATGAAATGTTTCCGGTATATACGCTGATAATTTGGAGGAACAATGATCACTAAAAATCAGATCGCTGAAATGGAAATCACAGGCATCACAAACGAGGGAAGCGGTGTAGGCAGGCTTGATGGCATGGCCGTATTTGTACCGCAGACTGCCGCAGGTGATGTCATAAAGGTTCAGATAGTAAAAGTACTCAAAAGCTACGCTTACGGTATTGTAAAGGAAATAATAACTCCTTCTCCTGCAAGAAAGGAACCGGACTGCCCTGTATTCAGACAGTGCGGCGGATGCTCTTTCAGACACATAAACTACGAAGAGGAACTCAGGGTAAAGAGTGACTTTGTAAGCGACAGCTTTAAGCGTCTCGGCGGTTTTGACATAGAATGCGAACCGATCCTCGGATGCAGTGAGATAAACGGTTACCGCAACAAGGCCCAGTATCCTGTTGCCATGCAGGACGGAAAGGCAGTGTGCGGATTCTACGCAAACCGCAGTCACCGTGTCATCCCGTACACAGCCTGCAGACTTCAGCCGGTCATCTTTAAGAAGATCGTTGACCATATAATGAAGTTTATAAACGACAACAAGATACCTGCCTACGACGAAACAACGGGAAGGGGACTTATCCGTCACATCTACATCAGAAAAGGTTTCCACAGCGGCGAGATCATGGTCTGTCTTGTTTCAAAAACAAAGTCGGCTGCAAAACTTATGGAACAGATGATAGCTGAAACCGGTTTCCTCGCAAAATTTCCTGACATAAAAAGCGTAGTGGTAAATGTAAATCCGGACAATACAAACGTAATACTCGGTGAGAACAATATAACCGTTTACGGAAGCGACTGCATTGAAGACGTTATGTGCGGAAACAGGATCACACTGTCACCGATGTCCTTCTATCAGGTCAACACCGAACAGGCAGAAAAACTGTACGGCATTGCTGCAGAATTTGCTGACCTGAAAGGAAACGAAGAACTCTTCGACCTCTACTGCGGAGCGGGTACTATCGGCCTTTCCATGGCAGACCGCGTAAGTCATCTGACCGGTGTCGAGGTAGTTGAGCAGGCCGTGGAAAATGCGAAGGCTAACGCAGCGACAAACGGTGTGACCAATGCAGACTTCATCTGCGGCGACGCAGGCGAAATAGCCGACCGCCTTCAGAAGGAAGGCAGAAAACCTGACGTGATCATAGTCGATCCTCCGCGCAAAGGCTGTGATGGACTTACCCTCGATGCGATCGTAAAAATGGCTCCGGAAAAGATAGTAATGATCTCATGCAACCCGGCAACAGCAGCAAGGGACTGTAAGATCCTCTGCAGTGAGGAGAACGGGTATAAACTCAAAAGAGTAAAGGGCATAGATCTCTTCCCGGGCACATTTCATTGTGAAAGCTGCGTGCTCTTAGAGCGGTGAGCAACCGAAAAGCAGATTTCTATGTGAAGATGGAGAATTACTATCGGATCAAAGTTGAAGTATGAGAAAAGATGATGAAAGGAGTAAAAACAAATGGAATATATAGGACCTGTTTTTTTCGGATTACTTTTAGCAGTTTTTCATGTACTGGAACTGATGGTCGTAACTAAATCAATAAAAACACTGATTTTATGCAGAAAAAAAGTTGATGCTGAGGTAACGTCCGTAACAGAGGAAGTCCATGAACATAAAGATTCAAAAACTGGCAGAGTACAATATTCATATAGCTACAGAGTTACTTTTAAATATGAATATAATGGTCAGACTTATGAGTCATGCGGTACCAGCCGTTATCGCTATGAAAAAAATATGGAAACTACTATAAAAATTAATCCGCATAAACCGACAGACATTTGTTTAAGAGGTGAACTTAAAAGCCTTTTAACGGTATCGTTATTTATACCGATTCTGGTGATGTTTGACTGTTTTTATGTAATGGTCGTTTTTTATTCTTATTAAACAAAAAAGTGATAAATTATAGCGAACTTTATAATAAAAGCCCCTGTTTATAGGGTTTTACAAATAATGGTATAAGTGGGATATTATCAGGTGTTGAATATCTGAATTACGATTTTTTATGTTACTGGAGAAGAATAAAATGAAAAAGACTGCAGGAATAGTGCTGTTGTCTATAGGCTTAATTATAGCCTTAGCAGGAACAGTAACGTTGTTAAGTGCTAATGCAACATCCGGATCAGGAATATCGATAATAGGTGGTGCAGATGGACCGACAGCTATTTTTTTAGCAGGAAAGATCGGTGTACCATTGCTTTGTGCAATAATAGCTGGTATTGTTCTTACTGTAATAGGGGTATTTGTATTACTGAAAAAGAAAAAATCTAAATAAATACGGGGAGTGATAATTTTGGATTCGGAAAAAAGGTATTACTTAAAAGCCGGTTAGAGGAATTAAATAGTATAAAAACAGTTTGGTATTTGATCTGAAATGTGTTATACTAATACTGTGTATTAATTAAGGAACGGAAGGAGAGACTGACACATGAAGGTATTCAATACCACGGCAGTTTGTACACCGGAAGAAAACTATATGGTGGACATATCAGACAGGGTAAGGGAGATCAAAAAACTTGTAGACGGAAAAAAGTATTTTACAGTAAACAGAGCGCGTCAGTACGGAAAGACGACAACACTTACTGCTCTTGATAAGTATTTGTCTGATGAGTATGATGTGATAAGTCTTGATTTTCAGGATCTGACTGAAGGAATGTACCAAAGCGAGAGCACCTTTGTAAAGGGGCTTGCGGCAGTGATCTGTGATACTCATGATGCGGTTGAGATTCCTGTCCCTGATGAAATATACAAAGATCTGAAAGAGCTGTCAGCTGTACAGTCAGACCTTGTATTAAGTGACATATTCCGCATTTTTGATAAATGGTGCAGGAAGAATCCAAAACAGCTTGTTCTTATTATAGATGAAGTTGATCAGGCATCCGACAGTCAGATATTTCTTGATTTTCTCGGAAAGCTTCGTTCTAATTATCTTAAAAGGCAGAAAATTTCGAAATATAAAACATTTCATTCAGTTATTCTTGCAGGAGTCACCGACGTTAAACATCTGAAAAGCAGTATAAGACCTGACGATGACGGCAGAGAAAACAGTCCGTGGAACATCTCGGCAGATTTTGATATAGACATGAGTCTGTCGGAAAGCGGAATAAAAGGAATGCTTGATGAATACGAGACAGATCATCATACCGGAATGGACACGGCATATATTGCGAAGCTTATACACGACCAGACGAGCGGATATCCGTTTCTTGTAAGCCGTATCTGTCAGCTGATCGATGAAAAGATATGTAAGGACATATCTCCGTCAGAAGCGTGGACGAAGGAAGGCTTTCTGACTGCTGTCAAAATGCTGATTTCAGAGAATAATACCCTGTTTCAGACGATGACCAAAAATCTGAAGCTGTACCCAAAGCTAAAATCAGCACTCCGCAGTATCCTTATGGACGGTATAACGTTATCATACATCTCTGACCAGGAAGATATAGCGTGCATGGAGATGTACGGCCTGATCAGAAATGACGGCAATAAAGTGAAAGTAGCAAACCGTATATTTGAAACACGTCTTTATAATCTGTTCACATCGGAAGAAGAATGGAAAGCTTTTTATAATCGAAATGAAGATATGGCGGGGACCGCGGTATAATGCCGAAGGCGAACAGCAGATATGTGAGTATCTAGATTACTTTGGTCTTGAAAAAGGATATATGCTGAGTTTTAATTTCAATAAAGATAAGGAACAGGGAGTAAAGGAAATAAATATTCACGGAAAGAAACTTATAGAGGCTACGGTCTGAAAAAACAATGGCTGCTGCGCAGCAATTATAATAGTATGCCGAAGGCATACCGATTTGTCAAGTACTTTTATCAGAATCTATCGTCTGATAGTAAAGTATTGTTACTATTCACGACCTAATTTTCCCAGTACAAAAGAAAACAACACCACTGGACCGGTTTTATTACCGGCCTGGTGGTGCTGTATTTTTTATTATTCACATTCAGCAAATATTTCTTCGACAGTATATGGGTTACCATCACATAATCTTGTTAATGCATCATATTCGTTGATTCCATTTCTTCGGCATGTTTCAATGTATGTACGAATCATTGCATAGTTATTTGCTGTTTTTGAAGATGCGAACTGACCTGACACCTTCATTTTTGTTTTCGTCCCACGTAGTGCTCGTTCTGAGAGATTATTTGTTGTAGGCAGACTGAAATCATATACCCAGGCGAAGTAATTGCTGCGATATTTTATGATTCTGCGTATCAGAGCGCGTTCCGGACCGCCTGAATATTTTGATGTATTCGCTTCTGCCAGCGTTTCTGCTCTTTGCAGAAGTTCTGTAAGCTTGCTTTCAAAATTTTCAAGATATCCATCATCAAATCGTGTTGTTCCTGCTTGTATCAGATTCTTTCGGTCTTTTATCGTTGCTGATATCAATGCTTTTATTTCAAGCAGTACTTCATGATTGGTTTCATCTGCAAGTTTCTGAAGATCGCGCTGCAAATGTGCATTACACTCAATATTTATGAACACAAAACGTTCATTGTAATTGATGCTGTTATGATCATGCATAACAGATGTTTCAGCAGAAAGATTTTCAAGTATTCCATCCAGAAGAATTCCGTTCATATCTTTGTTTTCATGGGCTGCAAAGAACGCGATTCTTTCGTCTCCGTAAAATCTCAGGCAGATTCTTTTGGTATCGGCGTAAACCACGGTATCATCCCAGTAAATGAGCAGTCTTTTAAGTAACTCCCTTCGCAAATCATTATGAAAAACTGCCAGTGCTTTGGCGGCTCTGGCCTGTACTTTAGCTACATACCCTTCACTCGGACTGATCTCTCCGTTTGTTATGCCCTGAAAGAATACAGGAACCTTATTTATTGACGAATTCATAATATTCAGCAAAACAAGTATCATTGCCTGTACGTTTGCTCCATATCTTACTTTCGTTCTTTTTTCAGGTGCCGTTCTGCTGATCACCAGGGTCCCGCAATTCTTACATTTGTAGACGTAATACTTATGCTTCACCCTCTTTACTTTAACTTCTACTTCTATTTCATAGCGATTTTCTGTTTTTCCGGTATATTCAAACTCATCTTTTTTGCATTTCGGACAACAGTCATCTTCAGTTAAACAATGTTCCGTTATATCAGTTATTGCTTCTTCTGCAGGTGGTTCAAGCTCTGATCTTTTATGCCCTGTTTGGCCTCCTTTGGAATTATCGGTTTCTTCTCTGCTGTTTGGTCTTGCTTTTGATTTCCCGATTGGTGTCTGCGATGTAGGCAGAGATGTATTGGTTCCATCTCTGTCCTGTACCGCTTTCATATGCCGGATCTCGGCTTTAAGTGTTTCTATTATGGTGTCTTTCTCGTCAAGTGCTTTTTGATATTCTTCGTCCTTCTTAGCAAGCTTTTTTTGATACTCACAGAACAAATCATAGTTTTCCTGTCTTAATTTACAGATTGTATCTATCTTTTCATCAAGCTCTTTGGTGTGATTTTCGCATTCAATTACAAGCTGTTCATACCAGATATCGCGTACTTTCTTCACTGCATTTTTTGATGACCGAACTTGTCTGCAAAGCTGTTTTATCCGCCTCTGATATCCAAGATATATGAGATGATGATTATGCTGCAGTTTTTTATATCTCTCACCATTTTCAAATTCTTTTACCAGACGTTTAAGTCTTTTATTTTCATATTGTAATGATGTATTGATAAAAAACTGCCTGTTCATAGCTTGCTTCCTGTTCTGTTTTATTTCTGTTCCAGCGCTCTTTCTGCTGATTCCTTTATGTTCAGTAAGTGATTTTTAAGAATAGCATTTTGTTTTTCAAGTTCGCTGATTCTTTTATCTTTCTGTATACTTTCTTCTTTTAGTTTTTTTATGATTTCCTTGTAATCCGGTTCTGCTGTTACCTTCGTTTCAACAGTATTGCTATTTGATTCTGATTTAGCCTTTCGTCCCGGCTTTCCTGTAGACGGTATCAGTTCTCCCGTTACCGGATCTTCCACTCCAAGATACTTGCGTATTGGTCTTGATTGTTTGGTTACAGGGTCGTAGTGTGATGTTGATTCATAAAGAACCACTCTTCCGGTTTTCTTATCTGTGTAGCGTACAATCGACATGATTTCAGCTTCCTTTCTACACTTGGTACTTATTATTATATCACATACCAACGAAAATGTCAATAGTTTTATTGGTATCTATTTAAACAAATACCACTATGCTTTTTTGTACTTTTTTTACGTAAAAAAACAGTGCTGAAAACATCGCATTTTCAATGTTTTCAGCACCATTATCATTTTTCTATTTTACATTATTTGGCCGTGAATAGTAACAAAGTATTCTGAATGTTTTACAAATCCTAATTTTTCAGCTATTTTTTGTGATGCTGTATTATTTGCATCACACGACCAGACAGGGCGCTTGTGCTTTTCAAAACAAAATTGAATCATTTTTTCTGCTGCAGCCAGCCCAAGTCCCATGTGACGAAAATCTGAAACTGTTTCAATTCCGATGTCAATTTCATCTCTGCTTACAGCAGCCGAAAAAGCCCATGAAACAGCTCCTTTCTGATGCATGACACAATAACCCATCCCATGATTCAAAAATTCAGAAGCATCTCTCCAGGAAAAACGAGGTGTAATACGTCCCTGTAAGTTATTAAACATATCCTCATTGAATTGACATATCTCGTAATCTGGGCTTAGTTCACTGCTAATAATAGGATTATCCAGAGGATATTCAAAATTATATCGCTTTCCGAGTACAATATCATGCTTGTTTCGGAAAAATTCAATAACTCTCGTATTTGCTGAGAACAGTATAAAACGTCTTGGCAGATCATTGCATGGGCTTAAAAACATATTGTAAATCGCTTCAAGAAAGCAGTTGCTGCAAGAACCATAAAGGAAAGCGAATCCGCTATAGTGCCAGATCAAAACAGAATCATCATCTTTGTAGATGTCTCCATACTGATTCATTTCTGCAATTGAGAGCGGATAAACTGTGCCGCACGGTGTTTTTTCTATTTGCTGTATGATACTTTGGTATGATGTTGGATTCAGCTTTTCCATATGTCTTTCCTCATGAGTTTTAAATTATGCGAGTGGTTTTGCAGATTGTTTACATTACCAATTATACTATAACTATTCGTTATTTTCAATCAGAAATAGTACGCCGAAGGCGTACCGAATAAATGGATGCGCCTGTGGCGCGATAGAAAAATCTGCTCATGGCTGAGCAGATTTGAACAGTGGCAGTTAAGAAAAGTTTATACATATATTTTAAAATGTAGAATAGTAAAGCTAACGAAATAATTTACTGACAACTGAAAATCAAATAGAATTCTTGTTCCATTTCACTAACTTGCTTATAATGCTAAAAAGCAGTCAAATTACCATGCGTAAATCTAAATGCGTACGATTTTCGTAAAACAATTAAAAATAATACCTTTAACAAGTAAGAATGTTCCATTTACATATTTCCTGTTGTGTATTATGATTAATAATACAATGTTTGAGTGTATCTGCTAGATACACAGAAAGGACTACATAATGAACAATGTATTAAAAAAAATCTCTGCAATTGCTATGGCTATGACACTTATCGCAGCTGGAACTGCAATTGACAAAAACAACAATTCAGTTGCACTACAGAACACGGTTCATGCAGTTGCTAATCCGTCATGCCCTAATCATAATCAGCATATTGAATTAGTAGCTACCGTTACTACACCAAACTATACAGAAACGGAAACAAAATATTATATTGAAGATTGGGTTCGATTTGAAACCACATATTATAATACTGTGAAAATTTACAGGTGCCGTGTTTGTAACCAAACATTTAATAAAGTAACCAAGCACAAGGTAAAAACAAAGATGATAATATTGTAATAAACTGAAACGTTCAATAGGTTTGATAATATTAATTATTAAGTTCCCTAACATTTTAAATTGATGTTAGGGAGCTTTTGATTTTCCTTGAAATAGAATTGTGTCAATGTCCTGATAATGACACAACGAATGTGGTATAATAATCTTAAGTAGATTCACTTACGTGAAATAATTTGTTTTTGTTGATTCTTATATACTATCTGACAAGAGTTAAAGAGCTTAGCGTGGTATAATGATGATACCAAAACAAATTCAGGAGGTTCAGCATGGATAAAGTAAATATTTTTGATAAGGTAATGAATATCATTGATGAAAATATCAGAAAAAATTTCACTGAAATCAAAGAAGAGATTTATGCTGTATCTGGTTATTCAGAAATGCAGTTTACCAAGGCAATATCAATTTTCTCTAACGGAGTTGACACGCTACGTACTTATTTTAAAAAGAGGAAAGCTTATTTTGCTGCCAAAGAACTTGTGGATTACCCAGAAAAACCTATTGCTGAAATCGCACTGGAGTATGGTTATGCAGATCAGCCAAAGTTTACAAATGAAATGAAAAGATATTACAAGCATACCCCTAAAGATATCAGAACAAACCAAATCAGACTTGAGGACAATAGATTTCGTTTATCTAATTTTAAGGCTCCTTCTGAAACAATAGGGAAAAGACTTCAGGATGCAATTGATGGGATGATTAATGAAAATACATTTTCAGAAGATGATTATTCCCGAATAATTCACGAAACTTCGGAACGCTGTGAAAAATTATGAATTTCTAAAAATCAATTTTCAAAAGTGAAAATTCGGAATATTTGCCACTATAAAACAGTTCGAGATGGTACACCTATCCTGTAAATATATTTTTTTTTGATTTTTCGATTTTCAAAATACTTGGTTTTCCACAACTATTCATTCAGCTGTACATAAAGCTGTTGAATATTGATATACGTTTCTATAATATCGCTCTTGTGTACGCAATTGCTGCAGAACTTAAAGTATTTGTATCTGGACTTGCATACAATTTTTCCTGCTACTTTGAATATAGCCATACGTATAGTATTGGCATTACAGTTTCTAAGTCTTTTACTCAAGGCAAATCTTCTAAACAGATTGAAGATGTTGTATGCAAGCGCATGGATAAGAAATCGGTTAGCGTTTACAGTCATCGACTTACTGCTGACATGTCGGAATCCAAATTCGTTCTTACCTTCCTTGATGAAGTTTTCCATAGCACCGCGTTTACAGTATGCATTGATGAGCTGCTGCGCTTCGCTTTTCATTGAAGTAACAACAAAGGTGTACATGTAAATCATCTGGCCGTATGGTTTTTCAATTTTGAAAACAACACGTCTCGGGTGTTTCCACGAGGAAGCCTGATATTCGAATTCTCCGTATGTACATGCATAGTCAAGCGAATTCAAATCTACAGCTGTTTTCAAATCTTTAAGTTTAGCTTCTGCGAGCTGTCTGAGTACATTATTTTCCTTCAGCCTGATTACATAGCTGATACCATACTTTTCACAAAGATCATATATTTCCGGAGCGGCAAAACCGCTGTCTCCTCTGAGCATACAGTTCATATCAGGATATGATTCAGTATACTCTTTGAATATTGGTTCAAGAAAATCTGCAGCATCTTTACTGCAGTATTTTGATCCTTCGCGTAATTCAGCTCCAATGAGGTCTTTGGTTAATGCATCATAGCATAGTAATGGATGATATCCAACGTTCTGATAATGAAAGTTGAAGGCTGTGCCTTCCTGATTCCCATAAGTATCAAGCAATGTTGAATCCAAGTCAAAGACTATGAATTCAGGTCTTTTAATTGCATAAGCTATTCTTCTTAACTCAGTCAGTATACAGTTAAGCTGCTTGATTGTAGTTCCATCTGCGCGGCTGAAAAATCTTGACATTGATGACTGTGAAGCAATGCGATCCTTGTTTAGGGAAGTTGTGAGAACATGTTCATGAGCAAGCTCATTAGCATCGTAATCGTTGTAGTATGAAAGAAAAATCTGTGAAATTGCCTGATGAAGATTATCTGCGTCAGTGTGAAATCTAACAGCGGAATCTTTTGTTTTAAACAGCTGAAACAGCTTTTTTATACCTGTTACATGCATGAATTCTTCTATCAAAAGGGCACCGGAATCTGACGTTAAATCGCCACCATCGAAATTAAATTTCACAGAACTATTGAATTTAAATGAAAAATCGCTTATACTATTAATCATGAGAGCTTCTCCTTTGTTATTTTGTTGTTTGGCGATTTCAATTATAACAAATTTGAAGCTCTTTTTCTATACCATAGCTTCACTTTTTAGGTGAAACATGAAAAACTTTTTAAATTACATGATTATGTGGCTGAAAAGAGTTTCTTTATGCCGCGATGAATAATTCAGGTTATTTTTTTGAATTTATCAGAGCAACTGATGAATATGGTTTTGATACATCAACATGTCTCGCTATTTCAGAGGTGTCTGAAAAGATAGGAGTTCCTTTCGGAATTCTTCTGAATCAATGCTTTATTACAATGATAGAGTATCAAAGTGATAATAACTACATTGATTTTAAGACTGAAAAAGCAATAGAATGTGGTATTACACCTGAAGAACTTGATGAAATCTGTGAGGAATTCGGCTGTGAATACTATAACGTAAACCCTATAATGGCTGAGATGCATAAAAAAGGTGTTGATCATTTAACACTTGGTTAATTTACAAACACTTAAGCATTGAAAGGCGGTAATAATGATGCTAAAGAATCCATTTGCTTTGCGTAACGAACAGATAATAATGATTGAAGATGTCCCTCTTGAAGAAAGAGGACTTGATTGTAATTGTATTTGTCCTGCCTGCAGAGAACCATTTATAGCCCGTATGGGAGAGATAAAAGTTCATCACTTTGCCCACAGCGGAAAAGGCTGTAATGAACTTAATGCGTACATGATGGGCTTGTATATGATTGTGGATGAGTATATTAAAAAAGGAAATCCAGTCCTTCTTCCAGCGATTAATATAATCTATCAGAAATCTGAGTATTCATTTATTACCGAAGAAAACATCTATGATAAAATAAGAATCACTTCTGAAGACGTTAATGGTTCAAATGTAATCAACTGTACTTCAAGAAAGCTGATCGTTTTTGAAGAATCAGAAATCATAAGTAATGATGGCAAACCGGAAGCAATTATTGCTTCCTGGCATGACCACAAACTTGCTATAAGAATTACTCCACCTGATACGGCCTGTGCATACGGGAAAGTATCGAGATATAAGGATTATTCAACGCTTGAATTAAATCTTAGCGGTGAAGGCACGAGAATCCAGGAATGTACTAAGGAAAAGCTTTTTGAATATCTCCGCAGAAACGAAAGAATTTATAACTGGCTTTATAATGCACATGTGGAAGAACAGTTTCCTTTAATAATAGAACGTTCAAAAATTTACTATAATGAACAGCAGGAGAAAATACGAATAAGGAACGAAAAAATAGCACAGGAAGTCAGAGAACGTGCGTTGCATGAGAAAATGGAACAGGAAAAACGTGAGCGTGAAAGATTAGAACGACTTAAAGCGGCACAGGAAAAGGCTGCAAAAGAAGCACGTGAGCGCGCAATCAGAATTAATCAGGAAAAAGCAGCAAGACAAGAAAGATTCAAGAACTCATTCCGTACTGAGCGGCTTAAGAATCCGGACAGAATTATCAATTACTGGGTGAATGATATTCAAAAAAGAGATCCTGGAAGAGATGAAATAGGTTGTATTGTTTGCGGTAAAGATAAGCTGCTTGAAGAATTTATGTCTACAGGAATCATTAGCAATGTATTTACCGGAATGTGTATTGATTGTTATGAAGAAATTTCATCAGCGCATCTAGAGAATCTGTGGGAAAACATATATGATTAATTCGAGGAGGCGATATAATTGTTTAAAGCTCTTGATGAAAATAAAAATGAGATTTCAATTGAAAAAGCGGCGGGTACTGAAAAATACTTTTGTCCGGTTTGTCATGGTGCTCTGGTAGTAAAAGCAAAGAAATCAGAAACTATTACGGCTCATTTCGCTCATAAAAGCCGTAAAGAATGTGATACATTTTCACATGATATGTCTGAATGGCATAAAGCCTGGCAAAATAAGTTCCCTTTGAAGAATCAAGAAGTACCTCTACCTTTCGAGAATCCGTGTCATAGAGCTGATGTTCTGGCATACGGGTATGTAATAGAATTTCAACATTCGCCTTTATCAGCCGAAGAATTTGATGAACGAAATAAGTTTTATACTTCAATCGGTAAAAAGGTAATTTGGGTATTTGATGTGAATGAAAAATATAATTCCAAGTGTTTTTCAAAAGTGGAACCAGAATATATATTTGATGGATACCGATATGAAAACGGAGAACAAAAGAACAATTGGATCATAAAAGAATATAGAGTTGCTACTGCTTTTCATGCCATTTTCGGTTCTCCTGACGCATGTGACTCCAATGGTATCGAGTATTTATATGACTGCAATGACAAGTTTTCGTCTAAAAAAACATATGAATGGAAATGGAAAAGGCCTTTAAAGACGTTTATTCACTATAACCCTGCTGTGGATAAAAATGTTACTGTTTTTCTTGAATTCTATCCTGGAAAACTTGAAAAAGTTATCTGGTGTGATGATGAAATAGACAGTGATGTTGCTTCGTATATTGCTGAAGATCTTCATGGAAATGGAGAGAAATATGATGCTACTTCACAAGCTTTGTACCTTGAATATCGAGACGCTATAGCTCAGAGATCCTGTTTCAAAGCTTTTTCGGCAACTGAATATTCAGTTAGTGATTTTCTTTTGGAAATTAAAAATAAGTTCCTGTAAACGAGAAGAAAATTTTATATCGTACAGCGCGAAAACAGAACTTTTATTTTCTGTTGACTGATTCGTAAAAATAAAGTATAATAATAATTAATAACAAGGCAAAATGCACGAAAGTGTATGACGCAAAGCTATAGGGACTGTGGGGTGTCAGCCAGCTGCAATATTTATACGGACTATTAGCACCTCTTTTATGGGGTGCTTTTTGTTAGCGGTTTAGACATTGCAAATTCGTTTATTGGGAGGGATAACCATGCCACGTAAAAAACGAAAAAATATAGAAGCTATGAAGAATAGTAATGGCATTTATGAGGTGTTTTACAAGCAGGTTGAAAAAATTAACGATTCAGAGAAATTTGATTGCTCCAAACCTGGATACAGAGAAAAAATCAAATCGTTATGTAGCACAGTTTATGATGAGCAGGCTGAAAAAAAAGCGAATGGAATATCAGCAGAATTGTCCAGATGAACGTTGGTTTGAAAAATACAAGGATATGAAAATTGATGCTCCTTATCGAAACAGAAGAATCAAAGCTGAACTGGAAATTCTGATCGGGATTACTGAAAAGTTTGAGGACAAGTATCCAGACTTTAGTATTGAGCGAGAATTATGTGGATTCTTTTCATCTACACTGACAAGAACTCCTGAAACTATAGATAGTCAGTGCCATTTAACCTTAGCTGCTTCAATCTTTATATTAGATTCTCTACTGAAATCAAATAATTATGACCGAGCAGTTTACTTCATTCCCCATGATGAAAGAATTAGCAGTGTTGATCTTCCAGACAAATTTCAGGATGCTGTTTTCTCGAATGATGTTATAAAAGGAGTAATGTATCTGATAAAAAATCGTCACGGTTCTACAGAAACATTCTGGACACCTGAAACAGTTAATATTACATGTGATAAATCTGATTTCTGTGAGTACGGAAGCTACATAAAAGACACTGATGACGTTGAAGATTATATTTCTCTTTCTGATGAATATTATCAGGATGCTGAAAGTTTATCTGACAGTCAGCGATATTATGCGCTGATTTCTTTTATTCGTCCGGAAATAATTGAACGTGCAGTAAACAGAATACATAACTTCAGTTTCGATTTTTTTGATATCATATTGGAAAAAGTTGCAGAGTGCAAACAAAAAAGCAGAGAACTAATACCAAAAATAAAAAAGGAAATAGCTGTTCTTGAACAAATTAGCAGTAAACCTGACAAAGATATTGTCCAGAATAGTATTCTTTTTTATAAACCTGAAAATAGATTTGCAGAAGATGACGATTATGATAAATTCGAAGAAGACGAAATATCACGGATTAATTCGAAAATTGACGCTTACTTCGAAGAACTTGAAAGACTTAAGTACCAGCGAATAAAATCATGCTATGAAATTTATGCATCGATGGCTGTGGTTATACAGAAGACAGAAGAAAAACGTGTCAGAAAATTCGGCATAAATAATCCTTATGAGATTATATTTGCATTTCTTTATCTCATTGATATAGGTGATGATCTTGCATGGATTCCTCAAGTTCCAGATTGTATATGTGGATATGCTTCGCAACTGCTCCCTTGGTTTGCACTGCGAAATGATGAAATGTACGATCTTCTGGATGAATCTTTTTGTACAGAATCTTTGGATGAAAAGAATGGAAAAAACATATCAGAAACCGAGAATTTATATGATGATGACAAGAATTATGAAGCAGATTATGATTTAAAATATAACGACGCATACATTTGGCACCGTGTCGGGCTAGATATTCAGCAGGATAAATTAGATCCTCGTAACATTGCTCAGATACTCTATTCTGATTCGTATATTGTTCCGCCAAGATTTATGAGCAGAAAATTTGAAACAGTCGAAGCGTTTATTGATTCAGGATTTAGCCCTGAAGAAGCAGAAACCCTCCGATTTTATAAAGGATTAATACGATCAGCAACTGCCAAATATGATTTTCATAATGTACTGTACACTGAAGAAAGAATCAACGCCCAGAAAGCTGAAGATAAAATTAAACCATCTGTAAAGGAACTAAGCGATATTATTGCCCTCAAGAATAAAGAAATTGAGGAGCTTAACAGTAAACTGTACTCATCAGGAAAAGAAGTCGAAAAGCTTAATGAAACGATCAGAAAGATGAAGGAGCAGTCTTCCGAGGAAAGCCAAGAACTTTATGAACTTCGTGAACTGATTTACAAACTTCAGAATGACAGCGAAAATGATTCTGATACTGAGGAAACAGGTGTAACATTCCCATATAAAACTGCTGAAAGAGTAGTTGTTTATGGCGGACACGCTACATGGCTGAAAGTGATTGTGAAGTTGCTTCCGAATGTAAAGTTTATTGATCCTTATGATACACCGGATGTTAATCTTATAAGAAATGCTGATGTTGTATGGATGCAGACAAATGCAATGCCACATAACAAGTACAGTAAGATAATGGAGATAGTCAGATCAAAGAAGATACCTGTAAAGTATTTTGAATATGCAAGTGCTGAGAAATGCGCCGTTCAGCTTGCTCAGTATGATAAAATGAAGATGGCTTCTAATTTGTAGTAAAAAAGACAGAAATTCTATTGAATTAATGAAACGATTATTAGCAGGAGGAATCAAGTTATGAAAAACGCAGAAAAAGAAATACCTCGTCCATCTATCAAGCAGGTTGAAAAATATCTTCGTGACTGGGACAAGGCAGATGATATGCAAAACTATTATCTTCAGGAAAAAGCACTTGATAAGTTATTCAAGGATTTTTGTCCTGAAAACAAAGATCTGTCAGAAATTCTTTTAAAGGTTGCAACTCTGAATGATTTTTACAGCACTAATATTTATTCTGTAAATTCAGTTGCGAAGCATATCTTATCACTAAATATTGATAAGCGTCTTAATAAGGCTGATATGACATTAGTCTCAAATTTACAGAAAGTTACTGTGAAAGAAGGTGTTGTGAAGAATTTCTATTCTTTTGCAACAAAGTACTGTAGCCATCATTCTCCTTTGGAATATCCTATTTACGATATCTATGTTGAAAAGGTTTTGTGTTATTTTCGAGATCATCATGAGTTTTTTACGTTCAAGAAAAAGGATCTGAAAAACTATGAGATGTTCAAGAAAGTCATTGTCGAGTTCAGGAAATATTACCGCCTTGAAAAATTTGATCTTAAGGAAATCGACAAATATTTATGGCAGCTTGGGAAAAAGTATTTTCCAAAGGATTACTCTAAGAAAAGTAAAAACGAGTAAGTAAAGTGATAGTATAGATTAGGTTTGAGTGAATCCCTGACAATTCGTGTTGCCAGGGATTCTTTGATAATTCACATTTAAATTTGAATAAAATCATAACCACTCATTAAACGTAAAAATGTTATAGTTCTATTGAAAATTTGATGAAATTATGTTATAATAAATGATATGGTTATGTGCAAATTTACCTAAATTGATTTGCTGACTTTCAATGTCCTGACAATAGGACTATGAATTATGATACGATATAACCAAGGGGTATTATTAATGATTTTTAAATCGCCATATTACGGCGTTGAAAGGGGTATGTAATGTCTAAACTAAACATTGATCAGAAAATAATCAAAGACTTATTCAGTGACAAAAAATCGGATTTCTTGATTCCGGATTATCAGCGTCCTTATGCCTGGGGAGAAAAAGAATGTCAGACATTATGGGATGACATATTTGCTTTTGCTTTTCCGGAGGATGACTGTGATAAATTTGACAGTGATAACGATGAGTATTTCCTTGGACCAGTTGTAACTTTTAAAAACGAAGAAGGAAAAATGGAAATCATAGATGGTCAGCAGCGTTTAACAACGTTAATGCTGTTACTCAGAGCGTTCTACGCAAAATTCGGAAACATGCAGAGTGATAAAGCAATTAAAACTGCAAAGATTATTTCACAGTGTCTCTGGAAAACAGATGAGTTCGGTGAACCTGATAAGGCGAAGCTTAAGATTAACTCAGAAGTAGCTACAGATAATGATAAGCAGGAATTTCTTGATATATTGAGGACGGGAACGGTAAGTGATAATAATAAGAGCGTATACGCTAAGAACTATCGTTTCTTCCAGAAGCAAATCAGCGACTTCATTAATGGTTATCCTGACTTTTTCTCTTTCTTACCAATCAGAATTCTGAATAACTGTGTTTTGCTTCCGATTGAAGCTGAGTCTCAGGATACAGCTCTTCGTATTTTCTCAACTCTTAATGACAGAGGTAAACCGCTTTCAGATGCTGATATTTTCAAAGCGCAGTTCTATAAGTATTATTCATCTTTAGGTAAAAAAGATGAATTCATTAAGAGATGGAAAGATCTCGAAGTTCTCTGTAACGACATATATCATCCGATTTCCGGAACACCTATGGATGAAGCATTCACAAGATATATGTACTATGAACGTGCAAAAGCAGGAGTTAAATCTTCTACAACTGAAGCGTTACGAAAGTTTTACGAGAGAAATAATTATGCTTTGCTCAAAAAAGAAGAAACTTTTGAGAATTTGATCGATCTCGCAAACTTCTGGAATGACGTTGCTAAACAGGATGATCAGCGCTTCTCGGATAGAATTTTACGTCGCCTGTTTGTTTTAAACTATGCTCCAAATGGTATGTGGACGTATATTGTTTCGGTTTATTATCTGGTGAACAGAGATCAGAATGGCATTCTTGAAGATGAAAAGTTTTATGCTTTTCTGAATCGTATAACTGCATTTATCTGGGCATATGCTGTTGTTAATCCGGGCGTTAATGCTCTAAGAACACCTGTTTATGCCGAGATGATTAAAATCATAAATAATGAAACAGTAGATTTTTCTGATTATTGTTTTGAGACGGCAAATACAAGAAACAAGTTCGATAACTACGCTTTTGGAAATACAAGAGCGATTACAAAATCAATGCTTGTATGGTGGGCATTTAATGATAACGCTCAGCAGCTTATTGATATAAATACTGTTTATGAGATCGAACATATTTACGCAAGAAAGAGAAATGAAAACGAACCTTTGAAAGATAGTAATAATATTGAAAGTCTCGGAAACAAGGCGATTCTTGAAAAAAGAATCAATATTAGAGCGTCTGATTATAAGTTTTCAGATAAGAAGAAATATTACGTCGGTTTTGTAAACAGTAAAGGACAGCAGAAAGAAGCAAGTAAAGTACATGAGCTTGTTGTTCTCGGTAACAAAGCAGATTACGACTTTACTGAATCAGAAATTGTATCAAGATATAATCTGATAATGGATACGTTTATGGAATATCTTAAATCAAATGATTTATTGAAATAAGGAGTTTAAAGATGGCAAAGGCTAAAGCTGTTAAAGAAGTCAGCATGGAAGAGGCGTTATGGAAATCAGCAGATAAGCTTCGTGGTTCAGTTGAACCCGCTGAGTACAAGCATGTTGTTCTTAGTCTTTTCTTTTTGAAGTTTGCAAGTGATAAATTTGTTAAGCAGAGAAATTCAATCATAGAAAAGTATGGGGAAAAGTTTGCAGACAACATTGCGTTCTATACCAAGGACAATGTTTTTTATTTACCTGAAGAAAGCAGATGGTCATATATTATTTCTCAGGCAAAGCAGGATGATATCGCATTAAAAATTGATACTGCACTTTTCACTATAGAAAAGAACAATCCGGCATTAAAGGGTGCGTTACCGGATAACTATTATTCACGTCTGCATATTGATACAACCAAACTTGCCTCACTGCTTGACGAGGTAAATAAAATCAATACTGACGATGAAGAGAATGATATCATCGGACGAGTATATGAATATTTCCTTGGAAAGTTTGCTCTTGCAGAAGGTAAAGGCAAGGGAGAATTCTATACCCCTAAATGTATCGTTAATCTTATTGCAGAACTTATTGAACCGTATGACGGAATACTTTACGACCCGTGCTGTGGTTCAGGTGGTATGTTTGTTCAGTCAATCAAGTTCGTTGAAGCACATAGCGGTAATAAAAAGAAAGTGTCTATCTACGGACAGGAATATACCAATACAACTTTCAAGCTTGCCAAGATGAATCTTGCTATCAGAGGAATATCAGCTAACCTTGGTGAAATGGCTGCGAATACATTTACTAACGACCAGCACAAAGATTTGAAAGCTGATTATATTATGGCGAATCCGCCTTTCAATCAGAAAGAATGGAGAGCAGATACAGAACTTATTGATGATCCGCGCTGGAACGGTTATGAAGTTCCGCCGACAAGCAATGCAAACTATGGCTGGATATTGAACATAGTATCGAAGTTATCTCAGAATGGTGTTGCAGGTTTCCTTCTTGCTAACGGTGCTTTATCTGATGATGGTACAGAGCTGAAAATCAGACAGCAGCTTATTGAGAACAATCTTGTTGAAACTATCATTATTCTTCCGAGAAACCTTTTCTATACTACAGATATAAGCGTTACTTTGTGGGTGCTTAACAAAAATAAAAAAGCCTGTGACGTTGAAAAGAACGGCGAGACTGTTCATTATCGTGACCGTGAACGTGAAATTCTGTTTATGGATCTACGCCAGATGGGTAGTCCGTTTGAGAAAAAATACATTGAACTGACAGAGGAAGACCGAGCAAAGGTTACGGCGACTTATCATGCATGGCAGCAGAAAGGATATGAAGAAACATATCAGAATATCCCTGAATTTTGTTACAGTGCTTCTTATGATGAGGTTGCTGAAAAAGGGTTTACCCTTGTTCCAAGCCGTTACATCGAATTTGTGAACCGTGATGAGAATATTGACTTTGATACAAAGATGAAGAGTTTGCAGTCTGAACTTAAAGAATTGCTTGTCGAAGAAGAAAAATCAAAGGCTGATCTGCTTGAAGTGTTTAGGGAGTTGGGGTATGGAATCGAGTTATAAACTTCTTGGCGATTATATTAGACCAGTTGATATAAGAAATAAGGATTTGAAAATTTCTAATCTTCTTGGAGTAAGTATTGGAAAATGTTTTATTCCTTCAATAGCAAATACAGTTGGTACAGATTTTTCGAATTATAAAATTGTGAAACAAGGACAATTCGCATATGGTCCTGTTACGTCAAGAAATGGTGAGAAAATATCTATTGCTTTGCTCAAAGGAGAAGACTGCATAATATCAAGTTCATATACAGTTTTCGAAGTGACACGTAAAGAAGAACTTGATCCGGAATATCTTATGCTTTGGTTTAGCCGTCCTGAGTTCGATAGATATGCAAGATACCGTTCTCATGGAAGTGTAAGAGAAATCTTTGATTGGGATGAAATGTGTGCAGTTGAACTCCCGGTTCTTAATATTGAAAAACAGAGAAAAATCGTAAAAGCATATAAGACGATTTCAGATAGAATCGCTTTGAAACAGCGGTTAAATGATAATTTAGAAGCAACAGCACAGGCGATTTTTCAAGAGCGATTTGCCTCTTTCTACAGCTACGACGATTTACCTGCCGGGTACAGTATTGTGAATCTGGACAGCCTTTGCACAATTAAAGGTGGAAAACGTCTTCCGACTGACTGCGAACTGCTTGATACACCAACAGAGCATCCTTATATTCGTGTACGTGATGTTGGTAATAGCCGATATATATGTTTGACCAATCAGTTCCAATATATTGATGAATATACGCACTCAGCAATCTCCAGATATACTGTTGATACGAATGATATAGTTATCTCCATTGTCGGTACAATAGGATTACTTGGTAAAGTGCATCATTCTCTTGATAAAGCAAATCTTACAGAAAATTGTGTAAAACTTACTGATGTACATACTATCACGCCAGACTACTTGTATTATACACTGTGCTACAAAAAGCAAATAAAAGAAATTGAATTATTGACTGTTGGGGCGGTTCAAGCAAAGTTGCCCATGTATAATATCCAATCAATGAAAATACTTGTTCCTCCAGCAGGGATTATGGATAAATTTCAGATGGATATGGAAGTTTTCAATACTCAAATTGAAGCAAATACAATTGAAATACAGAGGTTGTACGATTTGCAGAACCTTTTGCTTGCAAAATTATCCGATTAAGCTTCTAAATTATCATTTAGCACCGATCTATGCTATAATTATAGAAATATGGCATAGATTGGAGCAAGCAAGAATGAAAGAAACGATAATACGGGAGATATTACATGATGTTGCAGGACTTCTCGACAGCAGACAGTTGGATGAGCTGCGTTCTGTGCTTGAAACAAGGCTGAAAAGCGTGGATATTACAGAAAGCACAGATACCATTGAAAAGAACAAGCAGGAGAACAGCCATTTTCTTGAAATGTTTATCTCAGCAAAGCGTGTTGAGGGCTGTTCTGAAAGCACTCTGAAATACTATCAGACAACGATAGAGAGGTTATTATCCGCTACAAGCAAATGGATAAAAGAGATCACGACCGATGATCTTCGGCTGTATCTTGCGGAATACCAGCAGCAGAATAATGCCAGTAAGGTGACGGTTGATAATGTCCGTCGTATACTGTCAAGCTTCTTTTCATGGCTGGAGGATGAGGATTATATTATAAAGAGTCCTGTACGCAGAATACATAAAGTCAAGACTGCAAAAGTTGTAAAAGATACGCTGACCGATGAAAACTTGGAAGTTCTGCGTGACACCTGCGATAATCTTCGTGACCTGGCTATAATTGAAATGCTGACTTCTACCGGAGTCCGTGTCGGTGAGCTTGTTAAGCTTAATAAGGCTGATATTGATTTTACTGAACGCTCATGTATTGTTCTCGGCAAGGGCAATAAAGAGCGCGAAGTTTACTTCGATGCAAGGACAAAGCTGCATTTGCAGGAATACCTTGAACAGCGTACCGATAATGATCTGGCACTGTTTGTATCAAAAAACGTTCCACATACTAGGCTGACTATCGGAGCGATACAGCGTATTGTTCGTGCTCTTGGGAAACAAGCTGAGATAAGCAAGGTTCATCCGCATAAGTTCCGCAGAACACTTGCGACAAGAGCCATTGACAAAGGAATGCCGATAGAACAGGTACAGCGGCTTCTTGGTCATCAGAAAATAGAAACTACTATGCATTATGCTATGGTAAATCAGAGCAATGTAAAGATTGCTCATCGTAAATATATAGGTTGAGGTGATATTATGAAAGACGGTTATCGTCAGTTGGGTGATTATATCCGTCCTGTTGATATAAGGAATACTGACGGACAGGAAACAAACCTTTTAGGTGTATCTGTTCAGAAAAAATTTATTCCTTCTATTGCAAATACGGTTGGAACGGATTTTACCAAATATAAGATTGTGAAAAAGCGACAGTTCACTTACATTCCTGATACTTCAAGACGAGGAGATAAAATCGGAATCGCCCTTTTAGAGGATTATGACATTGGTATTGTCAGCAATATTTATACGGTTTTTGAAGTTGTAGATACGGAATTGCTGTTACCGGAATATCTTATGCTATGGTTTATGCGTCCTGAGTTTGATAGGCTCGCACGATTCAAATCTCATGGTAGCGTAAGAGAGGTGTTTGATTGGGAGCAGATGTGTGACGTAAAACTTCCTGTTCCTAATATTGTGAAACAGAGAAAAATCGTAAAAGCGTATAAGACGATTTCAGATAGAATCGCTTTGAAACAGCGGTTAAATGATAATTTAGCGGCTTAATTCTGAGAGAAAGACGGATTGTAGAGCTTTAAGATTAGATATCTCGTTGCTATTCTGTGATATAGTATTTTCAATTCGTCTAAAATCTGCATTGAGTTTCTCAAGAGCACTTCTAGAGTTTGGCATATTAAATGATATTTTCTGCAAGTCTTTAATCGGCAATTGCGGCTGTGCTGATCCTGAGCGATATTGTTCTATAGCTGACTTCATATAAGAGCTTTTTAGTAGTGCATATAGGTAATAAGATTTGATTTTATCAGATTTACTACGTATTATAAGCATTCCAGAGTTTATTCTTACATTCTCATAAGGAATATAGTTATTGTAGAACGCTACATTTCCAAGAGTTCCACGAGATGTTAGCACAATATCGAACCTTTCCAAATGTCCTTTGTTCATTAGTTCATCTTTTTCTTTTGTTATAAACATACAGTCACTAAAATCGAATCCAATACCAGTGACATTTGAAGCGTTTAAGAATAAACAATATCCTTCTTTTGCAAATTCATCATAGGTCGGATAGTTTTTTCCTCTATCGCCATCGATAAATTCAATTATGTCTCCGAGAGATATTAATGAAGTATCTTCTGTTGAGGTCGTTTTCTTTAAAATTACTTGTTCAGTTTCAGCTAAATTATCATTTACTAACGTTTGGATTAATCAAAGAGAGGAGATAACGATTATGGGAAGTGTAGTTTTAGATTTACAACAAGAGATTATTTCTAAAAATTGTGATGTTGTAAATGTTCTTCGTAAGGCACATCTTATTGCTTCCAAATTGGAACTTAATGAATTTGATAACTGGATAGTTAATGAACTTAATGGTTATCCGTCTCAGAAAGACTGTCCGGATTATCGTAATGTACGCGTAGTTTTAAAAGGATATAATCCTTATCGAGGTTGGATACCTATAATAATCAAACATTCGGAATTAGAAAAAGAATTGAGTAAAAAAAACTATTGTTCAGTCGATATCAGAAATATATAATCTCATTGAAAACAATAAAGATGGTTTAACAATCAATTGTACTGGAGCTGAAATAGAGTTCTTCAACAAGGCTTCCGACATAGATTTGCCTACAAACTTTACTTATCATGTTTCGCGAGCGTCGGTTGCTGATGTTATTGAAAAAGTGAAAAATACATTACTTGAATGGACTCTTAAACTCGAAAAAGAAGGAATTATAGGAGAAAATATGTCGTTTAATGAAAAGGAAAAAGAACAGGCAAAGTCTATACCACAGACAATAAACAATTATTACGGAAATACCAATGTTGTAAATGGTTCTGCTGAGCATAGTCAGATTATTTCCGGAAATAATAATAAGATAACTGTTTCATACGAAGAATTTAAGAAGGAATTAGATAAAATTGAAGAAAGCATTCACAAAGATGATAAATTATCAGAAGAGAATGCTGAAACGGCGTTAGAACTTTTATCAGAAATACGCGACAAAATCGATTCTAATAAAAAGCCGGATATTGTAAAATCTGCTTTAGTAGGATTAAAGGATTTTCTTATCACTGCCGGAGGAGGATTGACTGCGAATTTGCTCGCAGATTTAATTATTCGGTTTTGATGTAATGGGGTGATTAAATGTCAAACTTCAACGAACATGCTTTAGAAATGTCTATAATGGAACTATTCAAGGACGAAGGATACACCTACATAAACGGTGAAAGTATTAACCGTGATATTTCTGATGTTCTGCTTGCTGATGATCTTAAGAAGTATCTTTTTGAACGTTATTCTGCTGATGGTATTACCGATAATGAAATCAACGGTATCATTATGAACCTTCGCAGCATTTCGGGTACGATCTACGAAGCAAATAAGGCGGTTTATAAGCTCATTTGTGATGGTTTTATTCTCAACCGTGAAGACAGGTCACAAAAGGATCTGTTCATCAATCTTATTGATTACGAAACACCAGAGAATAATAATTTTAAGATCGTTAATCAGTTTGAAATTGAAGGCATGAATAATCAAACCCGTATTCCAGATGCAATTATCTTTATTAACGGAATTCCTGTTGTGGTATTTGAATTCAAAAGTGCGGTTAAAGAAAATACTACGATCATGGACGCGTATAAACAGCTTACCGTCCGTTATAAGCGTGATATTCCGGAACTATTCAAATACAATGCGTTTGTTGTGATCAGTGATGGTGCCAATAATAAATATGGTTCATTCTTCAGCCTTTATGATTTCTTCTATTCATGGCGAAAGGTCAATTCAGAAGATAAAGAACTGGATGGTATTAATTCTTTAATGACAATGGTAAAAGGATTGTTCAGAAAAGACAGGCTTTTAAGTGTTATAAAAGACTTTATTTATTTCCCTGATAATTCAGATAAAGACCTGAAACTTGTTTGCCGTTATCCTCAGTTCTTTGCTGCTACCAAACTGTACGAAAATATAAAAGCACATATGCGTCCTAACGGAGACGGTAAAGGTGGAACTTATTTCGGGGCTACTGGCTGCGGAAAAAGTTATACAATGCTTTTTCTTACCAGAATGATTATGAAAAGTTCTTTCTTTGAAAGTCCGACAATAATAATTATTACAGACCGAACCGACCTTGATGATCAGCTTTCAAAGCAGTTCATTAATTCAAAACAGTATATAGGCGATAATACTGTCAAGAGTATAGAATCACGAGAGAACCTACGTGCAGAGCTTCAGGGCAGAGAAAGCGGCGGAGTATATATAACCACTATTCAGAAATTCACTGAAGATCTTGAAATACTTACTGACAGAACAAATGTAATATGTATTTCTGATGAAGCACACCGTAGTCAGATCAATCTTGATCAGAAAGTACGTATAACAGATTCAGGCGTAGAAAAGACTTATGGCTTTGCCAAGTATCTTCATGATTCATTGCCAAATGCCACTTATGTCGGATTTACTGGTACACCGGTTGATAAGACTATTGAAGTATTCGGTGGAGTGGTTGATTCATATACAATGACTGAGTCTGTTCGTGACGGAATCACTGTTAATCTTGTTTATGACGGAAGAGCGGCAAGAGTAACGCTTGATCAGGAACGCGTTCGCAGAATAGAGGAGTATTATCGTTTATGTGAAACCGAGGGTGCCAATGAGCATCAGATTGAAGAAAGCAAAAAAGCTGTAGCCAATATGGATGCTATAATCGGTGATCCTAACAGACTGCAGGCTGTGGCTGAGGATTTTATAAAGCATTATGAAACTCGTGTTGCCGAGGGTGCATCTGTTGCGGGAAAAGCTATGTTTGTATGTTCTAACAGATACATTGCTTACACTTTACTCACCATAATCAGCAAGCTCAGGCCTGAATGGACTGAGAAAAAAACTTTCACCTGATGCTGAAAATCTGTCTGATAAAGAGAAAGAGGATTTAAAGCCGATTGAATTTATAAAGCTTGTCATGACACGTAATAAAGACGATGAAAAAGAGCTTTATGATATGCTTGGATCAAAAGAGGACAGAAAGGAATTTGACCGTCAGTTTAAAAACCCGAAATCAAACTTCAAGATAGCTATTGTAGTTGATATGTGGCTTACAGGCTTTGATGTACCTGAACTTGATACGATTTACATAGACAAACCGATTCAGCAGCATACTCTTATTCAGACGATTTCCAGAGTAAACAGAGTTTGTGAAGGAAAAGACAAAGGCTTGATCGTTGACTATATCGGTATTAAGAAAAACATGAATACTGCGCTGAAAAAATACACCAACTTCGAAGCGGAAGAATTTGAAGGAATAGAACAGTCGATTATAATCGTTAAGGATCAGCTTGAAGTGCTCGGACAGATGTTCTGTAATTTCAACAGTAAAAAGTTTTTTGAAGGAACGCCTAATGAACAGCTCGAATGCCTTAACAGAGCAGTTGAATATGTTCAGCTTTCAGAAGAATTTGAAACAAGATTTATGGCTGCAGTTAAACGTATGAAGCAAGCTTTTAATCTTTGCAGTTCAAGTGATAAGTTTACCGACGAAGACAAGGATTACATTCATTTCTATTGTGCGGTACGTTCTATTTTGTTTAAGCTTACTCAGGGTGATGCACCTGATATTTCGCAGATGAATGCAAACGTTCGAAATATGCTTGAAGGTGCTATTCAGTCAGACGGAATAGAAGAACTGTTTGAAAGCGGAAAGCATATAGCAGTAGACATATTCAGTGATGAATACATTGATAAGATCAATGCAATACAGTTGCCGAATACCAAGATAAAGATTCTTCAGAGATTGCTTTCTCAGGCTATTGATGAATTCAGAAAAGTGAACAAGATCAAGAGTCTTGAATTTACTGATCGTATGAATCATATCATAAACGAGTATAACAATCGTCGAAAAGATGAAGCATATGCAAATGAAGTTCTTGATGAAGTTGCAGAACAGCTTTCACAGCTTTTGTCTTCACTTAAAAACGAAAAGAATTCATTTAAAGAAATGGGAATTGATTATGAAGAAAAAGCGTTCTATGATATTCTTTTTTCTGTTGCAAAAAAATATGAATTCGAGTATCCGGAAGATAAAATGGTCGAGCTTTCTAAACGCATAAAAACCATTGTTGATGATAAAGCTAAATATACTGACTGGTCAACTCGTGAAGATATCAAGGCAAATTTACAGGTGGATTTGATTCTTCTGCTTGACGAGTTTGGATATCCGCCGGTTACAATAGATGACGTTTACAAGGAAGTTCTTGAACAGGCGGAGAATTTTAAGAAGTATGCTGAATGATAAAAGGCGATTTCTGATGGAATTTTATTGCGAAACCACTTGAATTATTAGTCGATGTATGCAATGCACAAAGCGTTCTTTTGCTGTTTGTAAGATTATGCGAAAAGTGAACAATCTTATTGAAATATGATTTGTATTGAGTTACAATTGTATTATAATAATCTTTTTTGATATATGGGTATTTGAAAATATGGTACATAAGCATTTATTAAGTAGTTTTAAATGGTTGTGTCATATTACAAATGTTTTAGTGGGGTAAAATATTATGACTATTGATAAAAAAATAGATTATTGGAAGAAAAAGCTTTTAGATCTAGGGAAAAGAAATAAACTTATAAGTTGTAATCTTCCTAAATCAAGTCAACGTGTTTCAAGAAGTATAATAGCTATAGAAGAACCTTGTGTAAGCGAGATCTGGGAAAAGTTTTCTGAACCAGATGGTTGTTTAAAGGTGCCATTTGTTAATGAACCAGAAAGAACTGATGATGAAGATTATGAACCAGTTTATGAATTTGATAACGGAATTAAAACCAATCAAACTGTATCAAATGCATGTAAAACTCTCCGTAGTTTAATGGCTAAAACGAGAGAGTTCATTGAAAACAAAGGTTTGAATGCACTGTATTTGGCTGTTGGGTTTATATACTGGAAAGATAATGTTGGCGGAAATAATGAATTAAGATCTCCATTGTTACTGATACCTATAAGAATCAATCAGGAAGCTTTAAATGAGCCAATCATTATTTCACGTTTAGATGATGAAATAGTTTCAAATAATGCGCTTGAGAAAAAATTTCTGAATGATTTTGGAATTACTATGCCTGTGTTCGAAGAAGAAAAAGGATTTGAGGCATATTTTAATGCAGTTCAGGAAATCTGTAATTCTTTCAACTGGAGAATAGAAATGGAAGTAAACATTACGATGTTTTCTTTCCTAAAAATGGCTATGTATCATGACATTGAAGAGAACGAAGATATAATTAAAAATAATGACATAGTCAATGCGTTAAATGGTGATGTAGAGCGTGTAGAAACTATTGATAATTCAGAGATCATGAACTTTAATCATGATTCTGTTGAACCAAAGTCTGTTTATTCAGTTGTTGATGCTGATTCCAGTCAGCAAGATGCGATTTTGCTTGCTAAAAAAGGAGTTAGTTTTGTACTTCAGGGACCTCCCGGAACAGGTAAAAGTCAGACTATCACTAATATAATAGCAGAATTGCTGGCACAAGGAAAAAAGGTTCTGTTTGTATCGGAAAAATTAGCTGCTCTTGAAGTCGTATATAAACGTCTTTCATCTGCTGGACTCAGCGATTTCTGCTTGTCGCTCCATGATCCTAATGCCAAAAGAAAAGAAATAATGGATCAGCTATCTGCATCAATAGCATTAGCATCATCAAAAGAAACGGTTAAGAATGAAGCGTATGAACATCTTGATAACCTAAAGAATACGCGAGCTTATTTAAATGAATATGTTAAAACGCTTCATACTTCAATTGAACCGCTTGGGAAATCAATATTCAAGGTTAACGGTGAGCTATCTAAGCTTGAGGAGTATAAGGATATTGATTTTATACAAAAAAACGCTAGTTCATTTTCTTCTGAAGAATTAAACAAAAACGTTATTATCATACAAGATCTGGCTAAAACTATAGATCAGGGTGGATATCATGAAGATAATCCTTGGCTTGGATGCAATCGAACAAGTGTAACAAATGCATTTAGGCAACAGTTTTCTGTTGATTCTGATAAGTTAGTTGAAAACCTGGAAAAAGGAAAATTGATTTTCGAAAAATTCGATTCTATAACCGCGGCAAAGGATTATAAACGTAATCACTATGAATGTTCTAGAATGCTTGAACTGTTAGATCACTTATTAAAATATGATGACGCTCCTATTAACTGGCTGAAAATTGATCACTGTCATGCTGTAGAACTAATAAGAGGATGCAAGGATTCTTGCGAACAAAAATCGAAATCCAGCACATTTATAAGCAATTATCTTGAGTTGATAGACGCGCTTATTAGATCTGTAAATAAGTTATTTACATCTGTTTCATCATTAACCATTGATGAAGTAGAACACTTATTTGAAGAATATGAACAAGCATATTCGAAAATAAGCTGTAATACAGATTATCAGAATACTACAAATAAAATTACGGATGCTGCTTTTTTCTTTACTTCGGAAGTAAAGAAGTTTATTTCTGATTCAAAGAAAGAAATTCAGACTGAAAAATCAATTGAAGAATTAAAAGAGAAGAGTCGTGTTATTGAAGAACAGGTAAATACGCATAACCAAAGACTTGCTGATTCGGAAAAAGAGTATAATACGGCATTTACTCTGTTAAATCAAAAGTACAATGAAAGTGTTTTGGAATTAGATACGGATTTATATATCAAGAAGTTTTCAAATGAATATGTATCAGGTTTTAGGATAATGAATTCTGCGTATAGGAAAGATAAAAAACTTATAGCAGATTATCTTAAAGGTAAAAAGAGCATATCCTATAAACGTGTTCTTGAAGATCTTTCTGAAATTGCGAATGTACAATCTCTCAGCAAAAAAATAGAAGTTCAGAAAAACGAATTGAAAAACATTGATGTGCAACGTAACGCTAATGGTGATCAGCTGAATAATGAGAATACAGCATTACAGAATTTACGACTTGCTAAAGAATCATCAAGAGTAATAATAAATGATTATAAAAACTCGTATATATACGCAATTGAAAAAGATAAAGAAAACGAAAAAAATAATCATGATTCAATTGTTGCTGATAATACAAGTAAGTTATTAAGCCTTTCAGAATTGCTTGGAATCACCATTAATGAGTCATCTGATTTTGACGAATTAACATCTAAAGTTCATTGGATTTCAAAATACAAGCAGTACATAGATACTTATCATTTTTCTGAAGGTAAAGTTCCTGTTCTGTGTAAAAAAAGATATATCAGGAGATGATATAAGTAGTCTGTTAATCCAGTTAAAAGAATGGCTTGAAGAAAACAATAATTTGCGTAAAAACTTTACGGATTTATTTGAAGGAAAGTATCAGGAAAAGCATAACAACGCAGACATTTTTGAACTTGAAGATACGGTAATCTCGTGCAAGAATAACATGTATAAACTTGAACAGTACATTGATTATAATAATGCTGTTAGGAAAGTTAAAGAAATAGGTGCAGACGATTTCCTTGATAAAGCAAAACGTAATAATCTTTCATCAAATGAAATAGTACCAATTTACAAAAAATGCTTTTATCGTTCATGGCTTGATGAAGTAATATCCAAGTACGATGTAATAAATGATTTTAGAGGCAGAAAGCAGAATGATAGAATCGAGGAATTCAGAAAACTTGATAATGAACAAATAGAACTGTCAAAACTGTTTTTGAAAATAGCTCTTATTTCAAGGCTGCCTGATCTTTCATCTAATAATGCTAATGGAAAGGAATCAATGATCCTGAAGCGAGAACTTGCTAAACAAAGAAAGCTGATGCCTTTAAGAAAACTTGTTTCAGCACTTCCAACGCTTTTGCCAGCTATTAAGCCATGTATTTTAATGTCACCTTTATCTGTCAGCACGTATTTCAGAGGATCGTCATTCACTTTTGATACAGTAATATTTGACGAGGCATCACAGGTAAGAACTGAGGATGCTATTTGTTCAATTTTCCGCGCTAAGCAGGCTATTATTGCCGGAGACAGTAAACAGCTGCCACCTACTAACTTCTTTTCATCTTCTGTTTCAGATGATGACGAATATGATGAGGAAGAAGAGGATGATACTGGTGCGTATGAATCTCTTCTTGATGAAGCGTCTGGATTATATACCCATACATTATTGTGGCATTATCGAAGCAAAAATGAAAAGCTTATAGCTTTTTCAAACCATAAAATTTATGGTAGTAACCTTATTACATTTCCTTCGTGTTATGAAGGTAAAAATAATGATGGTGTAGAATATGTTCATGTCTCTAATGGTATATATGAAAGAGGCAGCAAACGTGGTAATACTATTGAAGCTCAAAAAGTTGCCGATTTAGTTTTTGAACATTTTAAGGTGAATCCACAACGCAGTATAGGAATTATTGCATTTAGCGAAGGTCAGCAAAGTATTATTGAAGAAGCAATAATAGAAAAAAGAAAGCAGTTTCCTGAATTTGAACCTTTCTTCGCATCTACAAATGAAGAACCAATATTTGTTCGTAACCTTGAAACAGTACAGGGTGATGAAAGAGATACGATTATTTTTAGTATTGGTTATGGATATGATGAAGCTGGTAAATTCCTGATGAATTTCGGACCGTTAAGTAAAAACGGTGGAGAAAGAAGACTTAACGTTGCAATAACAAGAGCCAGATACAATTTAAAACTTGTTGGTTCGATACTTCCTACTGATATAAAAGAAGAAAGTGTAAGTGGTCAAGGCCCAAAACTTTTAAAACAGTACATCGATTATGCAATTAATGGAGAACGTGTTATTCTGGGAGAAAATACTTCGAGTAACATTATTACTTTTGATTCTCCATTTGAAGAATCGGTATATGATTATCTTGTTTCGCAAGGCTATAAAGTGGCTACTCAGGTTGGCTGTTCAGGCTATCGAATTGATCTTGCAATCAGAGACAAAAATGATTTTGGCCGTTTCGTAATAGGAATAGAATGTGACGGTGCATCATATCATTCAGCAAGAACAGCGCGTGAAAGAGATCGTCTCAGACAAACAGTACTTGAAGGAATGGGATGGAAGTTTTATAGAGTATGGTCAACTGATTGGATTAAAGATCCTATTGCAGAAAAGAAGAGATTGCTTAATGCTATTGAGACTGTAATGAATGGATATATCGAATCTGCATAATTGACTAAAGGAGATAAATGGGTGATTTTCGATTATTGAGGAGGGGTTAAAATGCAATTATTCGATGAAGACGGGAATCCCGTAGGCGAATTATTTGAGAACGCTAAAGATCGCGTTAGTGATTCATTTGATGAATCATTAGGTGAAGGATGCTTAGCTTTGCTAATGATGATAATTATCCACATTCCTTTAATTCTAGTGCTTTTATTGCTTTGGTTGTTGTTAAAGCTTTTGTGGATAATTGTGAAATTTATATTTAGGCTTCTTTGGTGGTTACTAAGATTACCGTTCTGTTTAATCTTCAAACATGAGCCTCCAGAGTTTTGATAAGGAATTACATAAGTTAGTGAAGTTTTTTTTATAATTAAGGAGTTAGTGATATGGAAGAATTAGTTACAGCGATTGAAAGACTGACAGATGTTATTGAGAATTTGAATAGTGAAGTTTCTATGATGAATATGAAACTGGATAATATAGAATCTTCATTGGATGATATTAAAGGTACTGGGGTGTATAACTCTATTGCCGATATATATGAGAAGTTAGATAACATTCAAGGAGTAGGAATATATAATACCGTATCTGATATATGTGATAAACTTGATGCTGTTGATACAACTATTGCAATAAAATAATGTTGCTTTAGAGATGTATATGCCGGCACCAGAACCGCACCTGCACGGAGTATCGACCGCACGCTGCCGGAGAAGAACCGCACCGTACTACTTTATTAGGTACTCTTCGTGGTGTTCGTCCAGTCCGTTCGCATTTATTCCACAGTCCACTTGACAGCAAGCCTCTATGAGCGGCGGTAGTCCGGCAGCACAGGCAGGCAGCCACGAGGGCTGCTGCCTGGCCACCAGCCTACCACACTCATACTCACTGTCAAGCGGCTTTTGCGGCATAAAAGCTCACTTATGCAGAGCGTGAAGAATGGATTGTCCTTGATCTGAAACCGGTGCGGTTTTCGCCCGGCAAAGTGCGGTTCTAGGTCCGGCAAGGTGCGGTTCCAAGTCCGTGTCGTTGCGGTTTATATTCCGGCATATACAAGAGATGAAAAAATTCTGTGAATTTAAGAAATCATTGGCTTTAATAGTCTTGATAAAGCTGTATATTGTTAGCTCAGTTAAGTGCGATTTTTTGTTATAAAATAGCACGCCGCAGGCGTACCTAGTAAATGGTTGCGCCTGCAGCGAAATTGAAAAAACAGCTCAGTTTTGAACCTCAACGGGTAGATATCTATTCTGTTGCTTAGTTTTCTAGTAAAATAGTTGAATGTATATGTAGTATATGGTGGGACATAAAAAAGATTTTTTCAAAGGAGTGTATAAAAATTGGAAAAGGAAAGGACGATAGACTATACTATAACCGAATTCCAAAATTTAGCGGAGATTTCATCAAACAATGTATACAATAGGCTCAATAAGATTAGTAAGAAGTATGGTATAAAATTAAAAAAAGATAATCATTATTCGTTCCCTGCTGAATACGCTGAACCATTAGCAATATTAAACAAATACGACGAATGGATGTATAGCGTGCCAAAAATGAGTGCCAAAAACATTTCTGATACATATAGTCGCATATTAAAGTACATAGATTTAAATATAGGTTCATATTTCAAAAATTATTTTTATTGTTCTGAAGAATATTTAAATATACTTGAATTAAGTTTGTGGATAGAGCCCTTCACAACACAATTAACTCGAATAATAGTTGGAACTATACCTGAGGATGCTAGTGTAGGTAAAATCATAAATAATTATACAGATCAAATTGATATTAATAACTTTCAAGCTTTTGTGAATAAATATTCAAATAATAAAGGACCTGATTTACCTAAACTGCCAAATAAAAAAGAGCATATACTAGCAACAAAAGGATTTGAAAGATTTTTGATTCAATGTATAAATAATGGATTGCGTGCAGTAGATAATAATAAAAGTATTCAAATGAAAGACGTAATTCAAAAATACAAAGAGGCTCATAAAAGTTGTGATCAAATTGAATATTGCGGAAACATTTATAGATTTGATGAAGTTTTCAAACTTTCGACAGATGAACAAAGGAGTATTTATTTACAAATGCAACTCCAGCCAATAGATATGAATATTTTAAATTCCCAGTTGAATTCCGCAGAAATAATTAAAGAAGAAGCTTCTAAATGGTTACCAATTGACAAAAAAATAGAAGTAGGTGATTACAATAAAGCAAACGAAATACTAAAAAATTATTCTCCTGAAAAAGCAAGATGCTTTTTCAATGAAAATATTGAAACTGTAATTGGTATTATTGATGATAATATTCGTAATTTAAAACGAATGAGAGAACAACTGGTAAGCATTCACAATACAAATGATTTGTTTACCAATGAAAAAAAACCTGATTCGTCAATCATGGAGAAATACGTAGAATATTGTAAGTCAATAGACCAAAAATATAAAAAAATCAAGATTGAAGTAGATGAAGCCATTGGATATGAGTTGTCTAGGTTTACTACTTCAAGGCCTCCGAAAACATATAAAAAAAGAGAGAGTTCCAAAGTAAATAAATAATAAATCATATCTAATTATTCGGTTTCTATAAAACCTTTTTATTTTTTGAATTTTTATAGGTTTTATTTTTCGTAAATCTAATTATGCTATAATTAAGCTACAGCAGAAATTGCTGTGGCTTTTTTCATTATAATCTCTTGATATTTATTAAAATCCATTTTGGTTATAATAAATATATATTTTAAGAGAAATATTTAACCGGAGGAAACTTAAATGAAAAATCAAGATAAGCAGAACCAGAACGAAAACTTAAACGCTGAGGAAATGTCGCAAAACGAACTCAGCACAGACAGCAGCAAAAGTGTAGTCCCTAATAAGGAAACTGACGTAACTCAGATTGTAGTTATCACTTATCAAAAAATAAAGGACGGTCTTGCTAATCCAACCGCCTCAACAGGTACCGCAATCGCTGAACTTACAGGTATGGCTAAGACGCTTGCTCAGCTGGCCAACATCGGACGTGGTTCAAAAGCTACGGGTGGAGGCGGTGTTGAAGAAGGTATTGAGACTATAATGGATCTTGCCAAAGCTCAAGGGTTTATAGAAGGAACCGCTGGCGGCGATGGTGCAGCTGGCGTTACTAATAACCTAAAACCTTTAACGGGTCCTACTGGAAATAAAGGACTTACTGATGGGGCTGAAGTCGTTATATAAACCATACTGATTTTTAAACGGTGTTTTTTATGTCGTTTAATGTTTGGCTACTAGTTATATTGGCGGGCATTGTCGTTGTGCTATTAGTATTTGTAGGATTTCTTGAAAATATTCATAAACTCAAGAAAATAATACAAACACGTAAAAAGCACAAAAAATTGACAATCCAAATTATTGCTCGACAAATAATTCTGATCGCTGTTGGATAGATAATCCAGAAATCATGTGGCTTATTCGTAAGAACAAGCTTTAATTCATTTTACTTATATAGAGTTCCTGAACAATTCAGGAGCTCTTTTATTTTTTATATGAAACAGAGTCCGTTCAAAGGAGACGGACTCTGTTACGCTTACTTGCTGAAAATTATAAGATTATTATTAGTCAAAGGTTCCATAACCGAACTTTTTTCAGCTATAGCCATAAGTTTTATATCGTGATTTTTTGGAGAGCAGAAGTTCTTTATTGGATCACTGTCGAAAATGTATTTTATCTCTTCCTGTAATTCATTAAAAACTTTTTCCAGTTCGTTTTCATTGATAGTAGAACTCATTTCTAATTTATCAGTATCAGGTCTGAAGAAGAGATAAACGAGTTTTTTGTTTGTACCCTTTTTCTTAGCAATTCCGAGAAGATGGCATATCAGCTGCTTGATATCGAATCTTGTTGTATCCTTATTGTCTATTCCAAATTTTTTGAGTGGAATTTCAAAGGTTCCAGATTTTGTATTAGGAGTTATCACAGGATCAAGACCAAATTCATCTTTTATCGGCTCCCGGTAATCATCTTTCATCACAACTTTATGAGAGTCAAAGATCTCATGACATTTGACTTCAAAGTAACAGTTACTATCTATAATGTATGCATCGAGATGTGGCGCATGGGTCTTGTATTTTGAAAATATCGGGCATACTTTTTCAAATTCAGGATTACCTTTTATGCGTTCGCTGCCTATTGTAATATCTATTCCATTACGTAAAGCCAGATAGCAGAAACGAGATGATGATGCAACAGAGGCCATCTTAGGTGGATATCGCTTTGCTTTAAGTTCTCCTTCTGCGCCTTCATTATATTTTTTATGTGCATCTGGATAGTTTTTTATCATATCTTTTACGAACTGATCAAAAACATCTTTTGAATAATACATAGGGTATGGCTTTTCGGATTTAGCCTTATATCCGAAAAGCTTGTCATTGCCAATAAGGTCTTTGATGATATGATCAAATTCTTTCTTGCTCATTTTTTTACCCATAATATAATCCCTCCCAAATGTCAGCAAATAAAACCGAAGCTTTTCCACCCACAGTTATTCATTTTTTTGCACGTGCAAATATGTCTCGTACAATGAAGTATTCATATGAATCAGGGTACTCTTCAACACACTGTTTTTCCTGCAAAACCTTAAAATCGGTTTTATTAGAAGCGATAATAGCTTTCAATAAATCTTTCTGTTCTGCAGTACAATTGTGTGGATTAATCCCTGTATTCCTAAGCCTGCGTTCCAATGAATCAGCTCTCATTTTTTTGGCTAATTCAATTGCATCTTCACGTCTTACTGGTCCGCAGATAACTTGATATCTGAAAATAACGTAGTAATTTTCTATGGTAATTCCTCCTAAAAAATAAAATATGATTTGAACCGTGGCAGTTAAGTAATATGAAATCAGACAAAACCGTAACTTTTCCATCCGCAGTTCTTATAACTGATAAGCACATGTGCAGCCTGAATGATACGGATATATCTTCCGATTATCTTTTCCGGAAGTTTAAGTTCTGCTGAAAGCTTGCAGGTAGTGATTCCCGGATTCAGTTCGATACTGTTGTAAACACTTAATGCCTCGGTAACGCCCTTATAAAAGTCTTCATCGGCATCATCAATATCAAGGATCGCTTTTCCCGTTCCTCCGTTGTTTAAGATTTTTATCTTGATATGATTATATCACAATCCGGTGTGTCAAAATCAGTACAACGGGAAACGGATATTCAGAAAAATCTATACGCTAATTATACATCTGTCTATTAACAAAGTCAAGAATAACAATATCCATCCTTGACGTACACAATAATAAATGTTATGATTTCATATATGAATAATATCGAATGATTACAAATCCCATAGTTCCGGACGATTTTAATGAAGGTGAGCTTGAATGAAATTCAGTTGTCGCAAAATTTGCGACAGCTTAAACCGAAGGTAATTGTGAGGCAGCAAGCGACAAGGATGATAAGTCCGCATAACGCAACTTAAATTAACGAACTCTGTACACTCCAGTTGGTTGAAATGGACGCAACTGTATGTTACAATATTCATAGAAATCAGATAAGTCACATTGTTCGCACTTATCATACAAAGGAGAGGATTCTATGAAAATTGCGGAACTGAAGAATGTGTGCAAGACCTATCCGGCTTTTAAGCTGAATAACGTATCTTTCTCACTTGAAAGCGGAAAGATAACCGGATTTATAGGCCGTAACGGTGCAGGAAAAACTACTGTCATCAAATCGATGCTGAATCTTGTTCATACTGACAGCGGTGAGATATGCTATTTCGGAAAGCCGCTTTCCGGAAATGAAACTGAGATAAAGCAGCGTATCGGTTACTCGACGGGTACTGTAAGCTGGTATCCGAGAAGGACTATTCGTCAGATAATCGATACCACAAAGCGATTCTATAAAAATTGGGACGAAGAAGCCTGCCGTAAATATATGCAGCTTTTCGCACTGGATGAAAACAAGAAGCCGATGGAACTTTCCGAGGGCATGAAGGTGAAGTGCAACCTGCTTATCGCTCTGTCACACGGTGCTGAAGTGCTGATCCTTGATGAACCGACAAGTGGCCTTGATCCGTTTTCACGCGACGAGCTTATGGAACTGTTTACGACGCTGAAGGAAAACGGCGTGACAATTCTGTTCTCGACACACATCACATCTGATCTTGAAAGATGCGCTGACAACATCGTATATATCAGCCACGGCGAGATCAAAGCTGAATGTGCAAAAACCGATTTCATTAAGGACTTTGGCAAAGAAGACGAAACACTGGAAGAAATATTCTTAAGACTGGAAAGGGAGATGAGATCATGAATGCAATGTTAAGAAAAGAGATGTGTTTAAGCGCATCAGTTTTATCGTATATCTTTCTCGCAGCAGCTGTAATGACACTGATTCCGGGATATCCGGTACTCTGCGGAGCGTTCTTCATCACACTCGGTATTTTCCAGAGCTTTCAGAGTGCCCGTGAGGCAAATGACATCGTTTATTCCGCACTGCTACCGGTTGCCAAGAGCGATGTGGTAAAAGGAAAATTCATGTTTTCGGTAATGATTGAACTTGCAGGATTTCTTCTGATGACGGTGTTTACGCTTATCCGTATGACTGTTCTTTCCAGTTCGGAGGTTTATCATAAGAACGCCCTGATGAACGCAAATCCGTTTTTCCTTGGAATGGCTCTTGTGATCTTCGGTTTGTTTAACATGGTGTTCATAGGCGGATTTTTTAAAACAGCCTATAAGTTTTCACCGTTCGTGACATATATTATCGTGGCATTTCTGACGATAGGAGTCGCTGAGGCTCTTCATCATATTCCGGGATGTGCAGACGTAAATGCCTTCGGCTTTGATCATATTGGTCTTCAGGCAGCACTTCTTTGCGGCGGTGCTGTTATGTTTACAATGCTTACGTTTTTATCATATAAAAAATCATGCAGAACATTTGAAAAAATAGATTTATAATGAGGTGTGCTTAATGCTAAAGGATAATCTGATCATGCTCAGAAAAATGAACGGATACTCACAGGAACAGATCGCAGAAAAGATAGGTATTTCCCGTCAGGCCTATGCCAAATGGGAAAGCGGAGCGACTGTGCCGGATATTGAAAAGGCGTCACAGCTTGCTGAGGTTTACGGTGTTACAATAGACGGTCTGATGAAGACCGAGTCGTTAAATGGTATCGGTACATTACCGCCGGCACCGCGGGGAAAGAATCTGTGGGGCACCGTCACATTAGGAGACCGTGGTCAGATCGTTATCCCAAAGCCGGCACGCGACAAATTCGGTCTGAAAGGCGGCGACCGTCTTATCGTTGCTACAGACGAGGTAGGAATAGCTCTTTTTCCTGCGGAATTTTTTGAAAACAAAATGCAGGAGTTTATGAAGGAGTTATCGAAAGAACACTGATCATCTGAACATAATAGTGAATATTAACGGGTGTCTCTTACTGAGTCACCCGTTTTTTTTCACTGTTGTACTCAAATTGATATTATGGTATAATCAATAGGGTATCGGACAATACGGATATAAGAAAATCTGAACGCTTATCTGTCGAGAACCGATGAGGCTGTACAGAAGAGAACCGGACTGGTACATCTGCATAAGAAAAAAGAAAGCGGGTAATAACAAATGAAATGTATGAACTGCGGCGCTGAGGTAGGGCTGATGGACGAAGTCTGCCCTTACTGCGGAAGTAAAAATATTGAAAGCGCAGGCCACAGGGCGAAGTATAAGTCTTATAAGAAAAAGAGCAGAGAAACCGTAGAGGAAGCTGAAAGAAAATATAACAGTAACAAACCTTTGATAACCGCAAGTATTATTCTGGTATTTCTTGTCATAGGTGTGATTGGTATGACGTTCGCGGCAGAAAAAACTGAGTTTATGGACAGAGATATTGCCCATTCAGAGACTCTCAGAAAAGCAGATGAATTTAAGGGTATCCTTAATGGCTATCTGGAAGCCGGGAATTATGTCGCTTTTTATAATTTTTTCGAGCGTCATAATATTTATGAGACCGATCCGGAATATGAAGAATATAAGCTCCTTAAGCAACTGTCAAGTGAGTACATATATGCTATGAGCAGTATTGAACAACTTGTTATGTACGGTGAAGGATATACGTGGGACAAGGAGTCAGATATAAAAAGCTGCGGAAATAATATCAGTTTTTTTCTATTCCAGTTATGGTTATGCGGAAGATGATCTTGAAGGATATAAGTACAGAGAATATGCGGAGGATATGAAAAATCAAATGAATGCCGCTGTGAAGGTTTACTTCGGACTTGATGATAAAGGTCTTGAAGATTATCTTGCTTTATCTGAAAATGAACAGAAATTATTTATTGAGGAGGTCATCTTAGGTGAATAAGTTAAGAATAGCAGCTGAATATGCTGTGCTTATTGCTGATATCATACTGGGGATAGCTTTTGTTTCACTGCTTGTAACGACTGTGTCAAATTTATCGAAATCAGAGATCTTTCAGAAAAAAGGCACGAGTGATTATATCCTGAAATACATCGAAAGGGAAGACTATGGAGCAGCCGCCAAGATGTCCGGAAGATCGCGGCTTTGGGAACAAATAGATGAGCCCTTGAAGGAATTCTATATGGTCGGTTCTTATGCAGATCTTATGTTCTGGGAAAAGATCTATGCAGAAAGCGGAAGAGGTTCAACGGCAGAGGATTACAGGAAACAGTGCGAAGAGATAAAGAATCTGCTGCCTGAATATGAAAATGTATTTGAAAAAATAGATAATACAGTTGAAAAAGCAGCTTCAAGGTAAGACGCGGGAGGAAATACATTGGAAGAGATGAATGGTAAAATTGTAAACTGTGAGTCCTGTGGTGCCGAATACGACGCTTCTCTTGTAAGATGTCCGTACTGCGGCACAGCGTATGAGCCTGCGGCTGAAGAAGAATATATGGGTAAGCTTGAGAATGTAAGGAATGATCTGGCAAAGCATACGAAAGATGCGGACCGTGACATAGGGAAAACTTTTAAGAAGATCCTTGCCGCCTCACTCATTGTGATCCTTATAGCTGCCCTTTTGAGTATTGCAGCTATGATCATTCCGAAATCGGGCAGCAGGCATGATACAGACGATTTAAACAGCAGAAAACAGGATCTGATCAGGGGAGAGTAGATAAATGAAATGTCCTAACTGCGGAAAGACGATTGGAATAGAGGTCTTAAAATGTCCCGTCTGCGGACATACCAATCCTCTTGCGAAGAAGCATAATGAAAACATAAAAAAAATTTGACAAGCGCTTTAAAGGAACTCAGAAAGATGTGCTTAAATCAGCTGAAAAGACAGAGGGTTTAGGTAAAAGGGGCGGTATTTTTGCGATACTTGTTGTTATTATAGTAATACTTGCTTTTGTCGGGGGGCTTATCAGTGCTGCAGGCGAAGGAGAAACAGATGAAGACAGAAGAAGAGATTCCCTGCGGAATAGTAAGAAATACAGCGCACAGATGAAAGGTTATCTTGAAGAAGGAGATTATATTTCATTTGAAGCCTTTGTACGATATCACAGCATTCCATTCGATTCAGAGCCTTATATTGAATATAAGAGGCTGGATTATGTAGCTGAAAACTACTATGACTGCGTTAAATACTGGGAGAAGGTTCTTTTACGTTCTGACGATCCTGATTACTGGGATTCATCTGAACTGGACATTTCTCACCTCTGCACATCCATTGACTCTTTTATGGATGTATATGCATACAATTCTGAACACGAAAAAAACGAAGAATCAGCGGCATACATTAAAGATATGAACACAGACATTCGTACAATGCTTAAAAGATATCTGAAAATGACAGATAAAGAAGTGGATGAATTTCTTGGATATTCGGAGACAAAAAAAGCCGTGGTCATGGAAGATATAATACTTGGGGAGGTATCTGAAGATGAATAAAATGCTGAAGATGGTCTTCAACATATTAATAGCAGCTGCTGCTCTGGGCGTTATTTTTATGATCTTTATGATAAAGGATGAGATCGTTAAAAATGCAAATAAAGAAGAGAAAAACGTCATGAGGATGTTTGATTATGAGGTAAGTCACCGCGCATACGGTGAGGTTGAAGACACCTATTTTATATATGACGCACAGTTTTTAGAGGTACCCGAAGGTTTTGAAGAAAGCAAGCTTACCGCAGAATACGCAAAGCAGGCATTCATGCTCGGCGTTTATGAAGAAAAAGGCGACGAAAAGAGGGCAGAAGCATGCCGTGACAAAATGGAAGAGATAAAGAACCAGATGGATAAATACCGCTTCACTGCCGACGAGATAGACGAAATGCTGTCAACTTATTAGTACGGCAGGTGAAAAGGTTGCTGCTGCGCAGCAATTATAAAAGGTGTTTTTCATCACTCGTGATGAAAAAATATAATAACAATGGCCGCCTGGTGAGGCGGCCATTGCCTTTGCGTATCTTTCAGAATTGTGCGTTCAGAGGGTATGATGAAAAAATATTTTGAAAATCGTGTCACACTATCAGCACATGGATTGTATGTATATAATGAAAGCAGATCTGTTTTACGAATGTCGGTGTGACATACATCACACTGTACAGTCTCAGAAAAAATTATGACAGGAGTAAGGTATGACCGAAAGCGAACTTAATGACATGCTGAAGCATTCACCTGATGAAGGCCATCGTGCTGTATTTGATCAGTATTACAATTATGTTTATGCTGTCACATTACGCATTCTTCGCGGAACTGTATCCATGAGTGATATAGAAGAATGTGTCATCGATACATTTGCAGATGTTATGCTGAACTACGATCCTGAAAACGGTGGCTCGCTGAAAGCTTACATAGGAACGGTTGCCAAAAGGAATTCAATAAATATGATGAGAAAATCAAACAGAAAATCCTTTAATACTGTATCCATTGACAGTGATGATTTCGGTGAGATCGTTTCCGGCACGAATGTAGAGCATACGGCTGAAAACAGGAATGTTTCCGAGGCACTGATAAATGCGGTAAAGGCGCTCGGCGAACCGGACTCCATAATCATAATACAGAAATACTTCTACGACAGAAAGTCGTCAGAGATTGGAAAGATAGTGGGGCTTTCACCGATTGCGGTACGTGCAAGAACAAGCCGTGCAATGAAAAAACTTAAAAATATTCTCGCAGATTTTTGTTGATAGGAGTGCATAAGTATGAAAGACAAAAGGAGAATAATTAATATGTTAAGAAATGCTGATGAAATGACTCTTGAAAGACTGACTTCAGAATATCCTCAGGCAGAACAGAATCATAAGGATGAAATGTACAAAAAAGTAATTGAACGCATGGACAGTGACGATAATATGGTTGCATGTGAAGTAAGAGATGCAGAAAAATATACGCGCCGTAGTCTGTGGAAGATGGTTCCGGCTGCTGTGCTGAGTATTTGTCTTGTATGCGGAGTGATCGGCGGAGGAATGACCGCACTTAAAAACAACATCGGTACAGTGCCGCTTGCTGAAATACCAGAAGATATGAATGCTTCCGTAACTGAATCTGACGGTGCAGCAGGTGAAACGGATGCCGTACAGGAAGATGCTCAGGTTGAAGTGACGAAGGAACAGTTGTTCTCAAAGATCGCAGACTGCAGTCCGGAGAATTTTGACAGGCTGTCATATTCTTATAATATGAGAACGGAATATGAAACCGGCTGTTACGATGAAAACATCGGAAAAATAAATATTGACAGTACTCAGAAAGTGGCGTCGGGAACAGACAGCAGTACTTATTTCAGAGCTGACGGAAGCGTCATAAGTAAGGATGACGGGATAACATATATATGTAATGGAAAAGACGCAGGAATCGGTGCACATGATATTTTCGATGATGGTGATATATTCAACAAAAGAAAAATGTTATCCGTCAAAGATACCGATTCACTGGATTATGAATTCAGCATCAGAACAGAGCTCGGAAAAAGGCTGTTTGAAAACTTTGATAACTGGGAAATTACCGGTACAGAAGAATACCTCGGCAGAAAATGTGCGGTAATAAGCGGAGTATCAGTAATCCCTGTAAACATTGAATATCATCCGGAGCTTGGAGAACAAAACGATCTCGTCACCTGTGAATATACTGTTACCATCGATACCGAAACAGGTGTATGGATGAAGAGCGACATTAAACATACAGATTACGATAACGGACGCTACATATTCAAAATAACCGATATAGGCTACGGAGAAAATGCAGAGTCTCCGGTTTCAAAGGATGAATTCAGACAGTCTGCACTTGATAACTGTTTCAAGTGCGTATTTGACGAAGAAGGCAAAGGACTTCCGCCGTTTGAACCTGTAGATGAATCCGACCTTGATTTCCTCAATTAAACCATAGTATGTACAAAGAAACCGGCATATCTGAAACCGCGTATTTACGTGGGTAAGATATGCTGGTTTTGCTGTATTCAGGACTTTTTTAACAGACTTATAAACAGACCTTGACAATAGTCGGCATTGCCTGTATGATAAGATATATAATCTGGAAAAAAGTATTGGCGTGAAGATAACATATGAGAAAACGCCGCTTCTCTTTGAATTAACGTTCAAACTGAGATGCGGCGATTGTCATTAATCATTGTTTTTTTGCTCTGATTCACTAATGTGGTTCATTATTAATTCTCTTGTTTTGTTCCATTTCCTGGCGATTTTGAATGACCAGCTGCCACTATAATGGAGAGTATCAGCCTTAAGCTTGGCGGACAGGTAATCATGATTTTTGATGTCGATCAGTATTTGATCAACAGTCATCTGTAATTTTAGTTCTTCTTTATCAGATGCATGTTTCATAGCTATAAAAATGCTTGAAAACAAACCTATTGCTCCCAAAGAAATGAGTGCCGGACTTACGACTCCATTTAAATGATCTATTAAGGTTCCTAATATTATGAAACTTGTACTCACTGTTAAAAAACCAGGTAAAGAAATACTGTTCTTTATGGTGTTAGTTTGATTAATATACGGAACAATAGTGTCAGACTGAGAAGATGAAGTGCTGATTGCGTTATTTGATGCCTGAACAACTTGCGGTATATTTTGTGCAGGATCCTTGCTTAAACTAATGATTCCCCGGTTTCGGGCATTTGGCGGTAAAACATCTCTTACTATTTTATTTCCGCAGTATTTACAATAAAATTCTGGAACATCCATATCTTCTAGCTGCTTGTTGCATATTGGACATTGAAACATATTATTTATCCCTTTCTCACAGTCTCTGTAGTTTTGTGTCATGATCTTTCGATTGTTCTGGAGTATTATCCTTATAGAAAAATTATACAATAAATATTATTTTACGTCAATGGTTTGTGTGTTATTTTCTGCTTAGTTATAAGCAGAAACCCTGAATACCGTTAAGCCGTCTGCGGTCAGTTCGCAGGCGGTTTTCAGTTTAAGAGAGACTGATTTTAAATTTTTTTCGGAATCTTGTCCTTATTTGAATTGTATGTACGAGTATATATAATGAAAGCGATCGCTGAAACTGAATATGGAGGAGGAATGCGTATGACAGATCAGGAGTTCGTTGAACACATGAAAAAATCTCCGGAAGAGTGCATGAAAGCAGTTTTTGATGAATACTGCAATTATGTGTATATCATAGCAGCGACTAAACTCAGAAACTGTGGAACTACGGAAGATATAGAAGAATGTGTGAGTGACGTTTTTACAGAGGTGTTCAGAAAGAAAGATGATCTTGGTGAACGCGAAGGTGATCTGAAAGGATTTATCGGAGTGATAGCCAGATGCAGATCGATAGATATGTACAGAAAGCTCAGTGCAAAAGCAAATAAAACGATATCTTCTGACGATGAAGGCATTATCGAATTATCGTCCGGAGAGAACGTAGCCGAATCTGTCGAGATGTCAGAGCGTAATTCCATCATATTTAATAAGATAAAAGAATTAGGCGAACCTGACACGTCGATTATTGTAAAACAGTACTACTACAATATGACGGTATCTGAAATAGGAAGAGTGCTCTCAATGACTGCGGCTGCAGTACAGAAACGAAGTATCAGAGCAAGAGAAAAGCTTAAAAAGATGCTTTCTGAAGCCGGCATAAATTACTAAGGAGGGATAAGTATGAATATGAAAGATGAAAAGTTCGATGAATTCGACATTGATCCTGAAACGGCAGACAGAATTGCGAAAGAGTACCCGTCCCTGTCAGATTCGGCCAGAGAAAGAATGTTTAATATGATAGAGAACAAAATGAATGTAACAAATAAAGATGAGGCTGATACCAGCTGCAGTGTTCCCGTTGTAGAAAAAAAGAATCGTCTGGGATGGATCATATTCGCAGGCATGGCAGCCGCAGTTGCTGTTATTGCCGGCAGCATAGGCGGAGGAAACTATCTGCACCAGAAACTTAATGATACGAATCCGGTTGTAAGCACGGTAACAGAATCAGAACCTGCATCAAGCCAGACTTCAGTAACAGAACCTGCAGCAAGTCAGTCATCAGTGACAAAACAGACTTCTGTAAGCCCGGTAATAGTAAAGGAAACCGTTATCGGTTCGTCGTTTGCGACAGGAACTGCTTCTGAATCTTCTGTAACAACAAGCACAGCTGAAACTTCTGCAGCGCCTGCGGCTCCTGAAACTCCTGAAACTTCTTCAGCGCCTCAGCCGGAAGGTATTCGCTGTGACCGGATAAATCTGCCTGGTGATTTTTATAACTATATAAAAGCAGGACGTACCGCAGACGGATTCGGCTGCATTGGCTATAATCAGAATCATCAGCTGGCATATCTGCACATCAGCGAAGATATGCAGACATCAGAAGCATTTGTACTTACGCCGCCTGATCACGGAGATTACGATGTTCTTCGTTATCAATGCTATGCATTTGATAATGACGGTGTCTGGGCGATTGTCAACAGGGAAAGTCACGACGGACCTGAACCTGAAGGCGGACGATCATATCTTAATTATGACGAGTATGAGATCTGGGATAACAGCAGAGAGGATCACTATCTTCTCTGTCACTATGCCGGAGACGGAACTCTTATTTCCAGTCTGCCTTTGGACGGCCTTCAGAACACCAGCCTTAGATATTCCTATGCTGAAAGTTTTGTAAGTATGGGGGAAATGCTGTATCTGATGACGCATTCTGATAACCAGGTTTTCAGGATCAGTAAAGAAACAGCAGAGGTCTCTGTTGTTTTAGAAACTGGCAGTGAGAAAAATATCGATAAATACTTTTGCTTTGACCGTGATGACAAGCTTTTGATGCTTCGGGAAAATGTGAACCTTGTTCCTGACTGCGCCTATATTTATAATGCTTCTGTCTTTGAATTTGACATTGCATCCGGCAGCCTCGGACAGACACTCTATTCTACCGCTGACGGCTGGCAGTTAAAAAGCTACAGTATCACGGGACCTGAGTTCAGAGTCGTGAAAGGCTGCGGTCAGTACCGGCTCTTCGTCAGCACAGGCAGCGAATTTATAGGCATACGTGACAACGGCGAACAGGAAGTGATTTTCGACTTTGATTCTGATTTCGTTAATAACAGCACAATAATTGACTGCCTTAAGACAAAGTATTACGAAGGATCTATAAGGAATATTGAGATCATACCTGTTGATGATACACATTTTCTGGGACTTATTTATCTTCCGGCCGGACTCATTGATCGTCCCGGCGAATATCCGCTTACATACGCATTTCGTCTGACTCCACGTTAAGGATCTGCGAGTGAATCAGAGTTTACATAATTAAATGTGTTATAGTACCGGTCATGCAAGGTGACCGGTATTTTTTTATACATTCAACAAAGTCAAGAATAACAATATTCATCCTTGACTTACATAATAATAAATGTTATGATTTCATAGATGAATAATAACTTTGGAATACAGTTGTAAAGAAAAGTACGAAATGAGGAAAGAAAAATGAAAAGAATAATCTCAGTCCTGACGGGACTATGTATGTTCACGGCATTCCTGTGCGGACCTGCGGCGATCACCGCATATGCACTTGACACGCGAGAGGGTTGGGTGCGTGTCACAGAAAAGTCAGGAACCTGCGGAGATAATATAACATGGGTACTCGACACAAACGGGACACTGACCATCAGCGGATCAGGAAAAATGTATGACTATGACAAAGATAACCCGACTCCCTTTTTAGGTGACTATTATCCGTACATTAAGAAGATTATCGTTCAGGGTAAGGTGACTCATATCGGGGACAGTGCATTTGAAAGCTGCCAGGATGCAGTAACTGTGACACTTCCGGACAGTGTTATGAGTATCGGATATCGTGCATTTGCTGACTGCTGCAAAATGACCAATTTCAAGATTCCCTCCAAAGTGACTGTCATCAATAACGAGGCTTTCCGTGGCTGTGGTGGTCTGACTTCGCTGACGATCCCTGAGGGTGTGACAAGCATTGGAGAATGGACTTTCTCTGGCTGTGGTGGTCTGACTTCGCTGACGATCCCTGAGGGTGTGACAAGCATTGGAGAATGGGCTTTCTGTGGCTGTATTGGTCTGACTTCGCTGACAATCCCCGAGGGTGTGACAAGCATTGGAGAATTTGCTTTCGATTCTTGTAAATCCCTGACTTCTGTGAGCATACCGAACAGTGTAAAAGGGATTGAAACTCAGTGTTTCGGTTGCTGCTCAAATCTAAAATCCGTGACGCTTCCGGACAATTTAGAATTCATAGCGGACCGCGCATTCACGGAATGTACGAACCTGAAATCTATAAAAATTCCGGATAGTGTAAAATGGATAGGAGGTTCGGCTTTCAAAAAATGTTCCAGCCTGACATCTGTGAACATTCCAGCTAACGTGTATTTGATCGGAAACTGGGCGTTTGCTCAATGTCCTGGTCTTACAGCAATTAATGTTTCTGCAAAGAATGCGGAATATACCAGCATTGACGGTGTTGTCTATACAAAAGATAAAAAAGAACTGGAATTCTATCCTGGAGGCAAAAAAGGCGCATTTACTGTTCCGTCAACTGTGACGCATATTAACCAGTATTCTTTCTATGGCTGTATGGGTGTGACATCTGTTAAAATTCCGGATAGTGTGTGGAGAATCGAGGAATTTGCTTTCTGTGAATGCGGAAATCTGACCTCTGTGTTCATTCCGGATTCTGTGTCAGCGATCGATAAAGGTGCGTTTGCGCACTGCACTAGTCTGCAGACAGTGAATATTCCGAAAGGCGAAACCGCCATCAGTGACTTTGTTTTTGAAGACTGTACAAGTCTGGCTTCCGTGAACTTACCGGACACATTGATAGGTATTTGCAAGGGTGCTTTTTCAGGCTGCACGAGTCTGAAATCAGTGACGATTCCGGAAAGTGTGATAATGATCCAGGAAGGTGCTTTCGAGAAGTGTCAGAAACTGTCCTCCGTTACGATCCTGAACCCGGAGTGCCAAATAGCTGAGGGAAAAAATACGTTCGCTTCCCAGGGCGATTTTTTCATTGGAGTTTTTCACGGATACGAGGGCAGTACCACCCAGGATTATGCGAAGAACAACGGGCGCGGATTTGTTGCTCTCAGCAACCCCATCCCCGGCGACCTGAACAGCGACGGAAAAATCGATGTAACAGACCTTTCAATTCTTTCTGTCCATCTTCTTGACAAGAACGAATTAACAGCAGCAGCGCGTAAGGCAGCCGACGTTGACAGCAACGGAAACGTAGATCTTGCAGACCTTGCAGGACTCAGACAATTTATTGCAAAGAAGATAGAGAAGTTTTGATCCAGTCTGGTATATTCGTTTGTATCAAATAGATTCATTAGTATACAGATTATAAAGGCACCCGGAGGGTGCCTTTTGTGTGTTAAATAATATTCGGAACGATCCCGTGTTTGATGTGATTACGGTAGAAAACATTCACTCCGAAATAGAACATGGATGTAAACGGACGGATGAGGAAATTTCTTGTAAATATCGTCCGCTTCAGTATGCACCTGTAGGAGTAGACTTCGTTGTACAGATCCCAGTAGGCTTTTGTAAGCTGTTCCGGGGTCATGTTTTTCGGGTAGTGTACCGCTTCACATGAATTGTACGAGTACATATCAGTGTTATATATGCGGTCCTGCTTTTTCATTTCATCGTAATACTGCGTTCCCGGAATCGGCGTTAAAATGTAGAAGCGCGGAACGGTTATATGGTTCCGTTCAACAAATCCGGCAGTTGCTTTTATCGATTCGAGTGTGTCGCCTTCCGCACCTACCACCATTTCCGTTGAAATGTCAATGCCGTGCTTTCGTATTGTTTCAAGCTGGCGGCTGTATCTGTCCGGATGTGCCCATGCTTTCTGCATGCCGACAAGACTTTCACGGCTTATGCTTTCAAGTCCGAAACTCAGTACGTAGCATCCGCTGTCATGAACAGCATTAAGCAGTTCTTCGTCTTCAGCGATGTCGATGGAACACTGCGTCATCCATTTCATTTTCAGTTTCCTTATTTCATTACAGAGCTCCAGCGCGTAGTCGCGGTTTGAAAAGAGGTTGTCATCGAGAAGGAGAAACTGTCTGAAACCAAGTTCCTTTACCCGTTTTATATCCCTGATCACGTCAGGAATGCTTCTTTTGAGATACTGACCGTGGTAGAGACAGTAGATGGAGCAGAAACTGCATGTCTTCGGGCAGCCTCTTCCGGCCTGAACGGGGAGAAAGTTTCCTATTTTTTTGTTTAACAGGAGTTCATACCGCGGAAGAGGCGTTACCAGTTCGGTGAGTTTCTTCCGGTATGTTTTTTTCAGCGTACCGTTCAGATAATCATTTATCATTTCGCCCCAGGTTTCCTCGGCATCACCTATCATAACCGCATCACAGTATTTCTGAGCTTCCTCCGGCATGAGGGATACCATATATCCGCCGAGGATGACGGTCTTTCCGAGTTCACGGAATTTTTTTGCGATGTCGATCGTTCTCATAACGGCATGACCCATGCTGCTGATGCCGATGAGTTCAGCATCGGTGTCGAACGGAACATTTTCGATGGTTTCATAGCACAGTTCCACTTCAAAATCATCAGGAGTGAGTGCGGCAAGAAGAGGGAGGGCCAGACCGACAAAGTAGAGCCTTTTCTTTTTTACAAGGTTGCCGTACTGATCGTATGGTGTAGGCTGTATGAGCAATATTTTCTTTTTCATTTTTCCCCCTTGTTTTATCAGAAACTGAACAGGCGTTTCAGCCTGATCAGAAGTACCTTTAAAATAAACAGTGTGCTTTGAAAATAATTATTTTCACTGTAAAGCGGTGAGTTTCTGTTCTTCCACGCAAGCTTCAGTGACAGCCTGTAGTACTGGAATGTGAAAGCCGCAGTACTCATGTGTTCGGGTTTCAGAAGGCAGTGGAACAGATCCTGTTTTGTGACGTCGTCTGTAATGAGTTTTCCTTCGTATTGTTTGTAGACAGCTGATCCCTGCATCGGAGTGAATACTGAAACAGTCGGAATAATATCCTTCTCGGCTATCCATTTATAAAGCCGGTCGAAATCTGCTTTTTTCATACCCTGATGAACGATGAAAAGTCCCGCACAAAGGATATTGTTTTCACTGAGTATACGTATGCATTCAAGGTTTTCATCTGCAGTTGTGTGCTTGTTGTAGGATTCGAGTTCTCCGTCATCAGCTGATTCAAGGCCTACCATGACAAGAGCAAGACCGATACCGGCAAGTTCCTTCATGATGTCAGCGTTCTTTGCTATAAAGTCTGCTCTGCCGTAGATGAGATATTTTTTATGAATATTTTTTTCCTTTATGAGACGGATAAATTCCGTGAGGTATTCACGGCTTACGAGAAAGTTGTCATCGGTAATGTGTACGTTCGGGACGTCAAGTGATGCGATTTCGTTTACAAGGCTTTCGGCGCTTCTGCATGCGTAGTGTCCGCCGTTACGATTGGTACAGAAACAGAAACTGCATTTCATCGGGCAGCTGAAGGAGTTCTTGACAAGTGCAAGAGGTCTGAAGCAGAGGTAACGGAAATGTTTCCGGTTGCTGTAGAAAAAGCTTCTGTCCGGAACGGGAAGGGATTCAGGGCTCTCCTTCACTTTGGGATTTACTGTCCATGAGCCGGCCTTTCGGAAACATATTCCGGGAATATCATCCGGTGAGCCTTTTTCCTCAATGCAATTTAAAAGCTTTACAAGATTGTCAAGTCCGCTGAGATGATATAGATAATCGGCTTCCGATCCGAAGTAGTTTTCGTAATTGATTTCCACATTGGAGCCGCCGAGTATCACTTTAATATGCGGGTCGTATTTCTTTATTTCACTGCAGAAACGTATCATGAGTTTCTGCTGGGTGATGTATCCGGTTATGCATACAACATCGGGTCTCTCTATTTTCAGTTTCTTTCTGAGCGATGTGATGTCGTATCGTCTGTCCCAGATAACAGCTTCATGACCGCTGTTTCTGAAAGCGGTGAAGAGATATTCCATTTCAAGAGGTTCGTGATCAACCAGATTGGTGAAACTGAAAATCCCGACAGTCTCAGGTTTGATAAGAAGTATTTTCATGGCACTATTTTTCTTCAGAGCCGTTGCGGTATTTCCTGTTGAACAGGTCAGTGATACCGGCCCAGTAGATACGCGGATAGTTTACGTAGTAGAGAAAATCAAATTCCATTTTGAAAAGGAGCATCGGCAGTTTTGAAGGCTTTATTAAAATGCTCGTTCCGCCGGTGCGTTTGTATTTGTACTTGTACAGTCTGTCCTTGTTTTCCTCGTACATTGCAGTTCCTTTGAAAGGAATGAGAATGCTGAACAGCACCCAGATAAGTTTTTCATCGCGTATGAACCTGTTTATCGCCATGAAATCCTTATGTGAAAAATCGTAGTTTATAACGAAGAGTCCGACACAGACCATATTGTGCCTGCGCAGGATACTGATCGCCTGTCTGTTGAGATGAACGCTTGAATTCTTGTTGTATTTTTCGAGAGTAGTATCCTCGACAGCTTCCAGTCCGACAAGCATGTCACGGAAGCCGGCTTTGTAGATAAGCGGCATGATATCGCGGCAGCGAACTATACTGTCAGCTCTTGCAAATATCATAAACGTCTTTTTGCATCCGAGTTCCAGAAGCTTTCTGCATATCCGGATGACACGTTCACGGTTTACAAGAAAATCATCGTCTATAATGAATATTTTATCGTTTTTTATACTCATTATCTCTTCAATGATCTCTCCGTCCTCACGTTCCCTGTATGTGCAGCTGTTGAACTGACGGGAAATGCAGAATTTACACTGCTGCGGACATGAGAAAGAAGTTTTCATTACTGAAAAACATCCCTTGGCAAGAACGCGGAACTTGTCCTGGTTGTCATAGAAATGGCTTCTGTCCGGGAAAATTCCATAGCTGTTTACCGGTTCACCTTTCGGATTAGCCACCCATTTTCCGTTCAGACGAAATGCGTGACCGGTGCATTTTTTCATAACCTCAGGCCTGAAATCACCGCGTACAGCTTTGCGGAAGGAATCAAGACCGTTGTCGTATGAGAGAAAGTCTATACCTTTTTTCATGAAATCACGGTAGTTGATTATAACTTCGGGACCTCCGACCATGATCTTTACCTTCGGGCGGGCGGCACGCAGCTTTGCTATAAGGTCGAGTACGTACCATGCAGTATTGGAAATAACGGAAAAACCGACGAATGTAATTTTATGACGGTCTATCTTTTCAAGAAGACGGCGGAAACGTCCGAACGGACCCTCGATGCCCTCGTCATGTATCCAGCATTCTCTTCCTTCAGCTTTGACACATGCCATGAGATATTCGAGACCGAGAGGCTCAAGACTGGCTACACGGGTGTCATAGTGGACACGGACAAATAAATATCTTTCCATATCAGAACCAGCCTTTCTTCATTGTATCATAACCGGTACCGGTGAGTGTACGTGTCATGATCTTAGGGTAGGTGATGAGGTGGAGCGCATAGTAGCGGAGCATGAATTCGACGGATGACATGTTCTCGGGTTTTATGGTTATATGGGTTCCGTCAAGCCTCCATGACCTGAAGTTTATGAGCTGATCCCTGTACTCATCATATGCGTCAGTACCTTTGTACGGAGTGAAAATCCCGAAAACTACCCACAGAAGATTGTTCTCCTTTATAAACTTCAGAAGATTGCTGAAATCTTTGCGTGTTGCAGTATGGCTGATAACGAAAAGTCCGTTGCACGCAATGTGGTTTTTATGAAGATTGCGTATGGCTGCGATGTTTTCTTCTCTGGTAGTCTGCTTGTTGTAGTCAGTGAGCTGGTCGTCTGTAATAGCTTCAAGACCGACGAGAATATCACGGAATCCAGCCCGGTAGGCGAGGGGAAGGACCTCCGGATGTTCAGCAAGGAAGTCGGCACGTGAATATGCCATAAAGTTCTTTTTTATTCCGCGCCTGATAACCTCGCGGCAGAAAGCTGTAACACGGTCTGCATCGAAGAAGAAGGTGTCGTCTACAAACCAGATCCTGTCGTGCCTGATTTCCTGAATTTCATCGACAACTTCCATGATGTTTCGTTCAGTGTACTTTCCGCTGTTCATTTTTGTGCAGTAGCAGAAGCTGCAGCGGAACGGACATGAGAAGGAAGCTTTGCTGAGCGCGTACTTTCCTTTCATGAAGATGAAGTTCTTTTTAAGTCCCTTGTAGAATGCAGTTCTGTCAGGTTTTACGATGAATCCGTTCACCGGAGCCCCTTTTTTCTTTACGATCCAGCCTTTGTCACCGCGGTAGCATATGCCGGTCTGACGGGAAAAAACTTCTTTGGTAAGCCCTTCAGTCCAGATATTTTTAAGTGTGGCAAGTCCGTTGTCGTGGTAAACGAGATCAGTATACTTTGTACAGAAATCACGGTAGTTAAGTTCTGCTTCCGGACCGCCTACCATGATAAAAATGCCTGGAAATCTCTGCTTGAGCTGATACGCGCGGAGTTTTATATAATCCACTGTGTTTGCATTTGAATTGAATCCGATGAAATTATATCCGCCTTCCTCAATGATCCGGCACATCCTTTCAAAGCGGAAAGTCCACGGATACTGGAATTCATCATGAATGCGGCATTCTATGTTAAGTTCATTCGCAAGTCCTGCGAGGTATTCGAGCCCGAGCGGTTCAAGATTTGCAACTATGGAAGAATATTTCGGCCTTATAAGAAGGACTTTAAGCTTTTTTTCTGCCTTTTTCATCATCTGCCTCCAATCAGTTTTTTCCAGTACTGAGTGTTCACTTTTGCTGCGCCCCAGGTAAGTTTGAGCGTGTCGTGAAGTCCATACTTCTTTATCATATACCATGCGCTTACAGGATTTGCAGTGATTTTATAGTAGAGCACCATGGTGTACCAGTAATAGCGTCGTACGGAGATCTTATCAGGTTTTACAACAAGATGCGCAAGATCCCATTTTTCGTATTCATCTTCCCGGACAATAAAGCGCGGACGGTATTTTTCATAGAGTTCCGTGCCGCGCAGAGGTGTCAGCGGCTGCAGATTTACAAACACAAGGCCGAGTTTTTTTATCCAGCGGTAAAGTGCATTAAAGTCTTCCTTTGTCCAGTCCAGTCCGAGAATGAAGGTGCCATAGCATTCAACACCGTACTTTGACAGTATGCTTACAGCTTTTTCGTTTATATTAACATTGGTGCGCTTGTTGTAGTCATCGAGCTGACGTGAGTCGCATGATTCGAGTCCGACGATGACTGCGCGCAGACCGACCTGCTTGAAGCGACTGATCACATCTTCGTTGGCTGCAATAAAGTCAGCTCTTCCGTAGATGAGATATTTTTTCTCTATGCCGTTTTTTTCGAGCATATCGCAGAACTGAAGTATACGTTCACGTCCCACGAGAAAGTCATCGTCAACGATGTATATCTCGGTTTCCTTTATCTGAGACAGTTCATTTACTATATCGTCAAGAGACCGTGCAAAATATTTGTCGTCCATGATCTGACGGCAGAAACAGAATTTACAGTTGTACGGACATCCGAATGAAGTCTTGATAAGACTGCAGTTGCGGTGAAACATGTAGTAGTAATGTCTGCGGTATTTACTGACCTTGTTTCTGTCCGGATAGAGGTAGGGGAATGTAGTTTCCTTTTCCGGAGCCGGTTTGTCCCTGTGATAAATGCAGTCTATATCACCGGCCGGGGTCTTTCCTTCGAGACTGTCAAGTATTTCGGTAAATGTACGTATACCGTTTGCACGTATGATGAAGTCAACGTATTCTGATTCAAAATCCTGCGGGTTTACTTCTGCGTGAACACCGCCGATTATCGTTTTGATACGGCTGTTGCAGAGTTTGACTTCGCGGGCGTACGATTTCATTATATTAACATGCGAGATATATCCGGTTATACCCACAACGTCAGGATGAAATTCCTCCACGAAGTACCGGACACTTTTCTTTTCTATTATCATGTCAATGATCCGGCATTCGTGTCCGGCAGCTTCAATGTTTGCAGATATGTATTCGAGTTCAAGCGGCTCACATATCATGACGTTCTGAAGTCCGATCGTTTCCTTGTCCGGTCTTGGCCTGAAAAGCAGTACTTTCATAATTACCTCATTGATTTCTCCGTCGTTCAGAAAAACTGACCGTGCGGAAGTTATTTGCTGAAAACCTTGTGATCAGGAAAGCTGTATCTGTATTCGAGAATGCGTTTTCCTGCCATGGCAAAAAGATTGAGAAAAATATTGGTGTGATGAGCGCAGAAATAGCGTCTGTTAAGCAGGGCGCCGAACCTCAGCTTTGTTGTTTCCGAAGTCTGACCGAAATCAACGGTACGGCACCCGTTCTGTATTGCGTATTCCACGATCTTGAAGAGCATAAGGAAGTAGAGATCGGCTGTATCATAATGGTAGTCCATGCCGCAGAGCATGAATACCAGCTCACTGCCGTTCTTTTTCAGAAGAACGAATCCCGCCGGTTTTCCGTTTCGTAAAAACAGGATCCTGTCGCCCTGCACACGGTCAAAGAATTCTTTTTCAAGACATTCGAGTTTGTATTCAGAACGTTCAAATGTCTGAAGATAGAGCGGATGAACATCTGTGCTTCCGTCATGGATCAGTTTTACAGTTATATCACTGCATCTTTTCAGTGCCAGATTTATACGCCTTCTGTATGCGCTCCTCATGGAAGCAAGATAGTCGTCAGTACTTTTGATATTTTCCGGTATTGTCAGCACACACGACGGAAGAGTTTCGCCGTGTGCCATGCCTCTGACTTTAACCTGCCCGGGAATATTGAGCACCAGCTTGCATCCGCGTATGTTCTTTATGTATTCAAGCATCATTGTAATGTCGTTTGTTATGTATCCGCCTGTGCTGAGTGAACAGGGAAATGCTATCGTCTGGATGTTCATGAAAAATTTAGCTTTTCCGAACGTGAAAAGATCCATGCGGTTAAGATACATGGTGAAGAAAGCATATTTTTCACCGCATTCCAGAAAATAATATTTCTGCGGCAGAGGATTGGCTGTTCTGAGAAGAGTAAGCATTTCCAGCGTGAAAGGCCACGGAAGCCGGGAATCAGGATATTCTTTTCTGACAGCAGGGCTTTTTTCTATTATGCCGAATATTTCTTCCGGTGATTCGCTTATGCTTGCTTTCAGGTCATTGTACAATGTCTTTTTCATATACAACATATTTTTTATACGTTTCATCACAGAGTGCTTTGCAGAAACTGTTTGAGTCCGTGTTTTCATCGAGTATCCAGGAAGTTTCCATCTGTACGCATCCCTGTTTTTTCATTGAGTCGTAAACGTGTTTTATAAGTGCCATCGGAAGTCCGGAAGACCGGTATTCCTTAAGTACTCCGTATTCCATTACCTTGCCTGTTCTGATGCTCTTTCCTTTAAGAAGGTTAAGGAAAAAATGTTTCGTTCCGAATGCTTCTCCCGGGGCGGCAAGTTCGTTCCAGTCGGGATACCACATGATAAAACCGACCGGTTTGCCGTTGTGATAAGCGAAAACAAGAGAATCCTCCTTCATGAACAGGAAAAGAGTTTTCAGCATTTCGCAGTCATCTTCATAGCAGCGTTTATAATAGTAGCGGTGTTCCGTAAAGCATGAGTTGTTAAGATCGGTATAGATCTTTGCATATTCAGTGAACCTGCTTTTGTCGAAACAGCGGAATTCGTATGAACGTTCGAGTTTTGCGATGAGTCGGTCGAAACGTTTAAGGCGGTCATCGAGCTTTGAAGTGAAGTATGAACTGAGTCTGGTCTCGCTGCAGCCAAGACTGCGGAAGTAGTCGTTGTAGTAAGCGGGATTGCCCGGGGATGAGAAGGAATTCTTCTTTTCAAAATGGGAATCAAGAAGGCCGAGTCCGTAGTTGACATGGCCGTAAAGACCGATGACGACCTTGCTGCATCCGTGTTCCTTTCCGATTTTCTCAGTTTCACGGACAAGCATTTCTGCTGCGTCAGCTCTGTCAGGCAGAGATTCGAAAAAACAGAGCTGTATGTATTCCGGAAGCTCCTTTGTATAAGCTGTGATCCCGCAGCAGATTATCTTCCCGTTTTCAGTTACCATGAGGGGACAGACGGACATGTTTTTGATGAAATTCAGTTTCCCCGAGAAGATCTCCTTAAGCATATAGTAGTTGTTGTCAACATAAATACCCTGACCGGAATACAGCTTTTTCCTGAAGTCAAGAAGCTTTTTCTGAAGAGCTCTGCTGTCTGCTCTGATAACTTCCGTCATCTTTTCTGTCCTGTCAGTTTTTCAAGAAGAGCACTCATTTCTCCGACTGTATTCAGATGACGGTATTCTTCTTCTTCAATCTCGATCCCGAATTCCTCTTCGGCAATACACAGAAGGTTCATAAGGTCGAAGGAATTCAGTCCGAGATCTGTCTTGAAGTTCATTTCCGGTGACAGATCATTTATTCCGTACTCTTTTGAGAGCAGTTTTTTTATTTCATCAAACATACAGGTTTCTCCTTATCTTTTTTGAGCTGTTTTTTTCAAATCCTGTTTTCATTATTTCATGTTCGTCTATATGCATGTAATCAGGAAGCTCAGAGTTTATACGTTTTATGTCTTCAGAAAGCGTCTTTCCGTCCTCATTTTCCTTTAAGACGATAAGGGCTTTGAGAACTGTCGTTTTTCCGGAACGTGACGGGATCACAAGTGATTCTGCAACGTACGGCAGCTTTGCGAGTTTTGCTTCAAGATATTCAGGCGGAACATTTTTTCCGTTTTCAGTTATAATGAGATTTTTTTTGCGCCCCGTTACGAAAATTACTCTGCCTTCGGTATAGCCGATATCGCCTGTGGCAAAATACCCGTCATGCATACAGGCATCAGTCGCTTCTTTGTTTTTGTAGTATCCGAGCATAACGTTCGGTCCTTTTACAAGTATTTCACCGTCATCTGCGATTTTTACATCTATGTTTTTCATTATAGTTCCGGCACTTCCGGTTACGTTGTTTCCGGTTCTGCTGACGGCGATGGTAGGGGAGCACTCGGTGAGTCCGTAACCGTTGAGTATGGTAATTCCCAGATCTCCGAATTTGTCAACCAGATCGCTGTTAAGTGCGGCACCGCCGTTTACGACAAGCCGCAGCCGTTTGTTAATGAAGTTACCGAAGAAAATATGCCTTAAGTCTATTTTAAATTTCAGAAGGAATCTGCTTACTGCGACCATGCGGGCAAAAGCTTTTTCCTTTCCGCGGCGTTTTATCTCACGCATAATACCGTCGTACATTCCTTCTATGACCATAGGAACAGCCCCGAAGAAGAAAGGGTCGAAGGTTTTTATGTCACGCATAAGGTACTTAAGCTGAGTGCACAGACAGAGTGTTGTCCCGTTATAGAGAGTTGCGAGCATACACGGGTTGAATCCGTATGTGTGGTTCATCGGAAGAAACGCCAGTGTCGGATTTCCCAGGACGTTGTTTTCAAGTGTGCCGCGGACGTTTACAATAACGTTATACTGACTGAGCATGACACCTTTTATGTTTCCGTCTGTTCCGGAAGTTGAGGCAAGCACTGCAAACCTGTCCTTGTCAGTGCCTGAGGCACTTTTAAAAAATTCCGTAACAGAAGATTCTTTTTCCAGAACTGAACGCAGTTCAGTGTCGGTATTTACTTTTGTTACGGATGTATCATGTATTTTATCTGCTGTTTTGTCAGTACAGAAGACAAGATCTGCATCAAAGTCGTCAAGGCATTTTAAAAGTGTTCCGGAGTCGAGTTCACGGTCGAGCGGTATAATGACATTGTCAAGAACTGCAGCAAGATAAATAACAATGTATTCATAGCGGTTTTCGGAGATGATCGCTATGTGTTTGCCTGAATAACCATTTTCACGGAACCAGCTGTACAGCGAAGCGACGTGTCCGGTAAGCTCCCGGTAGGTTATATCAGTAATTCTGCTGCCTGACATAAAGCGGACGGCGACATTGTCAGAACTTGTTTCGTACCGTCCTTTCAGCATTTCATAAAAGCTGTCATAAATGACTGTATCAAGATATGGATAGTCCAATAAAGTATCCTCCGTGGTTTCGTGAAAGAAATCATTTGCTTTTCCTGTTATTCTATTATATAATAATATTAAAAATAAGTCTATCTTTTCTGTGCAGAAAATAATATGACTTATGAAATGAGGTATGAGTATGATAAGAGATGAAATTACAGAAAACCTGTTTAAAATGCAGGATATAAAATACAGGGAATTTCAGAGCAAACTGATCCCGCCTAAAACTGCCGATGACATGATCGGCGTAAGGACTCCTGAACTCCGGAAGTATGCAAAGGAACTGCTTAAAAGGGAGGACGTCGGCGAATTTCTTGCCGGACTTCCGCACAGGTATTTCGATGAAAACCAGCTTCATGCATTTATTATTTCGGGTATGAAGGATTATGATAAATGCATGGAAGAACTCTGTCGCTTTCTGCCGTATGTGGATAACTGGGCTACCTGTGACCAGATGTCACCGAAAGTTTTTAAAAAGCATCGTCCGGAGCTTTTCAGGCAGATAAAGAAATGGATAAAATCGAAGGACACCTTTACCGTAAGGTTTGCAGTCGGCATGCTGATGGAGCATTTCCTCGATGAGGATTTTGACACCGGATATCCGGAAATGGTTTCAGAGATCCGGTCGGATGAATACTACATCAACATGATGATCGCCTGGTACTTTGCAACAGCTCTTGCCAAACAGTATGATTCTGTTCTTCCATATATCGAAGAAAAAAAGCTGGATAAATGGACACATAACAAAGCGATACAGAAGAGTGTCGAAAGCTTAAGAATAACACCGGAACAGAAAGCTTATCTGAAGGCGCTTAAATACTGATTCCAATATAAAAAGCAGCGGCCGTCCCGAATGAGGCGGCCGTTGTATTATCTGCGGAAACGCTGATTTATTCATAATCAGCATCGGGGTCCGGGGGCGAAGCCACGCAAATCCCATCTCCGGAAATCCTGCTTCACCGGATTTCCGATTTAATCATTGTTTCCTTATATACCAGACTGATTAGTAACATAATCAGTGTACTGTGTTATTACACTGTCCTTTTTCGCTTTTGGCAGTATATACGTGCTTCCGTCAGAGAGTATAACCGTTGCTCCGGTGATTCGCTCGATAAATTCCGGATTGACAAGAAGTCCTCTGCGTATTTCTATAAAATTCTTATCAAACGACTCCGCCACTCTTGAAAACTTGATGAGTAAACGTTCTGTTTTTTTGTTCTTACAGTATATATTGGTATAATGGCGGTCACTTTCAATTTTGATGACATTTTCCGGATAGAATATACGAATATTTTTTCCTGAATTCAGCACAACGGATGAGGATGAAGGTTTGTTTATCCGCATGGTCACGCGGCTGAACGCCTTTACTACTTCTGCTTCAGAGCATGGCTTCACAAGATAGTCGATTGCCTGTACTCTGAAAGCGTCTATTGCGTGATCAAGACTTGTCGTGACAAAAATGATCTGTGTGTCCGGAGACAGTTCCTTCACGGTTTTTGCTATATCCACACCAATCTCATTTTCAAGATAAACGTCCTGAAAGATCAGAGTGTAAAATGTGCCGCTTTTTATGCTGTCTATAAGTTCGGCTCCTGTACTGAACCAAAAGATTTCAATTTCATCGGTAATGTCCATAAGCGAAAATTTTATCATTTCGGCATCTTTTTTGCTGTCATCGCATATCGCTATAAGCATAAGGGAAACTCCTTTTTGTATCTTTACTATTGTAGTAACCGCAAAAACCTTTTATGCGTTTCCTTTTAATTATACCATATTTTTTTTACTGTGAAAATTCCATGCACGAATTATTCTGTTTAATGCATGAATTTCCACTTGCCGAAGCTTGATTTCTATGATAAAATATTAATGTTACTTTGCATATCTGCAAACTATGTTTGCTGGCTGTATGCCGGCTTAAATCAAAATACAAAGGGGATTGCATATTACTGTGAATCAATATCCGTATCATATATGGGAAACTGTTCTGTGGTCATTAGTAACTTCGTTTCCGTTCATCCCGCTGGTATTGTATACTTTCAGAGGGCACTGGCGTTTCGGGAAAAAAGTCACATTTGCATTTTCCGGAATCATTTTGGTTGTTCAGACGATTCTCCGCGAGATACAGTTTTATATGGTATCTGAATCATACAGTTCGTTATGTGATATGATAATAGCTGTTTTCTATATCCTGTTTATTTTCATTGCGCTGAAAGAACATATCGGAAAGCTGATTTTTACCGTTCTTGTTTTAAGTAATCTCGGGGATTTTTCAGTTTACTGCGGAAAGTTTCTCGAAAACCTGTTTTTCCCGGAATGTGCGAAACTTCAGTATCACTTTACCTATCCTCTTTTTATGATGCTGATACTGTTAGTCGAGCTGCCGCTTATTTATCTGTTTGTATTCCGGAATATCTGTTCACATGACGCAGCAGAAAATGATACGGCAGATCACGAAAATATCGGAAATTATCTCTGGCGGTATCTCTGGATAGTTCCTGCAGTCTTTTATTTAATAGAGGCACAGTTTTTCTATGCTTCACATCTTCAGGGGTTTGAGAGCTTTATGAGCCTGATCAATAATCTGTATCTGCTTATTATTGACGTTGGTACGGTGATCATTTACCGTATTATCATCCAGACTGCTGAACTCTACAAAAGGAACACTGCACTGCTTACGGAAAATCATGTTCTTTCCATACAAAGACTGCAGTATGACAGTCTGAATGAACGCCTTGAAAATATGCGCCGTACAAGGCACGATCTGCGTCACCACACAGCACTGCTCAGACAGATACGCCAAAGCGGAGATATTTCCGCACTTGACGAACTTATAGATACATACACTGAGGAGAATTGCCTTGATCAGCCGCTGGTCTTCTGCGAGAATGAAACTGTAAATATCGTGCTGGCGTTTTATTCTGAAAGGGCGTATAAAAACAATATCGCATTTTCCGTGAAAGCCGATATTCCGGAAGATATTTTTGCCGACAGGAAAGACCTTGCCGTATTGTTCGGAAATCTTCTTGAAAATGCAGCTGATGCATGTACGGAGGTCGAAGACGGCAGATTTATCGACCTGACTTCCACATATAAAACAACGAGTCAGGGAAAACACAGCCTTTCGGTCATCATAAAAAACAGCTTTGTCACAGCGCCGACAAGAACCGAAAACGGGCTTTTCAAATCCACCAAGCACGTCGGCGAAGGCATCGGAACCGGCTCTGTAGAGATCATTTCAAAAAAATATGACGGCACCTGCTCCTTCAGACCGGATGGCAGTGTATTCACTGTTTCGGTGATACTTTATGAATGATCTTATGACGAAGATTACGTGCTTTAGGAATATTCATTCAGTGCTATAATATTTTTAAACGATAAATCTATTTTTCGATGAAATGTGCACATTCGGAAATCAGTTTAAGATGTGCATATTATGATGAAATAACTGGAGGCATATTTACTATAAAAAAATCTATTTTGCTATTAGCCGATATGCACGGAACTAATGTATTTAGCGGATGTGCATGGCAATAATTATTTCTTATAAGGGGATTGTAAATTATGAGAAAAATCAGACATTTAAAATTTCGTGATGTAGTCACACTTAATGTGGGAGACATGTTTTGGTTCGGAAAGTACCATATTAATTCAACTGTGAATTTTCTGATAGGTTTGCCGGATCCGGGAAAACTTGTGTGGAGAATTATTGAAAAGACCGATGATCACATTTTTGCTCTTTCTTATCATCTGGTTGATTACGCATCTTTTTCAAAAGGCAAAGACAGAAAGTGGGAAGTCAGTGAAGCAAGAAAATGGCTTAATGAAGAATTTTACGAAAACGCTTTCAGCGAAGAAGAAAAGAATTTAATAAAAACTGTTAAGAAAGACAAAGTAACATTATTGACAAAAAAAGAAGCTGAAACCCTGATTTCGGTGAATGATAAAAAGCGCGGTGTTGACTGGTGGCTCCGTTCTGCAGGTTCGACATTTTATGACAGGGATATAGCTGTTGTTAATAAATACGGCTACACAGACAGTACAATGATGAGCAGCGCATGTGGTATCAGACCTGCAATTTATATTGATCTGAAAACAGCAGAAAGATATGGAAGTGACGAAGAGATAAATACAGATGATTACGATGTGGAAAATGGTGTTCTGTATGGTGTCAGCAAAAATCTTTCTGAAGCGTTTATTCCCGGGGAAGTAAATAAAATAGGGGTTGTTGCTTTCAACGGATGCAGCCTTCTTACAAGAGTGGTGCTTCCGGATGGACTTAAAACTTTGCAGCCAAGCATGTTTTTCTACTGTAAAAACATGAAGTCTGTGTGCTTTAAAGGTCTGGAGATAGAACTGTCAGATCTGAAAGATCCTGACAGAGATCTTGATACCATTCTGAACATGCTTATTACAAATGATTTTACTGTCGAGTGCGACAAATATCTTAAATACAGATATCTGACTGACTATTTTCTCATTTCAGGAAACAGTGAGGCTAAGGAATATATAAAAAGCGAATTTCCTAAAATGGTCAACACTTTTATTAAAGCTGATGATGCAGAAAGAATTTGCTCTCTTGTTAAAACAGATCAGTTTATCGAAAAGAAAAATGTAAATAAACTTCTGACAACTGTATTTGAGAAAAAGTATTTCGATGTCGTTCCGATGCTTCTGGAATACAAAGACAAACTTGATAAATTTAAATACGATGAGACCGAAAAATATCTGAAATATGCATCCGGAAACGAAGAAATAACAGCACTTGTTCTGGATTACAGAAATAAATATTTTTCTGATGAGCAGCTTGAGGAAATTCGTACTGAGATCTTCGAAAAGAAAACCGGTCTTGCGGAGATGACCGAAAAAGACTGGAAAGCGATCTTCAGCTGTAAAACTGTCGGCGGAAACATTACCATAAGTAAATACAAGGGCGATGATACAGTAGTTACAGTTCCTGATATGATAGGAAACAAGCCTGTGACTGCTATTGGAACCTATGCGTTTTCTCCTGATAAAAGAGGAACAAAAGCCGATGATAAAGAACGTTTTAAGAAAATAACATCTGTTCACCTCGGAAAAAATATTACGGAAATATGTGATTATGCTTTCAGTGGCTGTTCGGCTCTTATCGAAATCAATACGCCGGAAAGTCTGAATACGATTGGAAAATGTGCGTTCTACGGATGCAGCAGTCTGAAGGAATATATTTTCCCTGAAAAACTTGATATCGTGGAATTCCGTGTTTTATCCGCCTGCACAAGTATAGAGGAAGTACGTATTCCTGAAGGAGTTACCGAGATAGGTGAAAATGCTTTTGAAGGTAATACAGGCATGAAAAAAATAGAGCTTAACTCCGGCTTAAAGCGCATAAAATCATATGCATTCAGATACTGTTCTGCTTTGGCAGAAATAGTTATTCCGGATGGTACCGAGCATCTTGGATATAGTGTGTTTGACGGATGCAAAGTTTTGAAAGACATAAGTCTGCCGAAGAGTATCACAAGCATATATAACGGCGCTTTAAAAAATAATGCATGGATAACAGAGCAGCTGAAGAAACATCCCGTAGTAGTTGTAAACGGCATAGTTGTTGAAGGAAGCAAAGATGCTGATGAAGTTGTTATTCCTGACGGAGTAACTGTAATTACCGGTAATGCATTTGAAAAGTGCAGAATAAAGAATGTTGTTTTTCCCGAAAGTCTGAAGGTAATTGAAAATTTTGCTTTTTATAATTGTTCCGGTCTTTCTGAGATCAGACTTCCGGCAGGCATTTCTGAAGTAGGAAAATATGCTTTCAATGGATGTACTGGAATTCACAGTATCATGAAAGGAAACGAAGAAGTTAAACTGTCGGAATTTGCTATAAGATAATTTTTCATCACATATTATAAAAAGGCAGAGGCTTTGATTAAACTTCTGCCTTTGTTCTTTTATATTGGTATTCCTGTGTGTCACAAATGGTTTCTTTACTGTTGTGCATTCATCGGTTATAATGTAATCAGAGAGATGAGGTGATGACAGATATGCTGACCGGTCAGAAAATTGCAGAATTAAGGATAAAAGCAGGATTAACGCAGGAGCAGCTTGCAGACAGGCTGTATGTTACCAGAACGATGGTATCCAAATGGGAGAGGGATATCTGCCAGCCGGATCGTAATACTATTCTGAAAATGGCTGATATATTTTCGGTATCGCCGGATGAGATCATGAGTGTCGAAGATGCGGTAATAAATGAATTGTTTAAGCTTGTTTCGGACACTGACAGCAGGGATCTTCTTAAAGATCTGAATGAATTTCTGTCAACACTGAACAGCCGCGACAGAAGCGTATTTATCAGGCGGTATTACTATTTCGAGGATATCAGCGTAATTGCTGAAAACTACGGCATAAAAGAAGGGAATGTCAGGACTGTTCTTATGCGTACACGAAAGAAATTCAGAAAACACCTTGAGGGGATGATCAGATGAAAAAGAATGATTTACGTGATGCTTTATCTGGTATCGACCGTGATTACATAGCAGAATCTGATAATTTCAAAGCAGTTTCGGCAGATTTCAGAAAAGCGAAAAACAGAAAAGTTCGTACCGTTTCATCGGCTCTGTGCCTTGCTATAGTCGGTGCTGGGCTGTTTGGAGCAGAAAAAGCTGGACTGTTCAGAAAAGATCTTCATACTGAAGAGATTCATGTTTATCCGGATATCACGACTGAAATATCTTCGGAGAGTACCGCAACAGATACGGGAACATCTGAAACAGAAGAACGTTCCGGTGCACCGATGCTTTACAGCAAACTGGTTAAGAATAATGAAATGCCGGATATTGATGGATATGAACAGACAGCAGAGGCGAGTTATCTGGCTTTTGACATTGATGTATTCCATGAAGATATCACCCGTAATGATTCTTCTGTGGTCGAGGGTGAAATTCTCGATATGTGGGTGAATAACTACGAGTATTCCTATGCTTTTGATAAATTTGAACCGGACGGCGTAATGAATTATAAGCAGTCAACTGTGGCTTATAAGATAAAAGTGAACAGAGTTTTAAGCGGAGATTTTTCTGCCGGTGACGAGATAACCGTAGAAGACGTGAATTACCCGATTGACAGAATAGTATCAGTGAAAAAAGGCAGTACCTACGTTATCCCGATAATCAAAGGCGAAGGACTGCTGTATGCCGGCGGTGAAATTAAGAGCGGAAGCAACGTCCTTGAAAGCGAATACTACACATATTATCCGTTCCATCCGCAGATCGAGAAGGTTGACGGCGGATATGTAGTTCCGGACGACTGGAAAACACTTATCACCGATGAATGTACCAAAATAATTATAGATATTCCGGAGTCAGAGATGAACTTTTCAGTATCGCTTTACTTCGTACCGGACAGCGTTTTCGATGAACGGATGAGTATGGTGCTTAATTAATAAAAAAATATAACCTTCCGTCATCAGAGGTTTCGTCTGACGGAAGGTTATTTGCGTCTTCTTGAAAAGGTATTTTTCATCACTTGTGATGAAAAATGCTATCTATAATGCTGCCGAAGGCAGCAACAATTTTTGAAATCGGATAGTTGTATAACTGAATTTTTCGGTAAAATCATCGATGATTTGATGTGAAATGGTTGAATAATTGCGTTATTTATGATATGATTTGATAAATACATCTTGCAAAATCGGAGGGATTATCGTGAGAAAATATGCTTATCTGAAGAATCCTTTTAAGTGTAATAAAAAAGATTATATTTACAAGATAATGCTTTATCAAACTAAAAGAGATGGTGTATTTCTCTTTCAGTATTGCAGCGTTGATGCTATCCAATGTTCATTTGATCAATACTATGACGATATAGAAGATGTATATGAAGACTGGGATGATGAAATAGATGAGAGAGGCTGGATAGACATTGATGATCCACTGCCGTACTGTCAGCACGATGCTTTTATTCCGGTTCGTGTAAAAGGGCGTGAAACCGGTAATCCTGAATGGGGAAAATATGAAACAATTGTTGACGGGGAATGGGTCGAGTATAAGCCTTTGAATTGAATATCATCTGCAGGCAGTTACGTTGAAAAAAGGGGATAAAGATCTGATGGCATCCTTCGGGATGCCTTTGATCAGAGTCTCCTGAGATAAGTGTGTTAAGGCAGAAAAATTCTTGCTTTTTTTACCGGAATAGGTTATACTGTTATTTGTGATTATATTTTTGAAAAAAGAGGGAGTTTACAGATGACTGTTATTTTACAGATAGTTCTTCTTATTGCAGGTTTTATACTGCTTATCAAAGGTGCGGATTTTTTTTGTCAGCGGAGCTTCATCGCTTGCTCGGAAATTTGGTATTCCGTCGCTTATTGTCGGTCTTACGATAGTTTCCATCGGTACAAGTGCCCCGGAACTTGCCATAAGTATTTCAGCTGCGCTTAAAGGCGCCAATTCCATGGCGATAAGCAATGTTGTCGGTTCGAATTTGTTCAATCTGCTTGTAGTGCTTGGCATATGCTCACTTATTATTCCGTCGGTAGTTACGAAGGAACTTCTGTTCCGTGACTATCCGGTCACTCTGGCATCAACTGTAATTTTCTGCCTTATGCTTCTTTTTGGTTCCGGTTCAGGAACACTTACCAGACCGGAAGCATTTATTCTTATTCTCTTGCTTATCGGCTATATGATATGGACAGTAAGAAGTGCCATGAAGGATCAGGACGAAAAGAAGGAGGAAAAAACAGAGTTTGTCTGGTGGAAATGTGCTCTTTCCATAGTCGGCGGATCAGCAGCAATTGTTTTCGGCGGTAATCTTGTTGTAAACAGTGCCTCCGCAATAGGAGCAGCTGCAGGAATGAGCGATGCACTTATCGGTCTGACCATCTGCGCTGTCGGAACTTCGCTCCCTGAGCTTGTTACATCTGTTACAGCGGCAAGACGCGGCGAAAATGATATGGCAATGGGTAACGTTATCGGTTCGAATATATTCAATATTCTCTGTATTCTCGGAATATCAGGTGCTATTTCGCCGATCACGGTAGGACATACAGATGTAGTTCAGACTCTTACAGACTGCGGTATTCTCGCTGCAATAAGTTTCATTGCCTATATCTTCTGCATAACAGGCAAAAAGATAACAAGAGCGGAAGGCGGAGCGCTTACAGTGCTGTACATCGGATATATGGCATTTGCCATTGCCCGTGAGTTTGCTTTCTGATGATAATACCGGACGATATGAAATAATGAACAGTAAATAACGGAGGTTATGAGTATGAGTTCAGATTTAAAAAAAGCTTCCAGACGTACAGCTGCCGGAATTTCAGCACTGTGCCTGGCAGGAGGTTCCCTGTCAGCAGGATGGTACGGCGCAGTTAATGACAGTACTGTAAAAGCTGTCGAAGCTTCTCTTTACGGTGATTTCAACTGCGACGGTACTGTAGATATCACTGATGTCAGTGAACTGACGAAATATCTTTCTGATCCTGAATCAGTAAAGGCTTCGGAACAGGGATTAAAAAACGCAGATGTTTATTATCCGGGAATAGATCTGAACTATGATGATGTTCAGGCAATAATTGAAAATCTTGCCGGATGCCGCGAATTATGGACCAGAGAAATAGTTAAAAGTGCACCGGCAGTAATATACGGAGATGCTGACTGCGACGGAGATGTTGATAATGATGATGTTGAAGCGATAGTAAAGTATCTTAAAGACAGCAAAGCAAATCCGCTTACACGGGAAGGAATTATAAATGCAGATGTATTTTATCCGGGAATAGAACTGACATACGAGGATGCACAGGCTGTAGCGGAACATCTGGGCGGATTTCGTGATTTATGGACCAGAGAAATAGATAACGGCAAACCTGCAGTAATATACGGAGATGCCGACTGCGACGGAGATGTCGATTTTTCGGATGTTGATGCATTGCTTAGTCATCTGAGTGGCGAAATAAATTTTACGTTTACAAAGGAAGATCCGGAACGTGTCAGGAAAGCATTTCCGGAAGATGAACTGACGGATGATGAGGCTGAACAATTACTGCGTAATATATTTGAAAGATATTTACCTCCGCCTCTTACACCGGAAGGATTAGTAAACGCAGATGCATTTTATCCGGGAATAGAACTTACGTACGATGACTGCCAGGTAATAGTTGAAAATCTTGCCGGATTCAGAGATTTATGGACCAGAGATAAAGATAACAGTCAGCCGGCAGTAATATACGGAGATGCCGATTGTGACGGAGATGTGGATTTTGATGACGTAAGCGCACTGCTTGCATATTTTAAAGACAAAGAGGCAAATCCGCTTACACGGGAAGGAATCATAAATGCAGATGCATTTTATCCGGGAATAGAACTGACATATGAAGACGGGCAGGCTATAGTAGAAAGCCTTGCTGATCTCAGAAAATTATGGACCAGAGACATAGATAACACTAAACCGGCAGTAATATACGGAGATGCAGACTGTGACGGAGATGTGGATTTCGATGACGTAAGTGCACTGCTCGCATATTTTAAAGACAAAGAGGCAAATCCGCTTACACCGGAAGGAATTATAAATGCAGATGCATTTTATCCGGGAAATGAACTGACAAAAGAGGACTGTCAGGTAATAGTTGAAAACCTTGCCGGATTCAGGCCTTTATGGACCAGAGAGATAGATAACAGTAAACCGGCGCCGATATACGGAGATGCAGACTGCGACGGAGATGTGGATTTTGATGACGTCGACGCACTGAATAAGTATTTTAAAGACAAAGAGGCGAATCCTCTTACGCCGGAAGGTATTATAAATGCGGATGCATTTTATCTGGGAAGCGAACTGAATTATGATGATCTGCAGGTAATAATAGAGAATCTGGCCGGCCTCAGAGATTTATGGACCAGAGAAAAAGTGCAGGTTTCATATGCTTCCGTACTCGAAGATGCAGTTACAGCCGGCGATTTCAACTGTGATAATGTCGTCAGTGTGGCAGATGCAGTACTGCTCAACAGCTATATTAACGGAGCAACTGACTATAAGCCGTCCGGACAGGCACTTAAAAATGCAAATGTATTTAAACCTGAATCAACAGAACTGGATCTGAACGACGTAGCAGCTATTGCTGAGTGTGCAGGCGGAAAAACTGCTCTTCCGGCAGACAAGCTGACAACAGTGGATTCAGAACACCTTGCGGGCGACTTTAACTGCGACAATGCAGTAAATATAGCTGATCTTTCAATGCTTTACAAATACATAACAAAAACATCAGATTACCAGCCTTCAAAGCAGGGACTTGCAAATGCTAATGTTTATAAGAAAGATACAACGGAGGTCGACATTAATGATCTTCAGGTGCTTGCAGAATTCTTTGCCGCAAAGAATGAACTGAATTCAGACAAGCTGGCAACGGTGGATTCAGAACACCTTGCGGGCGATTTTAACTGCGACAATGCAGTAAATATAGCCGATCTTTCAATGCTTTACAAATACATAACAAAAACATCAGATTACCAGCCTTCAAAGCAGGGACTTGCAAATGCTAATGTATATAAGAAAGATTCGACAGAGGTCGACATTGATGACCTTCAGGTGCTTGCAGAATTCCTTGGAAAAAGAAATGAACTGAATTCGGACAAGCTGACAACGGTGGATTCAGAACACCTTGCCGGTGACTTTAACTGCGACAATGCAGTAAATATAGCCGATCTTTCAATGCTTTACAAATACATAACAAAAACATCAGATTACCAGCCTTCAAAGCAGGGACTTGCAAATGCTAATGTATATAAGAAAGATTCGACAGAGGTCGACATTGATGACCTTCAGATGCTTGCAGAATTCTTTGCAGGAAAGAACAAACTGAATTCGGACGAGCTTACAACGGTCGATAATGAACACCTTTCAGGCGACTTTAACTGCGACAATAAAGTTGATATTACCGATCTTTCAATGTACTTTAAGTATATTTACGGCGTATCAGATTATCATCCGTCAAAACAGGGCCTTGAGAATATCGATGTATTCTGGGGAAAATCCGATGATAGAGGCAGTGATAATCTGCATGTACTTGAAGATTTTCTGGCCGGTAAAACCACACTTCCTGCGAAAGAACATGTTCCTTCGGATTTTGTTCCGGTGTACGGAGATTTTAACTGTGATAATAAATTTGATATACTTGATGCATTAATGTTACACAGGTACATTGCGAATATATCAGACTATGTTCCGTCTGAACAGGGAAAAAAGAATGCCAATGTCACACGTTATGACAGTGAACTTAATTATGACGATCTGAAAATAATGACAGGACTTCTTGCTCCGAAGGAAAAGGAAGAGATCGATCTTTCGAAGCTTAAAGGTGATGTTAATGCAGACGGAAAGATAAATACCGAAGATCTGCTTTACCTGAAAAAAGTACTCATCGGTTCTGAAAAGTACAGGGATACATGTGACGTAAACGAAGACGGATCATTCAGCACATACGACTTCGTACTCCTTGCAGGCCTTATTCTGAATCCGTCACCAGCACAGACCCCGGCAACAGCAGCGCCGACCCAGACTCCGGCGTCAGCGCAGCCTGCAGCAACAGCGCCGACACAGGCTCCGGCGTCAGCGCAGCCTGCAGCAACAGCGCCGACACAGGCTCCGGCGTCAGCGCAGCCTGCAGCAACAGCGCCGACACAGGCTCCGGCGTCAGCGCAGCCTGCAGCAACAGCGCCGACACAGGCTCCGGCGTCAGCACAGCCTGCAGCAGCAGCGCCGACACAAACACCGGCATAAAAGTTAATACTGAAAGTGAGGGCATGCTGATCTTTGATCAGCATGCTTTTCTGATACAGTTCCGTATACAAAAAGAGCAGCATATCCGGATTACACAGGACGTGATCCGGATATGCTGCTTGTTTATGGTGTATTAATGATCAGAACTTTGTGATTTTCTTTGAAAGATACTGCTTGAGTGTTGCAAGATCAGTAAGATAAATGCTGCCTGAAATATCAAAACAATAATTAATATCCGTGAAATAAAAATAATTTATCGGAAAACAATAATTTTATATTGACAAGCAGTTTTCTTCATGATATAATACAGATAACATAAAACAGCTGTTTCGAAGCAGGTATTCAGTAACCGGGCAGAATCAGGACTCTGTGCCTTAGCCTACCGGTCACTGTTTTCCTGAATACCGGACCGATCATCCGGTACGTTCAATATGACAGGAGAGAAAGATTATGAATGAAGATATGAATTTAACTGCACCTGATCCGGCTGGATCCTTTTCACTGAAACCGAAGGCAGTTTTCAGCGCGGCTGACAGAAAGACTGCACTTGTCGTATGGATAGCGGCAGCTATGTTTGCTCATTTTGTTTTATGGCATACAACGGGGTATGTAACAACTCTTTTCTATATTGCTGTGATCAGCTTTACCCTGCATCTTCTTAAGAAGAACGGATGTACTTTTCAGACAGGACACAAGATCTGGACAGGTGTTCTGTACGCTTTCAGCTTAGTATTTTCACTGACGGCGGATCCGACGGCCAGGGGACTTGATATTGTATTTCTTATGATCGGCGGATCTTATCTTGTGCACTGCACGACAGGACAGACAGAACTGTTTCGTGACTACGCACTGTTTGATATAAAACAGGGTACGCTGAACAATCCGTTCAGCTGTCTGGGAAAGATTTTTCCGGCAAGTTTCAGCAGCAGTAAAAACAAATTTAAAAACATCCTCTATGTTACAGCAGGACTGATTCTTGCGACACCTCTTACCATAGTTACCGGATCTCTGCTGATGTCAGCTGACGACGGGGTTGAACGGATACTTGGCTCTATAGCGGACAGGCTGACCAGCGGCGATTATACTCAGCTTATTGCAGAGAGCATATTTACTCTTTTCGGCGCTATGTATCTTTTCGGACTTTTTTATTCACATACGCACAGTGATTTCTTCCTGAAAGCTGATGAAGACCGGTGTGAGGCGGTTTGCTGCAATTTCCGCGGAATGAATAACATTATAGTTTACAGCACTGTAACTCCAATATGTATTCTGTATATAATTTTCTTTATTTCACAGGCTTCTTACTTCCTTTCAGCATTTTCAGGTACATTGCCTGCTGAATACAGCTATTCGGAATACGCCCGCAAAGGATTTTTTGAACTGTTTACCATTGAACTTATAAATGCCGGTGTTATCTTTCTGATGAATTTCACAGCAAAGAATTCAGGAAAGAACAAAAGCACAGGACTTAAGGTATACACCATAATAATCTCTGTGTTCACGCTTCTTATAACTGCAGCTGCCCTGAGCAAAATGGTGATGTATATGAACGTATACGGCCTTACCAGACTGCGTCTTGAAACGAGCTGGTTTATGATACTGACAGCACTTGTTTTTTGTTCTCGTTATAATAAAACAGTTTAATTCCGGATTCCGTTTTGTAAAACTGACAGCAGCGGCTTTTACAGTAATGTTTGCGTTTTTATGTTTCGGCCGGTTTGATTCACTTATCGTTAAGTATAATATGACTTATATGAGCGATTCGATGAAATACAGTGATATTGAAGAAATGGCAGGTCTGTCAGCTGATTCAGCAGCTGAGATCTCTTCTCCGGAATACAGAGATATGATCACGGAAATAATTCAAAATGAACGCGGATGGACTAAAGAAGACGATTATTATATTTACAGTGACAACGGTAATTTTGACTGGATACTGAGTTCAAAAGCAGGATTCGATATCTATGATAAAATGAATATATCATCCCTGATCATACGCCATAATCTTGAAAAGCGCTGATATTTTCCGATAACAATTACGGTCTGTCCTTCTGTTTTGCTTGCGTGATAATGCACTTTGTGGTATAATGTAAACAAATGGAATACACAGAAGTGTTTTTCCTGACTACACAAGGACTGAAACAGGAGGAGAAACAAATGGTTTTACTGGTAGTTGATATTCAGAATGGTATCACAGATGACAGACTGTACGCTTTTGATGAGTTTAAGAAAAACACAGGTACTCTGATCAGTGAAGCACGTAAAAATAACGTGGAAGTTATTTTTGTCCGTCATGATGACGGCCCCGGTACCGGCTTTTCAGTAGGTGACGATGATTTTGAAATATTTAAGGAGTTTTCACCGAAACTCAGTGAAAAGGTGTTTGACAAGAACGTAAACAGTGCTTTTTACAGAACGACAGGGCTTTTAAGATATCTGCAGGTAAAGCATGTTAAAAAAGTCATGGCAGTCGGACTCATGACGGATTACTGTATCGATGCGACCATAAAGAGCGGATTTGAAAATGACTTTGAAATGATCGTTCCGGAAAAGTGCAACACTACACGCGGCAACGAATATCTTGACGGCGAAAACATTTATAAATTCTACAACGAAAAAATGTGGCCGGGACGTTATGCAAAATGCGTTACAATGGATGAAGCGGTAAGCATGATAAGAAAACACGGTGCGGAAAAGGAAGTGCCTGACAAAAAGGCCATTACCGGCTGCGGCACTCAGGTCATTGAAACTGAACGTCTCATTCTCAGAAAGTTTACTTTTGATGATGTCGATTCAATGATGAGAAACTGGGTAGCTGATGATGAGGTACAGAACAATTACGGCGAGCCTTCCTACAAGACACCGGAAGCTGTAAAGGGTCTGCTTGATGAATATATAGGCTATTATCAGAGCGGATACTATTTCAGATGGGCAGTCACGGAAAAGGAGAGCGGCGAGTGTATCGGACAGGTAGCGTATTTCCTTGTTGATCCGAATAACCATTTCGGTGAGATCGAGTACTGCATAGGAACCGCTTATCAGGGCAAGGGCTATGCCACGGAAGCTACCAGGGCAATTATAAAATACGGATTCGAAAAGATCGGCTTCAATAAGATCCAGATATGCGCCCGTCCTGTGAACATACCATCCAAGAGGGTCATTGAAAAATGCGGATTCAAACTCGACGGCGTCCTTCCGGAGTATTTCTGTATAAACGGAGAGTATCAGGACAGAATGTATTTCTCACTTTTAAAGGAAGATTAAAAGACGTTTATCTCCTGCAGAAAAACGACAGTTTTACATTAGTGTCCGCGATAAAGCTGTTTTTTTTATAGTAATTGTGACAGGTGGCATATTTCGCCGCTGTAAAGGCTTTCTGTTAGTTCATTTTTGCAGATTTAGCTGTTACATCGTTGACTGAAAAATAGTAATATGTTATAATTTAAAATAGCACTTGATAATGATATTACAGCATTTTAACATATTTATATCTTTATAATAAATAAAAGGAATGATAACCATGAAATATAATCAGGGAAAATATCTCCTGCTGGAAAAAAAGAATCTGGCAAAGCAGATATTTGACTTTACTATACTTTGTCCTGAAATTGCACAGGCTGCGGAAATCGGTCAGTTTGTAAATATTCTTCCTGAGGGACACACTCTCAGAAGACCGATCTCACTTTGCGGGATCGACAAGAAAAAAGGGACAATAAGAATCGTTTTTATGGCTAAGGGTGAGGGCACACTTAAGCTTGCTGATACACCTAAGGGCGCAAATCTTGATATAGTTGGTCCGCTTGGTCATGGATTTACCATGAACGAAGTATCCGGAAAGACCATTATAACAGGAGGCGGCATTGGTGTTCCTCCTCTTCTTCCGCTTGCAAAGCACTACGGTAAGAATGCAGTAGTTATTCTCGGTTTCAGAAGTGCAGATGCAGTTATCCTCAGAGAAGATTTCGAAGCAACAGGTGCTGAGGTAATAATCTGTACTGATGACGGTTCATGCGGTGTGCATGGCCTTGTCACTGTTCCAATCGCTGAAAAGATTGCCGGTGCATCACAGGTCCTTTCGTGCGGTCCTATTCCGATGCTCAAAGGAGTAGCATCAATAGCTGAGGAAAAAGGCGTACCGTGTCAGGTTTCTCTTGAAGAAAGAATGGGCTGCGGCGTAGGCGCCTGTCTTGTATGTGCGTGCAGACTTAAGCAGAACGGGGAAGAACGTTTCGGACATGTATGCAAGGACGGTCCGGTATTTGATTCAAAGGAGGTGAACTGGTAAATGGCTGATCTTTCAGTAAAGGTTGCGGGTGTGGATTTCAAAAATCCGGTTATCCCTGCATCAGGCGTATTCGGATACGGACGTGAGTACGAGGAATTCTATTCTCTTTCAAGACTCGGCGGTATTGCAACAAAGGGTACCACAGGAACACTCAGAACAGGTAATCTTCCTCCGAGAATTGCGGAAACTCCTATGGGAATGCTCAATTCAGTAGGACTTCAGAATCCGGGAATAGATCATTTCATAAGCTGTGAACTTCCAAACCTTATGAAAAAAGATACCGTTATTATTGCGAATATTGCAGGTTCAACACCTGAGGAATGCGCTGAAGTTGCTGCAAAGCTTGATTCAACTGACGTTCATATGATCGAACTCAACATTTCATGCCCTAATGTCAAGCACGGCGGTGCAGCTTTTGGTGTAAGCTGTGAAGGTGCAGCTTCAGTTACAAAGGTAGTAAGAAATGCGACACGTAAACCGCTTATAGTCAAGCTTTCACCTAATGTTACGGATATTGCTTCAATTGCGAAAGCAGTAGAGGCAGAGGGGGCGGACTCCGTTTCGCTTATCAATACTCTTCTTGGAATGAGAATAGACATAAATACACGCAGACCTGTACTCAGAAACAACTGCGGCGGTATGTCCGGCCCGGCTGTATTCCCGATAGCTGTACGTATGGTATGGCAGGTAGCTAATGCTGTTAAGATCCCTGTAATAGGAATGGGCGGTATATCATCAGGACGTGATGCCATTGAGATGATGATGGCCGGAGCTTCTGCCGTTCAGGTAGGCGCTGCTGTTATCACAGATCCTTTCGCACCTGTAAAGATCATCGACGAAATGAACCAGTTCCTCGACGAAAAAGGTATTAAATCAGTAAGCGAGATCATTGGTGCAGTTAAACCATGGTAAGTGCAAGGAAAATTAACGCATGAAAATAATGTCAGTTGATTTCGGGGATTCAAGAACAGGACTTGCCGTATGTGACAAGTCCGAATTTCTGGCATCTCCGGCAGGGGTAATCGAAGAAAAGAATTTTGAAAGATGTATTGAAAAGGTAGCGGCTGCAGCAAAGGAACACGGTGCCGAAGAAGTAGTTGTCGGATATCCGAAAAACATGAACGGCACTATAGGCGAACGTGCCCGGAAGTGCGAACTTTTCGCACAGAAGCTTTCTGAACTGGTTGAAGTTCCGGTGAAACTTTGGGATGAAAGAAGCACTACCGTATCTGCTCATTACTATCTTAACCAGACAAATACAAGAGGCAAAAAAAGAAAAGCGGTAGTTGATGCTGTTGCAGCAACAATTATCCTTGAAAGCTATTTAGGGTTCAGAAAAAACTCAGTTTGAAATGAGTTGAAATTTAAGAGGACGGTTTTTATGAAAAAGGCAGTTTCGTTTTTAACATCTCTGCTTATGGTATCATCTCTGGCAGTTCCGTTTGTATATGCTGAAGATGATACAGCGGCAGAAGAAAAAGTGTCTGTATCGGAAGAAGCTGATAAAGCAGAAGCTGATGACAGCAGTGAAAAAACTTCAGAACCAGCAGAATCCGAAAAGGAAGAACCATCTGAAAAAGAGGAGAAAGACTTTACAGTATGGCATTTGAATGCTACGGATCCTGCAGAAGGTGAACTTTTTAACGATGAAGAAAACAGGGAATACATTTTTAAAGTAATTAATCCGGGTGGTGAAAAACGCGGCGGTACGGACAAGTGGGATCTTCAGTTCAGAATAAGAGGTTTCTCGATCGTAAAGGATCATGAATATTCCATCCGCTATACAATATCATCCAGCAATTTGGGAAGCTATTATACTAAAATAGCAAACTATGATTCGAAGGACGTAGGTGCTGCTGTTGCCGGTGAAGTATGGCACAATCAGTACGGTGTATCCACAGTAAAAAGCTATGTTGACGGTACGCTCTGGGAAAATGCTGAAACAACATACAGCGATGCATGGAACAACCAGAGTATCAGCAAGGGCGACACTCTGAATGTAAGCTGTAATTTTACAGGTATTGCAGATATACCGGAAGCGGAATGGTGCTTCTTCCTTGGAGGTGCAGGTTCCACAACAGCTAATGACTGCTTTTCAGCAGGAACAGAACTCCGTTTCAGAAATCTTGTACTTACCGACAATACAACCGGCGAGACTCTTGTTAGTGCTTATCCGTTTACTGAGATTAACGTAAAAGGCGATATAAGCGGTGACGGTAAGGTAGATACTACAGATCTTACACTCATGAGCCTTGGACTTCTCGGTGATGCAGATCTTGACGATTCACAGATCGATCATGCTGATCTGGACGGCGACGGAATATTCCACCTTGCCGATGCAGCTCATCTTATGCGTTTCCTTGCAAAGAAGATAGATGAACTCTGATAATTGATCGTTCATAGACTTGACAAACTTTTACTGTTATTGTATAATTGAATTATAAAATTATTAAGGAAAAGGGTAATCATCATGAACAGAATACAGTCAATTGAAACAAGAAATCTCAGAAATGCAGAAGGCGGATGCGGCGAATGTCAGACATCATGTCAGTCAGCATGCAAGACTTCATGTGGTGTAGCTAATCAGCCATGTGAAAGCACAGGCAGAATCAGAACTATCGCTACAAGAGGCCTCAGAAATGCAGAAGGCGGATGCGGCGAATGCCAGACATCATGCCAGTCAGCATGCAAGACATCATGCGGTGTTGCTAACCAGCCTTGCGAAAGAAACTGATTGTTTCTGAAAAAATTAAGTAAATGACAGCATTATGTCATTTGCAGCATTATTAAAATACAGTAAGCCGAAGCCCTCTGACTTCGGCTTTACTTACGTAATAAGGAGTATTAATGGTTCATCAGTATAAACTTAACGGATACAATATCGTTATTGACGTTTACAGTGGGTCGATCCACGTGGTAGATGACGTTGCATACGATGTTATAGCAGAATTTGAAGGAAATTCAAAGGAACAGATCGTTGAAAAACTTTTGCCTGTGCACGGAAAGAACGGAGTAACTGAAAAGGATATTCTCATGTATATCGATGATGTGGAATCACTGAAAAACGATGAGAGACTTTTTACCGAAGATATTTTTGCAGACAAAGCATCAAAGCTTAAGAATAATTCAAATACCGTAAAGGCTCTCTGCCTTCATGTTGCACACACATGTAACCTTAACTGTTCCTACTGTTTTGCAAGTCAGGGCAAGTACCAGGGCGAACGCGGCCTTATGAGCTTCGAAGTAGGAAAAAGAGCACTGGATTTCCTGATTGAAAATTCAGGAAACAGAAGAAATCTTGAAGTGGACTTTTTCGGCGGCGAACCTTTAATGAACTGGGACGTTGTAAAGCAGCTTGTAAAATACGCAAGGGAAGTGGAGAAGGATGCAGGCAAGAACTTCAGATTCACGCTTACTACAAACGGTGTTCTTGTTGATGATGAGGTTATCGATTTCTGCAATAAGGAAATGCATAACGTAGTTCTCAGCCTTGACGGACGTAAGGAAGTCCACGACCGCTTCCGTGTTGACTATGCCGGAAAAGGAAGCTATGACACGATCGTGCCGAAGTTCAAGCATTTTGTTGAAAAACGCGGCGACAGGAATTATTACATGAGAGGTACGTTCACTCATTTTAACCCTGATTTTACAAATGATATTTTCCATATGGCTGATCTCGGTTTCAGGGAGCTGTCCATGGAACCGGTAGTCTGTGCTCCTGATGATCCTTCGGCACTTACTGAGGAAGATATCGTTAAGGTGTTTGAGCAGTATGAGATCCTTGCGAAGGAAATGATAAAAAGATACAGAAACGGAAACGGATTTACCTTCTATCATTACATGATCGATCTTCAGAACGGCCCGTGTATATACAAAAGACTTTCAGGCTGCGGTTCCGGTACGGAATATCTTGCAGTTACACCGTGGGGAGACCTTTATCCGTGTCATCAGTTTGTTGGTGATGAGGATTATCTTATGGGTAATATTTACGACGGTGTAACCAACACGGAAATGCGTGAAAAATTCAGAAAGTGCAATATCTATTCACGTCCTGACTGTGCTGACTGCTGGGCTAAGCTTTACTGTTCAGGAGGATGTGCGGCAAATGCATACCATGCAGCAGGAGATATAACAGGAATATATGAACCGGGCTGCCGCCTTTTCAGAAAACGTATAGAATGTGCAATTATGATGCAGATAGCAAAGTCAGATATTTCATGCTAAAACGCACAAAAAGCACCGGAATTTTATATACTTTTTTTAGTACAGGTAATTGTGCATAGAATTAACAGGTAAAATTTTATGTCAAGTTTATATCTGTTATTATTGACATAATCCTACTAATAATATATAATAATAACAGATAATATTTATCTCAGGAGGAAATAATAAAGATGAAATCAACAGGTATTGTAAGAAAAATCGACGAACTCGGCAGAATCGTATTACCAAAGGAACTCAGAAGAACTCTTGGTCTTAATGACAGAGAAAGCGTAGAAATCTACGTTGACCAGGATGCTATCATCCTCAAGAAGTTCAAGTCAACATGCGTTCTCTGCGGCGACAACGAAGATCTTCTCGACTTCAAGGGCAAGAGCATCTGCCAGAAGTGCATGAATGAACTCAGAAAGTAATTAACAGATAATTGTTTTAATAGTTCACAGATTAGCAGGTATGGGTTTTACTGTACCTGCTTTTTTGTTGTTTTTTAATACCTGCGGTATTGTCCCTTAAAAAGATATAGCGGTATTATACGCAGCCGTTTTTCCATAAAAAATCCCTCCGGACAGTCCGAATTTCATTCATTGCGTGTACTGTCAGGAGGGAACTTGCATCGTGTTCAGTTAATTTTTTTCAGTTTCTTTAAGTACGTAAACAGGGTCTACAAGACGTTTTTCAAAGTCGTCATGCGGCAGAGGCTTGTCATAAAGATAACCCTGTGCCATGAAACAGTTAACGCTCTTAAGAAACTGTACCTGCTGTTTTGTTTCAACGCCTTCACAGATAACGTCGTGATGAAGGTCGCGTATCATTTTGATTATGTTTTCGATCATCTGCTTCTGAAGATCCGTATTTGCACCGTTCAGGAACGACTTATCGAGCTTTACAACATCGATGTCCAGATCTTTAAGAAGTGACAGTGACGAATATCCGGTACCGAAATCGTCTATAGCAGTGTGTATATTTTCGTTTTTCATCTTGTTTACGAACTGCGTCATTGCGTCAAAATCATCGTAACCGGATGATTCAGTGAGCTCGATCTCGATATATTTTTTATCAACATTGTACTGGCTGATAATTTCGAGAATGTCTTCGGCAAGTCTCTTGTTTTTAAGATGAAGCTTTGAGAAATTGGAGGATATTCTTACCGGTTCAATACCCTGACTTATCCATGCCGAAAGGTCTTCACAGACTTTTTCAAAAACATAGAAGTCCAGTACAGTTACGTATCCTTCATCTTCAAGGATTGGAATGAAACTGAACGGCGGGATAAGCTTTCCGTCATGCATCCATCGTACAAGAGCTTCGCAGCCGCAGAGTCTGTTTGTGTTCATGTCGACCTTGGGCTGGTAATAGACAAGGAACTCTTTGTTTTTGATCGCCTCAGAAAACATTGCGATGGTTTCCTTTGAATTTCTTTCCTTTTCGCTCATTTTCGGCGAATACCATACACAGCTGGTGTTTGAGAGTTTTTTTGCTTCCTTAAGTGCCGTACGTGAATTCTCAACAGCTGCCATGACGCTTATGCCTTTATCCAGAGGACAGACACCGCATCTTGAGTTTACAGATACTTTCTGTATGCTGTCATTGAAACGTACGTTCATGTCAACCTGTCTTAAGTAGTCCGTGATTACGGGAATTCTGTCGGTCCTGTGAAGAGCGATAAATGAGTCACCGTTGACGCGGGCAATGAATTCACGGTATCTTTTACGTGACTTGTTTTTCTTAAGCTGTGCGGCGTATTCCAGAAGAAGTGCGTCACCAAAGCCTGTACCGAGCTGCTGATTGAAATACTGGAAGCCTTTGATGTCTATACTCATTATCGAATAGTTCGTTAAGTTTTTGCGGATAAAAGGTTTCTGACAGTAGTCAAGGAAATAATCGAAGTTCGGTATCTGCGTAAGCGGATCAATGTTTATGATCTCATGCGAAAGCCTGAAACTGATGATTAGACAGAATACTGAACAGGCGATGAGAATGATAAGAATTATAAGAACCTGCATGTAAATAACTTTTACACTTTTCTCAAGGTCAGTTCTGGTTTCTGCCATATCTTCATGAAGCATGTTTTTAAAGCTTGACAGATTACTGTTTACTGAGTTTATGTAGTCAACAAGGGTTTGCTCCATGTAGGAATTTACCTGATCGTACTCGCCGTTGTGACTGATTGTGAACACATTTTTCCGAATCAATAAGATAATTGATGACATTGGAGGCAAGACTCTTGTAACGTATATCGTATTTTGTGTCCTTGAATTCCGACCGGAGATCCTGAATTTCACTCATGAGTTCTTTCTTTGCGCTCTGAGCCTTTATTTCGAGATCTTTTCTCTCTTCGTCAGAGGTAGAGATCACGTGTTCAAAAAATATAAGTCTGATGATCTGCAAGGAGAGTTCCTATAGAACTTACAGTGTCTGTACGCTTTGTTTCCTGGATCATAAGAAATCTGTACTGTTCGGTTATGGTGCTCAGACGATTTAAAAGATGTACTATTGAGAATATAGTAATAAATGACAGTAAAATAACAGAAAAACGTATCGCGAAAGACATTCGTTTCTTTTTTATAATCCCCTTGGATCTTTCTTTTCTTTGTTTCATAAATTCAGATCCTCTTTATCATAATAATAATTAATCCTTCCCCGTTAAAGCAAAAGCAGAAATAAATGAAATTTACGTCTGCCGTCACGAAGTGACCGTGATAAGCCCCGATGATCACTTTGTGAAATCGTATCATTATTTATATTAATTATACAGTATTTTATATAATTTTGTCAATACTAAATGAAATTGTTTTATCAGTTCTGAATAATTAAGGAAACAATGATTAAAGCGGAAATCCGGCTTCGCCGGATTTCCGGAGGTGGGATTTGCGGGGCTTCGCCCCGGAACCCCACGCTGATTTATGAATAAATCGCGTTTTCATAAAGAAAAGCAGACCTGAAATACAGATCTGTCCTGAAAATATAAAAATATAATAGATATAAAAGAAAAATGATCTGGATTATTCTTCTGATCCGTCGCTGAGAGTATCAGCGTTTGTTTCAGCTTCTGTTACATCGTTCTGTGCAGCTTCATCAGCTGCGGCCTCTTCAGTTTCTGCTGCTTCACCTGAGGCGTCATCAGATTTTTTTTCTGCTTTGATAAAATCATTCATTGTTATTTTAACTCTCGGGTGGCCGCTTTCATCAGGATCAATCATTACTGCTTCCTTAATCAATACAGGCGATAAAGGCGCTGCTAATTCGCCGCCGTTATTATAATCGCGCGGTACAGCGAGGAATGCATCTACAACTTCCATGCCTTCCGTTACTGAACCGAAAGCTGCATAATCTCCGTCAAGCTGTGAGCAGAAGTCTGTATAGCAGATGAAGAACTGGCTGGATGCGCTGTTCGGTTCCGGAGTCCTTGCCATTGAAAGAACGCCTCTTGTGTGAGAGAGCGTGTTGTTAACACCATTGCTTATAAATTCGCCTTTAATGGTATCCTTGCTTCCTCCGGTACCGTCGCCGCTTGGATCACCGCCCTGAGCCATGAAACCGTCTACTATTCTGTGGAAAGAAAGACCGTTGTAAAAACCTTCCTTAACAAGCTTTTCGAAGTTTTCACATGTAACCGGTGCGTATTCAGGATAAAGTGTAACAATGAAATCTCTTCTGTCAGTGATCTCAGTTGAAGCAGCCGGAACCGGCGAAACTGTTTCGAATACAGGAATTTCCGGTTCTGCTTCAGTCTGAACGGCTTCAGTTTCTGAAGCATCAGCTGATGCAGTTACTTCTGTTGTTACCGGGTCTTTTTCAGTAGTAGTTGTAGTGCCTTCAGCAGGGCCGCATCCTGTAACGGCAGCAGAAAGCATTGCGAATGAAGCTAAAAAAGCTGTAATTTTTTTGTTCATTAAAATCTTCTCCTTGTAAAATAGGGTCTGTCAGTTATAAGTTTATAAGAATGAGCTGAAAATCAGAGAGAAAAATCTGTTTCTTAAGCAATGCATACTTATAGTGCGCTTTTCACACGATTATTATTATACTTCAACTGCCATTACAAGTCAATGATAAATGAATAAAAAACAGATGAAAACTCTATAGCTGAATATAAAAAAATATTATTAACTATTTACATATTGAGAATAATAGTGTAAAATAAATAGAGTATGAAATTTTTGCGAGGTGCTCATAATGGACAGAAAATATGATCGTATACTTATAAAACTCAGCGGCGAGGCACTTGCAGGCAGTAAGTCGACAGGTCTCGATTTTGATGTTATTGCAAATATCTGCAGAAGCATAAAAAAAAGCTGCTGATACAGGAGTTCAGATCGGCATCGTAGTTGGCGGCGGAAACTTCTGGAGAGGACGTTCATGCGGAGATATGGACAGACTGACTGCCGACCACATCGGTATGCTGGCAACAGCAATGAATGCACTTACAGTAGGAGATACACTCAGAAGCCTGGGTGTTGATGTCAGAGTTCAGACAGCTATCAATATGGCTGAAGTCGCAGAACCACTTATTATAAACAAGGCAATCAGACATCTTGAAAAGGGAAAAGTAGTTATATTCGGCTGCGGAACCGGTAATCCGTTCTTCTCAACTGATACAGCTGCGGTTCTCAGAGCATTGGAAACAAAGTGTGATATCGTATTCAAGGCAACAATGGTTGACGGCGTTTACGACAAGGATCCTCATAAGTTTGATGACGCTGTAAAATATGACACACTTTCATTTACTGAAGTACTTGAAAAGAACCTTGGTGTAATGGATGCAACAGCAGCTTCAATGTGCAGGGACAACACGATGCCTGTACTCGTATTTGATCTCGGCAGACCGGACAACATCGTTGATGCTGTTCTCGGAAAGAATGTCGGTACAGTAGTTGAAGCGTAAGGAAACATTTGTTTATTCTTAAGGAAATGCTGGTTTATTCATAAATCAGCGTGGGACTCCGGTGCGAAGCCGGATTTCCGGTTTAATCAGTGTTTCCTTAAATCAATAGAAAAGAGGAGAAAAATATGAAAGATACAATAAATGCAGCTAAGGAAAAAATGCAGAAGACAATTGATTCTCTTTCAAGAGAATTTGTAACTATAAGAGCAGGACGCGCGAATCCTGATCTGCTCAACAGAGTTTCAGCTGAATACTACGGAACAATGACTCCTGTAAGCCAGCTTGCTCAGATCAAGGTATCAGAAGGCCGTACACTCGTTATCACACCATACGATGCATCTGCATTTAAATCAATAGAAAAGGCTATTCTTGCTTCAGATATCGGTATCACACCTATCAATGACGGAAAGGCTATCCGTCTTACTGTTCCTCAGCCAACTGAAGAAAAGCGTAAGGAACTCTGCAAGACAGTTAAGAAGTATGGTGAAGAAGCCAAGGTATCAGTTCGTTCAGTAAGACGTGATACAATGGATAAATTCAAGACAATGAAGAAGAATTCAGAAATCACTGAAGATGATCTCAAGCAGTGCGAAACTGATCTTCAGAAAGTCGTTGACAAATTCTGTGCTGAGATTGACAGTCTGGTTGCAGAAAAGGAAAAGGAAGTTACAACTATCTGATCAGTAACAGGAGAAATATGGCTACAAAAGATAATAACAAAAGGGATCTTCCGGAGATCCTGCCTGAACATATAGGTTTTATTATGGACGGAAACGGCAGATGGGCAAAACAGCGTCATATGCCGCGTTCATTCGGACACGCCGAAGGCGGAAAGACTTATGAAAAGATAGTCCGCTACTGTCGTGACATCGGTATCAAATATATTTCATTCTATGCTTTTTCCACTGAAAACTGGAAAAGATCAAGCGAAGAGATCTCCGCGTTAATGGTTCTTTTCAAGCAGTATCTTGCAAAGGTACAGAACTATTACAAGGAAGAAGTACGCATGGTTTTCATAGGTGACCGCAGTGCATTCGCACCTGAACTGGTCGAACTTATGAACAAGGTAGAGAATGATACAAAAGACTTTGACAAGATGACTATGATCGTTGCGCTTAATTACGGCGGACGTGATGAGATCAGAAATGCTGCAAAGAAGATCGCTGCCAGCGTACAGAAAGGCGAACTCAGTATTGATGATATTACTGAACAGACGGTTGCGGACAATCTGTATACAAAAGGTATTCCTGACGTCGATCTTCTGATCAGACCAAGCGGTGAATTACGTACATCCAACTTCCTTATCTGGCAGTGCGCCTACGCTGAACTTTATTTCTCAGATGTTCTCTGGCCGGATTTCCTGCCTGAGGAACTGGATAAAGCGCTATGGGCATATGCCGGCAGGCAGAGACGCTTCGGAGGTGTCTGATCATTGCTTACAAGAATAATTTCAGCAGTTGTTGCTGCTGCCATCGGAATAACGGTTATAATTTTTGCTGATACAGCCGCGCTGCCTGCTGCTGTTGCTCTTCTTTCCATGCTTGGTGTGTATGAGCTCTACAGGGCGGCCGGCTGTCATGAAAACAAATTTATGACAGCCATTGCTCTTGCTTTTTCAGGAGTTTATCCTTTTCTGGTTCTGTACGGAAGTGAACATATAATACTGCTGGTCACAACTGCAGTGATAATGGCTCTGTTTGCTTCCTACCTGCTTTACTACAAAAAAATGAGCTTCGAAAAGCTTTCATTTGCAGTCATGGTACCTCTTCTTCTGAGCCTTTCCATGGCAAGTCTGTGCAAGCTCAATGTTTTGACGGAAAAACACGGTAAGGTTCTCTTGCTTCTTACTCTGTGCGGGGCATGGACAGCTGATTCTGCAGCTTATTTTACCGGTACATTTCTCGGAAAGCACAAACTCTGTCCCGAGATAAGCCCTAAAAAGACCGTTGAAGGATTTATCGGTGGTGTCATTTTTGACGGTTTGTTCTTTGTAATTTTTAATTTGGTATACGTTTCCTTTTTTGCAAAGGAATGCGGAGTGAACTATTTTGTTTCATTTTTCCTCGGCATGATATGTGCCGGGCTTGGTACTCTTGGTGATCTTACAGCTTCACTTATCAAGCGTCAGTGCGGTATCAAGGATTACGGAAAAATAATGCCGGGACACGGCGGATTTATGGATCGTTTTGACAGCGTCCTCTTTGTTGCTCCGTTTATGTATGCGTATTTATCAGTTATGGATATGTATGTCTGATACTTTCTGTACAGACTTTATCCGGGCATTATTATGACATATTACGAGGGCTAACAACAAAAATTGTTAGCCTTTGAATTTTCTATTTAGATTTTGGAGGAATTGATAATGAAAAGGGTATCTGTGTTAGGTTCTACCGGTTCCATCGGACTTCAGTCCATGGATGTGGCCCGTAAGCACGGACTTGATATTCAGGCTCTTGCTGCGAACAGCAACTATGCAAAACTCGCTGAACAGGCAAGAGAGTTTTCACCTGAGATGGTATGTATCTTTGATGACAAATACTACAGCGCTCTGAAATCGGAACTTGCCGACACGAACATAAAAGTCCTCTGCGGCATGGACGGTCTCTGTGAGATCGCCGCTGACAAAGGAAATGACATTTTACTCAATTCCGTTGTCGGAATGGTAGGACTTCTGCCGACACTCACAGCTATAGAAAACGGCAAGGACATCGCTCTGGCAAACAAGGAAACTCTTGTTGCCGGCGGAAGAATAGTTATGGATGCAGCTGCTGAAAAGGGAGTAAAGATCTATCCTGTTGATTCCGAACATTCGGCTATTTTTCAGTGCCTTCAGGGCAACAGCATGAACCGTATAAGCAAGATCATCCTTACAGCTTCAGGCGGTCCTTTCTTCGGAAAGAAAAAGGCTGACCTTGAGAACGTCACAGTAGCTGAAGCGCTCAATCATCCTAACTGGAGCATGGGTAATAAAATTACCATCGATTCAAGTACACTTATGAACAAGGGCTTTGAATTCATTGAAGCAAAATGGCTGTTCGACCTTGAACCGGATCAGATTGAGGTAGTTGTTCACAGACAAAGCGTGCTTCACTCAGCTGTACAGTTCGAAGACTTTTCAGTTATCGGTCAGATGGGAGTTCCTGATATGAGAATACCGATACAGTACGCACTTCTTTATCCTGAGAGAAAAGAATGCCCGACAAAGCCGCTTTCGCTTACTGACTACGGTACACTTACATTTGAAAAGCCGGACCTTGAAACATTTGACTGCCTTGCTCTCTGTATTGAAGCAATAACAAAGGGCGGAACTTATCCGTGTATAGTAAATGCTGCAAACGAAGTTGCTGTGAGTCTTTTCCTTAACGGAAAGATCCGTTTCCTTCAGATAGGAGAACTTGTAAGAAGTGCTTATGAGCATTTCAGATTTAAAGAAATAAATAACTATGAAGACGTGATCGCAGCTGATACAGCCGCAAGAGAATACGTAAGAAATTCTGTGGAATAAAGAAATAGAGGAATGAAATGAATATTATCAACATACTTATTGCCCTGCTCATGTTCAGCTTCTTAGTAGCTTTTCATGAATTCGGACATTTCGCCGTTGCAAAGTTGTGCGGCATTAAGGTAAACAAATTTGCCATAGGAATGGGACCGAGTATTTTCCGGTTCGTTAAAGGTGAGACTGAATATTCTCTCAGACTGTTTCCTGTAGGCGGATTCTGTGCAATGGAAGGCGAGGATGACGACAGTGATGACTGCCGTGCTTTCAGAAAGAAGCCGGTCAGACACAGAATGGCAGTTGTTGTTGCAGGTCCTGTGATGAATCTGATTCTCGGATTTCTCATTGCTGCATTTACAGCAGGGTTCATTTCAGATGTAATCAAAACCAATACTGTACGTGAGTTCTATCCGGGTGCTGAAAGCTCGCAGACCGGTCTTATGGTCGGGGACGAAATTCTGAGTATGGATGGCATGCACATCTTTACGACCAGTGATATAAACTATAAATTTGCAAACAGCAGGGACGGAGTTTTTGACCTTGTTGTAAAGCGTGACGGAAAAAAAGTAGCCCTTGATAATGTAAAATTCTACAGAAAATATTTTTACTATATTGAAGCTCCGACCGAAGAAATACCATATGAACACTATGTGACATTTGATACAAGGGAAGAGTATGACGGTGATGAGGAACTGAAGGAAGCTGAGACGAACGTTGATTTCAGAGTCTGCAGAGTCGAAAACAGAAACTTCTTCAGTGTTATAAGTTACGGATTCAGAGATACCCTCAGTACCGCAAGACTTATCTGGATATCGTTTATTGATCTTGTAAGAGGTCAGTACGGATTAAACGATCTTTCAGGTCCGGTTGGTATAGTTTCTGCCATAGGAACAGTAAGAGCATACGGACTTGAAAGCCTTATGTCACTTATTATGATGATATCGGTAAATCTGGGTATATTCAATCTTCTCCCTCTTCCTGCACTTGACGGCGGCAGAATGGTATTTCTTATTATTGAAGGTATCAGAAGAAAACCTGTACCGCCTGAAAAGGAAGGCATGGTCCACTTTGTAGGCATTGCCTGCCTGATGGTTCTCATGGTAATCATAACAGTAGGAGACATCTCAAAGATATTTGCAAAGTGACAGGAAATTTACCTGGCAGATCAATGAGTCAGTATTTAAAATTCCGGAGGTATTTCACATGAGAAATGTAAAAAAGGTAAAGCTTGGTGACCTGACATTCGGCGACGGCCACATATACATACAGTCCATGCTCAATGTCAGTTCTGATGATATAGAAGGAAGCGTAAAACAGGCAGTTGAACTTGAGAAGGCAGGATGCGAGATCATACGTGCTGCTATCCCTGACAAAAATGCAGTAGCACTTATTCCTGCAATTAAGGAAGCTGTAAATATTCCGCTTGTTGCAGACATCCATTTTGATTACCGTCTTGCACTGATGGCGGCGGAAGCAGGGATAGACAAGATAAGGATCAATCCCGGCAACATCGGCGGAATGGACAGGGTAAAAGCTGTTGCGGATGCATGTGCAAACAGGGGAATACCGATAAGAATCGGCGTGAACTCCGGTTCGGTTGAAAAAGAAGTACTTGCAAAATACGGCGGACCTACACCTGATGCACTCGTGGAAAGTGCAATGAATCATGTAAAGCTGCTTAACCGATATGATTTTGATGACATTGTTATATCCATCAAGTCCTCAAATGTAAAAAATATGATCGCAGCATACAGAAAAATGAGCGAAACAGCGGATTATCCTCTTCATTTAGGAGTTACCGAGGCGGGTACTGAACGTATGGGAATAATCAAGTCCTCTATCGGAATCGGTTCACTGCTGGCTGACGGAATAGGAGAAACGATCAGAGTATCCCTTACCGGTGATCCTGTAAGGGAAGTTTACGCTGCGCGCGATATTCTGAAAGGACTTGGTCTTACTGACGGAGTTGAGTTCGTGTCCTGTCCGACATGCGGAAGAACAAGGATCGATCTTATCAAGGTTGCCGGTGAAGTTGAGGAAGCTCTTGCCGGTGTTAAAAAGAACATAAAGGTTGCTGTAATGGGATGCGTTGTCAACGGCCCGGGTGAAGCAAAGGAAGCCGATATCGGAATTGCTGGTGGAGACGGATGCGCAGTTATGTTCAGAAAAGGTGAGATCCTGAGGAAGATCCCTGAGGACAGCATCGTTGAGGAACTTTTAAAAGAAATTGAAAAACTATAAGAACGGAGAAGCCGGATGAACGAATTTAATGTACTTGAATTTCTGAAAGATTTTAATGTTGAAATACCTGAAAACATCTCAAAGGGAAGCCTTTTCAGGATCACATATACCTCAGATTATCGTACATTCTGCTTTTATCTGAAATTTGAGGAACTCATTGACGCTGAAAGTACAATGAAGTTCGAAAGAAATATGTGCAAATGCCTTTCGGCGGATAATGTGAGCATAGTATGCCGTTATCCTTCCGAGCTTTTCACACTTGAATATTTTGAGACACTTAAATGGAAACTCAAAAGAAAAATATCGGCAGTTAACGGATTTCTCGACAACTGTGATGTTTCCATGGACGGAGATACGATCACTATTGATCTTAAGCACGGCGGTGCGGAACTTCTCGAAAAATCACATTTCACCCGTGAGATGTCCGCTCTTATAAAGGAAGAGTTTGATCTTGACTATAAGGTAAAGCTCACCGGTGAACTTGAAGTAACAAAGGAACATCATGATCAGCTGATCGGGGAAACACTTGCTTCACTGCCTGATCATTCCGGACAGTTTGCAGCAAGTCCTTCGCCAGCTCCTTCCGTAGGAGGATCCAAGGACGCTGCTAAACCGGCATCGTTCCGTGAAGTACAGCTCGGCGGACTCGGACTTGGTGCTGATTTTGAAGACGGTCTCGGAAAACTCATAAGAGGCCGTGAAATAAGAGATCCGGCTATGCCGATACGTGAAGCCATAAAGACACTTGGCACCAAAGTCACTGTCTGGGGCGACGTTTTCGAGCTTGAAAGCAAGGAAATCAAAGGCGACAGAACAGTATTCACTTTTACGGTAACCGACTATACAGGTTCACTCCTTGTCAAGGTGTTTGAAAAGAATGACAAAATATCCTCATCGGGACTTGACACGGTTAAGAAGGGAACAAGTCTTGTTGTCAACGGACGCATCGATTTTGACAACTTTGCCAAGGATATCACAATTATGGCTGATTCGATCATTACTGCAAAGCGCGTAATGAGAAAGGATAAGGCTGAAGTCAAGCGTGTTGAACTTCACATGCATACATCCATGTCTTCAATGGATGCTGTCACACCGGCTGAACTGCTTGTAAAGCGTGCTCATGACTGGGGACATCCTGCTGTTGCCATAACTGATCACGGTAACGTACAGGCTTTCCCTGAAGCAATGAATACCGTAGCCGGTTTCAAGGATGATTTCAAGATAATCTACGGCTGTGAGGCCTATGTTGTAAATGATATCGACATTCCGAGAATACTCAATAAAGACGATGACCGCAGTATCAACGATGAGATAATCATATTTGACGTAGAGACTACCGGACTGAGTTCCAGAAGCGACCGTCTCATTGAAATAGGCGCAGTCAGGGTGAAGGATCTCCAGATAATCGACGAATTCGATATATTTGTAAATCCGGGCAGACCTATACCGCCGAATATAACTGAACTAACCGGTATTACAGGTGCCATGGTGGAAAATGCTCCTGATGAAGCCGAAGCACTTCGTCAGTTCATGGAATACTGCGGTGACAGACCGGTACTCGTTGCCCACAACGCTCAGTTCGATACATCATTTATCAATGAATGTGCAAAGCGTAACGGCATCAGCTTTGAATACAAGTTTATCGATACGCTTTATCTCTGCAGAGCAGTACTCAAGGATCTTGCAAAGCACAAGCTCGATACGGTAGCCAAGCATCTTAAGCTAGGCAAGTTCGAACACCACAGGGCAGCCGACGATGCAAGAATTCTTGCAAAGATCTATATAAAAATAATTGAAAACATAAAGAATGAAAATAACATAAAGGTTCTTTCTGATCTTAATTCAAACATTGAAAAAATCGACGTAAAGAAACTCAAGTCATATCACCAGATCATTCTCGTAAAAAATCAGCTCGGACTTAAGAATCTTTATAAAATGGTATCTTACGGCCATCTTGACTATTTCTACAAGAAGCCTCTTATGCCGAAGTCTGTTCTCGAAAAACACAGGGAAGGTCTTATTTTCGGAAGCGCCTGCGAGGCAGGTGAACTCTTCCAGGCTCTTGTGGAGAACCAGCCGCACGAAAAGGTAGTGGAACTTGCAAAGTTCTACGATTATCTCGAGATACAGCCGCATGCAAATAATGCTTTTATGCTGAGAAGCGGTACAGCCAAGAGTGAAGAAGAACTTATCGATTACAATAAGAAGATAGTCGCTCTCGGTGAGGAACTTGGTCTTCCGGTAGTTGCAACATGCGACGTTCATTTCATGGATAAGGAAGATGATATTTTCCGTAAGGTACTTCAGACCGGAAACGGCTTCAAGGACAATGACCAGCCTCCGCTTTTCCTGCGCACCACTGACGAGATGCTCGGCGAATTTACTTATCTCGGTGAGGAAAAAGCCTATGAGGTAGTTGTAAAAAACACAAACCTTATTGCCGACATGATTGAGGAAGTCCGACCGATCCCGAAGGGAACCTATACGCCTACCATTGACGGAGCCGAAGAGGATCTTGTACGTATAACTCATGACAAGGCTCATGAAATTTACGGTGATCCGCTTCCTGAAATAGTAGAAAAACGACTTGACCGTGAGCTTTCATCTATCATCAAGCACGGATTTGCCGTACTTTACATCATTGCCCAGAAGCTTGTATGGAACTCGGTCGAGCACGGATATCAGGTTGGTTCACGAGGATCAGTTGGCTCATCATTCGTTGCTTCCATGGCGGGTATTTCAGAAGTAAATCCGCTTTGTCCGCATTACATCTGTCCGAAGTGCAAGTACAGTGAATTTGATACTTCAGGTACATACGGATCAGGCTTTGACCTTCCGCAGAAATTCTGTCCGAAGTGTGGTACCGACATGCTCAGGGAAGGACACGACATTCCGTTCGAAACCTTCCTTGGATTCGACGGCGACAAGGCACCGGATATCGACCTTAACTTCTCGGGCGAATATCAGTCCTCAGCCCACCGTTATACTGAACAGCTTTTCGGACGTGACAACGTGTTCAAGGCCGGTACTATCTCGACCGTAGCTGAAAAAACTGCCTTTGGTTATGCCAAGGGTTACTGCCAGGACATGGGACTCGAAGTTAATACAGCAGAAATACTCAGACTTGCCAAGGGCTGTACCGGCGTTAAAAAGACTACCGGTCAGCATCCGGGAGGAATGGTCGTTGTTCCTAACGATTATGAGGTATATGATTTCACACCGGTTCAGCATCCGGCTGATTCTGCCGACAGTGATGTTATTACCACCCACTTCGACTTCCATTCACTGCACGATACTATTCTTAAGCTTGACGAACTCGGACATGTCGTTCCGACTCTTTACAAGCATCTTGAAGATATGACGGGAATGCTTATCAAGGATGTTCCTACATCTGATCCTGACGTTATAAGAATGATCACCGACGCTTCCGTTCTCGGGGTTGACGGTGAGGATATTTTCTGTCCTACAGGAAGTCTTGGTATTCCTGAAATGGGTACCGGATTTACCATCCAGATGCTCATGGACTCAAGACCGACAAAGTTCAGTGACTTTCTTCAGGTATCAGGACTTTCGCACGGTACGGACGTATGGCTCGGAAATGCCAAGGATCTTATCGATTCCGGCACATGTACGATTTCTGACGTTATCGGTACACGAGACAGTATCATGACTTATCTGCTTTACAAGGGAGTTGAACCGAAACAGGCATTCCAGATCATGGAGGATACACGAAAGGGTAAGGCTCCTAAGACTTTTACTCCGGAGAGAATACAGATGCTCCGCGATCACGATGTTCCTGAATGGTACATCGAAAGCTGTCTCAAGATCAAGTACATGTTCCCGAAAGCTCATGCGGCGGCCTACGTTATTGCTGCTATCAAGCTTGCCTGGTTCAAGCTTCACATGCCGCTTGAATTCTATGCTACCTACTTCACAGTACGAGGCACGGACTTTGACGCGACCACTGCTGTACTCGGCAGGGAAGCGGTACATGACAAGATCATTGCACTACGTGAGATGGGAAATGAGCGTTCAGCAAAGGAAAGTGCCACACTTGATACTCTTTACATCATTAATGAGATGCTTGTCCGCGGTTTTTCATTCCTTCCGCTTGACCTTTACAAGTCACATGCCTACAAGTTCCTTATCGAAGACGGAAAGATAAGAATTCCGTTTAGCTCGATCCCGGGCATCGGCGGTTCAGCTGCAAACAACCTTTACAAGGCTGCACAGGAAAGAAACTTCATTTCCATTGAGGAATTCCAGGCAAACAGCGGTGCTTCCAAGTCGGTTATTGAACTTTTCGAAAAGATGGGCACATTCGGCGACCTTCCGAAGTCCAGCCAGATGACGCTGTTCTGATGATTCTTTCGGATGACTTTCAGACTCGAAATATAATAAAAACACACCTTTCAGTGAACGAACGGTTCACGAAAGGTGTGTTTTGTTATGCAGCTTATGAACATCGCATTATTTTGCTATTGAAACAATATCATTTGAAATGCAATAGACAATATCAAACGAATGTATGTCGCCGCCGTCGATAAGGACGCGGCATATAGGGGCTTTGATTTCCTCTATTACTCCGGTGCCGTAAACACGGTGGTTTATTCTTGTTCCCGGTTTGTATTTCTTTAAAACTTTCAGTGCATCTTCTTCCTTTTTTCTGACTTTTGCTTTATCGGCAGCAGAGGGTGCTTTGATTTTCAGTGTGCTTGTTTTTTCGGACTTCTGGGATTTTTTCTTTTTATCTGTTTCAATGCCGAAGAGCTGACGGGTGAAAGCTGCGGTTTCATTTTTTACGCCGTATGCGGCTTCGTAGTCAAATATCGCAAGTGAGTGTTTTGCCCTTGTGACACCAACGTAAAACAGTCTTCGTTCTTCTTCAAGATCATTTCGCTGTGATTCGGTCATGTCCTCTTCATCTTCGCCGCAGACTGATGAAGACGGCATAATACCGTCGCGGACATCGATAAGCAGAACATTGTCATATTCAAGTCCCTTGCTTGAGTGGATAGTTGAAAGAATGATTTTGCTGTCCGGATCAGATGAGCCGTTTGTTACAATATTCTTAAGTTCAGTCATGCGGGCAAGAAAAAGGCTGAGATCCGGATTCTGATTTGCCAGTGCCAGAAGTGTTTTTACCTTTGTTTCATCGAGACCGCGGCTTTTCATAAACTTTCCGTATTCCATTTTACTAAGAATAAAAGTTATTGCACTGAAACTGTTAAGTTTTCTTAAATGATTAAAGTTATGTTCAGTTTCCTTCAGAAGCTTGTAATGCCATTTTTCAAGGCCGTCATCCTTTTCAAGGGTACGGAAAAAGGAGATATTGCTGTTTTTATGTTTTACCAGCGAACGAGTGACTATATCCTTTTTTATCTTGAGCCCGATCTTGTAGTAGAATTCAAGAAAGAGAGCGGCGTCCCAGGGAGCAAATGCAAACTGAAGAATGCTCAGAATGTCGTAAATGCAGTTTACTGAAAAGAAAACGCCATCATTTTCCTTGAGACGGTACCCGATTCCGTTTTTCTCGAAAATATCTATTATCGGGAGCGCTGATTCATTGTTCCTGTAAAGAACAGCAAGCTCGTCGTCAGAATCCTCGGTCATTTTCTGGATATAGCTGTACTGATACTTACAGTCTTTGAGGACGATCCTTCTCACCGGAAGACCGGCCGGATTTTCGGTAAACATGTTCTTGTCGTGACGGCAGCGGTTCTGCTTTATAAAGCTGTTCGCCTTGTTTACAATATCAGCTGAAGAACGGTAATTCTGCTCCATAAGAAGCACTTTTCCTTCAGGATATACGGTATTGAATTCAAGGAGAGCCTGCGGATATGCGGCACGGAAACCGTATATGCTCTGGTCTTCGTCGCCTACCATGAAAATGTTTTTATAGCGGCTTGCAAGCAGACGTATTATCATGTGCTGTATCTTTGAGGTGTCCTGAGCCTCGTCTATGCTTATATATCTGAATCTGTTCTGGCAGTAGGTGAGAATGTCCTGGTTTTTTAAAAGGATCTTCAGTGCAAATTCAAGCTGATCATCAAAGTCCATGACTCTGTTTTCACTTTTGTAGTTTCTGTAAGCGGTAAAAAATGAATAGAAATCGATCTCGCCAACCTTTATCTTTCTGATCTCATCAGGTTTCAGCATCATGTTACGACAGTAGATAAGTTTGGTCTTCAGTTCCTTTACAGTACTTTCAGACGGAAATTCACGTGTCATATTTACGTACAGTGCCTTTATTATTTTTGTCACTTTTCCTTCGTCAAGCAGGGAGAAGGCGGATGTATTTCTTGTACGTTCATACATCATTATAACTTTGGCGCAGAAACCGTTGATGGTACGAAATTCAATTCTGCCTTCAAATTCACAGCCGAATTTGTCAAAGAATCGTTTTTTCATATCTGCTGCAGCGGAAACATTGTATGTCATTGTAAGTATGTTTTCCGGCTTTACGCCCTTGCAGTAGAGCATGTATCCGAGCCTTGCAACAATAACAGTGGTTTTTCCGCTTCCGGGTACAGCAAGAAGCAGGGTCTGGCCGTCTGCGCGGGTAACGGCACTTTCCTGCTGGGGATTGAGTGTTATGTTGTATTTCTTTCTGAATTCAGTAAATTCCATTTTGCATCCGTTCTTGTTAAACAAAATATTATCTTTACCATTATACTGTTTTTTACCGTGAAAATCAAGCGAATCTATGTCGTTATTTAACATTTAAAGTAATAAAAGATTTTTGGAATATTGATAGATGGTGATATTTGTGATATAATTTTATATAATCGAAATAAGGAGAAATGAAAAATGAATAAAGTCAGAAGAGCTGCGGAAAATGATATTGACAGAATACTCGAACTTCTTGTTCAGGTGGATATGGTTCATCATAACGGCCGTCCTGACCTGTTTAAAGGTCCGGCTACCAAGTATAATGCTGAGGAACTTAAGGCAATAATAGGGGACGAAAAAACTCCTGTATTTGTCTGCGAAGATGAAGATGGCAGGGTTATCGGGCATGCCTTCTGTATTCACAAATATCAGAAGGAAGACAGCGTTATGACCAGCATTTCCACGCTGTATATTGATGATATCTGTGTTGACGAAACAAGCAGAGGCGAAGGTGTCGGCAGATCTCTTTACGATCATGTACTTGAATATGCAAGGGAACATAAATTTTACAATGTAACACTGAATGTATGGAGCTGTAATCCCGGAGCAATGAAATTCTATGAGACAATGGGAATGAAGGCTCAGAAGGTCGTAATGGAAACTATACTTTAATGGAAGGAGAATTTTAATAATGGCATCAGCAGTTTTAACAGCAGAAGAAGTAAAGAACAGAATACTTGACGGAGGTCTTTCCGAACTGATCGAACTTAAGTCTGAAAGAAAGGGAAACTCAGTTTACATTCCTGAACTTAAAATAAGCATAACCCCAAATGTACATGAAGCAAGGGACAATTTTGTGAACATTGTTTTCTCGGTCTGGAGTGATGAATGGGAAACGGAAATGATCGAGTGCAGCGTGGGAGCGGGAAAAGACACTGAATCAGCTCTCGGTATGGCACTCGGTATGTTTGCATATTCTTTTATGAACGGACTTAAGAATGTTGCAGATAACCGTCCGGCAGGAAATGTTACCTCATACTTTGCAGGCAATGAGCATAAGTGGACTGTTTATGCAAGCAATATTACAGGTGCCGGAAAAGGAAAACCGAATGAAGTATCAGAGTACTGGGATCTCATAGGCAAAGATATCGTGCGCAGGCTTGGTGACCAGAAGATCACATACGTAAAGGTCTATACAAGCAGAAACGGTTCAAATGTTATCTGCGAATGCCGTATCAATGATGTACCGGTACCTGTACTCAGCAAAAAACTCGAAACGGTAACGGAAAAATGGAATGTTGACGGTTTTGTATCTGAAAAGCAGTTTTTCTTCATAATTCAGGATGACGACACCATGAGAAAGTACCGTTATGCAGGTAAAGAAGGCAGGGAAAAGCTGTTTAACGCAGTAGCGGAGTACATGAAGCTTTACAGTAAGATAAACTCTGAAGAAGAGTACATGAGCATTGTTGACGATACAGCAAAGATCACCGGAGACCGAACCCTCGCTGAAGAATGCCACTGCTTCATACCGGAAATATGCGCGGAACGTGTTTTTGCTGATTTTCTTCACATTGGTGACGATATGCTCCTTTTAAGACCGGATGACCAGGCTGCTGAAGCTTTCCGTTCACAGCTTTCGGACTATCTGCCTCTGCAGAATGCAGTTTTCAGAGTGTTCAATTCAGATATTCTCGGTGACACAAAGAAGAAAGATGAGGTTTTCAGCCAGTTCGTATCAATGAGCTCTCTTAAAAATGTTGTTGATCAGGCAAGGGAAAAGGATGCCACAGTAGAAGGTCTTGCAGTTTCGCAGATCATTTATCACGTTGACATTGATTTTGAACTGAGATAATTATGTGCCTCAAGTCCGGTCTGCTGTATTATTCAGCGTATTTCTGAAAAATTTTATACTGAATATGAAAATAAAAATAAGAACCATTCTCAAATGTATTGACAAAGCGAAAATGCGATGCTATAATTGAGAATGGTTCTCATTTGTTTTAAAGAGGAGTTGGGTTTATGAATTCACGTTTAAAATATAAAACAAAGCAGCGTGAAATACTGCTTGAATATCTTGAAAGCTTTCAGGGAAAGCATATTACAGCAAGTGACGTTTATGAGTACTTCAGATCACAGGGTGAATCTATCGGTCAGTCAACCATTTACCGCCAGCTCGAAAGCCTTGTGGATGAGGGCATGATAAACAAATACATAATTGACGGAAACAGTCCGGCCTGCTTTGAATATGTAGGAAAAGACCATCATCATGACGGAGGGGAAGTCTGCTACCACTGCAAATGTCAGAAATGCGGGAAGCTTATTCATCTTAACTGCGATGAGCTCGAGGAAATACAGGAACATCTTTTCAAGGATCACCGTTTCAAACTCGATCCGATAAGAACGGTATTTTACGGACTTTGTGAAAACTGTATTTAACCGCGTTTTCCTGACGTTTTATTAGTACACGGAGGTTTTGTTTTTGAATAAATTATTATCACTTTTAGCAGCATCAGCAGTATTAACAGGGTGTCTGACAGCCTGCTCTTCAGACAACGGACAGTCGATATCTTTAACGGATTCATTTTCGGAAGCCGGAAACGGATCTTCTGACGGTAAAGTGCAGATCGTAACAAGTATTTTCCCGGAGTATGACTGGACGAAAAATATTCTCGGAAAGGATGCTTCCGGCGCAGAAGTTACAATGCTTCTCGACAGCGGCGTTGATCTTCACAGCTACCAGCCTTCAGCTGATGACATTCTCACCATATCGAATTGTGACGTTTTTGTATATATCGGCGGCGAATCTGAGAAATGGGTGGACGATGTTCTAAAGGAAGCAAATAACAGTGATATGATCGTTGTTGACCTGATGGATGTCCTCGGTGAATCAGTAAAGGAAGAGGAAATTGTTGAAGGCATGCAGGAAGAAGATGAACATGACCACGAACACGAACATGAAGACGGTGTTCATGAAGAGAAGGAGCATGCTCACGAAGATGAAGAAAAAGAATACGATGAGCATATCTGGCTCTCACTTAAGAATGCCTCAAAGTGCGTTGACAGCATCGCCAAAGCGGTAAGCGACGCAGATCCTGATAATTCTGCTGTCTACAGAAAGAATGCAGACGACTATATCGCAAAAATAAATGCTCTTGATGCAGAGTACCAGTCTGTGACAGATTCCGCTCCGGTAAAGACTCTTCTTTTCGGAGACCGTTTTCCGTTCCGCTATATGACCGATGACTACGGCCTTGCATATTATGCAGCTTTTGTCGGATGTTCAGCTGAAACGGAGGCAAGCTTTGAAACAATCACTTTTCTTGCCGGCAAGGTGGATGAGCTTTCACTTGATTCAGTTATTACAATTGAAGGCAGCGATCACAGAATAGCTGATACTGTCGTAAACAGCACAAAGAAAAGAAACCAGAAAGTTCTTACAATGAATTCAATGCAGTCTGTAACGTCAAAAGATATTAAAAACGGAGAAGATTATCTTTCGGTAATGACTGAAAACCTTGAAACACTTAAGGAAGCGCTTAAGCAGGAGGAAAAATAATGGCTCTGCTGACAGTAAAAGATCTTTCACTCGGCTATGACAACCGTACAATAGCCGAAGATCTTAATTTTACAGTAAACGCCGGGGATTACCTTTGTATAGTCGGCGAAAACGGATCGGGTAAATCAACACTCATGAAAACCCTGCTTCATCTGCAGCCTCCGATAAAAGGTGAGATAATACCGGGAGACGGACTTAAAAACAACGAGATAGGATATCTTCCTCAGCAGACTGTTGTTCAGCGTGATTTTCCTGCTTCAGTCCGTGAGATAGTTCTTTCCGGATGTCAGAGCAGATGCGGTCTCAGACCTTTCTATAACAAAGAGGAAAAGGCTCTTGCTGCGGAAAATATGAAGAGGATGAGGATAACCGATCTGGCAGACCGCTGCTACCGTGAACTGTCAGGAGGTCAGCAGCAGCGTGTTCTTCTTGCAAGAGCACTTTGCGCCACAAGAAAGGTTCTTCTTCTTGATGAACCTGTATCAGGTCTTGATCCGAAGGTAACAGCCGAGATGTATGAGCTTATAAAAGAACTGAATGATGAGGGTATTACAATAATTATGATATCCCATGACATAGCCGCAGCGATCCGTTACGCTACGAACATACTTCACATTGGTTCCTCGGTGTTTTTCGGAACAAAGGAAGAATACCTTGAAAGTGAAACAGGAAAATTCTTTCTTAAACAGCAGAAGGGCGGTGAAGAATAATGTTTGAAAAGCTTGCACTGTACATGAATTATCCGTTTGTACGCTATGCGCTTATAGTCGGCGTGCTTATAGCTCTTTGTTCCTCACTTCTGGGTGTGACTCTTGTTCTTAAAAGATTCTCATTCATTGGTGACGGTTTATCACACGTAGCCTTTGGAGCAATGTCGGTAGCAGCGGTTGTCGGACTTACAAATGAAATGCTCCTTATTCTTCCCGTTACAGTGATTAGTGCAGTTCTTCTTCTGAGGACAGGGCAGAATGCGAAAATAAAAGGCGATGCTGCCATTGCGATGATATCAGTCGGCGCGCTGGCGTTCGGGTATCTTATAATGAATATATTTTCCACATCATCAAATCTTTCAGGAGATGTATGCAGCACACTTTTCGGATCAACATCAATTCTTACTCTTACACAGAAGGAAGTCGGCCTCTGTATTGCTCTTTCGCTTGCAGTATTGTTCATATTTATTTTCTTCTATAACAAGATACTCGCAGTTACATTTGACGAGAATTTTGCGAAGGCTACCGGAATAAAAGCTGACGGCTACAATCTTCTTATTGCTGTTGTTATTGCAGTGATCATTGTTCTTGCAATGAACCTTGTAGGATCGCTTCTTATATCAGCACTTGTGATTTTCCCGGCTTTGTCAGCCATGCGGCTTTTCAGAAGCTTCAGAAACGTAACCATTTGTTCAGCAGTTCTGTCAGTAGTGTGTGCTTTTTCAGGTATGATAATTTCAATACTTGCCGGAACACCGGTAGGTTCTACTATCGTTGCCGTTGACGTTGCTGCTTTTGTTCTCTGCTGCGGTGCAGGTGCTCTTACCGGAGGTTTAAGAAAATGAAAAAGATTTCAGTAATGCTTGTATGTACTTCGCTTGTGCTTTCTTTAGCCGGATGCGGTTCTGCAGAAGGAAATGCAAACCGAACAGCCGGTAATGCACAGGGAGTAAATGACGTACTTGAAGCCGGAAAAAAATCTGCAGAAGAGACTTCAGCCGAAATTCCGGATGAATCTGCAGCCGCAGAAGAAACTGATACAGTAAATGAAGCAGATCCAGTTTCAGATGGGGAAAACAGCACTGTAACAGAAAAAGCTCTTTCTGAAGAAGACGAAGATCCGAATACTGATCCGGAAAGGTCCATTCACTTTGACATGGCTTCTGTAAATATGGACAAACCGGATGTTGATCTTACAGCACTTTCGAGTACGATGGTCTATTCGGAAGTCTACAGTATGATGACAGAACCGGATAACTACATCGGTAAAGTGGTAAAAATGAAAGGTTCCTTTACTGTTTTTCATGATGAAGGATCAAGTGATTTTTTCTTTGCCTGCATTGTAAAGGATGCTACAGCATGCTGTGCACAGGGAATAGAATTCCAGCTTGCAGGGGAACATGAGTATCCGAAGGATTATCCCTACGAGGGTGACGAGATCTGCGTCGTTGGCGTATACGATACATACAAGGACGGAGACAGTACCTACTGTACTCTGAAGAATGCGAAAATAGTTTAAAAAAATAGAAAATACTTATTGACAAATAAAAAATATTGTGATATTATAAAATTAATAGCTGTGAAGAAGACAGGTAAATGATTGCCTCTTTGTACAGAGAGCCGGCGGCTGGTGTGAGCCGGACATAAGCAATGATTTGTATCCCTTCTGAGCTGGAACACTGAAAATTTATGTAAGTGTTCCCGTGATGCTGCGTAAAAGTAAAAAGCTTATTCGAGCTTGTAAGTGGTGACTGCAGAAATGCAGCACAATTTGAGTGGTACCGCGGGAATCGATATGATGCTCGTCTCAAAGTTAAAACGCTTTGGGACGGGCTTTTTTAGTTTCGTCCTGAACAATCAGACTTAAAAAAGGAGTAGTTATTATGAACAATCAGGAAAATCTCGGTAGCGCCGAAAGCAAGATCAGAGAGGTTGCTGAACGTATTTCAAGACTTCGCGACGATCTTGGCTTTTCAGTGGAAAAAATGGCTGAACTCACTGATTACTCGGTAGAAGAGTACAGACAGTTTGAATCAGGCGAAAAGGACTTCAGTTTTACTTTCATTTATAAATGTGCCAATGCTTTCAATGTCGAAATTTCTGACCTCATGGAAGGAAGCAGCCCGGCACTCAAGAGCTACACTGTAACCAGAAAGGGACAGGGGGCTCCTATCGTAAGAAGAGAAGGTTTTGTATACAACCGGCTCGCTCCTATGTTCAAAAACAAGATCGCAACACCTTTCCACGTAGTTATCCCTTACTCTGAGGAAGAACTTTCAAAGCCGCTTCACATGTCTACTCACAAGGGACAGGAATTTGACTACGTTCTCAAGGGTTCACTCAGAATGGTCATCGGTTCACACACTGAAACTCTTCACGAAGGAGACAGTATTTACTTCGACAGTTCTATCCCTCATGATGACATCGCACTTGGCGGTGAATCATGTGAGATCATTGCAATGATCATGCCGCCTAACGGTGAAAAGACTGATGCACCTGAATATCACGAACAGATTTCAGAATATCATCACACAAACTTCGACAAGGCCGGTATTCTCCATCCGGTAATGGAAAAGTTCATTTCATGTGAAACAGACAGCGAAGGAATCCTTACAGGTGTACATTATCACAACGAAGAAAAATTCAACTTTGCATTTGACGTTGTTGATGAAATAGCAAAGAAGACTCCTGACAAGACAGCTATGATCTATGTTGACCATGATCATAATGAACGCATCTTCACATTCAGTGATATGATGAAGCTTTCATGTCAGACAGCAAACTACTTCAAGTCACTCGGAATCAAGCGCGGCGACAAGGTAATGCTCGTTCTCAAGCGTCACTACCAGTTCTGGCTTTCCATCCTTGCCCTTCACCGTATAGGTGCTGTAGGCATCCCTGCAAGCAACATGTTCCGTGCCCATGACTACAAATACAGATTCAATGCAGCGGATGTTTCAGCTATCGTTTGTACAGCAGACAGCTGGGTAACAGAGGAAGTTGACAAGGCATGCGAGGAAGCGCCGTCACTTAAGACAAAGGTCATCGTAAACGGCACACGTGAAGGATGGCATGACTTCAACTCTGAACTTCCTGCATACAATACAACCTACGAACGTACAGAAGATGCTCCGTGCGGAACAGATCCTATGCTCATCTTCTTCAGTTCAGGTACAACAGGCAATCCGAAAATGGTACTTCACAGCTACCAGTATGCGCTTGGTCACTACACAACAGCAAGATACTGGCACAATGCTGATCCGAACGGCCTCCACTTCACAATTGCTGACACAGGCTGGGGCAAGGCACTCTGGGGCAAGCTTTACGGTCAGTGGATGTGTGAAGGTGCGGTATTTGTTTATGACTTTGACCGTTTCCATGCAGATGACATCATGCCGATGTTCAAGAAATACAACATCACAACATTCTGTGCTCCTCCGACAATGCTTCGTTTCTTCATCCGTGAAGATCTTTCAAAGTATGACTTCTCTTCACTGAAGTACGTAACAACAGCAGGTGAAGCGCTTAACCCTGAAGTTTACAATCTCTTTGAAAAGGCTACAGGTCTTAAGATAATGGAAGGTTTCGGCCAGACAGAAACAACTCTTACTATTGCAAACTTTGTTGGTATGGAACCTAAGCCGGGCAGCATGGGCAAACCGAATCCGCAGTACAATATGCAGATTCTTCTTCCTGACGGTACACCGGCTGCTCCTGGTGAAACAGGTGAGATCTGTGTCAAGCTCGGTGACAAGCCGATCCCTGGTCTTGCAATAGAATATTACCGCAATGAAGAACAGACAAAGGATACATGGCGCGACGGTTACTATCATACAGGTGATACAGCATGGGAAGACGAAGACGGCTTCTACTGGTATGTTGGCCGAGTTGATGACGTTATCAAGTCATCAGGCTACCGTATCGGACCTTTCGAGATTGAAAGTGTACTTATGGAACTCCCTTACGTTCTCGAATGTGCTGTAACAGGTGTTCCTGATGATATCAGAGGTCAGGTAGTAAAGGCTACTATCGTTCTCACAAAGGGCACAGTTCCGTCAGATGAACTCGTTAAGGAGATCCAGGAATACGTTAAGAAGGAAACTGCTCCTTACAAGTATCCAAGAGTAGTTGAATTCGTTGAAGATCTCCCTAAGACTGTAGGAAGCGGCAAGATCCGCCGTTCAGAGATCCGCAAGATGGATATGGAAAAGTACAATAAGAACAAATAATCTGCTTTTACTCTGAAAGCAGGAAAAAGCACAGCTTCGGCGAAAGTCAGAATCATGATTCGTCACGGCTGTGCTTTTATATTTTCGTAATTTAGATTGAAATACTGTGAAAAGTGTGGTATAATAACAATAAATATAGACGTGAAATTAAAAAAAACACCGGTCTTTCGCAGGGGTGTTGCGGCCGATACTTAACTGTCGGCTGGTGGCCGGTGTTTATGATATTTACATGAAATACATGTTTCATGAATTTTATGTAAAGGAGGGATTACGGGAAACATGGTAGTATATTCAAGCCTTGATTACGGTATAGCTCTTTCTGTTTTGTGTATCTGTCTGACAAATCTTCTTTTTACGCTTCTGGACGGTCACACCGGAAAAATACAGAATAAGCTGTACATAACTATTCTCGTTCTTATCGGGATCAATGCAGTGTGTGAACTTGTAAATGTCCGCACCAGTGATGCATCGGTTGCTTCAGATTCAGTTTTTCTTGCTTCGAGACTATCAAAGTTCTTCTATTTTTTTACTCATAATCTTGTCCCTCCGGTGCTTTATTATTATCTTTCGTTTGTAATTGGCCGTTTCGTTGTTACAGATACGCCCGGAAAGCCACAGGGGATCAGAAAATATTCTTTTGTCGGCAGGTCGCCGGTCATACTGGCAGTTATCACTGAACTTATGATTCTGACAAATCCGCTGACGAACTGGTGCTGGTATTACAGCGAAGACAGGATGTTTCACAGGTCATGGGGAGAATATATTTTCATCTACGGCTTTTCAGCGGTCTGGGTGATACATGCTTTTATCATGTTTATGAAATCATGGAGTATTCTGTCCAGGGGAAGAAAACGTTCGATAGCTATCTGTTTCATGCTTGCGTGCAGCGGAATAGTCATTCAGCTTATTTTCAAACAGTATCGTGTGGAAATACTCCTGGAAGCTCTCGGCTTAACAGGTGTTCTTATGTTTATCGAAAATGAGGATGACAGAAGAAATGTGGAACTGGATGCATATAATTCCGCAGCATTCACACTTGATGTACGTGCGGCTGTAAGCAACCATATTCCGCTTAAGGTACTTATAATCCGGAGTATCGACTTTGACCGTAATTCCAATTCTGTTGTGTCAGTAAAGATCGACCGTGATGCTGCCTGCAGAATGGTATCGGACTATCTTGCTTCGGTTGTTGACAAGTACTGTATCTATGCAGTAGGTAACAGGAGATTTGCCGTTACGCTTTACAATACCTCTAAAAATGAAGCAGCTGAGATCGAGGAAAAGATATGCAGCCGTTTCAGATCTGCATGGAGACTCGACAGTGTTAACCTGCACCTTTCTGCAAAATTTCTGCTTATAGATGTTCCTGAACTGGCCGCAAATGCCGAGGAAGTCCTCTATTTTGCTGAATGTATGCTGCCTAAGGATATCGGTTCAGGTATCGTGGACGAAAAATCACTTGAACGTATCATTCGCCGTGCAGCAGTTGAAAAGGCTGTGACACACGGCCTTGATGAAAATGCCTTTGAGGTTTATTATCAGGCGACTTACAATATTGACAGGTCACTTCATGGTGCTGAGGCACTTCTCAGAATGAATGACAGAAACATGGGCATGATCTATCCGGATGAATTCATTCCGGTTGCTGAACAGCTTGGCATAATCGATAATCTTGATGAATTTGTTCTTAAGGAAGTATGCCGTTTCATTGACACAGGTATTCCTCAGAAAAACGGAATGGAGTGTATCAACGTCAACCTTTCCGTTCTTGAATGCGTGAAGGACGGATTTGCTGAAAACATAAAGAATATAGTCGATTCCATTGGTATCCGCAGAGATATGATCAATTTTGAGATAACCGAATCTGTAGCTGCCGAGGATTATGATCATCTTTCAGATGTCATCGAACAGCTCAAATCGCAGGGTTTCCAGTTCTCAATTGACGATTACGGCACAGGTTTTTCCAATATTACATCCATGTTTTCACTGGGTGCCGATATAATCAAGATAGACAAAAGCATTCTCTGGAATTCCTCAAAGAGCGAGGAAGGAATGGAGCTTCTTAAGGTCTCCGTTGATATGGTACATAAAATGAAGAAAAAAGCTCTCTGCGAAGGCGTTGAGACCGAGGAACAGATAAATCTTCTGAGTGAACTTGGCTGTGATTATCTGCAGGGATACTATTTTTCGAAACCGCTTTCCGAGAAAGATTTTATCGATCTTATTGAAAATAAAGATAAGTGATAATGTTAGTAATATTTCACGAAGTTCATTGACTTGATTAGTTATATATGCTATAATTAATAGGTTAAAATATACTAAACATCCGGAGGTTTTTTACTATGAGAGCAGTTATTACTGTAATAGGTAAAGATAATGTTGGAATTCTTGCTAAAGTCAGCTCAGTTTGCGCAAAGTACAATGCAAACGTTACTGAAGTGACACAGTCTGTACTTCAGGAGCTCTTCGCAATGATCATGCTCGTTGACATATCAAAACTCAACACTGATTTTGCAAAGCTTGCTGATGAGATGGCAGCACTGGGTGATGAACTTAAATTATCAATACACACTATGCATGAGGACATTTTTAATTCCATGCACGAGATCTGATTTTCTTAAAAGGAGAAGTTATTAATGTTAAATGCATATGACATACTTGAAACTATCCGCATGATCCAGGACGAGTGTCTTGACATCAGAACGATAACAATGGGTATTTCGCTTCTTGACTGTATCGACAGCGATATTGACAAGGCATGCGATAAAGTCTACAACAAGATCGTTACAAAGGCAAAGGATCTTGTAAAGACAGGCGAACAGATCGAAAAGGAATACGGCATTCCGATAATCAACAAGAGAATTTCCGTAACACCGATCGCAATGATCAGCGCTGCGTGCGATAAGAAAGATCCTGTAAGATTTGCTCTTGCACTCCAGAAGGCCGCTGACCAGTGCGGAGTAAACTTCATCGGCGGTTATTCAGCTCTTGTTCAGAAGGGATTCAGTGCCGGTGACCTCGAACTTATCAATTCGATTCCTGAAGCACTTTCAAGAACTTCAAACATCTGTTCATCAGTAAACGTTGGTTCAACACGTACAGGTATCAACATGGATGCTGTTGCACTCATGGGTAAGATAGTAAGGGAAAGCGCTGAAATTACAGCAGACCGTGACTGTATCGGACCTGCAAAGCTCGTTGTATTCTGCAACGCAGTTGAGGACAATCCGTTCATGGCAGGTGCATTCCACGGCGTCGGCGAGCCTGACTGTGTAATCAATGTCGGCGTTTCAGGTCCTGGTGTTGTGCGTGCGGCAGTAGCAAAGTATCCTGATGCAGATATTTCGCAGATCGCAGACGTGATCAAGAAGACAGCATTCAAGATCACACGTATGGGACAGCTCGTCGGTTCAAGAGCTTCCAAGATGCTCGGCGTTCCGTTCGGTATAGTTGATCTTTCACTTGCTCCGACTCCGGCAGTAGGCGACAGTGTTGCTCACATTCTTGAGGAACTTGGTCTTGAAACATGCGGTATTCACGGAACAACTGCAGCTCTTGCACTCCTTAACGACGCAGTTAAGAAGGGCGGCGTAATGGCTTCCTCACACATTGGCGGACTTTCAGGTGCATTCATTCCTGTTTCTGAAGACGCAGGTATGATCGCTTCAGCAGAAGCCGGTGTTCTTCAGCTTGACAAACTCGAAGCCATGACTGCTGTATGTTCAGTTGGTCTTGATATGATCGTTATTCCTGGCGATACTCCTGCTTCAACAATTTCAGCTATCATTGCTGACGAAGCTTGTATCGGTATGGTTAACAATAAAACAACTGCTGTAAGAGTAATTCCTGCTATCGGCAAGAAGGAAGGAGATACTCTCGAATTCGGCGGACTTCTTGGTCATGCTCCTATTATGAAGCTCCACAGCGGATCAGCAGAAAAATTTATTTCACGAGGCGGCAGACTTCCGGCACCAATGCACAGCGTAAAGAACTAAGCATTGCAGTTCGGATCTGTTAATGGGGTGATGTGATGGAAAATATAGTTACAAAGATCGTTGAGATCGACAATGAAGCTGACAAAAGGCTTACAGAAGCTGAAGAAGCGGGAAGAAAGCGTGTCGAGGATTCTGAAAAGGAAGCCCTGGAACTTAAGGAAAACCTTATGGCCAGAGCAGAAAGCAGAATGGATAAAGTCCGAAGCTTCTACCGCGGAGAAACTGAGACAGACGTAAACCGTATAAACGACGAATGTTCTCAGAAACTTAAGCAGCTTGATGAAGCTTTTGAAAACAGCCATTCAGTCATTGAAGAAAAGATCTTCCATGCGATAGTGGGTGAGAACGTTGGTTAAGTTTTCAACTAATGCCACGGTAGCACGCGCAAGAGCTTTACACGGTAAAAGACTTACTGAAGCGGATTACAGGGAACTGGCAGGACGCAAAAGCGTGTCAGAAGCAGCAGAGTATCTTAAGAAAAGCACAAGCTACTCTGCAGCTCTTTCCAGTGTAAATACCGCAACGGTACACCGAGGGTATCTTGAATCGGTAATACGCAGGTATTCATTCGACAGGTATATAAACATCTGCGATTTTCAGCAGCTTCGAAAAGAACAGTTTTACAATTACCTGATCGTTCTTTCAGAGATACGCGAGATACTCAGTGTAATTCTTCATATAAACGCTGACTCGAGCGATGATTATATCACAGCAATGCCGGCTTACCTTATAGGAAAGACCGGTATTAACCTTATTGAACTTGCAAAGTCAAAGAATATAAAGGAAATGCTTGCTGTACTCAGACACACCAGATACTATCCGGTTTTAAAAACCATCGCAGTCGATGAAAACGGTCATGTAGATTATCTTAACTGTGAGATAAAGCTCAGAACCTTCTACTATCAGTGGCTCATGGATACAATAAAAAAGGAGCTTCCGAAAAAAACGGCTGAGGAGCTTCTGACACAGATCAAAACACAGATAGACCTTATAAACATAATTAACGCTTACCGAATGAAGAAGTTTTATGGCCTTTCCAGTGCGGAAATTGACAAAAAGCTTCTTCCTTTTTACAGGAAGCTGAATAAAAAAACAAAAACAGAGCTTTTTGAAAATGAGAACGGCGAGGAATTTCTCAGGGCATTTTCGAAAACCAGATACGGCAGGGAAATTGACTTTGATAATTCGGAAAACTTTGAAACCGAAGTTCGTAAGCTGCGAAGCAAAATGGCCAGACGTGCGCTTGCTTTTTCACAGAGTGCCGCTGTAAGTGTCTACTCGCTTGTGCTTCTTGATGAGCTCGAGGTTGACAATATTATTACTGTCATTGAAGGAATCAGATACGGCAGAAGTGCCGATAATATTCTGTCTATGGTCATACCGACATAAAATATAAAACAGTGAGAAAAAACAGATACTTAAGGAAACACTGGTTAAATCGGAAATCCGGCAAAGCCGGATTTCCGAAGGTGGGATTTCGGTGCTTCGCCCCGGAGCCCCGCGCTGATTTATAAGTAAATCAGCGTTTTCTTAAAGAAATTCACTATTTGATCAAAGGCCGGTAACCTTGTGTACCGACGACCGGAAAAGGAGGGATTTTTATGTCTATTGAGAAAATGCGGCTTGTGAACATTGCAGGCAAGATGGACAGCCTTGACAGGGTAATACAGAAATGTGTTGACAGCGGCTGCTTCCACATTGAATCTGCATCGTCTTCCGACACGGAAGAAAGCGGTTTTTCTGTTCTCCATGAGCAGAACCCGTACAGAGAAACACTTGACAGGATCGTTGCCGTTGATTTCGGCAGTGATTTCAGGTTCCGGAAGACCGATTATTCCGATATTGAAAACGAATCGCTTGAATCGCTTTCGGAATATGTTTCCGGTACAAGTGAGAAACTGAAGATTCTCAGTGAGGAGATATCTGAGAATAAAAACAGTATTCTTCAGTATGAACAGATAATTGCACAGCTTAAGCATCTTCAGGGGCTTGACATTGACATGGCAAAGCTTTCAGGCTGTAAACACATCCATGTTCGTTTCGGCAGGCTTCCGTGTGACAGCTACAGCAAGCTTGCATACTATGAGAAAGACGCTTTTGCATTTGTTCACTATGATGTGGACGACGATTACTACTGGGGTATGTATTTTGCTCCGGTTGAATGTCTGAAAAAAGCGGATAAGATCTTTTCAGATCTGTATTTTGAAAGGATCTGGCTGCCTGACTACGTAAAAGGCAAACCGGAAAAGGAGATCGAAGACGTAAATAAAAAATATTCTGACGCTCAGGCGAAAGCCTCAGAACTGGAAAAGAGACGTCACGATCTTATAGAAACGGAAAAAGAAAGACTTAACAAGGTATTCTGCAGGTTTAAAGCTCTTTATGACTGTTTTGAACTTCGCTCAAAGGCTAGTGTAATTAAAGATAATTTCCTGCTTGTGGGCTTTGTTCCTGAAAAACAGGCAGATGAGTTTGAAAAGCCTTTAAGTAAGATACCAGGTGTGTCTGTTGTAATAAAGCCGCCTGATTCCGACGTTTCACTTGAAGTACCGGTAAAGCTTAAGACAAACAAATTTACCAATCCGTTTTCACTGTTTGTCGAAATGTACGGACTTCCTTCATACGACGGATTCAACCCGACCACGCTGGTGGCCATCACCTACACACTGCTGTTCGGCATAATGTTCGGTGATCTCGGACAGGGACTTGTAATATCCATTGCAGGCGCTGTACTCTATAAAAAAACAAAGAACAAACTCTGTGCGATAATTTCGAGAATAGGTCTTTCAAGTGCATTCTTCGGACTGGTATTCGGTTCGGTGTTCGGATTTGAACATGCTCTTGACCCTATGTACAGGACTCTCGGATTCGAGGAAAAACCTTTCGAGGCTATCGATAACGTAAATATTGTACTTGGTGCTGCTATTGCGATCGGTGTTGTGCTGATCATTATCTCAATACTTATCAATATAGTAACGACACTTAAGAAAAAGGAATTTGACAATGCGCTGTTCGGAAACAACGGTGTCACCGGACTTGTCTTCTATTCTGCAATACTTTATGCGGTGGTAAACTTCATGATGTTCTCAAAGAACGTTTTTAACCCGCTGTTTACAGTATTTCTGATAGTTCTTCCGCTTGTTATAATGCTTTTCAGAGAGCCTCTCGGATGTATGGTAAGCGGAAAGAAGTTTAAGTCGGAAGGAGTCGGAGACTTCATCGCTTCCAACTTCTTCGAAGTGTTTGAATTCCTTTTAGGCTACGTGACCAACACTCTTTCATTCGTAAGAATCGGTGGTTTCGTACTTTCACACGCTGCAATGATGTCCGTTGTAATGCTTCTTTCAGAAATGTACAAGGGAGCTTCACCGGTTATCATCATTTTAGGAAATATATTTGTAATTGGCATGGAGGGCATGCTTTCAGGAATACAGGTCCTCAGACTTGAGTTCTATGAGATCTTCTCACGCTGCTACGACGGCGACGGAAAAGCTTTCGAACCTGTATCAGTAAACTACAGCCCGGAACTCGACTAATACGAAAAACATTATTTAAGGAAACACTGATTAAATCGGAAATCCGGCTTCTCCGGATTTCCGGTGGTGGGATATGAGGGGTTTCGCCCCGGATCTCCACGCTGATTTATGAATAAATCAGCGTTTCCTTAAATGAAAACACAGAAGGATCTGTGTTCAGAGTAATTTATAAGATTGGAGTAATTTTTATCATGAACATTTTAGAACTTGCATTAATGCCGCTTTTAATTCTTTGCATTATTTCATTACCGTTTATCGCTGCTTTCAGAAGAAAAAGCTCACCTAAGAAGGCGAGAAACGCAGTGATCCTTAACCTTTGTTCATTCTTCGCGGTAATGGCTCTTGCAGTTATTTTCCCGATCGGCGGATTCATAAGTGCTGAAACTGCTGAAGCTGCTTCACAGGCAGTAAACAATAATGCAGGTCTTGCTTACATAGCAGCAGCTCTTGCTGTTGGTCTTGGTTCTATCGGATGCGGTATCGCAGTTGCTTCAGGTGCTCCTGCTGCTATCGGTGCTGTTGCAGAAGAACCAAAGTCATTTGCAAAGTCACTTATCTTCGTTGCACTTGGCGAAGGTGTTGCTCTTTACGGATTTATTATCGCATTCATGATTATCGGTAAGGTCTGATCTTCTATGAAATTTTATCTTATCAGTGATAATATTGATACTCTTATGGGAATGAGACTCAGCGGTATTGAGGGTGTGGTTGTACACGAAAAGCATGAGGTAAAGGAAGCACTGAACAATGCACTTAAAGACAGTGAGATCGCAGTGATCCTTATTACACAGAAGCTTATTACTGAATCCTCGGAGCTTGTATACGACCTTAAGCTTAACAGGAAATACCCACTTATCGTCGAGATTCCGGACAGACATGGTTCATCTCATATTTCGACATCCATCTCGCAATATGTTCGTGAAGCAATAGGCATCAGAATATAGCAGATGGATGTCTGCTTTTTGTACTTGAATCTGACCGGACTGATCAGAGGACAGTAATCAGTACAGATAAAAGGGGTAACAGAAAATGAATGATAATAATCTCAGACAGTTTATAGAAGCAGTTAATTCTGAAGTTGACAGCAAGATAGAGCTTATAGAAAAAGAAGCAGATGAAAAATGCAGTGAACTTCTTGAAAATGCGGAAAATGAAGCACTTAATGAAGCATATAAAAAAATCAGATCCTGTGTTTCAGAAGAAAAGCAGTTAAATAAGATGACTGTTTCAAAGGCTGAACAGGAAGCACGTATAAAAGTTCTTACATACAGGGAGAATCTTGTCGGCAGAATATTTGACTCTGTTGATGACAAGCTTATTAACTTTACACATTCAGAGGGCTATTCTGCTTATCTTGAAAGCCTTCTGGACGGAGAAGAGATCACTAAGGATACTGTGATTTTCCTCAGAGAGGAAGACATGAAATATGAACCTGTTCTTCGCAGAAAAGCAGGAAATGAGTGTTCGTTTGAACCGGATCCTGAAATAGTTTACGGCGGACTTTCGGTTTATGACAGGAATTCATCTGTTCTTATCAACAAGACACTTGACAGTATGCTTGATGAACAGAAGAAGGATTTCGGTTCCAATTACAGACTTGCATGATCTGTAAAACGGCAGCAGCTGCCGTCATGAACTGTCTTGATACACAGAATTAAGACAGGAGAATTACATTATTTGTTATCGGGGGTGCATTATGCAGAACGTTGTATATTCAATCAACGGACCGGTTGTAAAAGTTAAAGATACAAAAGACTTTTCAATGCTCGAAATGGTATACGTGGGTAACAAGCGTCTTATCGGTGAAGTTATCGGTATAACAAACGAGTTTACTACAATACAGGTATATGAGACAACAACAGGACTGAAGGTCGGGGAACCTGTTTATCAGACAGGTGCGCCAATGTGTGCTACACTCGGACCTGGTATTATTTCAAACATTTTTGACGGTATAGAAAGACCGCTCAAAAGAATAGAGGAAGTTTCAGGAGGTGCCTTTATTTCAGAAGGCGCCAACGTGGATTCACTTGATACAGAGAAAAAATACGATACTGAGATAAAGGTCTCTGTAGGCGATCATCTTACCGGCGGTCAGGTATATGCCGAGTGTCAGGAAACAGCAGTTATAAGGCACTACTGCATGCTTTCACCGCTTCTTGAAGGTGATGTTATTTCTGTAAACGAAAACGGAGAGTACAGAATAAATGACACAGTGTGTGTAATTAAGGACAAAAAGGGAAATGAGATCCCGCTGACTCTCTGCCAGAAGTGGCCTATCAGACAGCCTCGTCCGGTTAAGGAAAGAAAGCTTATTTCCAGACCTCTTATCACAGGTCAGAGAGTAATCGATACTATTCTTCCGATCGCCAAGGGCGGTACTGCTGCTATTCCTGGCGGTTTCGGTACCGGAAAGACTATGACACAGCATCAGCTTGCCAAGTGGTGTGATGCTGATATTATTGTGTACATAGGCTGCGGCGAACGTGGAAACGAGATGACTCAGGTACTTGAGGAATTCTCGGAACTTATCGACCCTAAGACAGACCGTCCTCTTACTGACAGGACCGTTCTCATTGCCAATACATCCAACATGCCGGTTGCTGCCCGTGAAGCCTCCATCTATACAGGTATTACTCTTGCGGAATATTACCGTGACATGGGCTATCATATCGCTATCATGGCAGACTCTACATCCAGATGGGCAGAAGCTCTCCGTGAGATTTCAGGCCGACTTGAAGAAATGCCTGCGGAAGAAGGCTTCCCGGCTTATCTTCCATCAAGACTTTCAGAATTCTATGAACGTGCCGGTTACATGGAAACCCTTTCAGGCAGGGAAGGCTCGGTTACGGTAATCGGTGCCGTATCTCCTCAGGGTTCAGACTTTTCTGAGCCGGTAACTCAGAACACCAAGCGTTTTGTACGCTGTTTCTGGACTCTTGACAAATCACTTGCGTATGCAAGACATTATCCTGCAATCAACTGGACAACAAGCTACAGTGAATATATTGAGGATCTCGCAGCATTCTATACTGAGAATGCCGGTGCTGACTTTATGGAATGCCGTCAGGAGATCTCGAACATCCTTGTTGAGGAAAACAAACTTATGGAGATCGTCAAGCTTATCGGTTCGGATGTTCTTCCTGATGACCAGAAGCTTGTTATCGAGATCGCGCGAGTTGTACGTGTTGGTTTCCTCCAGCAGAATGCCTACCACAAGGATGATACATTCGTTCCGCTTACCAAACAGCTTCTCATGATGAGGACAATACTTCATCTTTACAACGAGTCAAAGAGGAAGATCGCTGAAGGAAGAACTGTTGGTCAGATCGTAAAATCAGGTATTATGGAAAAGGTCATCAAGATCAAGTACGAGATTCCTAACGATCACCCGGAAATGTTCGACAACTATATTACTGAGATCACTGAAACTCTTGACAGTCTGAGTGACGAGGGCGAATGGAGGGCTGAATAATGGGCGTACAGTACATCGGACTTGAACAGGTTACCGGTCCGCTTATAGCACTTGAAAATGTCAAGGACGTTGGCTACGAGGAAGTTGCTTCGATCAGACTTGAAGACGGAACAGAGCGTATAGGCAGAATCGTTGAACTTGCAGGTGACAAGGCTATACTTCAGGTATTTGAGGGAACAAAGGGCCTTTCACTTAAGAATACCAGGACTTCATTTACAGGAAAGCCGCTGGAAATGCCGCTTTCAAAAGATATCCTCGGACGTGTTTTCAACGGTGCCGGTAAGCCTATCGACAATTTAGGATATATCTATCCGGAAAAATATGCTGACATAAACGGAAAGCCGCTTAATCCGGTTTCCAGAACTTATCCGAGAAACTATATAAGAACCGGTATCTCATCAATAGACTGTCTTATGACTCTTATCAGAGGTCAGAAGCTTCCTATTTTCTCCGGTTCCGGTCTTTCACACAACAAGCTCGCTGTTCAGCTTGTACGTCAGGCACAGATAGCCGATGAAAGCGGTCAGGAATTTGCTGTAGTTTTTGGCGCGATGGGCGTTAAGAATGACGTTGCGGATTATTTCAGAAAGAGTTTTGAGGAAAGCGGCGTTCTCCAGAACGTTGCAATGTTCATCAATCTTGCAAATGACCCTATTATAGAACGTATACTTACTCCGCGCTGTGCTCTTACTGCAGCTGAATATCTTGCTTATGAAAAGAACATGCATATCCTTGTAATACTTACTGATATGACTTCATATGCCGAGGCACTTCGTGAATTCAGTTCATCCAAGGGTGAGATCCCTGGCAGAAAGGGCTATCCGGGTTATCTTTACTCAGACCTTGCGTCTCTTTATGAGCGTGCCGGAATAGTAAAGGGATCAACGGGAAGCGTTACTCAGATCCCGATCCTTACAATGCCGAACGATGACATCACTCATCCGGTACCTGACCTTACAGGATACATCACCGAGGGTCAGATAGTTCTTGACAGAAATCTCGACCAGACAGGCATTTATCCTTCAGTATCAGTTCTTCCTTCACTTTCACGTCTTATGAAGGACGGTATCGGTGAAGGATATACAAGAGCTGACCATTCAGCTGTTGCCAATCAGCTTTTTGCATGCTACGCAAAAGTACAGGAAGCGCGTTCGCTTGCAGCTGTAATCGGTGAGGAGGAACTTTCAGATACCGACCGCAAATATATGGAATTCGGCATTCAGTTTGAAAAACACTTTATCAATCAGGGCTTTGATGAAAACAGGACGATCGAGCAGACTCTTGATCTTGGATGGGAGCTTCTTTCACTTCTTCCTAAGTCAGAACTTGAACGAGTTGACGAAAAACTCTTAAACGAAAAATATGTTGAAGACGCAGCTTCAAGATTTGCCGACTGACAGTAAGGAGATGATCGTGTGACTGAACAGATTTTTCCTACCAAAGGTAATCTTATAAAGGCGCGTAAGGACCTTGCTCTTTCAAGACTCGGATATGAGCTTATGGACAGGAAGAGAAATATCCTGATAAGAGAGCTCATGCAGCTGGTGGATTCGGCAAATGAGATAAGGTTTGACATAGAAAAGACCTATGAAGATGCATACCGTGCACTTCAGCAGGCTAATGTCAGTCTCGGGGTTGTTGAGATATTCGGAAAGGCTGTTCCGGTTGAGAATACACTTACGGTCGGAAGCCGAAGCGTAATGGGTGTTGAAATTCCGACAGTGAAGATCGAACCTGTTATCCATACAGCTCCTTTCGGATTTTACGATACTGATTCAAGTCTTGACGAGGCCTATATCCTCTTTGCAAGGGTAAAGGAAATGACGGCGAAACTTGCAGAAGTGGAAAACGGTATTTACAGACTTGCAGTCGCCATTAAGAAGACCCAGAAGAGAGCTAATGCTCTTAAAAATATTCTTATTCCGAAATTTATCGGTATTTCAAAATATATCAGCGACAGCCTTGAGGAGAAGGAACGTGAGGAATTCTCGCGTCTTAAAGTCATCAAAGCGCAGAAAGCTAAAAAGGCGGAGAAAAACTGATGTTATTATCAGCAGAAAACATTTCAAAAAACTACGGCATGAAACAGCTGCTTGACGGTGTTTCAGTCTATCTTAACGAGGGTGACAGATTAGGAATAATCGGAATCAACGGTACAGGTAAAAGTACACTGCTAAAGATACTTGCAGGTGCTTCCCATCCTGACAGCGGCAATATTTCCATGAAGCCTGACCTGCAGATTTCCTATCTTCCGCAGGATCCTGAGATGGACGATGAAAACACCGTTCTTGAGCAGGTGCTTTCCGACATGCCTTCAGAATACCGCGAAGTACATGAGTACGAGGCAAAGACCATGCTTAACAAGCTTGGTATAAGCGATTTTTCCGCAAAGATAGGCACTCTTTCAGGAGGACAGAGAAAAAGAGCTGCTCTTGCCGCTGCTCTTATCCATCCGGCTGATGTTCTCGTACTTGACGAGCCTACCAACCACCTTGACAGTGAAATGGTAACGTGGCTCGAAAACCGTCCTGAACAGATTTTCCGGCGGAATAATCATGATCACTCATGACAGATATTTTCTTGAAAGAGTGGTAACAAAAATAGTTGAGCTTTCCCGCGGAAAGCTTTATACATATGAAGCTAATTATTCAAAATATCTCGAACTTAAAGCTCAGCGTGAGGAAATGGCTGAGGCGAGTGAAAGAAAACGTCAGTCCATACTCAGACGTGAATACCAGTGGATAATGCGAGCTGCAAGGGCGAGAGGAACGAAGAGCAAGGACAGAATAGAACGCTATCATGATCTCAAAAACCAGTCCGGCCCTGAGTATGATGAAACGGTAAAAATTTCAGCTCTGTCAAGCAGACTTGGAAGAAAGACCATTGAACTGAAAAACGTCTCAAAGAGCTTCGGCGATAAAAAGGTAATTGATGACTTTTCATACATCATACTCCGTAATGACCGTATTGGTATAATCGGACACAACGGTGCCGGAAAGTCAACTTTGCTTAATATTATAGCCGGAAGACTTCAGCCTGACGAAGGCGAGGTGGAGACCGGAGAAACAGTAAGCATTGGTTATTTCACACAGACATCATGCGAACTTGATCCGAATGTTAAGGTTTTTGATTTCATTCATGACATTTCAGATGCGGTAAAGACAGCGGAAGGAACATTTTCTGCATCCCAGATGCTTGAACGTTTCCTTTTCTATCCTGATCTTCAGCAGAGTCTTATCGGCAGGCTGAGCGGCGGTGAGAAAAGAAGGCTTTATCTTCTCAGTATTCTCATGCAGGCTCCTAATATTCTTCTTCTTGACGAGCCGACCAATGATCTTGATATAGAAACCCTCCGTATTCTTGAAGACTACATTGAAGAATTCCCGGGTGCTGTTATTTCAGTATCACATGACAGATATTTTCTTGACAAGACAGCGGAGTCCATATTTGAAGTATGTGACGACGGAAAAGTAAGTTGCTATACCGGAAACTACAGCGACTATGCGGAAAAGGCGGCCGAAAGAAAGCAGACAGAAAAAGCGGCAGCTGCACCGTCTGCAGGATCATCTTCGGAAAACAGCAGAAAAGGCGGACACGCACTTAAGTTTTCGTTCAAGGAACAGCGTGAGTATGAGACCATTGATGCTGACATAGAAGCAATTGAAAACAGCATTGCAGAATGTGAAGCAGAAATGGCGGCACAGACAAGCGATTATGTAAAGCTTCAGGAATTAACGGAAAAAAAGACGCGTCTTGAAGCAGAGCTTGAGGAAAAAACAGAACGCTGGATCTATCTTAATGATCTTGCGGACAGAATAGAAGCAGAAAAGAACAAATAAAACATTACAAAACGCTTATTCCATAAGCGTTTTCTTTTTGAAAGGGTTTAAAATGGAGAACGTGATCACTACGGACATTGCGGTTATCGGCGGCGGAGCGGCCGGATTAACTGCAGCTATAGAGGCAAAGAAGACCGCACCTTCACTTAACATTATAATTGCTGAAAGGCTGGACAGGACCGGAAAAAAGATTCTTGTTACCGGCAGTGGCAGATGCAATCTTACTAACCGTAACATTTCCGCAGAGGATTATCACGGTTCTATTTCTTACGTGATGGATATAATAAAGAAAACACAGAATACGGAAGATTTTTTCCGTTCTCTCGGAGTTCTCTGCACAGCTGACGGCGAGGGAAGAGTCTATCCGTACAGCAGAAGTGCAGCTTCCGTTCTCAGTGCACTGAGGCTCAGGCTTAAGAGCCTTGAAATTCCGGAAATCTGCGGTTTTAAAGCAGAAAGTATCGAGAAAACAAAGAACGGTTACGTAATAAAGGCTGAAGACGGAAGAATAATAAAAACCCGCAGAATTATAGCAGCCTGCGGCGGTTATGCATCTCCGGCAAACGGTACCGACGGAGCGGCTCTGAAAATGATTCGTGAAATGGGTATTAGGACAGCGAAGATCTGTCCGGCTGTGGCACCGCTTCGTGTGGATCCGGCTTCAGTAAAAGGTCTTAAGGGAGTACGTGTACACGGCCGTGTGAGTGCTGTTTCCGGAGACAGAATAATTAAAACTGAAGAAGGGGAGATACAGTTTACTGAAAACAGTATTTCCGGTATCTGTGTCTTTGATCTTGCTTATCTTTTTTCAGCTTATGAAGGAAAGCTTTCGGTAAATGCTGATCTTATGCCGGAATTCTCCGTTAAGCAGACAGAAGAAATTCTTAAAGAAATAAAGGAAGACCGAAAAGACTGCAGTCTTGAAGAATTCCTTAATGGCCTTTTTGTCAGAAATCTTGCTGTTTATATTATGAAAAAATCGATGAAAATGCCTCTTACAGATCCAGTTTCCGGACTTAAGGATAAGGATTTGTCAAAAATTGCGGAAACGATAAAAAATCTTTCATTTAAGATCACCGGCTGTTCGTCCTGGCAGAACGCACAGGTGACTTCAGGCGGTGTTCATGCCAGTGAGATCGATTCTTTACTCTGTCTTAAGAAAGATAAAGGAATATATTTTGCCGGTGAGATACTCGACACGGACGGAAAATGCGGCGGATATAATCTTGAATGGGCCTGGTCTTCAGGCATGTGGGCAGGCCGTAACTGCGCTTTATCACTGCAGAAATTGACTTGACATAATTGAAAATTTGTGATAAGATAGAACTGCAGTTATTTGTGCAAAAACTACAAATATAACATTTTAATGCTTTACTTTTTTTAATGTGATTAAATTATCTCGGATTTAATCTGTATGTGTAATAATTATATAGCAAACACAGTAATTTTTTAGGGGGAAATAAACTGTATGGATCTTTTTACAGGTTTCATACATACAGACGGCAGGCTGCTCAGAGACGAAAACGACAGAGAGTATCTGCTGAAAGGTATGGCTTTCGGAAATAATGTCTGGGATAATCCGTCGCTTCCGCCGTATGATACCCATCATACGAGAGACAGCTACAGAGAGCTTGCAGAAATGGGATTTAACTCTGTGAGGTTTTATCTTAACTACGGATTATTCGAAGATGACGCTAATCCATATAAATATAAGGAAACCGGTTTTGAGTGGATCGACAGAAATGTGGAATGGGCGAAGGAAAACGGTATGCGAATCGTTCTCAATATGCACTATCCTCAGGGTGGTTATCAGTCACAGGGCGGCGGAACGGCTTTATGGAGTGATAAGGAAAACCAGAACAGACTGGTGGCTCTGTGGAAAGCAATCGCCGAAAGGTACTGCAATGAACCTTGCATAGTCGGTTACGGACTTCTTAATGAGCCGGTAATTCCTGCAGATGATGTCTGGGCGGGAAGCAGAAAATGGGCTGAACTTCTTAACAGAATGATCAGAGCTGTACGTGAAGCCGACCGTAATCATATTATCTTTATCGAAAAGATACTGACGTTCCAGAACGAAGAAACCTTTGAACTGGAATGGAGCAGATCAAATGATGAGCATAATTTTGCTCTTTCCGATGACAATTACAATGCGGTTTATGAATTCCATTTCTATAATCCGTATACATTTACTCATCAGGGATTATCCTGGTCAAACACAAGTGAATTCAATAAAGTATATCCTAACGAGGAAGATATTTTCGCTGACGGAGTAAGCTGGCATGCAGGAACTTTCAACGGCGAGCAGTGTGATCTTGAAAGCAGGGACTGGCAGTACATTGAAAGTGACCGTGTTACGGTAACGGATGATGACCAGATACTGAGCTATGTTTTTCAGGCGAGAGAGATCGGTGAAAACGGCGCTGTGTATGTTGATGATATTGCTATTACCGAATTTGACAGTGAAGGCAACCGTACCCGTGTAGTCTATGCAAGTAATTTTGATAAAACATGTTCGATGTATTTCTGGGCAAGCAATAATATAGGAAACGGAAAATTTGTAAGTACCAAGGGAAGAAAACGCGGCGGAAGCTATCTGGTTTCAGGTACTACGGATGATGCGAGCGGCTCAGTCGGATTTTTCAGACCGGTCAAGAACTACAGCTATCAGGCAAGCGGCTATTTCCGTATTCGTTCGTCCAGCGGAGAAGCTACTATAAGACCAAGAGTTGATATCTGGAAAGCAGAATCCATTTCGTTTCTTAACAAGGATTTTCTTGAAAAAAATATAAAGGCTTATGCGGAGTTTTCTGAAAAATACAACGTTCCTGTATACTGCGGCGAATTCGGTACCGGAACGGTGAGCTTTACCGATGACAAGGGAGGAGACCGCTGGGTTGCAGACGTTATTGATATTTTCAATAAGTACCGGATAAGCTATAACTATCATACATATCACGAGGAGTCTTTCGGACTTTATATGAACAGCTCCCTTGAACCTGCAGCAAACAGAAACGAACTTCTTTATGAGGTTCTGTGCAGAAAAAACAAGTAATTTTGATGCCCCGGATTAGTCCGGGGATATTTTTATTTCAGACTGACATATAAAAAGGCAGAGGTTTCGTGAATTTACGACGGAAACAGTTACAAAAAAAATCGGAGGAATTTGTTGATTTTTTCGTAATAATGTGCTATAATTTAATTTGTGTGAATTTGACAGAATAACTTCACTATATATTAAAACGGAGGAATTAAGATGAAAATTTCTTTTTCTACAGGTGCCTGCTCTGGTTTCAGCTGGCCTGATGTTTACTCTATGGCCAAGGACTTCGGTTATGACGGAATGGAACTAAGAAGCCACGGCCAGGTTGCTGACATGATGTTCTCAAAACAGTTTTCCGAAAAAAATGTTGACAAGACTCTGTCTGTGCTGCGCGGAGTAAATCTTGAGATTCCATGTGTTTCATCAGGTTGCTGCCTTAAATACAGGGAAAATGAAGAGGCAAACATTGCAGAAGTAAAGGGATTTATCGATCTTGCAGAAAAGGTTTCCTCACCATATGTAAGAGTTCTTGCAGACAAAGCTGCCGGCCCGGTAGACGGTGAGTCAGATGACGATTACGTTGCTGAAATACTTAAGAAACTTGCAGCTTATGCAGCTGAAAAGAGCGTAACTCTTCTCGTAGAGACAAACGGCGTTTATGCAGATACAGCAAGACTCAAGACTCTTATAGACAAGGCTGATTCTCCGAATGTTGCAGTACTCTGGGATATTCACCATCCTTACAGATATTTTAACGAAGCTCCGGAAAAGACCATCGAAAACGTTGGTAAGTTCATCAGACACGTACATGCCAAGGACAGTGTCATGAAGGACGGCAAGATTCAGTTCTGCCTTATGGGCGAAGGTGATCTTCCGCTTGACAGCTTCTGGGAAGAACTCGAAGGGATCGGCTATGACGGCTATATCTCATTTGAATGGGTAACTAAATGGGGCGCAAGCAGCATTTCGGAAGCCGGCATCGTATTTCCTCATTTTGCAGAATACTGCAAGAGATTTGCTGAGAACGAAAGCAAGGAACTTCCGGTCAACAAGGCTGGTACAGGCAAGTACCTCTGGAGAAAGAACAAACTTATTGCCAAGACGTTCCCTGATGTTCTTGACAGAGTCTGCGAAGAATTCCCTGATCAGTACGCTTTCAGATATACAGAACTTGACTACATCAGAACATATCCGCAGTTCCGCGATGATGTAGACCAGTTCGCAAGAACACTTATCGCTCTCGGTGTAAAGAGAGGCGACCATGTTGCTATCTGGGCTACAAACGTTCCGCAGTGGTACATCACATTCTGGGCTACAACAAAGATCGGTGCAGTTCTTGTTACTGTTAACACCGCATATAAAATATATGAAGCTGAATATCTTCTCAAGCAGTCCGATACCCATACACTTGTTATGATCGACGGCTTTAAGGATACAAGCTATACAGAAATCATCAACGGACTCTGTCCTGAACTCAAAACATGTGAACCGGGAAAACTTGAATCCAAGAAGCTTCCTCGTCTTAAAAATATCATTACTGTTGGCGCAAAGATCGACGGTGCATTTACATGGGAAGAAGCAATTGAACTTGCTGATACAGTTCCGCTTTCCGAAGTTGAAAAGATGAGAAGCAAGATCGAATATGATGATGTCTGCAACATGCAGTACACATCCGGTACTACAGGATTTCCTAAGGGCGTTATGCTTACTCACTACAATGTAGTAAACAACGGTAAGGCAATCGGCGACTGCATGGATCTTTCAACTGCTGACAGAATGATGATCCAGGTTCCTATGTTCCACTGCTTCGGCATGGTTCTTGCAATGACAGCGTGTATGACACATGGTTCTACCATGTCACCAATAACTGCTTTCTCACCAAGAAAGTCTCTTGCTTGTATCAATCAGGAAAAGATCACTGCATTCCACGGCGTTCCGACAATGTTTATTGCAATGCTTGGTCACAATGACTTTGAAAAGACTGACTTCTCATACATGAGAACAGGTATCATGGCAGGAAGCCCTTGCCCTATCAAGGTTATGCAGGAAGTCGTTGAAAAAATGCACATGACCGATATCTGTATCACATACGGTCAGACAGAAGCAAGCCCTGGATGTACTATGAGCCAGACTGATGACTCACTTGAAGTTCGTGTAAATACAGTAGGACGCGCAATGTTCGGCGTTGAGTGTAAGATCGTTGATCCTGAAACAGGTGAAGATCTTCCGGACAACACTGACGGCGAATTCGTTGCAAGAGGCTACAACATCATGAAGGGTTACTACAAAATGCCTGAAGCAACTGCAGCTGCTATCGACGCAGACGGCTGGCTCCACACAGGCGACCTTGCAAGAAGAACACCTGAAGGATATTACAAGATCACTGGCCGAATCAAGGATATGATCATCCGCGGCGGTGAAAACATTTACCCTAAGGAAATAGAAGACTTTATCTACACTCATCCGAAGGTAAAGGATGTTCAGGTAATCGGTGTTCCTGACAAGGCTTACGGTGAAGAGATCATGGCTTGTATCATTCTTAAGGAAGGCGAAACTTCCACACAGGATGAAATCAAGGATTATGTTCTTGCAAATATGGCTAAGCACAAGGTTCCGAAGTACGTTGACTTTGTTGATTCATTCCCAATGAATGCTGCCGGCAAGATCCTCAAGTACAAGATGAGAGAAAATGCAGTCGAAAAGCTTAAACTGCAGGAAGATAACAGCATCGTAACAGCGTAATTTTATAAGAAATCAATGGATGTTTAAAAAACATTCCGTAAAACAGATCATCACAGTCGGTTTCAAAATAACCGGCTGTGATGATTTTTTTTATAGTATTAAGGAATAGTATGAACTCCTGTTTTTATGCAGAAAAAAGTACCGGAAGGTTAAGCGACGAAGGTTAACCATCCGGCAATAAAAAAACAGACCAGAGGCCTGTTTCAATTTCATTATTCGTTTCAGCGACTGACCGTCGAAAACTGTATGTAACTTTACACGTTTAAACCGTTCCGTTTGATCATTCAATTATTACAGCCTGCTTTTCAAGCTGATTATATATCATTTCAAAACGGTCTCTGTTATATTTCATCATGCCTTTTAAAGGATCTGCAGCGATTACAGTGTTGTCTGATTTGTCGTATCCGCAGATGACCATGCAGTGTTCATTGTTGTACCACTGAACTGAAGAACCGTTGTTATCGTAGTATGCGTCGGTGAGCTGCACGTCCATCAGATTCATACTTGACCAGACGATAACCGGAATGTCCTTGTCTATGTATTCAAACAAATCATTGAAATCAGTTCCGCTTATGTCCCAGGCTGTGATTTCCATGGTTCTTTGTATGAGATATTTCTGCGCTGCTTCAACAATAACAGGAGCGTAACAACCGTAGCCGTCTTCAGAAGCAGGATTACCGATGAATGCCTTGTCAAATCCGGTGCTTCCGAGAGATGCGGTTGTCAGATAGTTTTTTGCAAGCTCCGTTTTTGAAACGTTATATCCCATGTAATTCAGAACGGTTGTAAGAGCAGTTATTTCACATCCGGTTGGCAGTTCCGGATTCTGCATAACACAGTTCAGACTGATCCTGTGTCCTGTTTTATCGCTGGATTCAACTGCTTTTTCTGTTTTGTAATTATAATCCAGTTTTTGGATTGATGCTTCCGGACTGTCATAGCATTCCGCCAGTTCGACCGGAACAATTGTATTTGTGAATTCATCGTCAAAAAGGTTTTCGTTTTTTCCCGCTGAACACGAAGTTAGTCCCAGCAGAAGCGAACCAGCCACGATGAATGGTGTTATTCTGTATTTCAAGTAATTTACTTCCTCTAATTCAAATTTATATTTCTATTATAATAAAAATTAAGATTTTGTCAATATACAAGATTGATAAAAATTTTTGCCTGATATTGTATGAATAACCGCAGATATATTCTTTTTACAGTGTATACAGTTCTTCGAACATATGGTTACACTGATCTGATAAGGCTTGTACAGAATGACCGGAAAAACCATTATGTGCCGAAAATACAGGAGTAAAGCATTTTAAATAAAATATTTGCTGGACATTTCCTGTTTTATGTGCTATACTAATACTTGTGTGCTGATCAACTGATCAGCATTTGATAATCTGATGACCCATAATTATGAAACGGGGAAAAGGTGCATTATGAATTATAAAACATTTGGAAAAATGCTGATTGCAGCTGCTGTTTTTTCTGCAGCACTGGTTTCAGTATCATCATCTGATGAAACTAAAGATGAAAGTGTTTATGCTGATACAGTATACACGTACACTACGGTTGATCTTATCAGATTAAGACAATGCTTTATGGGATCGCTCAGGCTTGAACCGTCTGAGTTCGAAAAATTTGACTTTAATCATGATGGAGTTATCAATCTTCAGGACATGAGTTTAGCGTCTGTTCTTCTGAAACAGGAGATCACACTGCCGGCGGTAACGACAACTGAAACTGTTACGGAACTTCCGGAAATTACTATGCCGGTAACAACTGCACGATACGAAGGACCTGCTCAGGAAATACCTTTCGCGACTGTTATTGAACCGGAAAAACCGGTCACAGTTGCTGCCGGAGTTACTACTGTAACTACCACTGAGGCAACTACCACAACTGAAGCAACAACTACAACTGAAGCAACAACTACAACTGAAGCAACAACTACAACTGAAGCGACTACTACAACTGAAGCAACAACTACAACTGTGACTACTACAGAGGCTCCTGTTACTACAACTGTCACAACTGCAGCGGAAACTCCGGTAACTACAGAGGAACTCCCGTCTTCCGGCGAGCCGGTCAGGGTTGAAGTTGACAGCATTCTCCAGCTTCCTGAACTTCCTAAGGGAAGTGAGGTAACTGCGCTTTCCATGCTTCTTAATCATTACGGTTTCAGTGCAGATAAAATGCTGCTTGCTGATCTTATGCCGAAGTTTAATTTCTATATTATCGAAGATGTGCTTTACGGCGGTGACTTTATAAATACCTATCCGGGCAATCCTGCAAGTGCTGTTTCAGGATGCGGATGCTACGCTCCTTGCATGGTTAAAACAGCCGATAATTATTTCAAGCAGATAGGTAATGAAAACTTCAGACTGACAGATCTGACCGGTACTGATTTTGAAACACTTCTTACGTATATTGATTCAGGAAGACCTGTTATGGTCTGGGCAACTTACGATATGATCGAACCTGAATATTCAAAATCATGGATAACCCCTGACGGCAGACATGTTCAGTGGAACGATAATGAACACTGCTTCGTTCTCACAGGATATGACAAAGCTGCAAACAGGGTTTATGTAAATGATCCTCAGAAGGGTAAGGTTACCTACAGCCTGAGTGTATTCAGATTCCGTTATAATCAGATGGGCAAATATGCTGCAGTTCTTTCAGGCGGCGATATAAAGGAAGTTACTCCGCCTCCGGCTGTTTCTCAGCCGTCAGAAGTTTCTGGCTGTAAATATAAAGTCGGCGATGAAGTTGAATATTCCGGACTGGTATATTATTCAGCTAACGGAGGCAAGTCAGTTGAGGTTGATGGCACTTACGAGATAACCGAGATACTCGAAGACGATACAAAACCTTACAGAATCAGACTTGGTACAGCAGGCTGGGTTCCTATAGACTTTAAGTAATACTTTTCATAAATAACAGAAAATGCTGTGGTGATTATAGTCATCACAGCATTTTTTTACTGAGATTTCATAATTTTTATTTTGTTTTCCTAAAATTTTCTTAGAAAACTATTGACGTATGTGGAAGTATATGTTATAATACAAATATGCCCAAGGTAATTCATGTTATTTGAGGAGAACACTATGAAAAATTCTAAAATTGACATTAAAAAAGCTTCACGTGCTTCAGTATCCATTCTTCTTTCATTTGCAATGCTTCCGATTTATACTTTCGGTGCAGCGGTAACTGATGCAGTCAGAATATCATCAGCCAGAACAATGGCAGCCGGTGCTGCTGACCTTGCTTCAGATGCAGGTCTTTCAGATTTTAACGGAGTGCTGAAAGATGTTTACGGTTTGTTTGCCATGTCGTCAACTGAACAGGAACTTCAGACAAATCTGAGTGATTACTTTTACAGAACGATCAACAACACAGCACTGACTGAAGAAGACGCACAGAGCAGAAAGTATATTTCATCACTTGCTGACATTTTCTCAGACCCTTCAAAAGCTGATTTTAAAAATCTGATATCACTTAATACTGAATCATTCAAAGCTGAGTACACAGAAGGTGCTGTACTGGCTAACCCTGAAGTAATGAAGAGCCAGATAGCAGAGTATATGAAATACTCAGGACCGCTTAAAATGAGCAGCGGTATTCTTAACAAGATCGGTGTTTTTAAGGATTTCAACAAGCAGAACAAAGCGATCACAGCAAAGATCGAATATGACAAGAGCCTTGAAAAGATCAATAAAAACTGTGCTTCTGTATGGAAGAGTGCATCTGAATACAACAGCTTTATCACGTCCGGCACATTTTCCGGTTCAGTAAATGCTTCTGAAAACGAAAAGCGTGTAAGAGATATTTATAAAAAATGCAGTATCGATCATGTATATGTTCAGATATTCTGAAGATACCCACATTAATACTGACAAACATGCTGAAAAGGATATAAAGGATACTGCTTCGGCTGAAAAGAAATCCGTTTATGATGTCGTACGTGAAAAGCTTAGCGGTTATATCGCAGCAGACGATGGTACTGATTCCGGCTTCATGAGCGAGATCAGAAACATTGCTGCTTCATCTGATTTTGACCACGTAAGAGGGATCCATGGCAAATCTGCTGAACTTGATAAGGTCAAAACATACTGCGATATATATAATAAGCAGTACGACAAGCTTTCTGACGCTGAAAAAAAATCAGACAAGTCATTTTATGACCGCGTTTGCAGTCTGAGTAGTCTTATGGACAAGACTGCTTCTGATGCCCGTTTCATCCGTGATGCATGGAAAACCCATGCCAATGCATACTGCGGTAATGCAGCTGATGTTCTTTCAGATTTCTGCACTTCAGCTGATGAAGCAATAGCATACCTCGAAGACACCAAGAACGGTCTTGAAGATATTGTACGTGCAATCGATTCTGCGGAAAAGGCAGGTCAGAACTGGAAGACAGCTATCTCAGCCCTGTCAGAAGGCGATGTGAAAACATCAATGCAGAACGAGTACAACAATGATGTAAAGGCACTTAACAAATCCGATATAAGCGATTACCTTGCAGTTACTGAAAAGAATCTTGACGCTTTCAGAAACTTAAGAAGTTTTGCTGAAGGACTTAAATTCCATGGTGAGACAGTCTGCCAGTACATCGATTATACTTCTGTATTTGCCCCTGTGCTCTGTGACCGTGCAGTTTACAGCCAGAATGATACACCAGGCGCAGCTGATGAGGAAGTGTCTTCTGAACTTGTTTCAACTGTGAAACTTGGAAATGAAAGCTATTCAGAACAGGGAAGCAGCTATAAGTTTTATAAATATCTTAACGATAATTACGGAAACACAGCAGTCGCTCAGACAAACAGAAAGTCAGCAAAGGAACTTTTAAAGACAATGAAGGATCTCGGAGATCCTTCAAAGATCACCCAGAACATGCCTTCTTCTGCTAAGACTGATCTCCGCTCGAAAATTTCTGATGAAAAGCTTAATGCGATCAGCGCTTATCTTGCAGTTCCTGATGCGGGTGAAAGCTTTACAGCTGCAGGCGGTGACACTGATGCAGAACAGGCTCTGGAAAACAGTGAGACTCTTCAGGAAAACACAGGAGCATTCTTAAGCAGGATAGGTGATCTGGCCGGTGAAAGCGTGGAAGATCTTCTTTTAAGCGAATATATCATGCAGATGTTCAGCTGTTATACATCAGAGACTGAATGCAGCGGAGGCAAAGTGAACACAATAACACCGCAGATGATGTCAGGTGTTCAGATGAACGAACAGAACAACGTTTTCTATCGTTCAGAAGCCGAGTATATTCTGTGGGGAAATGAGGACATGGAAAAGAATCTCGCCTATACAAGAGCACTCATTTTCGGTACAAGATTCTCACTCAACAGCGTTTATGCATTTACCGATTCCGAGATACGCACGGTTACAACCACTGCAGCGACAGCCATAGCAGGATGGACAGGATTCGGTATTCCGGTAGTTAAGACTGTACTCATTCTTTCCCTTGCTCTCTCAGAGTCTGTGATTGATCTCAACACACTTCTCGCAGGCGGTGAGGTACCGGTATACAAGAATTCATCTACATGGAATATGAAGCCGTCAGGCATTGTAAATGCACTTAAGAATAATTCCGGTGAAATCGTTAAGGTGGCATCAGCGAAGGCAGGAAAACAGGTGGAGGATATTTTCGGTAAGATAGAAGGTGCTGCTGAAAACGGTGTTGATGAACTTACTAAAACAGTTAATTCCTATGTTGACGAGTTTGCCGAAGAAACAATTGATTCCGCAGTCAATGCCGTGAACAATGTAGTGTTTGCCACAGCTCTTTCTGTTATTGACGAAGCAGGACAGGGTATGAGCCAGGAAAATGTAAAGAAACTGCTTCTTAAGAATCTCGAATCTATCGATTCTTCAGGAAATGATCTCGGTTCGGCTGCTGTTTCAGAATTAAAGAAACTTGCAGAAGCGAAGGCTGACGAATTTGCCGGAATGATCTGCAGTGCATCAGCATCATCTGTCGGTGCTGCAAAAGAAAAAGTCGAACAGATAAAAGCTGAAACAGCTGAAAAGATCAAAGCATCTGTAGAATCCCTTAAGGCACCTGTGAAGAATACTGTTGACAGTGTCGGAAAGTCTGTAAAGGAAATCGCAAAGAACGGTATCGGAGCAGCAGGCGAATGTGCAGGAGATTATGCGAAGGATCTTGTTGGAAATCTGGCAACAGGCGCTACAACAGCACTCACAGACAAGTTCGGTAATGTAAACATAAATGCATCAAAGAAGGCTCCTTCAGCAGCAAGTGCAATAACACTTACCTACAAGGAATACTTAAGGATTTTCCTTATGCTCGGAACAATGTCACAGGAAAAGGAACGCGCAATGCTTTCCAGAACAGCTATCCTGATCGATGTTAATATGAACAATGGCTTAAAGAACGCATCTGCAAAGGGATATACCCTTACACCGTCAGGCAGCTTTGACATCAGCAAGGCAGCTTCAATGGTGACAGTAGATGCTGATGTATCAGTAAACACGATCCTTCCTGGTATTATCATTCCGAATTCAGTATCAGGAAACAGCAGCACATCAAATAACGGTATTACAGACAGAACAAAAAATATATCTGTAAGAACAGTTCTCAGTTACTGATCCTACAGTATATTTGACCTGAACAGGTACAGAGACAGAGTGCTTTGTGCCTGTTTTTTTCTTGTATTTATCTGTTGAATAGTGTATAATATTTATATCTGTAATAGTGCAGTAGCACGATCAATAATAAGGAAAAAAGGGGAAAATACAATGATAAATATGAGAAATCTTGAAATTGGAAATTTGTTTGGATTCGGAACTTTAACAGATACAAATAATCAGAAAAGAAGACTGGTCTGGAGAGTCATCGAAAAAGATGATGATAAATTATTTGCTTTATCATATTACATTGTTGATTTTGATACATATAATAACAAGCAGGACAGGAACTGGGAGATAAGCAGAGTCAGAAACTCTCTGAACAGCCAGTTTTACGATAATGCTTTTAATGATGAAGAGAAAAAGTGCATTTTGACTGTCAAAAAAGACAACGTCACTCTGCTAACAAAAAAACAAGCTGAAACTCTAGTATCGTTCAATGACAGAAAAAGCAATCGTGACTGGTGGCTTCGCACTCCATATTCTACACTGTCCAATACATTTGTTTGTTCGGTTTATAAAGAAGGAAATATTGGTTATGATTACTGTAATTCTTTGGGCGGAGTCAGACCGGCGATATATATTGATCTGAAAGCATTTGATCAGGTTGCCGGAGATGATGATAAAGAAGATTATACGATTGAAAACGGCGTTCTGACCCGTGTTGGAAAATACGTGGAAGAAGCAGTTATACCTCAGGATGTTCATACTATAAAGTTTAACGCATTCGGCGGATGCAGTATGCTTATGAAGGTCACACTTCCTGATACACTTAAGAAAGTTTACGGAGGCATGTTTTTCTATTGCAGAAACATGGAAACGATATGCTTCAAAGGGACTGAGATCGAACTTAATGAATTGAAAGACCCTGAACAGGATCTTGACAATATTCTGAATATGCTTATTAACGATGATTTCACTATAGATTTTGACTTTACAGTGAAGTTTACGTATATTGTGGACTATTATCTTGCCGGAAATAACGCAGAAGCTGAAAAGCTGATCGGAAAAGAGTTTATCAAAATTGCGGGTGCCTTTATTAAAGCTGGTTATTTCAGAAGACTTGAGCAGCTTATAGGCAAAGGTAAATTCCTCACTGCGAGAAATATCAATAAGATTATTGAAGCAGCACTCGATAAAAAAGCCTTTGGTATTGTTCTGCTGCTGTTAGAAAACAAAGAAAAACTAAGTGGATTCAAATATGATGAGATAGAAAAGTTTCTTAAAAAAGCAGCCGGAGATCCGGAAGTTACTGCAAAGATACTTGAATACAGAGATAAATATTTTTCAGATGATGCGATTGAACAGATAAAAACAGAAAAATACGAAAAAGCAAATGGGATCGTCGAGCGTACAGAAAAAGAATGGAAAGAGATTTTCAGTTTCAAAGTTACTGACGGATGTGTAACGATCAGAAGATACAAGGGTGAAGACACAGATGTTGTCGTACCGGACATGATTGGCAAGAATCCTGTAACAGTTATTGGAGAATATGCTTTTTCCCCAGAGAAAAAGGGAACGAAAAAAGAAGAAAAAGAACGTTTCAGAAATATTTCTTCTGTTTCGCTTGGAAAGAATATAAAGGAAATCGGTCAATTTGCTTTTGATGGATGTACTTCTCTTAAGAATATTGATATGCCTGATAGTGTGTCTCAAATTGGCTGGGGAGCATTCAGTGGCTGTTCTACTCTTGAAAAGATGGTTTTCCCGGAAAGTCTCACTTCTATAGAATATGCCGTTCTGCGCGATTGTCCTCTTATAGAAGAAATAACGTTACCGAATGGAGTTACCAAGATAGGTCAGAATGCTTTTGAAGGAGATATAGGTCTGAAAAAAGTAGTTCTTAATGACGGATTAAAAAAAATCGATCATTATGCCTTCAGAAAGTGCAGTAGTCTTACAGAAATTATAATACCTGAAGGTGCTGAGTTTCTTGGTTATGCTGTGTTTGGTGAATGTACTGCTTTGGAAAAAATAGTTGTTCCGGAGAGCGTTACAAGCATATATAAGGGCTGCTTTAATAAAACCAAATGGCTCGAAGATATTATAAGTAAAAACGGAATAGCCGTGATCAATAATATTCTGGTTGAAGGAAGCGCAGCAAGGAAATAACCGAAGTTGTTATTCCTGAAGGCGTAACTACGATATGTTGGGATGCATTTAATAGCGGAAAACTTCAGAAGGTTACTTTTCCGGATAGTATTGTAACTATTGAAATGTATGCATTTGGGGATAATTACAATTTAACAGAGATCATTCTTCCTGCAGGTGCAATAGATGTTTCTGATTATGCATATCATGGTTGCAGGAGATTAAGCAGAATAGTTATAGGTGGTAAAGAAGCTGACTTGTCAAAGTTCAAGATCTGATGACCTTGTCAAAGGTGCATTTTTCTACGAAAAATGAATTGAAATTTTCCAGTCTCCGACTGGAAAATCACCACGATACACGAAGGGAGAACAAAATGAGCATAGTTTATTGTCAAGCTTCAAAAGATGATATTGATGAACTGATCCGTTTAAGGATCGCGTATATGATTGATGATTTCGGAAGTGTCAGTGAACATGAAAGTGAATGTATGAGAAAACAGCTTCCGGATTATTTTAACAGAAAACTCGGAGATGAACTTGTTGCATTTACGGCGAAAGATGATGGAAGAATGGTAGCCGTAGCATATCTTCATATCATTGAGATGCCTGCAAATTCGATCCTTCTTAACGGCTTGTATGGTGAAGTGCTGAGTGTCTTTACTGAACCGGAATACCGCGGAAAAGGTATATGCACTCAGCTGATCAGAAACCTTGTGGAATACGGCAGAAACCGTGGCCTGGGAAGAATTGATCTGAGTGCAACGAAGGAAGGATATCCTATCTATAAGAAGGTTGGATTCGAGGATAAGGAACACCGTTATACGGATATGAGATATAAATTCTAAAAAGGTGCATTTTCAAGTCAGTGACTGGTAAATCATTTCGGGAGGAGACAATTATGGGATGGATCATTGTAACGGCAGTTGTTATTGCTGCGGCTTTTATTTTATGTGCATTATATGTTAAACAGATAGCAAAGCATAATTTCAGATGCAAAGAGTGTTCAAAAGAATTCACTGTAAACTGGAGAACAATCCTTTTTTCTCAGCATTATGAGAATGAGTATGAGATCAAATGTCCTCACTGCGGTCATAAAGGATGTACTGAAATATCTGAGAAAAACGCATAGAGATATACGGAGGTAGAACAAATGATAATTGAAACAGAACGACTTATACTGCGCCGCTGGGAGGACAGCGATGCAGATGATATGTACGAATATGCAAAAGATCTGGATGTCGGTCCGATAGCCGGGTGGCCAGCACATAAGGATGTCGATGAAAGCCGTTACGTTATAAGAGAAGTTTTAAACGGTAAAGAAGCATATGCCATCTGCCTTAAGGAAGATAACAAAGCTATAGGTGCTATCGAACTGAAACTGAACGGCCACAGCGACATGACCGACCGTGATGATGAATGCGAGCTTGGCTACTGGCTCGGTAAGCCTTTCTGGGGTCGTGGAATTGTACCGGAGGCAGGAATGGAACTGCTTCGTCGTGCTTTCGAAGACCTTGGTATGACAAAGGTCTGGTGCGGATACTACGACGGAAATATCAAATCAAAACGCGCGCAGGAAAAGTGCGGCTTCCGTTATCAGTTTACATCAGAAAATCTTGATGTGCCGCTTCTCAATGAAAAGAGGACCGGCCACGCAAGCAGCATCACAAAGGATCAGTGGCAGTGGGATATGATGTATAACGCTGCAGTTTCGGTACGTAATGAACGACGCATTTCAGATTACGTAACATGCGGGGAAGTATCTGCAGCTGTTATGTCGTCATCTGGAAAAATATATACTGGTGTATGTATCGATACATGTTCCACTCTCGGAATATGTGCAGAACGAAATGCTATTTTCAATATGATAACCAATGGTGAACAGGAGATCATAAAGGTGATTGCTGTTCTGCCTGACGGCACAAGCGGTGCTCCATGTGGAGCATGCCGTGAACTGATGGTTCAGCTTATGCCGGGAAGATATAAGGATATCGAAATAATGATGGATTATAAGCAGGAGAAAGTGATCACGCTTGGTGAACTGACACCTGAGTGGTGGATAAAGTGATAATAAAGGAGCATTTTTCGAAGAAAAATGAATTGAAATTTTCCAGTCGGAGACTGGAAAATCACCGCGGGATTTATGGAGGCACGAGCAAATGATAATCGTTCCGTACAGAGAAATATACAAACAAAGTGTATTTGAATTCACTGATATCTGTTTCGAAGAACTGGATAAAACATTCGAACCGGCTGGAAGACACAGTTTCTATAATGATATTGAGAAGTCATTTGAAGTGTTTTACTGTGTTGTTAATGAAGAGAATAACGACAATAAAGTACTTGGAACGGTTGGCTTAAAAGAGATAAATAACGACACTGTGGAACTGAAAGCCTTTTATCTTCACAAAGATTTAAGAGGGAAAGGCCTTGGAAAAAGAATGCTTGAAACAGTGATTTCAAAAGCCGGGGAACTTGGGTACAGATCAATTGTTCTGGATTCCATTTCAAAGTATAAAGCCGCGCAGAGATTATATGAAAAGGCCGGTTTTGTGAATACGGAAAGATATAATGATAATCAGTACGCAGATGTATTCATGAAACTTGAATTATAATTTGTTTTTCGAAGAAAAAACACATAAATTATGAAATGAGGTTATTACAAATGGATTTAAAAGAAAGAGCAGAAAAAGCAGTTGAACTTAAAGCAACAGGATACACCTGCGCACAGGCAGTTTCAATAGCACTTGCTGATCAGACGAATCTTGCAGAAGAACAGTTAAGACAGATCGCAGCTGGCTTCGGTGCCGGTATGGGAAATCTCGAAGCTACATGCGGAGCACTTGTAGGTGCAGTTATGATAGCAGGTATGAAAACAAAAGGTAAAGGAACGATAAAGCCGGCACGTATGATACAGGAAACTTTCAGAGAAAGATGCGGAGCAATAAAGTGCAGGGATCTGAAGACGATCACTTACGGAAAACCGCTTTGTTCATGTGAGGAATGTGTCAGAAACGCTGTACTTGTATATGGCGAGATACTTGGATTGAAATAACGCGCTCAGCGACGCATAAAAGGAGAAACGAGAAGAAAGGATAAAGGGGATAGGAAAAATATGAACAACATAGCATCCACAGGATGGGATCTTATCGAGCGGGAATTTCTCAGAATTTATCCCGGTCAGAATGATCCGCTGCATTTTGCGGCTATGATAAAATGGCGTTTCGGCGGAAATGATCCGCTTGACGGAATAAGCATTTATGAAGGAAAAGACTACTGGCACTTCGTAACGTTTGGCCTTTCGGAACTGTATGAAAAAGTATCCGATAATCATGAATTAAGCGGATACGGCTATGAAATGACATTCAAGCTTAAGAAGGATAACTACGATGATCTTAACAAGGAAATAAGATGTGTCTGTCAGATTCTTCAGACTTTAGCACGTATTACATTTCAGAAAGGTGTAGTTTTCGGACCGAATGAATTTATCCGCACCGGTCAGACGGTCGGCATAGATTCAAAGGGAGAGTCAGATATCAGAGGATTTATCTGTATTTCAGATCCTTCCGTTAATACAATCGATACACCAAACGGAAAAGTTGCATTTATTGAAATGGTCGGCATGACGGAAGATGAACTGCTTTCTCTTTCGACTCGTGATTCAGTGAAAAAAATCTATTCAAAACTCGGAAGCGATATTACCGATTATAAAAGAAAATCCGTATTGCTGAACATTCCGGCTGAAAGAACGGTTCCTGATATAACATCAGTATCTTCTTCTGTGAGTACTCCGGTAACAAAATCTGAAACATCTCCTGAAGAAAAACCTGAACAGAAAACAGTGTCTTCAACTGAACAGGATAAGAGTAAAGATGATCATTCTTCATTAAGGTTGGATACTGTTCAGAGAATAAAGCCGGAAGGCGCTAAGCATTACCTGAAAGGTGAGCGGACAGATATCACCGACTGTGATGAGGTGAGAATAAGCCTTAAATATGACAGTGCCGAAGCTGGAGCAGATCCGGATGTATATGCATTTATGCTGCGTGAAAACGGGAAAGCCGAACGTGATGAGGATCTTGTATTTTTCGGCAGCAAACTGTCACCGGACGGAGCGGTCGAAGATCTTTCTGAGAATAGCGGTCATACCGTGTCATTTAAACCGGCGCTGTTGTCGCTAGATATTTATCATGTCCTTGTATGTTTCTCGGTATACGGGGATGATGAAAAGATGAATTTCAGCAAGATCAAAAATCCTGCGGCGGTTATAGATTTGTTCGGATTCGGAGGGTCAGGAGAATTTAAACTTGAACTGAGTTCGGAAAAGACGGTTGAAGTTGTAGAATTCTATCGCCACAATGATCGCATAAAAATGAAAACAATCGGGTCCGGATATTTTACCGGAATAGAAAAGCTGTGCGAGAAACTTGGGATTGAAACTCAATAAAGCGCAGAGAGTTTAAGAATCTTAGTGTCAGTAAATTTAAATATATGTGAAAAAAGCCGAAATGATATTGACAAACTATATGATTTTTGATTATAATTATAGTAAACGATAAAAGTCTTGAATTAGACTTTTCCGAATATATTATGATATAGTTCAGGGGAATCATGCACAGTTCGTGAAAGAGGGGATTTTATGAGCGGACGGAGAGCGTTTAAACTCGCGGCAGGATTTTGTACTGCCGCGGTTTTGGTATTTGCAGGTGTATTTGTATACAGAAATACTGAAAATAAGAAAGATACACAGGATGACAGATCGCTCGACCTGGTTCTGGAATCTAATGAGCTTATTATTGGTCTTGATACCGAATTTCCTCCTATGGGATTTGTCAATGAATCAGGTGAAATAGTCGGGTTTGATATTGATCTTGCTCAAGAAGTATGTGACCGGCTTGGCGTTGAACTTGTAAAGCAGCCTATTGACTGGGATTATAAGGAAGAATATCTTTACACCGGAGCGATTGACTGCATATGGAACGGATTTTCCGTTACACCGGAACGAGCAGCGGAAATGAATCTTTCTGATCCGTATTTGAAAAATACCCTTATTTTCGTTGTTACGGAACAAAGCACCATAAAGAATATGAGTGACTTAAAAGGAAAAACTGTCGGGGTACAGTCCGGTTCATCGGCTAAAGAAGCGCTGGAAGAATCGTATCTGGCTTCGGATATCAATATAAGATTTTTTGATGACAATCTTGAAATGACTAATGAACTTAAGAATAACGGTATTGATGCAGCGTTTTTTGATTCTATTATGGCGTACTATTTTCTTTTATCAGACAATGAGCAGTATTATGTTCTTCCGGACAGCCTCGGTGAAGAAGAAATCGCTGTTGCGTTCAGAAATGATGATTATTCACTCAGGAACAAAGTTCAGGAGATACTCTATGAAATGAAGTCAGACGGAACACTTGCAGAGATATCAAAAAAAATGGTTCGGCTGTGATATAACAATAGTAAGATAATTACAGCAAACAAGATTTTTGTTTGGTTTATGATAAGGGATGATCATATGAATTATAAACTGAATTCCAGCGTCAGCAGAAGGCGATACGCTTTGACCATGCTCTTTATTACAATTCTTTTTGTCAGCATGATCACTTTGTTTTATTCTGCACTTCGCAATGAAACGCGTCAGAGAATTATAAAAACCGGTGAACTGAACACGGTCAGACAGGCTCGACAGATCGACAAGTATCTTTCAAGCGGTACCGATGCGATTCGCCTTGCGTGCTATTCAATTGATAATATGATCCGTGAAGGACTCTCACAGGAGGAAATAAGCAATTATATTTTCAATCAGTCAGCCGCAGTCGTAAATATTACATCCGGAAATACAAAAGGACTGTATGGAAAAATCAGGGAAGACTACATTACAACTACCGGCTGGACTCCGGGTCCGGATTTTATTCCTGAAGAACGTCCGTGGTATATTGATGCACGTGCCAATATAGGACGTGTTGCAGTCGTTGATCCTTACATCGATGCCAATACCGGTAATGTTATGATCTCTCTTTCCAAGACTCTCTGTGATGCAAAAAGCGTAATCGCCATGGATCTTTCACTTGATTATCTTCAGAAAATAACTGAAGATGTAGCGTCGTACAGTGAATCGGATATTGAGTTAATAATAGACAGGAGATACAACGTTATCGCTCATTCTGACCGTACACAGATAGGCGAAAATTATTTTGCAGAAACAGGAACTTTGGGCAAGGAACTTGTCGAAAAGCTCAGAAAGACAGATGCTGATTCATTTTCATTAAAATATAAAGATGAAGAATATATTGTGTACAGAGCAACTACGGCTGAAGACTGGGAGAGTATTTCCATATATAATGCGACATCAGTTTTTGGTCATATGAGAAAAAATCTTTTTCTTGTGATGATAGCAATGTTATTGGTAATTTGCATGCTGTTCCTGATAGCTTTCTATTCCAATATGGAAACGAAACATATGCGTCAGCTCGAAAGTGATATAATTGAAAAGGAAAACAGAATCGGTGAGATCAGCAAAGTTGCTTTCCGTGATGCGCTTACCGGTGTAGGCAGTCATGCAGCGCTTGACGAGATGGCTGATGAGATCAGAAATGATATTAAAAACGGAAACAAATCAATAGCAGTTTTGATGATGGATATCAATAATCTGAAATTTATTAATGACACCTGTGGTCATGATAAGGGAGATGACTATATCTGCGGCTGCTGTAAGATGATCAGTGATACATTCACGCATTCTCCGGTTTTCAGAATTGGAGGCGATGAATTTGTAGCCGTTCTGAGAAATACTGATTATGATAATCGTGCTGCACTGGTTGAAACTCTTGAATCCGATCTTGATGTATCATATAATCAGACAGATAAAGATCCGTGGGAGAGATATTCAGTTTCAGTCGGCATATCTGATTATACCGATGGAGATAAAACCCTTGACGATATTCTTAAGCGAGCAGATAATGAGATGTACATTTCCAAGCAGAAGTTCAGAAAGAAGTATGGATTTTATCGTAAAGATGAAGTGAACCAATAATAACATACGCTTCGTCGAAAAGGAGCATTTTTCTGCGAAAAATGAATCATACTTTTTCCTGTCTCCGACTGGAAAAATTCAATATGTTTTTCGAAGAAAAACACACCGATTGTTACAGACGATAAAAAGGTCTTATCCGTAAAAATATGGATAAGACCTTATTTTCATATTACTCGATAAAAGAATATTACATGAAAAGATATAATCTGTAATTTGACTATTCCCTTGACTGGTAATCACGACGATGGTAAAATAATATTAATCGTCTTTTTTCAGTGCAATGCACGAAAAAACAGATCACTGGTTTAGTTCTGTGGATATTTTCTGGATTTGATTAAAGATCACAGCATAAACAAAGACAAGTAAATGTTAAACTTGCTTTAACATTCACTATAAATTATACACATAAAAAACTCAGAAAGGCAGAGAAAAATGAGAAAGAAAATTATTGCGTTTGCAGCAGCATTGACTATCTGCGCCGGTATGAATACGGCGCTGTATGGAACCGAGGTGTTAAACAGACAGAATCCTATGATTGCCGCGGCTGAAATAAAGAAATCAGCCATTTCAGGGGATTATGCTAATGCATCACTGTTTGATGATACCAAAGTGCATACGGTCAATCTCATCATCACTGATGATGAATGGCAGAAAATTGCGGACGCAACTTCGGACAACAGAGAGTATGCAAACTGTGATGTCGAGATCGACGGCGAGGTTTTCAAAAATGTAGCTGTAAAGGCAAAGGGCCACGCTTCTTTCAGTTTTGCAAGAGGCAGGAAAGACAAAACCAATGAACGCGTCGGTCTTCGTATTAAGTTTGACAAAAACGATGAAAACACAACTTATCACGGACTGAACAAGCTGTCGCTTAACAATCTTGCGGCAGATACTACCTGCATGAAAGACTTCATCGCTTATCATATGATGAACGATATGGGAGTGCATTCGCCGCTCTCAAGCTACACCGTTGTGCAGAGAAACGGTGAGGATTTCGCTCTGTTCCTTGCGGTAGAGGATGTTGACAAGAGTTTTGCGGTAAGAAACTACGGCGATGCAGAGGTTGATCTTTATCAGCCGGAATCTGAGGCGGCTGCTACACAGTCGGATTTGCAGGCGGCGCTTCAGGTTTTCTCAGGAAATGCTTATGCGAATCTTGACAAGACGGATCGTGTGGAACCATGGTGTGAAATATCCGCAAAGATGCATCCGGAAGAGCTGAAAGACGCAGCATGCTGTCGCTGGATTGATGAAAACGCGGATTCTTATCAGAACATCTGGGACTCTGATGAACTGAAATGCACCGATGAGGATAAGGCTGTCATGATAGACAGTCTTAACAAGCTGAATAACGGTACACCGGAAGAGGCACTTTCCGTACTTGATACAGATCAGCTTATGCGTTACTGGGCAGTTCACAGCTTTATGAACAACTATGACAGTATTGTAAGCAAAGCACGTGCATGGAATTTCTATATATGCGAGAACAACGGCGTGCTTTCATATATTCCTTGGGATTACAACGAATCCTTCGGCGGAATGGATGCGAGAGTTGTAATAAGAGATGTATTCGGAAATCTGGACCTTGATACAACGACTACAGGCCTTGACAATGTTATGTCAGCCGAAAAGGATCTTATCAATATGCCAATCGATAATCCGAATCGTGTAGGCGGTACTGAACAGCTGCCGATGCTTCATAAATGGATAAGCAATGAGGAATGTAAAGAGCAGTATCATGAGATATGCACGGAAATGACCGGGCTTGAGAAACGATATACGGAACTGACAGCTCGTACTAAGGATATGCTCGAACCTTATGTTCAGAAAAGTCTTACGTTCTATACAGACGAGCAGTTCTCAGCTGCTATGAAGCATATGGATCTTTACATGAAATATCGTTTTGAGTCTGTAAGAGGTCAGGCATCCGGTGAGATCCCGTCTACCTGGGAAGGACAGAAGGAAAAGCCTGAAACTCTGATTGAGCCGGAAGGACTGGAACTTTATAAAATGGCATCAGCAACAAATATCATCGGCTGCCCTCCGGCATCGGTAATAAATCCTGTTGTAAATGCTTTTCTCGGTAAAGATCCGGACAGAAGCATCGAACATTTTTCAAAGCTTATCCTTGATTATTTCAAAAATCCACTTACTATGTTTGACAAGGTTCCGATAATGGTACAGGTTTCTTCATGCCGCAGTGAAGCGGTAAAAACTATGCATCAGAAGTACGGCACTGCAGGTTTGTTTACAGTTCAGGGCGGACCTCCGGCCGCTTCAAATGGCGGCGAAAAGATTTCAGAGAATCAGAAAGCCCCGGAGGAAACCGCAGCAGTCAGTGAAGCAGAAACAAGTGAACCTGTGAAGGCAGAATAAGGGGAGGGGATGAGCATTATGAAGAAAAGAATATGCATTGCTCTTGCAGCATTTATGATAACCATCTGTGCAGCAGGCTGTCAGAATTCCAGAAATATAGATGTCACAAAAGAAGTTGACTCATGCGAAGCAGGAGTTACCGAAATCGTACCGGATACAACAGCTGCGAATGCTGTTACGGAGAAAGTTTCAGAAGTAGGTCAGAACGGTGGTCCTCCGGAGATTAAACTTGATCTTGATGCGAAGTATGACGAGTCAAAGTATCTGAATTATGTAGATATGCCTGTGTGTAAACCGGATGCTAATGTAAGTGAGTCCGATTTCAAAGGCTTATGGGTAGCTGATGTTATGGCTAAGGACGATACTGCATATGATTCAGTTTGCGGTATTCCGTTGTCTGCAACAGGCCATCTGGAAATCGGCGGAGATGGCTCAGGTAAGTTTATAAATATAACTCCTGTTGTTGAGAGCAATGAACAGCAGGGCGGTTCTCCTGCCGGAAAAGCACAGGGTGGTCCTCCTGCCGGGAATTCACAGGGCGGGGAAGCTGCTGAAGGTCAGCAGAAAACATCTGAGGCAACAGAGACAGAACTTCAGATGACCTATACTTTCGAGAACGGGGTTCTGAACGCTTCCGTAACCATTCCTGTAGGACCTCCTAAGGGTGAACAGAATCCGGATACAGAGAAAAATGCCGGTAGTGCCGCAGTAAATAATTACCCTCATAAACAGATGGTACTTCAGATGACTGACGACGGACGCATTCTCATCCAGTCACCGGATGCCGACGGTACAATGACTTCTGCATACTACAGAAAGACAGATTCCTTCGAGAACTTCGACTGGAGTTCAGTTCATTTCGATTTTGATTCATTAAATACGACAGAGTACCGGTAAGCAAGATCGAGCCGATGACGGAAGAGCAGTATTACGAAGAGGATGTACAGCACTTCTCGATGCAATAGGCGGTGCTGTAAAGCATATTGCTAATATACATAATACAAAAAGGTCACCCGCCAGCAGGTGACCTTTATTTTAATATAGTGGTGTGATGATTATTATAAACGTGCAACGCCTGTATCTCTTGCTGCCTGAGCAACAGCCTTTGCTACTGCCTGAGCAACAGTCTTGTCGAGTGCACTTGGGATGATGTAATCAGCGCTGAGCTTGTCGTCAGTTACGAATGAAGCGATAGCCTTTGCAGCTGCGATCTTCATTGCATCGTTGATATCACTTGCGCGAACATCAAGAGCACCTCTGAAGATACCAGGGAATGCGAGAACATTGTTGATCTGGTTCGGGAAGTCACTTCTTCCTGTACCAACAACAGCAGCACCTGCAGCCTTAGCTTCATCAGGCATGATTTCCGGAGTTGGGTTAGCCATAGGGAAGATGATAGGATCCTTAGCCATTGACTTTACCATTTCAGGAGTTACACATCCCGGAGCAGATACACCGATGAATACGTCAGCGCCCTTGATAACATCTTCAAGGCTGCCCTTTCTCATCTGCTGGTTTGTGATCTCAGCCATTTCGTCCTTTACAGGATTCATACCTTCAGGTCTGCCCTTGTAGATAGCACCGTGTCTGTCGCAGAGGACAACGTCCTTAAGACCCATTGAAATAAGGAGCTTGATAATAGCGATACCAGCAGCACCTGCACCGCTTGTTACAACTCTGATCTCGTCGATTTTCTTGCCTACGACTTTGAGAGCGTTGAGCATAGCAGCGAGAGTAACAACGGCTGTACCGTGCTGGTCATCGTGGAATATCGGGATATCACAGCATGCCTTGAGCTGCTTTTCGATTTCAAAACATCTCGGAGCGGAAATATCTTCGAGATTTACACCGCCGAATGATCCGGCGAGGAGTTTTACTGTGTTTACAATGTCGCTTACTTCCTTTGAACGTACACAAAGCGGAATTGCGTCAACGTCGCCAAATGCCTTGAACAGAGCACATTTGCCTTCCATAACAGGCATACCAGCTTCAGGACCGATATCGCCGAGACCGAGAACAGCAGTACCGTCTGTAACAACAGCAACGAGGTTAGAACGTCTTGTGAGTTCATAGCTCTTGTTTACATCCTTCTGTATTTCAAGACAAGGCTCAGCAACACCAGGAGTGTAAGCCAGTGAAAGATCGTCTCTTGTTTCAAGAGGAGCACGGCAGATAACTTCGATCTTGCCTTCCCATTCATAATGTTTTTTCAGTGATTCTTCTGCGTAATTCATGATTATGATTCCTTTCGGAGATTATTGATAAATATAGTAGAGTGTTATGCTTATTATACGCCGGTATCAAGCATAAACCATCTTCTTTTTCATGTAATATGGGTAAGTTTTCTGTACACACAAAACGATAACATTATACCACTTTAGATGGGAAAAGTCAATAAAAATCCAGTCGGGATAATTTTACATTGACGAAAGATATAAATATAACTGTTCCGGATAAGGACATTCGTCCGCTTAAAAAAGTTAATAAACAAAACAGATTCAAAATAATTGGCGTCGCTTTAGCCGCATTAGCATTCTGGTTCGGAGTATTTATGTTTGTTTTCTGGGGGATAATACCGATAAAATCTGAAAAAGCCCATTATACAATAGATGCTCATGAAGAAGTAAGGACAAGTTATCAAAGTAACGAAGATGAATCTGAGACCTATGAGAAAAAAAGTACTGTAAAAAGTTTGCGACTTGATTTCACAACCGAATCAAACAGCTGCCGTTTCAACACCATTATAGAGGACTATAGCGGAAGAAACGGAATGCATGAACATCTGTATATTTATCCAAAGTTAAGGCTTCCTTTTGACGACGATTCCAATTCATTTGAGATAGGATTTGACGTCAGTGAAGGCGATACGCTGACTATTCATTACAGGAATAAGGAAGAAACGATTGATCTTTACCAGTTGTATATCGATAATTGGAAGGAGTAACGCATCAAAGGTAGTTTCCCGCTCTTGCGAGCAGAAAACTGCTATCTATAAACAGTCTGCTTCCGCAGCCTGTAATAAAATACAACCACACAATAATATTTGCGAAAACAATGTGTGGTTGTATTATTTTTTATTGACAAACACACATTACTTTGTTATAATTAAATGTGTAGAAGTAGAAAGTGAGGTGACCGTAATGTCTGAAAATGAAAAGATAAAAGATCTGATGACAAAAACAACTGATGGAATCGTTACTACGAAACAGGTAACTGAATCAGGAATACATCGAAGTGCATTAAAAGAAATGGTAGACATAGGTGAACTGTATCGTTATGCACGGGGACTGTATCTGAGCAAAGATGCATGGGAAGATGATTTTTACTTACTGCAGAAAAAATACGGACGAGGTATATTTTCTCATGATACAGCACTTTATCTTCTCGGATATTCTGATCGTACTCCGGCAAAGTACACCATGACATTTCCAAAAGGTTATAACGCGCCGTCTTTAAAACAGGAAAGCATAATTGTAAAGAGAGTTATTCCGGAAAACTATTCGTTTGGAATTATAGAAATGCAGTCATACTGCGGTCATTCAATAAATGTTTATGATCTTGAAAGAACCCTTTGTGATATTCTTCGTGGAAGCGGAAGTGATATTCAAATCGTGAATGCAGCTATGAAAAAATACGCTGCTTCAAAAGAGAAAAACATTCATAAATTGATGCAGTACGCAGAGATTTTAAGGGTTAAGCCGAAGGTACAGCGTTATATGGAGGTCCTTTTATGATTACCACGAATAACGATAATAACGGCGGGTATGAAGACAAGACAGCGGATCTATATAGACTTGTTCATGATATTGTGCCTTTCTTTATGAGCCTGGATTGTATTTTAATAATACCTATCTTGACTCATGGATCACAGATGATTTCTCTAAAAGGATGATCAAAAGTGTAGATAAAGGTATTGTCATCAGTCCAAATGCAGTTGATACAAAAGCAATGGGTATTATTCCTGTAACAATGATATCGAGAGGCTTGAAAACGCTTATACTTTTACAGCATGATAGTACAAGAATTTTTAATGTATCAGCATGCGGAGATAATTGTGCAAGATGGGTACTGGAAATTGCTAAAAGATCAGATAAAGATTTGCTGATCAATTTAAGACATATTATGGATTTCGGCGATAAACCGTATGAGATAAAGATAGTGAATAATGATATGGTAGTTCATAATGCCAAAGAGTATGTCATGAACGCTGGATTATTTCTTTAAAATAGCACGCCGAAGGCGTACCGAGGAAAAGGTAGTTTCTCATAAAAGATATCTTAATATAAAGATTAAATAACAAAGATATATGTAGATTTTGCTTAAAATTAGCACTTGATTTATATGGAAAAATAAGTTATAATATAAGTGAATAAAGGTCGTTATTTTCAAAATTAATGGAACAGGAGGAATGAATAATGGCAACTTCAAGTATTATTGAAGATATTCGTGTGAATAATCCTAAAGCTATCGAAGCGTTTGTTGAAGCCATGGAGTCATCAGCCGACAATTATAATACCAGAACAGAAGCTGAACGATCTACTTTAGTAACTGATCCTGAGAGAATAAGAAATTTTATGCAGAAATGCCTTGAAAAGAGGGGCATTGATAAATGATATTGACTTCATGGAACATTCTTGATTTAATTTCTGAAATCGGTGAGGATTCTCTTAAAATAATAACAGAAACTTTTTCTTGTGTAAAAAGTAGTGAAGGAAACAGAAAAAATCTTAATCCTGACATTGAACGATTTCTTAAAGAAAATGCTGTTCAGTTCGCCAAAGAAAAGAAGTCTGTAACATATCTTGTAGGCAATGAAGAGTATGGAGATATACTTGGATATTTTACAATTGCTCACAAAGCAATTTCTATTCCAGCTGACGGATTAAGTAAAACTATGATCAAAAGAATGAGTAGATATTCTGTTTTGAATGATGAAACAAATTCTTTTACTGTATCAGGTTTTTTAATTGCTCAAATAGGAAAAAATTATTCTGTAGAAGATGGTACACTTCTTTCTGGAGCGGAGTTAATGAGACTAGCGTATAATGAATTGATCGAGATACAGCATCGTGTTGGTGGAGGAATTGTTTATCTTGATTGTGAAGCTGATGCACGATTAATAGATTTTTATGAATTTGAAGGCTTTAAATTATTCGGAGAAAGAATAAGCTTGAATGATGGAAAAAGATATTTGCAGTATATGAAATTTATATAAGGAATAGAAAAGGTAGTTTCCCGCTCTGCGAGCAGAAAACTGCTATTGATAAACAGTCTGCTCCGCAGCCTGTAATAAACGAAAACTCAAAACATTCAGATTCTTAACACGAAATCGGCAGTAAATCAGTTTTACTGCCGATTTTGAGTTTTGGATATTTTTACATTGACGAAACATCAGTACGATGGTAAAATTATAAGTAATATTAACGTACCGATCAAACAGAACAGGAGGGAAACGATGAACTATACTATAATGCACAGAGACAAGGCAATAGCCTTTGCTGATGAAAATGGTATATCAGAAATAATCATTCCGGAACTCTGTCCTGCCTGTTTTGCTCCGGGGATGCCGTTACATATATGGCTTGATAACCGCTGCATAGACGTTCACCGTTCTCATTCGAGAAAGCTTTTCAAAGCCCTTCGCCTGAGGAATCCGGATGATCTGAGCGAAGTTATTGATATCGGACACGGCATTTCAATAACAGATAACTGGTGGATACGAAAAACTGACGAAAACCTTGATTACCGTTCTCTTAAGGAATATAACGAAGAAATAGCAGATATAGCATTTTACGGTTCTTCGGAATCAGATTCCGGTAACAGAAAAGGCTATCTTGAATTCGGTACAGTCGGCAGCTATGAAAAAGCATGGCGTTTTATCGATGGCAGCTGGTATATGTTCAAGCAGGGAAGTACGCAGGAACTTTTAAGCGAGTATTATTCCTATCAGTTCCTTAAACATATGAATGCAAATGTAGCCGAATATGAGATGTATAACAAAATCTCTGAAGAAACAGGAATCAGATCATCATATATCGTAACGAAGGACTTTACTGGAAATGCAGATGCTGATTTCGAACCGTTCTGCAATTATTTTCACGATCACGATGAGCCGGAATATATCATTCCACGTCTCGATAAGGAGCTGGTAAAGCCGTATGTCATGATGGTGTTTTACGATGCACTTCTTCACAACGATGACAGGCATAATCAGAACGCCGGTGTTCTCCGTGATTCTGAAACAGGAAAAATAACCGGTCTTGCGCCGTATTTTGACTACAATCTCGGCCTGATATCAACAGGTGTTCCGAGAATAGATGATGTCCGCGGTAATCTTTTTACCGATAGTATTTTATCCAATAACGTATGCTGTGATATCCTCAAACGTGAACTTCCGGACAGAGATTTTATCATACAAAGTACAGAAGCAGCAGAAGCGGAAACTTCAGCAGTTTTTGATTATATCACCCCGAATTACGGACTTATAAATGATTATATAATCAGGACTTATGATTTTCTTGCAAAGTCTTTGAAAATCAAATAAAACAGATCAAAACCACAGCATAAAAGGTAGTTTCCCGCTCTTGCGAGCAGAAAACTGCTACCTATAAACAGTCTGCTCTGCAGCCTGTAAAAAATAACACACACTAAAAGGTCGCCTGCCAGGTGACCTTATTTTTTTCCCATCGTGATATAATAGTTACAGAAACAAATCCACCCGACAACGCCAGCAATACCACAGGGGGAATGCAAATGGTTTATGTAATGAGCGATATCCACGGCGAGTACAACAAGTACCGCAGAATGCTTGAAAAAATCAGATTCAGCGATGATGATATTATGTACATCCTCGGTGATGTAGTTGACCGCGGTCCGGAACCAGCAAAGATCCTTCTCGATATGATGAAACGTCCAAACGTTGTTCCAATGCTCGGAAATCATGAAGCAATGGCTTATCCGGTACTTGAAAAACTTGCGGATAAGGAGTTCGATTTTAATAAGATCGATAAAGATACAATGGATGCAATGAGAGACTGGATAGATGAAGGCGGATGGGCGACAATCGAATCTTTCCGTGAGTTACCGATCGAAACCTGCAGAGATATCCTTGATTATATGAATTACTTCTTTGCACTGATCCAGGATGTAGAGGTAAACGGCAGGACGTTTACTCTTGTTCATGCCGGGCTTGGAAGCAGAAAAAGAAGAATTGTCAGAAAACATGATCTTATCTGGTCACGTCCGAATCCGCATATCAGGTACATAAAAGAGAAGAATTCATATCTGGTCTGCGGACATACGCCGACATGCATTTTGGGAGCCAATAATCGTATCTATCGATGCAGAAACAATATCTTCATCGACTGCGCAGCGGTTTTCGGCGGCAGGCTCGGTTGTCTGTGCCTTGATAATTTTAAGGAATACTATGTGTAAAGGAGGAAACGCCAGTGAGTAAGCATATTGATCTGTCTCCGGAATCGTTACCGTTATTTGTACCGGATGTGTATCAGAAATCGATTCTGGATATCGATTATTCGCGCCTGAAAGAAAAGGGTATTGAAGTTATTTCATTTGATATTGATGACACAATTGGGGCAGTTGAAAAGAATTATCTGAGATATTTTGTCGGTGCATTCGGTCTGAAGAAATCGAAGGCGAAATTTGCAGAACTGAGACAGATGGGCTTCAAGATTGTACTGATAACGAATTCCAATAAAAAGATTGCGAAGATGTATCACAAGAAGCTGCATACAGACTGGATGATCTACGAAGCCCGTAAACCGGATCCGTTATGTTTTGAGGAGACACTGAAGCGTTATAAGATCACGCCTGATAAGATGGCTCATGTGGGGAACAGTATTGTTAATGATATCTATGGAGGAAACAGAGCGGGAATAACGACCTGCCTTGTTCGCCGAAAAGGAAAATGGGGTAAGGTGTATGAGTCGCAGGAGCATGATGTTGGAAAGATACTGGAAAAGAACAATCTCTGGAGAAAGCATCATATTGATTCTGATGGGGATCAGTATTATCAGATGGGGGAGAAGCGATTTGTAAAAGTTCATAGTACAGATGGGTTTATTAACTGGTAATATCTCAGTTTGTAATTTTCGAGGTTGCTTTGTATTTGAAAATGAGTATGTGTAGGATTAGTAAAATTCAATTCTTGAAGATTTCCAAATTGAATATGAACGGATTGTTAATATTAACAAAAACATTGTGAAATACTTGTGTTTTTTTATTTTGTTTAGTATACTTAGATATAGAAATAAGTTTTATGATACTTATTTATTTCGAATGCATGAAAACATGTATCGCAAAGCTATAGGGACTTGTGGGGATTGGTCATCTGGCTGTTATGGGGTAATATGATTGATTTGTACACCGCAGGTATAAGTATATGCTTGTGGTGTTTTTGTATTTATAATAGGATTATAAGAAAATATGGGGTGACAGGAATATGACGCTAAAAAATAATCTTCGTCAGTATATTGATGCAGGGTATCCAATACTGTATATCGATGCTTATGAAGAGATAAAGACTGATGAAATAATAAGTTCACTTAATCTTGAAAAGGGACTTATTGAATGGAATGCAGCGGATGGACTGGTGAATTTTAAAAACAAGACTCCACTTATGGAAACCAAAATGAGTTTATGCGAAGCACTTGCATTTTTGAATTCAAGTGGAGATATTGATAATCATCTGGTGGTTCTAAAAGATGCACACACGTTTTTAAGCAGCGATGATACTGATACGGTTGCGATAATAAAGCGTATCTGTCAGAGGATAATTAACGGGCAGATAGATTCGACGATAATCATTGTTTCTCCTGTTATTTCTATTCCGAAAGAGATAGAAAAGTATGTAACGGTTTTTGAAATGGATCCTATGCTACAGGATGATATTTGTGATCATGTACGGGAATATCTGAATGCCTATGATATATCGGTGGGTGAAAAGTTGCTTAATGAGATAGCCATTGCTTTTAAGGGCTTGACGATGTATGAGATAGATACTCTGCTTAATCTTTCACTTGCAGAAAATGGTGAGATAACTCAAAAGGATCTTAAGCTTATTTTCGAACAAAAGCGTCAGATCATTATGAAGTCTAATACTCTTGAAATGATTAATGTTAAAGAGAAAATTACAGATATCGGTGGGCTTGACAACCTGAAAAAGTGGCTTGAAAGAAAAGCAGCAATATTCAGAGATATCGACAGTGCTGTACAATTCGGAGTGGATATGCCAAAAGGCGTTCTCATCGCTGGCATTCCTGGATGCGGAAAATCTCTTGCGGCGAAGGCGACATCTGCTTTGTTTGAAGTGCCTCTTCTTAAACTCGATATGGGTAAGATAATGGGAAAGTATCTCGGTGAATCAGAGACCAATATGCGTAAGGCGATAGAACTTGCAGAAACTATTTCTCCGTGTGTATTGTGGGTCGATGAACTTGAAAAAGCTTTTGCCGGAACGGACGGTTCCGGTCATGAGGTTACAATGAGACTGTTTGCTACGTTTCTGACCTGGCTTCAGGAGAAAACTTCACCGGTTTTTGTTGTTGCAACGGCAAATGATATTTCAAAGATGCCTCCTGAACTTTTGCGTAAAGGAAGGTTTGATGATATTTTCTATGTTGATCTGCCGAACGATAATGAACGAAAGAGAATATTTGAGATTCATATAAGAAAGAGAAGACCTGCTGATCTAAGCGGAATAGATGTTAGTGCGCTTGTTGGTAAATCGAGTGGATACAGTGGTGCTGATATAGAAAGTGTAGTTGTCGAAGCAGTAGAAGATGCATTTGCTAATAAGCAGGATGGCCTGAAAACAGATAATGTTCTGAAGATAATAAACTCAACGAAATCACTTTCAGATATTATGGGTGAGAAGATAAAGAATCTGAGAAAGTTCTATTCCGAGAGTGGAAATTTCAAGAATGCAACGTAAGGGGCATAAGATATGATACCAAAGAAAATAATAAAATTTCCGTTGAAAATGAAAAATGGAGCACTGGTAAGAAGTCTAGAAGAGTTGAGAGAAAATGCTGATTTAGAAAGTATTATGCAATACTATTTTAGTGGTCAGCTTACAAGATGGTGTAAAGCGTTTGGGATAACTGACCTGCCAGAACAGTTTGAGTGTAATAATGAAAAATTTGTGGAATCAGTTTTGGTTGCTTTTAATCTTAATGATATCATACCCAAAAGTGAAATTGTAAGATATGTAAATGAGAGTTTCGGGGATAAAAAAGATACTGATATATTAGAAATCTATATTACGGATGATAAAATAATAAAGGAAAAATTGTCATCGATTGTTGATAGTAGTATAAACTTAAATAACTATTCGATTGAAGTGGTTCCGATAAAGGATGATAGAGGTGTAATTCAGAAATATCGTGTAGTAATAATCAATGATAAAAGTGACCAATACAGTAGGTTTTCTGTTCCTTATGAACTTGACAATGAATACACTCACGAATTGTTTGAAAAAGATTTGTGCAGAAAAATAAAATATGCACTTATTTATTTAGAACAATCACAGAAATTCAGTCGAACTAAAGCTACTTTTGCATTGTTAGAAGTTGGGGATACTTTTGACTTTGGTCACTTGGGAAAGAAAAAGATAAGATGGAAAATAATAAAAAAAGACGATGCGTCAATTTATGTAGTAACAACAGATAGTTTGTGTAACAGAAAGTATGCAACTAGATCAAATGACTGGACAAACGCAGAAATAAGAAATTGGCTTAATGGAGAATTTTATAATTTATCATTTACATCAGACGAAAAAGAAAGTATTATTGAGGTGAATGATGATAATGTGACACTTCTTTCAAAAGAAGAAGCAGAGGAACTACTACCTCGACATGATAGATGTTCGGTTTCATGTTGGTGGCTACGTACAGAAAATCAATTTTATTATGATAATCAATCTGCTTGGAATGTTCGTGTTGATGGAACTTTTGATAAAAATGACATTCATCGTGGAGGAGCAATCCGTCCAGCTTTATATCTTAAAAAATGATTTTTTATAAATAATATTAGGGGGAATGATTTATTGACTAATGAACACATTAAATTTCCGTTAATAATGAAAAACGGAGTACAAGTAAGGAGCGTTGAAGAACTAAGAAACCATGCAGATATTGAAAGCGTTATGAAATATTATTTTAGCGGCCATCTTAACAGATGGTGTATGGCTTTGGATATGGCAGAATTATCAGAACAGTTTGAAAGTACTAATGTGAAATTTGTGAAATCTATATTATCATCTTTACATATTAACGATAGAATATCAGAAAGCGATATCTTGAGGTATGTTTATGAGAATTTCGGTGCGAATACTGTTTTTGATATAGTTTCTGATGTTGACGAACATAGTATTACAGATGACAAAACAATAAAGGGAAAATTGTTATTGATGGTTGGTGACAGCATAAACTTAGACGATTATTTGATAGAAGTAGTTCCAATAAAGGCGGAGAACGGTAATATACAGAAATACCGTGTATGTATAAGCAATGAGAAAAATGACCAGTATAGTAGTTTTTCTGTTCCTTATAAAATTGATAAGCAATACACTTTTGAATTATTTGAAAATGATATGATTAGAGAAATAAAAATAGCACTTGATTCTCTAGAAAAAACTCTGAAGTTCAATCGAAAAAAAATAGAAGTCGGAGAGACTTTTTATTTTGGCCATATAGGTGATGATAGAATAAAATGGAGGATACTAAAAAATGAAAACAATTTTCTTTATGCGATAACAACAGAGTGTTTGTGTAATAGAACTTTTGATAGACATTCAAATAATTGGTGGAATAGTGAAATAAGAAAATGGCTCAACTGTAATTTTTACAATTCTTCATTTACAGCAGATGAAAAGAAAATGATACTTACTGTAGATTCGGATAATGTTAGTCTTCTTTCAAAAGATGAGGTAGAACAATTGATGCCAAAACAGGAAAGAAATTTCTATTCGTGGTGGCTACGTTCGTCTTACCCTCGTTCAGGTACACTTACTTGGGCAGTCAATATTGATGGAACCTTGAGCGATCATAGTATCCATTCTGAAGAGGGGGTTCGTCCTGTTTTAATTCTTAACAATGAAGCATTCTTTAAGTATATGTATGAGGAAATGCTATGAAACCAAAGAAAGCAATAAAGTTTCCGTTAAAAATGAAAAACGGAGTAGAGGTAAGAAGTCTTGAAGAGCTAAGAGAAAACGCTGATCTTGAAAGCATTATGCAGTATTATTTCAGCGGTCAGCTTACAAGATGGTGTAAAGCGTTTGGTATGACTGATTTGCCTGAACAGTTTGAATGCGATAATAGAAAATTTGTGGAATCAGTATTGATGACACTTGGCCTTAACGGTAACATACAGGAAAGCGATATCATAAGATATGTTAATGAAAATTTCGGTGACAATACATCTTATGATAAAGTCACGGATGTTGAAGAATTCAGTTTATCAGATGATAAAACAATAAAAGAAAAGCTATCATCGATGCTTGATAATAACATAAACTTAGATGACTATTCGATTGAAGTAGTTCCGATAAAGGACGATAAAGGTAATATACAGAAATATCGTGTATGTATAAGCAATGAGAAAAATGATCAGTATAGTAGATTTTCTGTTGTTTATGAACTTGATGATAATTATACTCATGAACTGTTTGAGAAAGATTTGTACAGAAAAATAATGAATGCTCTTGAAGTTTCTGAAAATACATTGAAGTTCAACTGTACAAAGATTGGAACATTCAGTTTGCTGAAAGTCGGAGATACTTTTGATTTTGGAAGATTTAATGATAAGAAAATAAAGTGGAAGGTACTTAGAAAGGACAGCGTTTCTCTTTATGCAATTACAATTGAGAACCTGAAAATAAGTAGATTTGATATTAGTTCAAATAACTGGATGAATAGTGAAATCAGAAAATGGTTAAATAGTGATTTTTATAATTCATCTTTTACTGCTGATGAGAAAGAGAAGATTCTAACTGTGAATTCTGATAAAGTGACACTTCTTTCAAAAGAAGAAGCAGAACAATTAATGACACAGCAAGAAAGAAGTATAGGTTTTTGGTGGTGGTTACGAACACCTTTTCCTGGGGCAAGTTATGGTGAATGGGAAGTCTATGAAAACGGTGATTTTCATGGCACTCATGTTAGTGCTGCTGAATGTGGTGTTCGTCCCGCTATAAGTCTTAAGATATGAAGCAAAGTATAAGTGAGGTGAATTATTTTGATTTCACATAAAGCAATAAAGTTTCCGTTAAAAATGAAAAACGGAGCACAGGTAAGAAGTCTTGAAGAACTGAGAACGAACGCTGATGTAGAAAGCATTATGAATTATTATTTCAGTGGACAGTTAGTAAGATGGTGCAAGGCATTTGGAATTAATGAATTACCAGAATGTATTAATCAAAATAATATAAAGTTTGTTTACTCGGTAATGTCAATGTTTAATATTACTGAAGGGGTTAATCAAAGTGATATTGAACGTTATGTGACAGAAAAATTCGGTAACAATACAGTTCCTGATATAGTTTCGGACGTAGAAGAAGTCGTTATGGCGGATGATAAATCAATAAAAGAAAAGCTGTTATCGATGGTTGATGACAGTATAAACTTAAATGATTATTTGATAGAAGTAGCTCCAATAAAAGACGATAAAGGTAAGATACAGAAATATCGTGTATGTATAAACAATGAGAAAAATGATCAGTACAGCAGATTTTCAGTTTCATACGAGCTTGAGAAGCAATATACTCATGAACTGTTTGAGCAAGATTTGTATAGAAAATTAAAATATGCACTTGAATCCTTAGAAGAGGCATTCAAGTTTAACCTTACAAAGAACGAAACAATCGGTTCTCTTAAAGTTGGGGATATTTTTGATTTCGGCTTTTTCGAAGGAAAGAGGATAAAGTGGAAAGTTCTTCGCAAGGACAATGCATCACTTTATGCTATTACAACAGAGAGCCTTTGTAACAGGAAATTTGACCGTAATTCAAACAACTGGTCGAACAGTGAAATCAGAAAATGGTTAAACGGTGATTTCTACAACTCATCTTTTACAGCAGATGAGAAAGAAAAGATAATTACAGTGAATAATGATAACGTGACACTTCTTTCAAAAGAAGAAACAGAGCAATTAATGATACAAAAGGAAAGAAAAAACGATTCGTGTTGGTGGCTACGTTCGGCTTCCCCTAATTTCAGTCCACCTACCTGTTATGTATACAACAACATAACCAGAAACATCAATTACGTTATTGTCAGCTATGAGGAAGGTGTTCGTCCTGCTTTAAATTTTAAGATATGAAGCAAAGTATAAGTGAGGTGAATTTTTGAGTTCACATTAAGCAATAAAGTTCCCCTTTAAAATGAAAAATGTTGTTCAGGTAAGAAGTTTTGAAGATTTTAAATCGATATTGAAAAAATGGTGTTTATATATGAGACTAAAAATAGGATAATAAATAGTTTAAAATAATATATAATATGAGCGCCAAAAGATTTGTTTTTAGACTTCCATTGATACTGAATTCCTTAATTACCTAATTCAGTATGAATGCTTTTCTTGAAAAACAACTTTTGACGCTTGAGTCATTATATTAATTAAAATAAATATAGAGACTAAAAATATTTTATCAATATTATTTAAGATAAGAAAATTCATAATCTTCCTGAATCTTATCTAATATGATTGACAATTCCTTTATTTTGTTTTTATTTGAGTTTTTAAAATCGGATGCCATATCAAATCTCTGTTTTCTGTTCATTCCAGCGTAATCAGGACGCATTTGGAAATCCAATAGCTTGTCGATGATTTTATTAGTATACTTGATAATATAAGCCAAATCAAGAGCGTATCGAATCAATTTATCATTATTTAACATTGAAGTTCACCTCCTTGGGTTTCATTTATATTATATATTTCTGATGTTCAAATGTCAACTATAACCTATCATCAAAAATGTAAGTGATGTTATGGGAATATGTATCAATATCGGTGATGAAAAACATGAGAATATGTAAAAAATAAAGTGCAACAAATGTGTAGGATTATCTGCCTTATTATTTGAATAAAAGAATTAAAAGTTGAAATATTTCAAATTGATTGTAAAGATTCACATTACTTATAATCAAAATATATCTTTCGAAATATTAATCATGATTCGGGCGTCAAAAGGGTAAGACCAATCTGAGCCAACAAAAGCATCTTGAAAATTTAATATTATTACAACAAATGAAAACGCGAAATATGGTACAATAGAAGTATCAAATTTCGGAGGAAAAAGAAATGTCATTCGTAGCAAACGATTTAAGGAATGAACAAATATCAATGTTCGATTCCACGCTGAATTTAACAGAAAGAGAACGCAGATTTTTAGAAAAATCATGGGCAAAAGTATTTGCTGAAAAAGTATTTCCTGCAATAGATGAAACACCGTATGCGGTTCTTTACAGCGAAAAATTATCGCGTCCAAATACTCCGGTAAACGTTCTCGTAGGCGCAATATTCATTCAGCAGCTAACAGGACAGTCCGATGATGAATTTCTTGAATCATTGCTGTTTGACATAAGATATCAGTATGCACTTCACACAACATCATTTGATGAACAGCCCCTTAGTGACAGAAGTCTTGGAAGATTTCGTGAAAGATTAGCAATGTATGAAATTGAAACAGGAATAGATCTCATACAAAATACGGAAAAAGAAATAACAGATGTTATGGCGCTTGTTATGGGAATAGATCATCATCTTAAACGTATGGATAGCATGATGATATCTGCAAATGTGAAGAAAATGTCGCGTCTCGAACTGCTTTATACATGTGTTTCAAACCTTGTAAAAGAGATGAAACGCAGTAATGCAGAAGTGCCTTTGGAATACATGCATTATGCTGATGTAGATGACAGAAATAAAGTAGTATATCATAATCGTAGTGAATCTGTTGATAGCAAGATTGTAACTATTCTTGAAGATGCAAAAATTCTGATGAACCTGTGTGATGAAGATATTGAAGACAGCAGTGCATATAAATTGCTGGTACGCTTTCTCAATGAGCAGACTAACATATATCCTAACGGAATCCGTCAGCTTAAAGATGCAGACGATTCAAGTATGGATTCTTCAATACTTCAGAATCCTGCGGATCCGGAAGCAACATTTCGCCATAAAGCAGGTAAAAATCATATAGGATACGCTGCAAATTTAGTAGAATCATCAAATGAAAACGGTGATACGCTTGTAACTGATTTTCAGTTTGAAGCAAACAATTACAGTGATAAGAAATTCATCAATGATGCAATGGAAAGAATGAATTCTCAGCCGGAAGACGACCGCACAGTAATAGTAGCTGACGGTGCATATACAGCTGATGAAGCATTAGCAAAATCAAAAAACATTGAAATTGTAAACACTAATCTTACTGGTAAAGAAACACCAGATATCAATGCTGATTTTGAATTCAGTGAAGACGGAACACAGATCTTAAAGTGTCCCGGAGGACATGAACCAATAAGCTGCAGCTACAATAAAAAGACAGGGCAGTGTGTAGCATCCTTCGATAAAGAAAAGTGCGAAAACTGTCCACACTTTAATGAATGTAAACCTAACTTGAGAGTAAAGGTTTGTAAGAAAACAGTCTCATTAAAAAGTAAAAACAGAGCTCAGCAACAGAGAAAACGTTCTACAAAAGAATTTAGTGACTTAACTAAATTCCGAAATGGTGTTGAATCACTTCCATCCATTCTTCGAAGAAAATATCATGTTGACAAAATACCGGCAAGAGGTATGATTCGAAAGAAACTATTCTTTGGAGCTAAAGTAACTGCTATGAACATCCAGAAGTTTTGCAAATTCATGCAAGGCTCGGCATGCCGCGCCCAAAATGCGGTAATAGCCTGAAAAATGAGTAAGGAAAGCTACTAAATATTGAGATTTACGTTTCGATATATCCATAATTTGTAATAATATTAAATTTTCAAGATTCTATTGGAATTTTGAAAAGTCAAAATCGCTGTTTTGACGCTCTAATCTAATCATTTATATAATATAACAGGAGGAATATAATATGTCAGGAATTTTTGAAAGTATTATCAATAAAGAAACAGAAAATTTTAATGCTCTTTTACGTGACATGGTCGGTGGCGTAAATAATGTCAGTGAAGATGGTGTTCGTCCTTATCTTGAAAGAAAATTCGGTGAGTACCTTCCAGAGAAAAGCAAGGATGAGCTGAACCATAGTATTGACACGATAATGTCAACGATACGCCAGAACAATGAAAATCTTCGAGATTTGGATGCAGCAAAAGAACGTGGGGTAAACCGCGATGCATGGTTTGCTGAAAAAACAAAGAGTGTCCTTGAAAATGAAAGTCGAGAGGCTGCAGTTAAGTTCTATGAAGATTGTTCTGAATCACTTCAGCAGGTAAATGAATTCATTTACGATACGCTTACCGGAAAAGATACTTCCAGTCAGAAAGATATGGTTATTGATATTGAGGCCTATGAGGTTCACGATGATAATCAGCCTTCCGGACAGAACTGGGATGAAAAAAGCTGGAACGAATATAAACTTTCCGAGCTCGCTATGGGTGTTGGAAAGCAGGCTGCAAACAATGCTGTTCTTAAAGCAGCGGCGTCTGTCGGAAGTGAGATAGTTGAGTCAATAGTTACTGGCGAAAGTGTTGATGTTGGTGAGGTAGTTGAAAGAGCAGTTACTTCAGGTCTTGATACAGGAGCAAAGGCGGCAGTTGCTGGATCGCTCTATATTGCTTCTGAAAAAGGAATGCTTCGCATACTTCCTAAAGGTACGCCGGTGAAGGTTCTTACCAATATCGCATATACTGCAGTCGAGAATATCAAGATTGCCTTTAAGGTAGCAACAGGTAAGATGACAGTTTCCGAAGGACTAAGCCGTGCCGGTGATGTAGCTGTATCAGTACTTGCAGGAATGGCAACCGATGCACTCAAAACTGGTGTTAAGGTTGCTGCAACAGCAGTTTTTGGCCCAGTCGGAGCGGCAGTAAGTACGGTGGTTACTAGTTCGCTATCTAAAATGGCAGGTGGTAAAATAGCAACTGCTGTTTCAGAAGGTGTGAAGAAGGTAGCGACCGGAGCCGTAAATATTGTTAAAACGGCTGGCAGAGCTATTGTTGATACTGGAAGAAAAGTAGTTGAAAAGGTTAAATCAGTAGGACAAAGAATTGCTAACTTTTTTGGATTCTAATCTTAAAATGAAAATAATAAAAAATATCAAAGGTCGCCCACTAGGTGACCTTTTTCTCTCTCCGCTATGCTATAATAATATCAGAAACCAAATCCAATAGCATAGAAAGAGGTGGATTTAAATGATAAAACTTAAATGCAAAACCTGTCCGTATCATCTCGGCATGATAAAATGCGTAAAATCCCCATGCATCGAATGTGAACTTCATAATCGCAAAACTCATCCTTTTCAGAACAAAGATAAAATCATTATCTGCACCAAATGCGGAAGCAAAATAATCATAGACGGTAAGTGAGCAGTATGGGGTACTAAAGAAAGATGATCATATGACAGTATCCGTAAAATTCAATTTTCATCTTACAAAGATGAAAATTTATAAGTAGCACTCCGAAGGCGTACCGAGAGCGGCAGTAAAGTCGATTTACTGCCGCTTTCTTTATTCACCATACCAAATCGGGATAATTTTACATTGACGAAACATCAGTACAATGGTAAAATTATAAGTAACATTGACGTAGTCAGACATATACAGAACGGGGTGATCATATGCTGAATATTTTTTTCGGTGATATGACAGAGAAAGAATATCCGAATTATGTTTACAATACAAGTTTGTATTTTAATAATACATATCTTGATTCATGGATAGAAGATGAATTCTCAAAAAGAATGATCAAAAGCGTGGACAAGGCTGTAGTTCTCAGTCCTAATGCTGTAGACAGTAAGGCACTGGGCGTTATTCCTGTAACACAAATATCAGGCGGACTGAAAACACTGCTGCTTCTTCAGCACGATAAGGATAAAATTTTTAATGTATCAACCTGCGGAGACAACTGCGCAAGATGGGTACTTGAAATTGCCAAAAGATCAGATAAAGATTTGCTGATCAATTTAAGACATGTTATGGATTTCGGTGATAAACCGTATGAAATAAAAATAGTTAACAACGGTGTAGTGGTTCATAATGCAAAAGAGTATGTTATGAACGCCGGATTGTTTCTTTAAGGTGGCAGGAATATGACAGGAAAATATGAAGTCATAGTAAACAGCCGTCGTTTACAGTATAAATTTACGATATGCAGGAATATTACTCTGCTTCGCGGTGACAGTGCTACAGGCAAAACAACTCTTATAGAGATGATCAACGCATATAATCTTAATGGCCCGGGTATTGGCATTACGGTGAGCTGTCAAAAACCATGTACAGTACTTACCGGCTTAAGATGGAAAGAGAATCTTGCATCTATTCATGACAGCATAGTATTTATTGATGAAGGTGACAGATTCACTTTATCTGAAGAGTTTGCATCTGCAATTAAAGATACAGATAATTACTATGTAATTGCTACAAGATCGTCCTTGTTTAACTTGCCGTACAGTATTAATGAGATATACGGAATAAGGAATGTCGCAGGTAACAAATATCAGGGAACAAAAAGGTTGTATGCTGAATTTTATCCTTTGTGCAGAGTTGGTGAATCAGAATTCAGAATGCCGGATCTTGTTGTTGTAGAAGATTCTAATTCAGGATATCAGTTTTTTAATGATTATTTTTCAAGATACAATACAAAATGTATTTCTGCGGGTGGTAAGAGTAATATTTACGGAGAATTAATGAACAATGATTATTCCGTAGCACTGGTAATTGCAGACGGAGCGGCTTTTGGCCCGGAGATCGAAAGAGTGTTGTCTTTAAAAAAAGCCAGAGATATAATATTGTATTTACCTGAATCGTTCGAGTGGATAGTTTTTGAAATCCGGTTTGATAAAGAATAATTCTGTTTCAGATGCTATGCGAAATCCTCATGAATACATCGAAAGCAGAGATTACTTTAGCTGGGAGAGATTTTTCACGGATTTGCTTATTGAATCGACCAAGGACACTTATCTTAAGTACGAAAAATCAAAATTAAATGATGCTTATCTTAATGAACGTGAACGGAATGCTATTGCAGATATTATGCCTTCAATTATTGAAAAATAAAATGCAGGTATCATCAAACCAACGGAAAGGATGAGAATAATTAATACAGAAGCAGTAACGGAAATAACTGATCAGCTTACGGAAGCGGCGGTGACGGAAATCGATGTTGTTGGTGTTATCGCTGAAAAGGCGGAGGAAACGGTATCGATCTATACCAGGCTTTCTGCAATGTTCGGTGAGAAACTGCCTAACATTGTATTCGCTGTAATAAGCTTTGTTATCGGTTTTATAATCACAAAAATAGTGCTGAAAATAATAAGCAGAATGTCCGGAAAATCAAAGCTTGACAAAACAGCAAACGGTTTTTTGCATTCTTTTGTAAGCGCTATTTTATATTCTATCGTCATAATCATTTCACTTAATGTGCTTGGTGTACCTATGGCATCCATACTCACTGTTATCGGTGCGGCAGGTCTTGCACTCAGCCTTGCACTTCAGCAGTGTCTTTCCAACGTGGCAGGAGGATTCCTTATCCTGATTACAAAGCCGTTCAAGGCAGGGGATTTTATCGAGATAAACGGCGTGACAGGCGAGGTCGAGGGTATTTCAATTCTCTATACCAAACTTCTTACTCCGGACAATAAGTTGTCATATATACCGAACGGTTCAGCTGCAAATGAGCGTATCATAAACTATACCGTTACCCGTACAAGAAGACTTGACCTTGTGTTCTCGGTAAGCTATGAAAGTGATTTCCGTAAGGCTATCGAAGTTATAAACGGTGTCATAGAAAATAATAAGATGGCACTGAAGAAGCCTGAACCGATAGTACGACTTACGGCTCACGGGAAGAGTTCGCTGGATATCGACTGCAAGGTATGGGTAAAAAGCAGTGACTATTTCAGTCTGAAATATGATCTTATGGAACAGGTCAAGGATGCCTTTGATGAAAATGGCATAGAAATACCTTATACAAAGATAGACGTAAACATGAAAAACAAGGGAGAATAAAATGGCACGTTCAAAATTACTGTACGTATGCAGTAACTGCGGATTTGAAAGTTCAAAATGGAACGGACGCTGCACAAACTGCGGCGAGTGGAATACGTTTGAGGAAAAGGAGGCTGTGGATGTAAAAACAACATCTTCCTTTTCAAGACAGCAGTCTGCAGCATCGAGTCTTGCAGACAAGCTTTCGAGACTCGGCGAGATAGGAGCAGATACTGATGTCCGTTACGATACAGGCCTTTCGGAACTTAACCGTGTACTCGGCGGCGGACTTGTCAAGGGTTCCATCGTTCTTATCGGCGGTGAACCGGGTATAGGTAAAAGTACGATTCTGCTTCAGATCTGTCAGTACTTCGGCGAGGAACACTCCATACTGTATATCTCCGGAGAAGAATCGGTCCGTCAGATAAAACTTCGTGCGGCACGACTGAACGTTACGACGGAAAGCCTTTATCTTCTTTCGTCAAATGATGTCGAGTCCATTTGTACGACCATTGAGGAAACTGAGCCGGACATAGTAATAATCGACTCGATCCAGACCATGAACCTGAAGCAGATAAGTTCAAGTCCGGGAAGCATAACACAGGTCCGCGAGTGTACCAACATGTTCATGAACACGGCAAAGAAACTCGAAATACCTATACTCATTGTCGGCCACGTAAACAAGGACGGCGCCATAGCAGGTCCGAAGGTAATGGAGCATATTGTTGATGCGGTTCTGTACTTTGAGGGTGAGCGAAACTTAAGCTACCGTATTCTCCGTGCGGTTAAGAACCGTTTCGGCTCCACCAACGAGATCGGTGTTTTCGAAATGATGGATATTGGTCTGAGACAGGTGGAAAATCCGTCTGAAATGCTTCTGGCAGGCAGACCGGTCGATGTTTCGGGTACCTGCGTTGCATGTATAATGGAAGGCTCGCGTCCTATTCTTGCCGAGGTACAGGTGCTTGCGACCAAGTCAGGCTTTGCTTCGCCGCGAAGGGTATGCACCGGATTTGACTACAACAGAATGGCAATGATCGTTGCCGTACTGGAAAAAAGAGCGGGACTGTTTTTCGGAACAATGGACATTTACGTAAACGTTGTAGGCGGATTCAAGCTGGATGAACCTGCAGGTGATCTGTCAGTTGCTCTGGCACTGCAGTCGAGCCTGTTTGACAAGCCGGTGAGCGAAAAGGTCATTGCTTTCGGTGAAATAGGTCTTGGCGGCGAGATACGTTCTATCTCGCACGTGCCTAACCGTATCCGCGAAGCAGAAAGAATGGGATTTGACGTTGTCATCCTTCCGAAGCACTCAATGAAGGAGATAAATCCCGGAACTTATAAAACAAGAATAATCGGAGTTTCAAATATAAGACAGGCTTTTGCAGCGGTAAATGCCATTGCCCGTGAGGAAACAGACAGAAAAGAGGAAAACTGATGAAATTTATATCATGGAACGTAAACGGCTTCAGAGCCTGCCTTGGAAAAGGCTTTGAAGATTATTTTAAATCGGAAGATGCAGATATTTTCTGTTTACAGGAAACAAAGATGCAGCCGGGACAGGCTGATTTTGATCCTGAAGGATATCATTCCTACTATCACAGTGCTCAGAAGAAGGGTTATTCAGGAACAGCGGTGTTTACTAAAAAGGAACCGCTGAATGTTACCTACGGCATAAACGGTGAGCACACTGACGAGGGAAGAGTAATCACCTGCGAGTACGAGAATTTCTACTTTGTCTGCTGCTACGTTCCGAATGCACAGCCGGGACTTAAGAGGATAGATTACCGTATGGAATTTGAAGATGCAATGAGAGCGTATCTTAAGGAACTCGACAGTAAAAAGCCTGTTGTTTACTGCGGTGACTTAAACGTTGCTCATAATGAGATAGATCTTAAAAATGCAAAGGCAAATGTCGGCAACGCCGGATTCTCAGACGAGGAACGCGGCAAGATGACTGAACTTCTTGGTGCAGGTTTTGCCGACACATTCAGAAGGCTCAATCCTGATCTTACAGGAGTTTACTCATGGTGGTCATACCGCTTCAACGCCAGAGCCAACAACGCAGGGTGGCGTATCGACTATTTCATCGTCTCTGAAAGACTGATGGAGAAAGTCGAAGCTTCTGAAATACACTCGGAAGTACTGGGAAGCGACCACTGTCCGGTAGTTCTGAAAATAGATCTGTAATGAAAGATGCCCTGGAGCATCTAAGGTGAACTTAAAAACGGCAGCATAACCATTGCGGTTTATGCTGCCGTTTAATTTGGTGTACCACTCAAAAAAAATATTTTTAAAAATTTTCGAAAAAAGTGTTACACATTAAGATTACTATGCGTTTATATAAGTGAAGGACAGATCTGAACTTCAAAAAAGGGAGGAAGCGTATGACTGATAATGAAATACTGAGTCTGATGCGGGAAAATCCGCCGGAGGGACATCGGGAACTTTTTAATAAATATTACAGCTATGTATATGCCATAGTGAACAGGATACTAACCGGATCCGGCAGTGCAGATGATGCGGAGGAATGTGTCATAGATGTATTTGCATCGGTTATGATGAAACTTGTTCCCGACGAAAACTGCTCATTAAAGTCGTACATCGGGACGACTGCACGAAATGCCGCAATAAGCATGCAGCGTTCGCTCGTGATAAAGACGGGCAGAAACGTATCTGCAGATGATGAGAATATGGCAGAGATCGCAGATGATGAGGATATCGAAGAAAAGAACGACAGATCAGAAACATCTGAACTGCTGCTTAAAAAGGTCTCCGAGCTCGGGCCTCCCGATTCAATAATAATTATTCAGAAATACTACTACGATAAAAGCTCAAAGGATATAGCCGAAATGGTAGGACTTAATGCAGTTGCTGTCAGAATGCGCTGCACAAGAGCAATGAAGAGGCTTAAAAAGCTCCTTGAAGCCGACGGTATAACTTTGTAAAGGAGAGTACATATGAATAATAATAAGAAAATAATAGAAACTCTTCGCAAAGCGGATAAGGCTTCTGTGGAGAAATTAATGACAGATGAAGCAAAGAAGAACGAGATATTTGCAAAGGCACAGCTCAGAGCAAATATAAGTCAGTCCGAATACACATATAGTGTGAGGGGCTCTGAAGATAACAGGAGGAAAATCAACATGACGAGATTTATAAACATAGCTGCAACAGTGGCACTTATGACAGGACTTGTAGGCGGGGGAGCATATATGAATAATAAGCTGCCGAAGACTCCAGAGCCGGAAACGTATCCAGAAACACAGGTAGCTGTTACGGTACCGGAGACTGTAACAGCTGTAAATACAGAAGTTCAGGTCACAAAACCGGGGACAGAAGAACATGATAAGTCCACCGTGACCGAAGTTGTTTACGTTACTGCAGAAGGGACTTCGGCTGTCGAAGATACAGAAGTTACTACCGTGCAGCAAGTGACAGAAGAGCAGAATAAGGTCAGCGTGACCACGGAGGAATTAACTGAAAAGGTTAGCAAAGAGGATCTTATCGAAAAGGCTAAGGATAATAATTGTGTGAATTATTTTGATAAGTTCTCTGCGGACTATACTGTTCTTATAAACGAGGGAGGCGAATTTTATTCAGAGCCTTCGACTGTTACAGGAAAGTTCTATCTTGATGAAGTCGGTGGTTCTGCTTCAAGAACATCCGAGCAATATGTAAACGGTAAGTGCATCAGCAAGTCTCTCATAGCAATAAAGGACAATCTGTACTATGATGCTAAAGAAGAATTGGCAGAAACAGATTACTCAAACGGTGGATTTATATTCCTTGAAACTCCGAAAAAAAATTGCTGGGTAAAAGATAATAATTCCGATAAGGTATTTTTATTACCTGGTGGTAGGGAATTAGATGTATATAATCCGGAAAACTGGAAAATAACAGGAGAAAGAATAGAAAACGGCAGGAAGATAGTATTGGTAAGCGGTGTTCAGAAAGGCGATAACAATTATGAAGGCGTTTATCGTGAACGCACTTACACTGCAGAAGCTGACGCAGCAACAGGTGTGATCCTTTCTTATGAAGAGCGTGACAGAGAAGGAAACATTACTTTTTCATACAAAACAACTAATTACAGGTTTGACGATGATGCTGTAGAATTCAAATCAGCAGCAGATATAATAAACGAAATTAAAAACAGTGGATTTACTATGTATGGAAGCGACGGAAATATCATTGAGTGATATTGAAATTAAGCAACTCCGATGAATGTGCATCTTCGGCGAATTGAAAAACGGCAGCATAACTATTGCGGTTACGCTGCCGTTTCGTTAATTATCGTTTCAGAATCGCTTTAAAAAATCGATAAAAGCGATAAAATCGATTTACCTATTAAAAAGCCACTGTCAGCAAACCTTCCACGGATTTTCCTTACCGTCGAAATGGCATCTTGCACCGCGGAGGGAGTCACGTACCATTGTGAGTATGGTCTGTTCAGTGTAGAAGGCCATGTGGTGTGTCATTGTAACGTTCGGATAGCTTCTGAGAAGGTAGAGCGGCTTCTTGTGGAGTATCTCCTCGCGTCTGTCGTAGTAAACAAGATCGAATTCGTCTTCGATAACGTCAAGTCCCATTCCACCGATCTTTCCGCTTTCGAGTGCGTCGATGGCAGCCTCAGTGTCGATAAGTGCACCGCGGGCAGTGTTTACGATAACAACACCGTCTTTCATCTTTGCAAATTCATCTTTGCCGAGCATGTGGAATGTGCTTTCGTTTGAAGGGGCGTGAAGTGAAATGATATCTGAATTCTTTAAAAGGTCATCAAGTTCCGTGTATTCAGCATATGCAGGAAGTTCCTTGTTTTTTCTCGGACTGTAAACAAGAACTTTGCACTTGAATCCTTCAAGAAGACCGATGAGGGAAGAACCTATGCTCCCTGCACCGATTATGCCGACTGTAAGGCCGGAAAGCTGTTTTCCGAGAAGACCTTTGAGTGTGTAGTCCTGTCCGTAGAAACGGTGTTCTATCGATTTGGTTTTTCTGAGAGTCATGAGCATGAGCATGAGAGTGAACTCTGCAACGCCTTCAGGACCATAAGGTGTGTTTGCTACTGTAATTCCGAGTCTTCTGCAGGCTTCAAGGTCAATGTGATCGTAGCCGATGGTTCTTGTTACAATGTAGCGAATGCCAAGCGCGTAGTATTTTTCGAGCATCTCAGCGGTCAGAGGTGTCGTGATTATATTAAGACACTGACAGCCTGCTGCGAGTTCAACGTTGTCAGGTGTAGGTGAGAAAGGAACGTGTTTAAGTTCTATACCGAACTCATCGGCAAACTGATCAAAGTACTGTTTTTCATCAAAATCGCGGTAATTGTAAGCGAACATTTTAATCTTATCCATGTTGTTTTCTCCTGTAAAATCAATAATATTAATTTTAACATTTTTTTGCACACAATTCAAGGGCGATAAGTTATCTTTTACCCGTTATCGGTGAAAACGGTTATTGTTTTTAATTAAGAGCCGTAATAGCCTAAGACTATAGATCACAGCAAATGATTGCGTATTTACAGTAATTGACAATTTATTCTGCAGATGATATAATGGAATTATAATTTGTAAACGTAAAGGAGTATACTCATGAAACTTGTTATACAGAGAGTCAGTGAAGCTGGTGTTACTGTTGACGGAGAGCTTGTCAGCAGTATAGGAAAAGGTTATCTTGTATTTTTCGGAGCTGGTGAGGGCGATGTGAAGGAAGATGCTGAGCGGCTTGCGAACAAGATGATAAACTTAAGGATATTTTCAGATGAAAATGACAAGATCAATCTTTCACTTGAAAATGTTGGCGGCGAACTTCTGATAGTTTCACAGTTCACGCTTTACGCAGACTGCCGCAAAGGAAACAGACCTAATTTCACAAGTGCCGCAAAGCCGGATGAAGCTGAGGCTCTTTATGAATATTTTATCGACCTGTGCAGAAAAAAGGTCCCGGTAGTGAAAACGGGTATTTTCGGGGCAGATATGAAGGTAAACATGATAAATGACGGACCGTTTACTATAATTCTTGAGTGATATGTTCTTCGGCGTGCTGTAAGCAACACCTTATCAACGATTATTTGGGTTATGTTTGGACGGTGCAACTTAGCGCAAGCCTTATGATCTCGATGGTGACGGTGCGTGGACAGTATTGGACCTGTGTCTGATGAAAAGTCAGCTTCTTCAATCTAAGCAGACAACCGGAAATGGCGGTAACAATGCACTTGTGGTATATGGTATATCGAGGAGCTGGAGGAGTTTCTTCCACAAATCAGTATCTCGGTTTTGAACTGACCGATGACGAAATGCAGCAGATTGAATCACTGAACCGTGATGAAAAACATGATTGGTATTAACTCGATCGTGCGTGTGTCGGTTTGCAATAGTTATTCTATGTGTAATAGCAAAGCCCTGAGATCTGCTTACCGATAAGCATTTCTCAGGGCTTCATTTATTCCATATTCCCTGCAAATATCCTTTCCACCACGATCTGTGTCATCTCCTGCACCGATTCGGCATAACCGCCTTTTGCCCACTTCATAAAGATACCGAAAAGCCCGTAGGCAAGGTAGTAGTTTTCGTAGGTGTCCGAGGTCTGCTCCTTGTCGCTGTCGGTCATGATGACCTCATAAGCTGACAGGATCGCTCCGTGATGTCCCTGTCCGATGATGAGATCATTCTTTTTCCGCAGTGAATAGCAGAAATCAAAATATCGTCTGACACGGTAGCTGTCACCCAACTGATGCTCTTTGAGCCTGTGTTCACGCTCATATTCACGCCACTTCATGATGATGTAGGCGGCGATGATCTCGTCCTTTGATTTGAAATTGCGAAAATAGGTTGCTCTGCCGATGCCGCCTTCCTCGCAAAGCTCGTCCACGGTGATCTTTTCGATGTTCTTCTTTTTCATCAGCTTGAACAGCGCTTCACCGTAGGCTGAGGTCACATATTCTGACATTTTCCGTTCTTCCTTTCTGCCTGATGATACTTTTTCGCTAAATAGTATCATTTTCCCGATCTTATTGACTTTGCAGCCGTTTTATGATATTATAGTATCATAGAAAAGCAGGCTTGTCAAGCCGTGAGATTGAGGAGGAGTTGTCATGGAAAACACAAAACCGAAAAGCAGACTGAAAAAGGTACTTATCATCATCGGCATTATCATTTTAGTGATCGCAATAGGCATTTTTATTCTTCTGAAGCTGACATTTCTCAAAACATTCCCGAAACTCAAAGGTGAACCTGTGATCGGCAAGTGGTATGAGGTTGAAGTGGACGGTGCAAAGTCCTCGGACGGCAGTGAATGGCACGGCATATTCCGCAAGGGTACGGAAAACAAGGTGGTCGTGTATTTCTTCGGCGGCGGTGTGAGCATTACCCCTGAGACTTCCGAGAGTGGCAAAGAGTTCTATGCGACCAATATGACGGCGCAGGACTTTGTCGCACAGGGCGGTATCGGCAGCACGGCGGAGGAGAATCCGTTCAAGGACTGGAGCTTTATCGTGATTCCCTATGCGACAGGCGATTTTCACGCAGGCACGGGAACTTATGAAGGCAAAAAGACTGTGTATCACACAGGATACAGCAATTACTCCGCTTATGTGGAACAGGTCAGGCAGTATATCGGAGAGCCTGACACGCTGCTTGTAACAGGCTTTTCGGCAGGCGGATTTGCGACATCCTTGTTGGCTGACGATGTGATCGACCGTTTTCCGAGTGCTGAAAATGTAACTGTCTGTGTTGACAGCTCGCTCCTGCTTTATGACGGCTGGCACGAAACGGCTGTGGAGCTATGGAAGGCTCCGGCTGAAATATCAGACAGACTGACCACAAATAACCTTGTTCTCGACAGTCTGACCGCACTCCACGAAAAGCGCGGTGACAGCGTGAAAATACTCTTTGACTGCTCCTGCCGTGATGATACCCTGATGCAGTATCAGTCCTATATCGACAGCGGAAAAATGGATAAGACCCAAGAGCTTGGCGATCACTTCCAGCGTGATCTGAAAGAAATGGTGAACGGCTTGCAGACGAATATCTCCGATGTGGGTATTTATATCTGGAGCTGCGGAGAAGATGCAGAAACCCATAATACCCAGCATACGATCATATCTGCGAATGTGTTTGACAAGCTCGGCAATGACAGAAGTGTTGGTGAGTGGATATTTGATGCTGTGAACGGTGATGTCAAGACCTACGGGCTGGAATTGCTTGATAAATCGTTTTGAGGTGAGGAGCATTAAGAATATATCCTATAAGACAACACTGACTGCCTGTTTCATCGGCTATATAATTCAGGCAATCGTCAATAACTTTGTGCCGATGCTGTTTCTGCGGTTTCGGTCGGAATTCGGTATCCCATTGGCACAGATCACATGGCTCATAACGATCAATTTTGCCGTTCAGCTGACTGTGGATGCGGTCGCTCCTGCCTTTGTGGACAAGATCGGGTATCGGGTATCCATGCAGCTTTCACATATCCTGTCTTCATCGGGATTCCTGCTGATGACGATCCTGCCCGACAAGCTCCCGTCACCCTTCGCCGGACTTGTCATCTGCATAGCACTGTATGCTGTGGGAGGAGGGCTTATGGAGGTGCTTGTAAGCCCCATCGTTGAGGCTTGTCCGACAGACAACAAGGAAACTGCGATGTCCTTGCTCCACTCCTTCTACTGCTGGGGACAGGCGGCTACTGTGCTGTTATCAACTGTATTTTTTGCTATCGCGGGAATAGAGCATTGGCGTATACTTGCCGCATTATGGTCGATCGTTCCGATATTGAATTTTATTCTTTTTCTGAAAGTCCCAATTGCTGCACTTTCCGAAACAAGAAGACAAGAATCGGGATTAGCGGAATTGATAAAAACACCCGGATTTCTATTTTTCTGCCTGATGATGCTTTGTGCAGGGGCTAGTGAGCTGACGGTAAGCCAGTGGGCATCTGCATTTGCCGAGTCGGGACTGCAAATCTCGAAATCCGCAGGAGACCTGATAGGAACAATGGGATTTGCAATATGTATGGGCAGTGCAAGAGCGTTGTTCAGTAAGTTTGGTGAGAAGATACCGCTGCAAAACGTAATGCTCGCATCGTCTGTTTTATGCGTGATGAGCTATCTGCTGATCGGGCTGACAAAAGCTCCGTCAGCCGGACTGATCGGCTGTATGCTGTGCGGATTTTCAGTCGGGATATTCTGGCCGGGAACTTTCAGTCTCTCAGCCGCAAGGCTCAGAAACGGTGGAACGCTGATGTTTGCATTATTGGCGCTTGCAGGCGATCTTGGGTGCGGTGCCGGTCCGACGATCGCAGGAAAAGCGTCTGCCTTATTTGGGAGCGATCTGCACAGGGGTATCTTATGCGGTATTATGTTTCCGTGTATCATGCTCTGCTGTGTTCTTCTGATGGATAAGGAATAAGACGATATTCACAGGCGCAGAACATGAGGGAATACTTGAATATCACAAACGAGCTTGACCACCACGGTGTGACCGTCTACTCCCTATCCGAGCCGTTCAATACGGAGACAAAAGAGGGGTGTATGATGAGGAACAATCTGCTGAACTTCGCAGAGTTTGAGCGTGAGACGATCGACACTACGTGTGACGAAAACAAAAATGAAGGTGTCAGGTCAGTTCTCATCTTCAAAAACAGCAAATAACTATGCAATGATTCGTACATACATTGAAACATGCCGAAGAAATGGAATCAACGAATATGATGCATTAACAAGATTATGTGATAGTAACCCATATACTGTCGAAGAAATAATTGCTGAATGTGAATAATATAAAATACAGCATCATCAGGCCGGTAATAAAACCGGTCCAGTGGTGTTGTTTTCTTTTGTGCTGGGAAAATTAGGCCGTGAATAGTAACATTTGGATAGAGTAAGAATTGTGCCGAAGGCACCACCATTTGAAAATGTACGCCTTCGGCGTGCTATAATAAAAAAATGCACCCGGTGGGTGCATTTTTATTAGTATCGATTTATGTTTATAAAAAGATTGTTTAGTTTATCATATAGTTCGCCTACGACTGGTGGTAATTCATCTGGTTCAATAGCTTTCAGACGATCATCAGTAATCTGAATTTTTCTTTTCAGAAAATCTACTGTCAGTTCGAAGGAATTTATTTCGAAAATAAGCTGAACAGTATCTGATGAAACGCATTCGCTTTTGAATACATTATCGCCAAGTTCCATGTTGTCAATTGCGTCTGTGAACATATTAAAACGTTTAACAGCTTGTTTAACTTCGCCTTTATAGATATCTTCTTCGACAGCGTTCTGCGAGAAGAATACATCTCTGGTACGTAGAACTTCATTATAAAGAAGCGCATCAGCCTGTTTATGGATAATTGTTTCAATAGCGTTGACACGTTCAGGAGTAAAAGTATTATCACCACGGAATGAAAACGAAAAATCGCGGATAGTTTTAACACGGTCGCGAAGTTTATCGTTCATCGCCATCTGACCTATTCTTGTGAAGTCATCACCGAGAACAGGGGCATATTCGAAAAGTTTATCTCCGATGTTGTCAAAGTCAGTCATCGAAACATACGGCAGCATGGAAAGATTGAGATCGAACACTGGAGCCATTCCGGTGATATTCAGTGTGTCGTTGTCAAAAAGAACGCCGTAGTTTCCAGCATGTCTGTCCTGATTGAAGCAAAGAGAGTCAACTACAAGCATCTCACGGAATTCCTGTGATGCGCCTATGTTTTCAAAATAATCGAAAACATCCTGAAGGCTTTTAGCTTTCATTAGTTTCGAAAATGAAGCGTACCCATATTTTTCGTTTGTGAAAAGATTGCATTTCGATGCGAGCTTATCATGAAGCAGAACTGTATGATAAGGAACATAGTTTTCCGGACTGATAATAGCCGCAATCTCAGATGCCAGCATTTCACAGTAAGGTTCCAGACCAGCTCCGTATTCGTTACCTCGTTTGTAAATAAAAATATCAGAACCGAAAAATCCTGGCTGATCTTCTTTACGGAAGCACTTACGGAATGATCCTTCGCAGGCAAGCTCCGGTGATGTGGATGAAAAATCAGCAACGTATAAACCGACACCTTCGAACGCAAGACGGGAGATAGTTTCTGTGAACTGATTGCTGTAAAGTGAAATCTGTTCCCACGTAAGGCTTTCATTTTCAGTTTTTATCCAGAACGTGTCGTTGATCGTTGCTGCGTGCGTTGTTCTGATAAAGCCTTCATTATCGTCACAGCCCATCTGACGCATAATCTTCTGCAGGTGCGCATTATGTTTAGAGGACTTACGACTATCGAGCCATGTATTGATGTCATCGAAACCCAAAGGAAGAATGCCGGTCTGATCCACTTTAACGAAAAGTGTTTCATCAGAAAAAGCAGTAGCTGGCTTCTTCTCAAAAGACGCAACGACTGTGTTTTTATTCATTAACAAATACATTTTCTGACCGACCTCCTTTGTTCATTATTCTCTAATATTTTACCATACTTTTTGTGAAATATCAATGTTTATAATATTTAAGGAAATTTTCATCTTGATAATAAAGAATGCATATGGTATAATGTTCGCATAAAAGATTTTGTGTGATACAGAAGATTTATAATTGTGCCGAAGGCACCACCATTTTAAGGGAGGCGAAAAGGAGAAAACGAGATGAAACGATGGAGTTCACTGCAAAATGAGTAATGGTGTGAAATTAAATCAATAACGTTACGGCTCATATTAAGTGAGCCGTTTATTTTTACCTGATATTAAATTAATTGTGCAAAACATATATTTACGACTATAATAGCTGCAAACATTTATATATCCAAAGTTCCCTTTTGTACGATGCAAAACTTTCTGTTATGTGCTAAAATATAATTATAGTGAACGTATAAATGATTTATACGTTCACTATAATTAATTCATTCATTTATATTGCCTTGCAGATCCGCAAACTACGTTTGCTCCCTGCATATCGGCTAATAGTAAACGAAAATATATTTTCGTTTACTATATAACTGCAAAAAGTAATTGCAGAAAACAGGGGGAATTTGAAATGAAAAAAACAGCAGTAACAGCAGCCGTATCATCATTATTGTCAGCAGCATTTGTATTTACGATGACAAATGCTTTTGGCGGAGCGATCGATGCTCATTCGGTATACAACTGTGATGTAAACGGAGACGGAGTAGTTAATGTAATGGACCTTAACGTGGTCAAGAATGCGCTTATCGGCGAATTTAGCGGTACTACACAGACAACACCTGCCGTAACGGAAATACCGAAGGTGACTACTCCTGCAACTACAACACCAGCACCGACTACAAATCCAACACCAGTTGCAGAAGATGATCTTTCAGTATCGTATCCGAATCCATGGGTAGAACCATATAATGAGATAATTAATTTTTATTATGATACTTTAGCTAAACAGGACGGCTATGTTGAAGCTGGATTCGGAGCTTGCTGGTATGGAGAGAGAGTCAGCCAGGATCCGAAAGCAGCATTTGAAACGACCGGTTATACATTTAAGGATCTTAATGAAGACGGAGTTCCGGAACTTATCATGGGTGAAATTACTGACAAAGACAAGATGACCGGTACTGAACTTGGTGTAGTTTATTCCTATGATGTTTTAAACGGAGATCTCATTGCTGTATTTGAATCCTGGGCAAGAAATCAGAATTTCCTTATTTCTTCTAATACAATAGGGCATATAGGATCTAGCGGTGCAGCAAATACTGTTACAGAAAAATTCCAGCTTGAAAAAGCTTCTTGTGATCACAAGGTTGTTTCATATGTATTCTCAGAACTTGAAGGAGACAAGGTAGTGTTCTATACTAATACTACCGGCGAACCAGACAAAAGCAAGTCAACTGTAATTGAGAATTTTGATCTTGATGCAGAGCATAAAGAACTTCTTGCAAGTAAGCAGAATATAGAATTTACTCCGCTCAAATCTTTCAGAAAAAACAATCCGGTAACAGCTTCATATTTTACCGAAGACCTTAAAGATTACAAAGCATATAATCTTTTCAGTGAACCTAAAACGAATACTGTGCTTACAGCTTCAGATGATATTACATATCTGACTGTATATGATGCTCAGATGGGCGAAAACAAATGGACTGTTAAACCGATCTGTACATGTAAGGAACTTAAGAAAGGTCAGTCGCTGGCTGCCGGTATCAGCTATCCTGGTGACATGCCTAACACCGCTATTTCATTTATTGATAAATACGGTATTAAACATATCTATATGCTGGCACAGAGCGGCAAAGACGGTTCACTTGAACTTTCAGATCCTGTTTATCCAGTTGAAAAACGGACGAACACAGGAGCTCCTGAGGTAGACCGATCAGATATTGCAGGCGTATGGTATAAAGACGGTGATACAAGCAGTTCATATATCAATATTTCTGCAAACGGAAAGTTTACCGCTTACTACGCTGACGGAAATGTAGAGGCAACCGGTAATATTGTGAAGGATTCGGAATATTATCATTTAATTAAAGATAATAATGAATCACTCATTAGCTTAAAGTTCGGCGATTCTAAAAATGAAAATGTTCTTTATGCAAAGAGCAGCGGTGAAATACGCTATGAAAAAGTCCTCGGACCAGACGGTGCAGCTTCTGACGGACGTTAAAGTTATAAGCAAAATTTAGAAAAATCAGGTTCAGTCTACATGTATATGTGTACTGAACCTGATTTGTTTTGTATTTGAAATGTTTTAGTAAATGAAGAAATTTCAGAAATTTGCGGAGGCTATCCGCAGATAATTTTATATGCCGTAAACGTTGTTAAAGTCTTCTCCTTTATTCAGTCTGTCGATAAGATCCATCAGACCTTCTCTGTGATGAGCTTCCATCCATAATCCGACTTCGTGCTTTGCAATAACATAGTGGAACTGTCTTTCACTTTCTTCTTCGCAATGGAATTCTCCTGGCTCATCGATATCTTCAAGAGCGGGAACGTTTTTTACCGTTATCAGTTTTTTCAATCCAGCTTTCAAGACTGTAGCGCTCGCGGTAGTCGTTCTGTGTTGCAAGCCCTTCGTCAAACCATATCGGTATAGCCGACCTTGCTTCTTTAGTCAGTCTTGCATGTAATTCTGTATGAGTTATTTCATGAGCAACGATATCCAGGTTAAAGTATTCGTTTGACAAACAAGTATAATCATGTTTTTTCGGGAATAAAAATGTGTAGGTATCCTTGCCTCCACCGAGCTTCGGCTGAATTTTTTCATTATCATTCAGGATGATAGTTGTATCACTAGCATATGTCAGTTCTCCGTAGAAATCTCTGTCACGGTCTTCAGCTTCATGGATCAGGTTCAGTATTTCATCCTTACTCATAGCGTTGTCCTTGTTTACATACACGTTTTCTGCTATTTGTTCAAAATAACTGCGGTATGGCACGGTTAGGATGTAACCATTCTTTGTGAACTGAAAATACCAGACAGCCGCACCTGCAAGTAAGATCAGTAATGTTACGACTATCCCTGTGACGACCTTTTTAGCTTTTGTTTTCATGTTGTTGCTCCTTTGTTTTTATATATAGATTTTGATCCGGATCATCTACTTTGTAATGCAAAGTAGGTTTGATGATATTGTAACACAACTACTATGCTTTGTCAAGTAGTACGGATGAAAAATTTGTACGTTTTTTAGAAGGAGAATTTGAACGCTGTTGCAATTTTCGGGTGGTTGCGCTATGATATAGATAAGAGATCAGACGAAATTGACGGAAAGGTAAGAGATGGATAACAAAAGTGCATTCTGTGCAGAGATTTATGATAACAAAATAAGAAAAGTCATACCGTTTTATGATGAGATCTATGATCAGATAACGGACCTTATCAGGACGTATTTCGGCGACCGGAGCATTTCACTTCTTGATACCGGATGCGGTACCGGAAGAATGGGACTGCAGGCATCGGAAACATTAAACCTTTTGGAACTTGTATTATGTGATCCCTCGGAGAAAATGCTCGAAGGCGCACGGGAAAAGCTTGCAGGAAAGAACGCAGAATTCTGTATGTGCGGATCAGAAGAACTTAATTTCGAAAACAGATTTGATGTGGTAACAGCCATACAGTGTCATCATTATTTTGACCGCAGCCAGAGAGAAACAGCTGTAAAAAACTGTTTCCGTGCGCTTAAACCGGGCGGCATGTTTATCTGTTTTGAAAACACGGCTCCGTTTACTGAAACAGGCAGGGATCTGGTTTTAAAAAGGATAGAAAACTTCGGTCTTAATGCCGGCAGGACTCCTGAAGAAGCTGCTCATCATACTGCAAGATACAATACTGAATATTATCCTGTTACAGTATCTGATCATCTTGAACTACTGAGAAAAACAGGCTTTGCTGTATCGGAAATATTCTGGCTCTCATATCTGCAGAGCGGATACTATGCGATAAAATAAAGAAATCAATATGATCTGACTGTGTAAATACGATAGATGTTTATGCCAGTCTGTGTTTTAACTGCCTTTTTGTTTTGTAATCAAATTGTCATTGACAGTTTAATAGATTTGAAGTATAATAGTCATAGTCTATTCAGAAGGAAGTGATACAATGATCGACAGAACGAAGTTCAAGACTATATCGGAAAACAGAAAAGCAAGACATGATTACTTCATACTTGAAAGCTACGAAGCAGGTATTGAACTTGTCGGTACTGAAGTCAAATCATTGCGTCAGGGCGGAGTAAACCTTAAGGACAGCTGGTGTTCCATTGACGACGGCGAGATGTTCATTAAGGGTATGCACATTTCTCCTTATGAAAAAGGCAACATATTCAACCGTGATCCGATGAGAGTAAGAAAACTTCTTCTTCATAAGAAGGAAATTGAAAAGCTCTTCGGAAAGATCAAGTGTGACGGACTTACACTTGTTCCGATCTCTATCTACTTCAAAGGCTCGAACGTAAAAGTTCAGGTCGGTCTCTGCAAGGGTAAAAAGCTTTATGACAAGCGTGATGCAGCTGCAGAGCGTGATGCAAAGCGAGATATAGACCGCACGATGAAGTCCCGTAATAATTATTAATACGGGGGCGTAAAGGTTTCGACGGGGATCTTGCAGTATAATAAGCGAGTAGAGGATGGGCAACCTCTTAAATAAGGCATCCAATTAAAATTAAACGCTAGAAATAGTATTACAGTTAGCCGTAACTACGGCGAACTCCAGGCAGCGTAAGCTCCCTGACCGTTCTGCTTAAGACTACCACGACTTATTCAGAGCGTTGACTTAGTGGTGAACGACCGTTATGATGGCCTTTGCATTTCGGCTGTACCTAAAGGCTACCGTGTTCTCCAGCGTGTCTGTCCGCGGCTGATCACGGGAATTTAAAAGACAAACTACACTCGTAGAAGGTTATATGAATAGTTTTTCGGACGCGGGTTCAATTCCCGCCGCCTCCATAACTCGAAAAATCCCGCAAAAGCGTCAACTGACGTAATTGCGGGATTTTCTTTTACTCTGACAACGTAAATTATTTAATAAATTCCTAAAAAATACCCTGAAAAAAACAGTATTTTAAGAAAAAAGTTCACACGAAATTTCACACGACTTATTCTTAAAAAATCACTCACCGGCGTGAATGATACCTTCAAAGTATTCGTTGATTTTTCTGTTGACCGCTTCACGTTCTTCACTGAAAGTGTGCTGATAAACATTTCTGAGAGTAGAAGTCGTGCTCCAGCCGCCGCGTTCCATTGCGTACTTGTCCGGAATGTGAAGCTTTACCATGACAGAAGCGTTCAGATGGCGCAGGTCGTGGAATCTGATAGGCGGGTCTATGCCGTTCTTCTCCTGCAGTCTGATAAATCTCTTGTAGATTGCCTGACCGGACAGCGTGGTGAGGTATTCCTGTTCAGGATCAAGAGCGTCGATAAGGTTCTGAATGTATTCCGGTATGTCTTCCACTCGTGTGGAATCATAGGTCTTTGTCATTTTCTTCTCGATGTGTTTGCCGTTCACGGTGACGATCGACTTTCTCACGATAAGTTTTCCGTTCTGTGCGTCTGACTTCTTAAGTCCTCTGATCTCTGACATACGAAGCGAAAGCCAGATGGAGAGAAGACACGGCAGCTCGATCTCGGTTCCCTTTATGATCTCAATGATCTTTTCAGGTTCCGGCATGGAGCGGATCTGTTTTATCTTCTTCGGAAGAGTGACCTTCACATTCAGGTCAGGAGCATATATGTCAAGAGCGGCTCTCAGAAGCCCGTAAGCGTTCTGTACTGACTTAGGGGATAATCTTTCTGCTTCAACATTGACAGCGGCCTGTACGGCTGTTCTGGTTAGCTTTCCAAGCTGTATATCCATGAGCTGCTGAAACTTGTTTCGCCTGATTTCCTTGTAGCCTGAAATGGTAGTAGGAGAGAGAATGTTACTCTTGCTCTCGATATACTTGTCTATCGCCTTGCCAACAGTCATTTCAGCAGCTGGCTCCTTATTCGTAGCAGCGAACTGAGCGGCAAGGAATTCCGCTTCTTTCTTCGTGTCCGCAGTAAAGGACTTCATGATCTTCTTTCCGTTCTGGTCCTTGCCGGCGTACACCTGCACTCTCCAGGAACCTGACGGGAGCTTTTTAGCCTTAGCCATAACATCATTCCTTTCTTGACAAGTCAGGAACGAGTATGCTATACTAAGCCTGTAGAGGTTCGGGTAGCGATACTCGTTCACAGTGCCGGTTTTCCGTTAGCCCGGAACCGGCACGCTATTTTTCTTCAAAGAACTCCTTTTACGGAAATCCTATGAAAAGAAGAGCATCATTTCACTGGTGCTCTTCTTTTTTATTTTTTCTTAAGAAAATTTCTGTAATCTGTATCAAAGCGTAAAGCATCGATTTTATTGTCGATAATTTCAAGAAAATTACCTCCGTTTAAGATATGCTCGAAATCTTTGCAATTAAAGTCGATTATGCATGGCCTGTCGGATTCGTTTTCTCTTGAAAGATAGTATTTCTTTATTAATCCTTCTGAATCTTTCCACGATCCCGCTTTGCCTGTTATACCGTGATAAGAAAACAAAATGGCGAATTTTACGTTATGCGTGGTCATTAGCCCTATTAATTTTCCGACGTATGTTACTCCGACCGATTTTCCATAATTTTTGCATTCGCAAATAAAACGCTCATATTTCTTAAATGTGCTAACAGGTTCATCTTTTTTTATATCAGTGAGAAACTGTTTTTCTTTTTTTAAAGACACCAGCTGATCAATTTCATTAGTACTTGAGTGCAGATTTTCAATTACATTGAACAATCCTCCTGATGAAGACAAAAGCGAAGTGACTAACGATTCAAGAGCTTTGCCTTTTGCAGCAGTAGAGTAAGTTTTATTGCTGTTAGTCTTTTTAAAATATTCAAATTTTGCTTTGTAGTCTTCGAGCTGTTCTGAAGTGAATTTGCATAGTAAATTATATGATAACCTACTTTCAAGTTCTGAAATTAGCTGACTTGTTGAAAGTCCTGATGCATCCGTCATTCTGATATCACCTTGTAGATTATATATGAATTTTGCGGACCGTCAAAATCATGACAGCATTCAGAACATTCAAATGTATCCGGAATCTGATTAAAAACCTCAAATACATCTCCGGTTGTTTTCTGACATTCAGGACAGTAAAGCTCGTAATATTGTTTTAGTATGTTTTCATTTCTCAGAAGTTCAAGAATTAAGAAAACTTCTTTGTTAGACAAACCTGTTTTTCTTATGAATACGCCTGGATACAACCAGTTTCCGACTTTGTAATGTTTAAGTAAATCCAAAATCGTGATGATTGTTGAATCAGGAAGTTGAGTCTTGCTGTTCAGTAGGGTGTTTATGTTCTCCAATGTAGCTGATAACATGATCCATCCTCTCCGTTCCTATAAGAGTGTTACTGTAATGCTGAATAAGATTGTAATCACTGTTTCTGTATTTAAAAACAATTTTTATGCTGATATTACGCGTTTTGATTTGGTTGATCCACGTAATTACTATAGAAGTGTAATCAGACATTTCTTCGTTTTCGTAAATAAATTCTTCTAACGCAGCCTTAAGCGCAGGAGCCTTTTCAAGTTCAGACTGATGTTCGGAAATAATGACTTTCAGATCTCCGATTATCGGAATCATATAGTTTTCATTTTTTCCGGCATCAAGTTTTGCTCTACCTCCGTTTATGAGTTCCATTTCCTGACAAGTGATTTTTATTATGTCTGAATCCTCATTCGAAAGATCTGTTTTAATATGCTCCAGTGAAAGTGGAAATATATCGATACTATACTCTCTGGAAATATAATGCTTTATGAATTCTATTAAATCAAAATAATGATTATTGTTTCTGCTATAAGGAGAATATATCGTATCAAACCTTATTTCTATCAGTTTTTCAGTTTTATGAATAACAACGAGCACAGTGTGCTTAATGAGTTCTTCACTGCCGTTACTGTAATTGAATGAATCAGTTTTAAAATTAAATTTTAAAACTATTTTGTTTTCTTCAATTCTTATAACAGGAATTATATCCTTGCTTAAAAATTCATAAAGAGAATCCTGTTCACATATAATATTTTCTGATTTATTTTTGATAGCTTCACACAATTCGTCGAATTTATCTGATTCAAAGACTGAAGAATATTTGTAATCTTTATTGAATTCCCAGCTTTCAAATATTTCTATAGCACGGTCGCTTTTTGAAAGGATTTTATGTATTTTGTTGTGTAAAGTATTCTCTTTTGTAATATCAATTCCGTCATAGTTTTTCTATTGATAACTGTTCATCGTCTATTATATCAATATTAGCATCAGCTTTGAAAAAGCTTGAGCACATGGTTGCTGACTCTTGAATTGTACTCTGCAACTTCGCTCATTAAATATGAGACATAATCTTCTCTATTCATTGTTTTCCTCCTATGTAATGCTATTATAGCATAATACGAATGCTAAATAAAGCATAAAATTTGGGCGTTTAAAAATCCACCCGAATGGCCGCTCACTCCGTTTTCTTCTCCTTCACCCTGTCAATAACCTCCGTCATAAGCTTAATCTGCTCATCGTAGTCAAGTTCCCGGAACTTCTCGATGAGTTTTTTTTCGTTTATATCATAATCGCTGCTACTCAGCATACTTTTCGAGGTGATCCCAGTCGATATCTTCATCAGCGATAAAACCACTGCTTTCAGCGTGCTCTATTCTTTCACGTTCATAGAGAGTGGCTTTTGTGTAATCAGGATCCCATTCATCGTCTTCGACCTCTATGAGATCATGAATCTGACCTTTTCCGGCTTCAAACTGTGCTGCAGCCTTATCGATTTCGGCTAAATATTCAGCATTCCTTACAGCTTTCATAATGTTGTTATATTCACCTTCACTAAGGAGAACAACATTTCCGTTTTCGGCGTTTATAATTTCTTTTGTACTCATCAGTATTTGTTATATATTTGTCCGCGGTTTCCTGCGTCTGAAACATCAATCAATGTTACGGTTTCTTCTTCTTCTATAATATCAATTGAGAATATGATTCTGCAGTCACCGACACGAAGCCGATAAAGGTTGTCATGACCTGCAATTTTAACAATGTCCCCTAAAAACGGCAGCAAATAAATCGCTCTTAATATTCGCTGTCGCTGATTTACGTCCTGGCTATTAATGAATTTTCTTGCTTTCTTGCGAATCTTGTACTTATAAATCATTTGGGTTCATTCCTAAACTTCTTACATAATCATCGAGATCCATGACATCATCATTGTCAATTTCTGAATCTGCTATCAGCTCGCTATCAAAATCATCCGGCTCAACTTCTTCAATGCTGTTGATGTTAAGTCCGAAAAGAGCGATAAACCTTTTAAGCTGTTCTTCAGTAAGTGAATAATAGATTGTATTAGCCATTTCCCTTGTACTCATAAAAATCACTCCTTATCTGAATCATAAGTATAATCACACACTGGTTCTTTGTCAACCCTTACTTCTTCTCCTTCACCCTGTCAATAACCTCCGCCATAAGCTTAATCTGCTCCTCATAGTCAAGTTCCCGGAACTTTTCTATGAGCTTTTTTTCGTTTATATCATAATCGCAGTTGTTAATAGCGATATTATTGTTATTTCCGTTCTGAATATTGTTATTGGATCCGGAGGAGACAGCCTATGCATGGTTATCTACAAGAAACTTCACAGCTGCTTTATAAATATTTGTATTCTTTTGCGGATTAAGAAAATCATCAGAGTTTCGACCGGCAAGAGATTTCATAAGTGAAGCGTCAGATTGTATCAACTCCGCAAAAGAATAGTATTTGTTGTAATAAGGCACATCAAACATATTTCCAAAAGACTGACCGTGTACATTCTGATCAACTGCATAAGCATATAGTGCAGCGTTATTCTTTGCTCCACTATGCATGACAGTCTTGCGAAATAGACCGTCGTGTCCTATGTATGAAGTATAGCATATATGAAGATTGTTCGCTAAACTTATCAGCCATGGCTGCGGACTTTCGATACTGTCTTCGCCAACAGCTCGACTAATAATGTCACTCGCAACGTACTTGTTGATCTCTTCCGGAAAGCAAACATCCATATCCCGAAGATAATCAATTTGCCGTTCTGTAGCTTCTGGTGTAGCGATTAATTTTGCAGAGAGCGGTTGTTTTAGTCCTTCTTGTAGGCATCTCTGTATTGCATCTTGTTCAGATAGAGCTTGAACTGTTCGATAAACAGTTTTTGAATTGTCATTTTTGCCGCTTACTTTGAATTCTGAAAAATTCACAAATCTGTCAATTGAGCCGGCAGGCTTTCCAAAGTCAATAAAGCTAAAATCTTTGCAAACAGCTTTTGACTCAGTAGGAATCACTGCACGATTAGTTTGAATATTTATTGTGAAATTGGCTAAATCGATATCATTCGGAACAGTTTGAGCGGTTGTTTGCTGCGGAATAGCGGTTGGCTGAATATTGCTCGTTTGAATCGGGTTGGAAGAAGTTTTCTTCTTTGATCTGTTTATAAGCCAAACAGGAAGTGCAATCGGCCAAAAACAAAGAAACAAAAGCCATTTGATTAATGTGCCTATTAGTTTCATAATAATCATCCCCTTTACCCCATAACTATCATTTATTACCTCGATTTAAAATATCAAGTTTTATTTCCAGCTTGTCTTTCGTACTTAATTTAGAATAAGTATCCCAAACTTCGTCATCTTCAATTGCGGAAGGATTGCTAATATTGTTGCTGTTGTTTGTGATAACATTGTCTGAGCCGCTTGCAAAAACATTTCCGGATATGTACTGTGGATTAGCTCTGTCAAGGAGCTGATCTGCAGACACATTGAGAATATCAGCAACTTTTTTAAGATAATCAGATCGCATATATCCCTTTTTCCATGTTGATAAATTTCCGGAACTGCCAGTGACTTGTTTACACAGATTAGTTATGGTAATCCCATGTTCGTTGCATAGTTTTTCTATTATCTCATACATTTGTTGCACCTCCAAATAGAATATTTGCATAATCTGTGCGGCTATTTGAATTATAAATGCAACAGATTGAACAAAGTTCAAATAACTGCATTAAAAAGCATTTACAAACGCAAATATTTGCATTATAATAATTTATAGTAACAACAATTAGTTGTTAATCCTAATCAAAGTATACCATAAAACGAGGTATAAAGTCAATGTTAACACAGTCGGAGGTGAATATATCATGGGACTGGAACTTAAAATCAGACTTCTGAAACTCGGTATGACACAGAGAGATCTTCTTAAGATCCTGAGAGCCAAGGAAGACAAAGATCCGAAAGCATTCGAGGGCATTGTACTCGACACTTCATATATAAGTCACGCAGTAAATGACGAACCGGCAGAGCGGTTTGAGAGGCTTCGTGTGATAATAGAGCAGACGCTCACAGAGAAAGAAGCTCAGAGAGCGGCTGAAAATGCCGTAAAGGAAATGCAGATGAGACCTTTCCTTTAATCGGGAGAGGAAAAAGGGAGCCGCCTGACGAGGCGGTTGTGGCGCCCGCACAACAAATGTTTTTTGACGCCGGGGCGCATTTTAAAAATCAGATGTTCCCGACGATTATGTCGGTGACATACAAAAGGAGCCGCCGGCGCAGACGGACTCCTTCAGGATTATTCAGAATCAGTTGTGCGCGTTGTAGCACGCACAATTGACTCCTTTATTCTGGCATCTGATGCCATGGCATCCTTAAATCGATCTTTAAATTCATCAATCTCGATTGTCGTATTATCTTGCTTTTCAAATACGATTTTTCGGCACTTAGTAAAATCAGATGTTCCCGACGATTATGCCGGTGACATACAAAAGGAGCCGCCGGCGCAGACGGACTCCTTCAGGATTATTCAGAATCAGTTGTGCGCGTTGTAGCACGCACAATTGACTCCTTTATTCTGGCATCTGATGCCACGATATCCTTTAATCTGTCTTGAAGTTCATTAACGTTAAGGTCATCACGGTTCGTTGCGCCGTTAGATCTTTCAGAAACGATTTTGCGAATCTTAATAGTTGCATCTGTGATACGGTCCAAAAGTTTGAGTATCTGTTTGGATTCCGGGAACACAGATTGTTCTTCAAGATCTTCAAAAAAGAAGAAAAAGAAAGCACACACCTCCTTTCCAGGGGGATGGAAGTTTTTCCGCAATGCGCCTTGCGGAAAGCTTCTGTAATATTATTCGGCATAATAAAGCCGGAATAAACAGGGAAATTGAGGAGAGAAACAGAAAATGTATGATGCATCACAGGAAAAAGTTTATGAACATGACCGTTACAGCGTAATAAAACGCGTTACCGCATACGGTACGATGTATTCCCTCGTAAGAGCGGGATCGTCGTTCTTCATCGGAACGTTTATGTCGCTTACTTCGGCCATTGAATCAGCAGATGAAGCCGCCGTCAGAGAAAGGAAAGGTGAACATCCTTATGCCAAAGAGTAAACTTGCAGACATGATAAGTCATAAGTCGGATAACGACTATATAACAAATCTGGTTGCGAACATCAATTATGAAATGTTCCGTAAGAAGATCACGGTCAAGGACATTTCAAAGAAAACAGGTATAGCAGAAGCCACATTCAGGCTGAGAATGAATGAGCCGGGAACGTTCAAGCAGAGCGAGATCGTTCTTATTGCCGGAGCACTCAAAGTCAGTCCGTGGACGCTTGCCACGAAGCAGCTGAAGTATTCGGAGGTGAGGGTCGATGCATAAGAAGGATATAGCAGGCAGTAAGATACGTACATTCTGCATTGCCGTTTCACTGGTGCTTATGATTATCGACTGCACCTGTATAGCAACACAGTTCGCTGTGTCATACCTCTGGATAATCAGATATATGTACATACCGCTCTATGTGACAGCTGCATATATCACCATGCAGAAGCTCATTGATGATGACAGACGTCTGAGCCTTGAAAAGATCAGAGCGAGAAAAGAAAAGATCCGTAACCAGTGGATAGCCGATTACGAATCTTTCAGAAGGGAGATGCACGGAGTAGTAAATGAAGAGCAGGGAAGCAGGAGAGCAGGAAGCGCTCATTGAGTGGGCATATTTCATGGAGGCACAGTTCCCGGAACTGGAACTCCTCTATCACATCCCGAACGGCGGAAGCCGTCACAGGATAGAAGCGATTCACCTGAAACAGCAGGGAGTAAAAGCAGGCGTGCCGGATCTTCATCTTCCGGTAGCAAGAGGCGGATATCACAGTCTGTATATCGAAATGAAGGTAAAAGGCAACCGGCCGACACCGAAACAGATACACTGGCACATGATGCTCGTAGAACAGGGCAACAAAGTCGAGGTGTGTTATTCATTCGATGAAGCAAAGAACGTGCTCCTTGATTATCTCAAATCCACACGGGTGGAATAAAAAAGAAAACCCGTCGCAGACAGACAATTGCGACAGGTTCTCTTGCGATTAAACTTAATAAAATAAAGACGCTGATAACATTATAGCAACAACTTTTAAGAAAGTCAACCAAAAGTCCGGTAAAGTACCGGAAAAGTCCGGACAGTTCATAAAAGGGCAGAAAAAAAGCTCACCGCAGAGAAACAGTGAGCTTTTTCATAACTTAACCTTGTTGGACTGGTTGCGACAATCCATTAATCACATTATAAACGATTGTCCCCGAAAAGTCAACAGTATTTTTATGAAGGGAAGAAAATTTTATGGAAAAAGCATATTTTCAGTATAACGGAAATAACCAAGTAGGTAAACTTATAGCAAAACCGACCGCAGATGCACTCCTGACCTTCTGTGAACAGGAGCCTGAATTCGAACAGGCAATTGAACAGAGCGGCAAGAGCTTTGATGACTGTATAAAAGAAATAGCAAGAGGTTTCAATGCCTCTAACCCTGTATGTTCTGACTTCACAGTATTCAGAAAGGCAGTACAGTTCTATTTTCCCGGTGCGACTATCAGCTATAACATGGACATCCACCTGAGTGGAACGGTAGAAGCCAAAGAGAAAAAGCCGTACAAAAAGCCGGAAGTGATACCGCCGCCGCCGGTATCTGCACCGAAGCCGTCCGCATCAGCTTCAAAGAAGCTCACACTCAACCTCGATGACTTACTGGACTTCTGACGAGGTGACAATCATGCGGGAAATGACTGACAAGGAGCAGTACGCACTCCGGCTCATTGAGAGCACGGAAGTTGACACTGAAGAGTGGGACGAGATGCAGCGGGAGTATTTCCCGCACTACGGACTTTATCACAGAGAAGACGATCACCAGGTTGTTTTCTGTACGCACTGTGAGCAGTGGTTCAACGCGCATACAAGCAGTACCAGGCTGACGTCATACGGTTCAAAGAGGTTCAGCACAAAGAGAGCGGTTCACGGTGAACGTGATACCTGTCCGCTGTGTGAGCGGGGCATTACATACCTTGCAGACGGCAGAGGGCGAAAGAAATACTACGACAAAAGAAACTTTTCCGTATTCAGAGCGGTATCTGATACAGAAATCGTGATTCGCTGCTTCTATCTCCGCAGACAATTCTATGAACCTTCGAGCGGCAGTCTCTTTGGTGAGATATGTGATCATATCTTTGATTATGACGCATATGAAGTATGTCGTTATTATTTCTGCCTCGGTGAACCTCCGATGCGATTTCTTCCGAAGGTCGAAAAACAGGACGGACACTATGTCGGTGTGTGGAAAAAAGCAGCTGAGTGCAAAGAACCGATATTCATTATGACACCTTACAGCGGAGCGGATAACAGCTATACACCTATAGGTGATGACGTTATCGGTGAAACGAAGTTCCGGTATCTCGAAGAAGCAATAAACAGCTTCGACGTTCCTTCAAAACATCAGTCTTTTCTTAACGCGAACATTATCACTGTGCTCGGTGAATACTGTATACATCCTCAGATCGAATATCTGCTCAAGACAGGCTTCTCCAGCCTCGTGGTCGATAAATTTGATAAGTCTATGTGTGGCATTAAGCTGAACTGGAAGTCAAACAACGTCAAGAAGGTCCTTGGCATGACTGCAGAGGAAATGGAACTTCTGAGCGGGTGGGACACGGTAGAGATAGCACATTACAAGGAGCTCCGCCGGCGTGACAGCAGATCAACAGCAGCAGAAGTAGCTGAAATGGCGAAAAGCAGTCTCGGTATCGGATATAGCCGTTATTATTTCATTCGGGATGAACTCATAATGAACCGGAAGGAAACCTGCAGGTCAATCCTCCGGTATCTGAAGAAGAACAAAGCCACAATGTACGACTGGTGTGATTATATCGACCAGTGCAGACGGTTAAAATATGATCTTGAAGATCCGGTCATCTGGAAACCGTCAGACCTTACTGCTGCACATGACCGCTGTTCGAGAGTCATAGAAGCACTCAGGGAAGAAGAGGCGGCAAAGCGTAACAGGACTAAGGACAGAAAGCTCCGCCTGCTTAACCGTGCGCGTCAGGTATTACTGTTTACAGCTGACGACCTCGGCCTTACGATCGTTCTTCCTACCTGCATCAGGGATATCGTAAACGAGGGTAAAGCGCTCGTTCACTGTGTAGCCGGATATGCCGACAGACACGCAGACGGAAAGCTTAATATCCTCTTTATAAGGAAGATCGGAGACGAACAGACACCGTACTACACAATGGAAGTAAACACCGACGGTCACATAGTACAGTGCAGAGGCTACAAGAACGACCGTGAAAGCCCGAAGCCGGAAAGTATAAAGGAATTCGAGAGACAGTATCAGTGCTATCTTGACGCTCTGTACTTCTTCAAGATCGAGCCTGAGAGGGCAGAAAATAAGAAAAAAGCTGAAAAAGCAAAGAAAACAGCATAATACAGGAAGGAATAAGTAAAAATGAACGAATTAACGCTGAAAGATGAAGCCATCCGGATAGATAACGAAATACAGATGTGGGCTAACAACCTCGGAACAGCTGTATACAACATCGGCAGATGCATGACGCAGATGAAGGAACGCAAGCTCTACGAGGAACTCGGATACAGCACCTTCGAGGACTACTGTGAGCAGAAGTACCAGCTTAAGCGTTCACAGGCTGCAAAGTATCTCAGCGTCTATCAGAACCTCGACGAAAAGTACATCCTTGACAATCAGGGAGCGGGAATACAGAAGCTCTACATGATCTCCCAGATATCAGAGGAAGACCGTGAGAACATCGAAGGAACGCCCGAGGAGCTTTCCGTAACAGAACTGAAAGCACAGATAGAACAGCTGAAAAAGGAACGTGAAGGCGAACAGCTCCAGTTCTTTGAACTGCAGGAGAAATCAGAAAAGGCGAAAACAGAAGAAGATAAACTCCGTGAGAAGATTAAGAGGCTCGAAAATCAGTTCAAGGATGCTGAAATCGAGCACTTGAACCAGCTGTCAGACGCAACACGAAAGAATGAAAAGCTTGAAAAGAAGATCAAGGAGCTTGAAAGCAAGCCTCAGGACGTTGCTGTGGTCGAACCTACAGAGGAAGAGATCATGCAGAAAGCCGAAGAACTTGCTGCTGAAAGATCAGAGGAGATAATCCGTGCTGAGCGGCAGGACTGGACCAGTCAGATAGAAGAACTGAAGGAACAGCTTAAGGCAAAAGAGCAGGAAACCGAAAATATAAAAGCCGGATATGAAAAGAAGCTCGAAAACCTTGCCGGATCTACACCGGCAGAAGCAGAGGAATCCACACAGGTGGATGCAGCCGAAGAAGAAAAGGCACGCATGAAAGAACTTCTCACCTACATCATCAACGCCTCGAACGAAGCACTGGAGCTTGCACAGCTCTCAGAAAACTCTGAAATGTGGATGGAAAAGCTAAGAGCGGTATTCGGAAGCATTTCACAGAAGCTTGAAGGCGATGCATTCTGATGTATTACAAGATAGGGAATATCGAACTTAACTATGATCCGGGCATCCTTGCCGGAAGTGTCTCAAACAGGAACAAGACATGGCACGGAACGAACGTGTTCGAGCTTCTGAACATCTTCATGAATGAGATTGACCACAGTCTCAGAACTGACGTCCGCCGGCGGCTTGACGGTACCGGAATAAACATCTGGACCGGAATGCCGGAAGAGAAAAAAGAAAAGTAAAGAAAAGCAGTCCCTGCAATACGGGACTGCAAAAAAATCCCCTGTTCAGGGGCTTAGAGCTCGATATTCTATCATAACTTAACGACCACACACAGAGAGAACGAGGCTGCGATGACCAGGTACAGAGAGAAGAAGTATATATGCGGGAAATACATGGAAGTAAATGTATATCCTGCATATGAACAGATAAAAGGCAAGAGGAAAAAAGTAAAACAGACATCAGAGGTGCAGAAAGCACTGAATGATCACAACAGAAAGAAAAAACTGACAAGACTGTTAAACACGAACTTTGACGAAAACGACATCAAGATAGAGCTGACCTATGCTGAAAATCCGAAAAGCGATGAAGAAGCAGAGAAGTGTCTGAGAAACTTCCTCCGGAGACTGAAAAGACACCGCAAAAAGAAAAATCTGCCTGATCTGAAATACATAGTGATAACAGAGAAGGGAAAGCGGAGCGGGAGAATACACCATCACTGCATCCTGAACGGCGGACTGCTTCTCAGTGAGATAAGAGACATCTGGGGACTGGGTATCATCAGAGCATCACAGCTTGAGCCGGGAGACAAAGGCTTCGAAGCTCTTGCGAATTATCTGACGAAGAACATCACCAACGGAGAAATAGAAGCATATGAAAAAGCATGGCACGCTTCCCGAAATCTCGTTCAGCCTGTCGAAAGAACAAACGACAGCAGAATCTCACGCAAAAAGGCAAGAGAAATGTATGAGAATCAGGAGAGCAGAGATATATTCGAGAAGCTTTACCCGGATCACTTCTTTGTGGAGTGTCAGCCGATCTACAACGAAGTGAACGGACAGTATTATCTGAGCATATTTATGAGAAAGAAGGAGTGAAAAGAATGAAAGCAAGAACGGTAGCATCAAAGAAGGATATCGAACGTGTCAATGAAGCAGTATGGAAACTGACTCTTGAAAGTATAATAGACGGGAACGCTGTTATGCTGATAGCTGCTAAGCACTTCTTCGGACTTGGACCGAAAAGAATGAAAGCCTTCATGGAGTTCTTTGATAAAGTCAAGGCTGAGTATGACGTTCATGAAAAAGACGGCATATTCAAGGAGAAGATCAGAGAAGAACTTGAAGCTTCAGGAATTGACGTAGATGAAATGTATACAGTAGACAGTTCATTTGAGGATGTGTACAGGAAGACCAGAAGAGCGGATAAAAGCAAGCCGTGCATGGCGGAAGCTATTCAGGTTAAGAACAACCTTGATGCATTCAGGAGGTGGAGCAATGCCGAAAATATTCAAAGTAAAGTTTAAGAACACAGACCTTTACAGCTTCGTGGATGACGCTGTTCTTGAAGGCGCTCTTCAGGGTGTGTTTCCGAGGGCAGTCCTTGAAGTTGATGAGATAAAGGAAGTAAATGAGATGATGAAAGAGAGGATGAAAAAGAATGAAAGCAAACATGAGAATATCAAAGACCACGGTATACGCAAATGACATTTGAACAGATCAATAAACTCGCCGGCACAGGTCAGCCGATGCCGGAGGAACTGAACGGAGCGGAACAGCTCGCCTTCCTGAGCCTGCGTCTGCTCCATACACAGTACATAGCCGACAAGATGGATATCGAACAGGCACGACTTGAAAAGGTCCGCATAGCAAAACAACTTGAAGTAAATCTGCTCAGTATGAGAACCTGGGAATCAGCAATGACAAAGGAGCGGAAACTGTCAACCCTTACACCACAGCTGAAAGATTACGGCTGTCCGCTCTGCCGCCGGTTCTTCTATACACTGAGCGGCTATAAAACACATGAAAAAGATATGGAGGATGAAACCAATGGATCACAAAATAATCTTTGAGGAGTACACGAAAGCCACAAATAAAGTGAAGTACATCAAGGAAAAAGCCAAATCTCTTGGAGTATATGATTCAGATATCATCTGCGAACTCTTCAAGAGCGGCTATAAGTTTGAGGAACTCAAAAGAGCCAACAAGGCAACCTATAACGCAGGAATGAAGAAATACGAAAAGTGGAAAGAAAACGGTTCACCGGAAGATGAAGACGCCGACGCACTGGAAAGCACCGAACCTGAGCAGTCAGAACCCGCTCCGTCCACTCGAGTGGATGAAGAAAACTATAAACCGGAGGATTATATAGCACATCTGGAAAAAGTGCTTAAGGAACAGGAAGAAAAGATGACTGAGCTCATCAGCACGAACCAGTATCTTGAAGATCAGAAAAAGAACCTTGATGATGAAATCGAGCGGCTCAGTCATGAAAAGTGCCGTCTTGAAGCTGAAAACAGAAAACTCAAGATCAGAGTGCAGGAACTCCTTGAACGTTCTGAAACAACCCTTGAATCCACACGAGTGGACGAAGAGAACACTTACGACATGAAAAAACTCATGGACGAGAACTGTCAGCTGAAAGCAGATCTCAGCCAGTCGAAATGTGCATATGACGAAATGCTTAAGAATTACAATGATGCAATGCTCATGAATAAGCAGCTTGAAAGTCAGCTCGCAATTGAAAAAGCTGATAATGAATCAGAAAGCAGAAATCTGAAACTTGCATACAGGGAGAACGAGGAGCTGAGAACAAAGGTTCAGAAATGCGAAGCGTTCATAATAAACCAGATGGTTTATGTGGATCATTCAGACTTCGGTCTGAAAAATGGCTGTCTGATCAATCTTGATTTTAGCAAAATGACGGAAGATGAAAAAGAAAAGTTCTTCAAAAGTCAGAGGAGGGAACGAACAATTGATCAGTGAAGACGAAGCCCGTGAAGCGATATTCACATTGAAGCAATACTGCAGGGAGCATCATACGATGAAAGATTACGGCGATGAGGTTTGTGAAGGCTGCCGGGATATGCCGGAAGGAAAGCCGCTCGAACCGCCGCCGGAAAACTATGAGCCTTGTATCTTCAAGTACAAGGATTACTGTGCTCTTGACTGTGGTATGTACGGCACACCGAACGAATGGGATGAAGATTAAGGCATGACGTGCAACGATTGCCGGAAATATCCCGGCTGTCTCGAACGAAGCAGGGAATATCCCTGCAGGGGGTTTGAATATGATAAAGGAATTGGAAAAACAAAAGCAGAGGGTAGAAGAAGCAAAGAAAAGAGCATACGAGGCACAGGATTTCGAAAGCAGATACCTGTTAAGCCTTGAACTCCTGAAGCTTCACCTCATGGAGCCAATTGCCGCCGAGCGGCTCCTGTACATCCGTATGATCTACGGCCTGAAATCAGTCCCGTGGATACTGGCGGAGAAGGAAATAGAAGAAAGCAGATATAGGGAAGGAGAAGAGGATGACACCTGAACAGGAAAGAAAGAAGGAATGGCTTAACCGTGCGTTCTATGCTGATCAGAAGATAAAAGCCCTTGAAGCGGTTCAGATAGAGGATACAGCACTTGTCACGAAGTACAAGGAGAAATGCACGAACCTTCAGGAACTTGCAAGCTTCACGGAAGAACTTGAAAAGCGGGAGCAGGAACTGAGAAGAAGCCTTGACGGTCTCCAGCTCATCCGTGAAGAGATCAGAGCGGCAATAAAAGCCGTACATAATCCTGAAGCCGAAAGCATTCTGAATATGAAATACTTAGGCTACATGAAGACCTGCGAGATCGCTGACAAACTGAACTACGATCGCCGAACCATTCAGCGCAAACACATTGAAGCACTCGACAGCATAACCATTGACACAGTGGGTGAACTGTGATAGAATTGAATTGCTGTTCTGGCTGCAACAGACACAGCAAGTGAAACAAACTTATCATCTTCTCCACGCGGAAGATCCGACACGTAAAGAACCTACCGACTATAACTGGTAGGCTCTTTGCTTATATAATAAACTTGACATAACTGATAGATGATGATATAATTGAGTTATCGAAAATAAACCTGCGGTCAAACGCAAAGAGAGACACCCTACTAAAGTGCCAGCTTTAGGGGTGTCTCTCTCTTTGTTTTTGCGATCAAAAGCTATTATGAATGAGCGGCAATGTAATCATCAATAGCTTTCTTGATCACGGTTGTAGGTGTCGTGCCGTTAGCCTGACACACTTCACGGAACTTTTCAAGAATTTCCGGCTTGAGGTCAAGCGGGAATCTCACGTAGTTCTTGCGTAAGTATTTCTGCTGAGCGGCACTTTTCGGTTTCTGTTCTTCCATGGTTTCATCCTTTCGCAATACTCATTATCATGAACACAAGAACGGCAGCGAGTCCGATCAGTTCAAGAACCTTGAGTACAAGTTTGATTGTTTCCTTTTTCATGTTGACAGGTTGAAGTTTGTCTGTTATCATATAAGTGATACCGAGCGGAACTCTGTCACCGTTCCGCCGGTAGCTTACCGTTCTTTCAGTTTAGTCATCTAAGCTTTTAAGAACGTCTATCAGAATCTTGATCCACCCTATCAGTGAGATGATTCTGATTATAAGCCTTTCGAGATCCTCCACGATTTCGGAAGGCTTTTTTATTTTTCTCTTCAACCTTGTTTTCACCTCCTCTCTATGTTTATATTATAGCATAAACGTACGTATATGTCAATAGGTTTTCAGAAAATATTTTGAAAAAATAGAAAATAAATCATGTCGTAGAATGTCGCACCTGACCTGTGTTATTATGTACTTAGAAACCAATCGGAAGACTGGCGAATGCGCCACTGGGTTTCTCCGGACGAGTATTCCGGCGTCCGGCTTTCCTTTCTTCCGTTTCAATCTTTTCCCCTACCATGTATTAGATATCCCCTAAAAATCCCTGTGAGGTGAAAGCGATGAGCAGGTCAGCATATACCATCAGCATGCGTGACGCTGATAAGATCCGGAAACATCTTGACAAACTGCAGGAAGGCAGTGAGACGGCGATTAAACGAACCGTCTCGGATATCCGCACACGTGCCCCCGGCTGGGTATCCAAAGGTGTGAGACAGCACTACGGTGTTGATACAGCCGGTGTCAAGTCAGCGTCGGTCAGAGTTGAAGACAACTCGGGAGGCAGAAGCATTGCCGGTGTGTCGATCAGGTACAGAGGCAGACCGCTCACGCTCACTCACTTCAGCATGTCGCCAAAGGAACGACCGGCAAAGAAGAAGTATACAGTCAGTGCGACGATCATCAAAGGACAGCGTAAAGCAATGGACAGGAAGACGTACATACACAGCGGATTACCGTTCCAGCGTCGTGGCGCGTCACGTTATCCTGTGGATGTCGTAAAGACACTATCCGTTCCTCAGATGATAAGCGGTAAGGCAAAGGAAACGGTAGAAGATATTTTGAATGAAAATATAGAAAAAAGATTTGAAAATCACGTAAATCAGCTGTTGAAGTAGCGGAAACGACGCAAAAAGGTACTGTGAACGTCCTGAGAAATTCCTGCGGTGCTTGCGAGCCCAGCGGTTCGCCAGATACAAGGGAAAATTTTCATATAATTTCGTTACGTTAACAGCACATACAGAATATACCATACAGAACCGGAGGCGAGAGAAGAGATGGCAGCCGAAAAAGATAATTTGGTGACATCGGAGAGAATTGCCGAACTCCTCGGCGTTCAGGTTCGCAGAGTACAGCAGCTGACGCAGGAGGGTGTCATTCCGGCTAAGTCTTCACGACCGTACAGGTACGACTTGTTCGAAGTTGCTCAGGTCTACATCCAGTATCTGAGTGAGAAGATCGCAGGAAGAGAGAGCAAGCACGCCGACATCAGAGAGGCGGAACAGGACAAGCTCCGTGCAGAAGCTGACTGGAAAATGGCGAAAGCTAAGATATCAGAAATGGAACTCGCAGAACTTGAAGGGACAATGCACCGGTCTGATGATGTAGTCGAAGTCATGAACGCTCTTGTCTATGCGGTGAGAAGCAATGTGCTTTCATTACCTGGACGGCTTGCAATGGACGTCGCAAAGGCATCCAGTGCAAACGAAGCTTCAGCTATCATCAGAAGAGAGTGCAACAACATCCTTGAAGATCTGTCAAACTACAAATACAACCCTGACGAATTCAGGCGGAAGGTGAGAGAACGTCAGGGTAAGAAAGACGACGAAGATGAAACCGATTGATCTTGTGCGGATCAATCGCACACTGTCAAAAGCCGTCAAAAACTTCAAACCGCCTGAAAATCTCACCTTATCAGAATGGGCTGACAAGTACAGGCGACTGTCCTCTGAGAGCTCCGCAGAAGCCGGACCGTGGCGTACCTCGAGAACGCCATACCTCAAAGAACCAATGGACGCCTTTACTGATCCTAAAGTTGAAAGAATTGTAATGGTCGCAGCCAGTCAGGTAGGAAAGTCAGAATTCGAACTCAATGCTATCTCGTATATCATTGATCAGGATCCTGGATCTATCATGTACATTCAGCCGACACTTGAAGATGCTCAGAAGTTTTCCCGTCTGCGTATTGCACCGATGATCCGTGACAACAAGCGGCTTCGTGTGAAAGTTGCAGATGTCAAGTCGAGGGATGGCGGAAATACCATCCTGCAGAAAAGCTTTCCGGGAGGTATGCTTACGATCACAGGTTCAAACAGTGCATCAGCACTCGCTTCAACACCTGCCCGTTATGTCATAGGTGACGAGCGGGACAGATGGGCGGCATCCGCTGGAACGGAAGGTGACCCGTGGAAACTTGCTGAAGCACGTCAGACAACATTCTATAACCGGAAAAGCATAGAAGTTTCCACTCCTACGATCAAGGGTATGAGTAACATAGAAGCATCCTTCGCAGAGGGCACACAGGAGCGGTGGTGTCCGAAGTGCCCGCACTGCGGAGAGTTCAGCGACGTAACCTTTGACCGTATCAAGTTTACATTTACCACCGAGAAGATCAGAGGCAAGAACGTCTATAACGTTGACGACGATATAAAATTCAGCTGTCCGCACTGCGGAGCATTATCTTCTGAACAGGAAATAAGATCTCAGCCACACAAGTGGATAGCAGAGAACCCTGATGCATATAAGAAGGGAATACGTTCCTTCTGGCTGTCGGCTTTCGCTTCACCATGGACACCATGGAAGAAGATCGTCACGAAGTTTCTTGACTCAAAGGACGACCCTGAAAAGCTGAAAGTCGTATATAATACGCTTTTCGGTGAACTGTGGGAAGAACGCATAGACGACGCTGACGAAGAAGCTCTCATGAGCAGGCGTGAAGACTATGGTACAAAGCCGGACGGTTCAGCCGTCGAACTCCCCGACGGTGTTTTATGTCTTACCTGCGGCGTAGATACGCAGGACAACAGACTTGAATACGAAGTAGTCGGATATGGTCTTTACGGTGAATCATGGGGCATCAAAAAGGGTTATATCATGGGCAAGCCGGACAGTGATGATGTGTGGCTGCAGTTTGATGATATAATCGACCACGTTTATACCTTTGCGAGCGGCAAGGGCTTAAGGATCTCCATGACTTGCATTGACTCAGGCGGTCACTACACGCAGGAGATATACGAGCGGTGCCGTGAACGCAAGGACAAGCGTGTATTTGCGATCAAAGGTAAGGGCGGGGACGGTGTACCATTCGTAACACCGCCTTCACGCGTACCTATCAAGGATAGTAAAAAAATCACTTGCTGGCTCTACAGCCTCGGTGTCGATGCCGGCAAGGAAAGCATTATGTCCGCTCTGCAGGTGCAGGAACCAGGGCCAAAGTTCTGTCATTTCCCGAAAGATGAAGAAAAAGGCTATGACGCTTATTTCTTCAGTGGTTTACTCTCTGAGCGGCTCGAACAGGTGAAGTCAAGGACGGGTACTAAGTGGGCGTGGGTAAAGCTTCCGGGTCACAATCGAAATGAAGCGCTCGATTGCAGGAACTATGCCAACGCTGCACTTAAAATCATAGATCCGGACATGTTTGCTCTTGAAGCAAGGCTGAAAGGATTACCGGACAAGCCTGAACAGCCGAAAAGGCAGGAGCTGAAACCGCAGAAACAGACTCCTGTAAGGCGAAAAAACGTTACTGATCAATATTTTGAAAGCTGGTAGGTGATGAAATGAGAGATAAAAAGACAGTGGAGGAAGAGATCACGAGAGTAAAACTCAGGCTCACTTCCTACTATGAACGTGAGAGAGAAATGCTTGAGGGGGGTACTCAGGCATACGCGATAGGTTCAAGAAGTCTTCAGCGTTATCAGACATCACTGAAAGCTATTCAGGATGAAATCGAAAAGCTTGAGAAGAAACTACAGGAACTCGAGAACGAACTGAACGGCAAGAGTGCGAGAAGAGCGGTCGCAGTCGTACCCCGTGACTGGTGATGGAAATCTGAAACTATGGAACTCTGAAACTCTGGACTATACAAGCGCGGGTTACAGCCGTTCAGCGGCGCATCCACACGAGTGGACATAATTAATGCTTAGGAGGTGAGAAAATGAAAGGATACGGAGAAGCAGGCGCAAGCTGGCACAAGAAAGCAGTCAAAGGCTTCAATGCCATGTCGGGCTCTCCCCGTGAAGACATAGACTTCAATAACTATACCATGCGTCAGCGTGCAAGAATGCTCTACATGGCCGCACCGATGGCAACATCAGCGATCAAAACGAACCGCACGAACATTGTCGGCATGGGCCTACAGCTTAAGTGTCGTATCGACAGGGATGTTGTAGGACTGTCACAGGAAAGCGCCGAACGATGGCAGAAGAAGGCTGAGCGGGAGTTCTGTCTGTGGGCGACGAACCGCAGAGCATGCGATGCTACCGGTATCAATAACTTCTACGGATTGCAGCAGCTTGCACTTGTTTCATGGCTTATGAGCGGCGACTGTGTCGGTCTCCTTAAGCATTATGATACAAGCAGGTTTTTTCCGTACTCACTGCGAGTACACGTCATAGAAGCGGACAGAATAGCCACACCGATGACGAACGGCGGAAACATCGTTCTGACAACGGGAAAGAATCCGGATAACGGAAACAGTATATTCGACGGTGTGGAGATCGACAGGAACGGTGCAATAGTAGCCTACCACATACGAAGCAATCACCCGTTTGAACTGCAAACCGAACCGGAAACGTGGTCGAGAGTGCTTGCATGGCAGGAGAATACCGGACTTCCGAACGTGGTTCACGTGATGGAAACCGAACGACCGGACCAGTACAGGGGTGTCTCGTACCTTGCACAGGTCATTGAGCCTCTGCTTCAGCTCAGGCGTTACACTGAATCAGAACTCATGGCTGCGGTCGTCGAAAGTTTCTTCACGGCCTTCATAAAGACGCAGGCATCAACGGATGAAATGCCGTTCAACGAAACGGGATCTCCGCCGGCAGAGCCGAGAGACATCAATGATTACAACATGGGTCCGGGACAGATCAACATACTGAATCCGGGTGAGGATGTCACCTTTGCAGAACCACAGAGACCGGCGGGCGGCTTTGACAAGTTTGTCAAGTCAATATCTGAACAGGTCGGAGCGGCTCTTGAAATTCCGGCGGATCTTCTTATGAAGTCCTTCAACGCTTCCTATTCAGCTTCACGTGCAGCTCTGCTCGAAGCGTGGAAAGCGTTCAAAATGCGCCGTGAGTGGTTAGCGGCAAGTTTTTGCAGACCGATCTATGAAACATGGCTTTCTGAAGCGGTCGCAAGAGGACGCATCAACGCTCCGGGATTCTTTGCAGATCCTGCAATCAGAGCGGCATGGCTCGGTTCAGAGTGGCTCGGTCCGTCACAGGGACAGCTTGACCCTGTCAAGGAGATCACAGCCGAAATACTGGCATGCTCCGAAGGATTCAGCACACACGAACAGTCCACTGTCAAACTTAACGGCGGTCAGTGGGATAAGAACATCGAGCGGCTTTCCCGTGAAAACGAGAAACTCGGCGGTAATTCTCCTGACGCTCATCAGAGCCAGAAGGAAGCAACGAACCGCCTGAAAAATCTTATCATTGAATCAGCTCTTAAAGCTGAGAAAGGAGAAGGAAATGCAGAAGAATAGGAATATGCTTCTGAACGGATCTCCTGCGGTCGGCGGTACAGCGCAGAAATTCTGGAATATAGCGTCAGTTTCTGAAACAGAAGGCGAAATCACTCTATATGGTGATGTTCTCTCAAAGAAACCGTATGACTACTGGACTGGCGAAGCCGTTCCGGGTGACTATATCACACCGGAGGGATTCCGTGAAGACCTCGAAGCAGTCGCCGGCAAGGAAAAGATTACAGTCAAGATCAATTCATGCGGCGGCGACCTGTACACCGGAATTGCTATCCACAACGCCATCAAAGGGCTTTCAGCGGATGTCAGTGTCATTGTAGAGGGTATAGCAGCAAGTGCCGCCTCGGTCATTGCAATGGCCGGCAGGAACGTCTCTGTTTTCCCTGGTTCGATCATCATGATACATGGTGTGAAGGTGTGGAACTGGGACGGAATGACCCTGCAGGATGTCAAAAAGTTTGAACAGATGATGGATGCAAATGAAAAGGCGATAGCCGAGATCTATCACGCTAAAACAGGCATTGAAGTTGACAAGCTCAGAAACATGATGACAAAGGAAAAATGGATGACCGGCAAGGAAGCTGTCGAACTCGGCTTTGCAGATTCTGTTATCGAAGATGCAGAAGAGACTGAGATCACAATGTCAGCAAACAAGAAATTCCTCATGGTCAACGGAATCAGACACGATTCAGCATTTTTCCGCAACATGCCGGATTTTCCGGTAGCAAAAGACAGTGCAAAACCGGAACCAAAACCGGATGCAAATTCAAATTCTCACGAAGGGAGCAGAAAGATAATGACACTCGACGAATTAAGAGCAGAACAGCCTGAACTTGTTGAACAGATCGAAAACTCTGCAAGAAGTTCAGTTGACGTTGCCGCTGCAGTCACAGCAGAGCGCAAGAGAATCGAAGAGATTGATTCAATTGCCGCTTCTGTACCGGATCAGCAGATGGTAAACGAAGCTAAGTATGGCGAAAACGCATGCACAGCACAGGAACTCAGTTTCAGAGTTCTTAAGCAGTCAGCAAAAGAAGGTCAGAACTTCCTCGCAGACATGCAGAAAGATGCAGCGGCATCAGGTACAGCATCAGTCGGAGCTTCACCGAACGGCGGAGCAGAAAAGACAGAAGCTGAAAAAGACGAAGCAGAGTTCAAGAACATAGTTGACCTCTTCAACAGTCAGAAAGGAGAAATCAAGTAATGAGTACAAGAATTGATCAGACGATCGACACATCAACAGTACAGCCTGACAATCTGATTGCAGGTCTCGCTCCTTCACCGGAAGTGTACACTGTAACAATTGCCAGGGGTGCTGAAGAAGTAACCTACAAGCGCGGTACAGCACTTGCAAAGGGCGAAGACGGCAAGATGTACATTCTCGGTACAGCCGGAACAGCAGGAACATTCACAGCTACAGGCGACGGCTCAACAGTTAAGTTCAGCCTTATCGACGACGGTGTTATCCCTGCAGCAGTTACAGAGGTAAAGGTTGACGGAACAGCTCTCACAAGCGGCTTCAGCTACATCGCTGCAAACGGCGATCTTATCTTTGACGAAGCACCGGCAAACACAAAGAGCATCGCTGTCAAGACTGTTATCGGTACATTCACAGCGAACGCAGTACTTGCTGACGACGTAACAGTCGGCACATCTACAGACGGCAGAGCGGTTGCCTACAGAACAGGCCACTTCAACGAAAACGCTCTTATCGTCAAGGACAGCTATACTATCACAGCTGATGACAAGGAAGCTTTCAGAATTGCAGGCATCCTTCTTTCAGATGCGATCAAGTAAGAAAGGAGAGATCAGTATGGCATTAGACTTTTTTGCTACCAGAACCCTTTTAGCATCTGTTCAGCAGATCACACCTGCAAGAAGTTTTCTTCTCGACAGATATTTTCCTACAAACACAGCTTCTGACGTTTTCTCAACTCAGAATGTACTTGTAGAATACAAGAAGGGCACAAAGAAAGCCTCTCCGTTCGTAGCACCTCGTAAGAACGGCGTGGCAGTATTCCGTGACGGATACACAATGAAGGAATTCACACCTTCACACATCGCACCTAAGAGAACATTATCAATCGACGAACTCTCAAAGAGAGGATTCGGTGAAGCTCTCTACAGCAACTACACACCTGAACAGCGTCAGGGTGTCATGATCATGAACGATCTTAAGGAGCTTCAGGAAATGAACATCAGACGCAAAGAGGAAATGGCTGCACAGGTAATGTTCACAAATGCGTGCATCATGAAGGAGATAGTTGACGACCTCGGCAACTACGAGGAAAAGGAAGTACGCTTCTACGATGAAGTGACAAACCCTGCTATCTACACTGTAACAGGCGGCACACCATGGACAACAACAGAAGCATCCGGCAAGCAGATCATCAACGACCTTGCAAACATGATCAAGATGCTCACATCCAAGGGACTCCCTGCAACAGAATGTATCGTTGCTCCGAACGTAGCTGACGTGCTTCTCAACAACGAGTGGCTCATTAAGCTCATGGACAACAGAAGAATGGAAATGGGCGGTATCAACCCTGAAGTTCTTCCATCCGGCGCTTCAAAGATCATGCGCCTCAACGTAAAGGGCAGAATGCTTGACATTCTTACATACGACGAGCAGTATGAAGATATCGACGGCAATACAAAGTCATATATCCCTGCTGACTGGGTATGTGTAACAGCTCCTAATGCCGGCAGAACTATCTACGGTGCGATCACACAGCTTGAACAGGCTGACAGTCAGTTCCATACATATGCAGGCATTGATGTTCCGAAGTTCACTTCTGACGCTGTCTCAAACCTCCGTGAGATCATGCTGTCAACAGCACCTCTCTGTATGCCGAACAACGCCAACCCGTTCATCGTTTCCGATGTACTCTGATGGAGGACGGCATGAAGAACGTGAAAGTTATTGCCGGTGTAGTCGGTATCGAATGGACTGACGAAAACGGCGTAGTAAGAACAGGCACAAAGGAAGCTTCTGACGGAGTTTTCAGTGTAGACGACAAAACAGCTGAACGTCTGGTTGCAAAGGGTACAGTTGAGTATGTCGGCTATACTGCACCTGCTCCGGCAGAAGAACCTGCCGAAGCAGCTGACGAATCAGACGAAGAGGATCTTGCAGTTCTTCCGAACTCTGCGCTCAAGGCGATGATAGAAGAGCTCGGCGGTGACACACGTAACTGCCGCAACAAAACTCAGCTTATCGAACTTCTTGAAGAACTCAGAGCGGAAGCTGACGAAGAAGAGCCGCCGTGTGTATCAGCTGCTGATCCTGAATAAGGAGTGAAAGCAATGATAAAGATCATCAAAGGAACCTACGGTCTGAAAAAAGGCGACCACGTTGAAGCCATGACCCTGGGTTCAGAACCTTTCTCTCTTTCTCCCTCAAGAGAAGCCGAACTCGTTGAGCAGGGTGTTGCAGAGTATGTCGGAGAGCCGGCAGAAGAAGCGCCAAAGCCTCGTGAAAACGACGAAGCCGAAGAAAAGCAGGAAGAAGAACCTGCAGAAGAACCGGAAGAAGACGAGCCATCCACACGAGTGGACAAGCCCGGACAGAAACCGGAAGAGAGAAAGAAGAAGAAAAAATGACGTTCAAGGAACAGGTAGCCTCTGACATCGACAACGTTTTTCTGAATTTTGATGAATTTGGAGAATATCACGATATCGAAGGTAAGCAGGTGCTCATGATCATTGACAACGACAAGCTTGCAGAGCTTAAGATGTCACAGAAAGAGAAAAGCCAGATACTTGAACTTGTGGAAGCTGACATTCTCCTCTATGCGAGAACGCCAGAACTTCCGAAAAGCCTTGAGCCGGGCAACCTGATAAATTTTGACGGCAAAGTCATGATAATCAGGTATTCAAACGCGGCAATGGGCATCACAGAACTGGCGATTGCTCAGAACAAGATGTACTAAGGGAGTGAAAGGATGCTTACAGAAGTAATTCAGCAGACGGCTGACTGGATAGCAAAAAATATTTGTGGTAAGATCGAATTAAAAATTCCGGATGATTTCCGGAATGACAGCGGCTACAAAACAAAAGTTGTTCATCCGGCATCCTTCCCGCTGTACGTTCCGGGCAAGGATCGCCTTCCGCCAGGCATTCCTGCACCTGTGCCGTCTGTATGCGTACAGATGGTGAGCGGGACGGATATGCTCATAGACAAGATCAGAACGCTTGATATGCGGATAGTGCTTGCATGCTGGAATCCGGGAGTTCACGGAAATGAACTCTACAGACCAAAAGGCAACATCGACGCGCTCGGCGGTCATTCGTACTTTGTTGATCCTGACTCAGCAGCCTTTGAAAAGGGGACTGACGGATGGAAAGACAACATGGTGTTTCAGGATCTTGTTCTGAACACGCTTGAAAAGGCGGAATGCATCGCAGGTCACAGGATCATCAAGGAGAGCGGCATTAAGTTCGGGCTGTTCACTGAAGATGGTGACATATGCGATTATTATCCTTACTGGCACAGCTGGATCTCGTTTCAGCTTGAAGTAGGACTTACACCAAAAGCACCGGACTATAATCAATTCTTATAACGGGAGGAATAAAAATGAGCTATAAACACGGCACTTATGCCGAGATAACAGGCAACAGAGTTTCATCTACAGCAGAAAGCTCCACCGTTGCCGGTTATATCGGTACAGCACCTGTCAACCTCATCAGAGGTTTTGCGACTGCCGGTGTTATCAACACACCGGTCAAGATCTCAAGCGGTGCGGAATTCAGCAGTGTATTCGGCAAGTCAGAAGACTGGGCAAAGTTCACACTCTGTGAAGTAGCAGCTCAGAACTTTGAAGTTCAGAACGTTGCGCCTGCATACTTCGTGAATGTACTTGACCCGTCTGCACACAAGAAGTCATCTGCAACATCTGCAAGCCTTGTAGTCGCAAACGGCAAGGCAACTATCGTTTCCGACACCATCATCATCGACACATTCGCTATCGCTGATATGGTCGAAGACACAGACTACACACTTGAGTATAACTTTGATACTCACACTCTCACAGTAACGTTCCTTGACACAGTTACTTCACCGGTAAGTGCAAACTACTACGAAGTAGACCTCACAAACGTAACGGACAGTGTTATCGTCGGTTCAGCTTCAGACGGTGTGTACACAGGTCTCAAGGCATTCGACCTTTTATACCAGAAGTACAACGCAGTTCTCACAGTCCTTGCAGCTCCTGGATGGTCAGAACATCCGGCAGTATACTCTGCGATGATAGCAACTGTGACAAAGCTCAACGGCCACTGGGACGGTTTCGTAAACGCTGATATTCCTGTAGCGTCAACTACAACAATATCAGCTGCACTCGCATGGAAGGATACAAACGGATATAACTCCGAACGTTCAAAGGTTTACTGGCCGCAGGCTGCAGACGGTTCGGGCAGAGTGTTCCACCTCTCCACAATCGCAACAGCTATGATGCTCAGACAGGACAACGAGAACGACGGCATCCCGTTCGAAACGATCTCGAACAAACCTGTAACATCAGCAAAGCAGTACTTTGGAGCGGGAGCAACAAATCAGGGCTTCGATCAGGTAACAGCAAATACTCTCAACGAAAAGGGTATCACTACTATCTGCTTCTGGGGCGGCAACTGGGTAATGTGGGGACCGCATACAGCGGCTTACACTTACAGCGGTACAATGGATGCACGTGCTATATTCGATGTAAACATCAGAATGCTCGAATACATCACAAACAGCTTCCAGCTTGACCACGGCACAGATATTGACGAGCCTATGACAATAGCCCTCAAGGATACCATCCTTGCAGCTGAAAACGCAAAACTTGACGCTCTCGTAGGTATCGGCGCTCTTATCGGAGATCCTGTTGTAGAATTCCTCCCTGAGGAAAATACAGATGCTGATATCATCAACGGTGATTTCACGTGGAATATCTCTGCAACAAATACACCGCCTCTCAAGTCTGCTACAGTCCGCGCTGCTTATACAGATGACGGATTCCAGACATATTACGGCGAATAAGGAGGTAAGAAGCTATGGGAAAATGGTTAGACGTTAAAGGTCCGATCCTCGCAGATACAGTCTACGCTGACAACAGACTTGTTGCAAGAGACGTTGAATTCACACTTCCTGGTCTCAACTTTCAGACAGCAACTATCAGCGCCATGGGAAACATGGATGTAGCTCTTATCGGACTTCTCGAAAACATGGAACTCACAATTAACAAAGTCGGAACAGATGAAGGTTTCTCAAACCTCATCGGGCTTGGCAGAAGAGTTTTTGAATTCAGATGGGCTCAGACAAGCATTTCCAAGAACGGTGACTCAAAGACAGAAGGTGTCAAGGCATTCGTCAAGACACTTCCGCTCTCCATCCCTGACATTGCTGTCAAGCCGGGTGATGCAGTCACTACTGAACACAAGTACACAGTAACACGTCTTGAACTTTACGTAGACGGCAGTGAAAAGCTTGTCGTTGACCGTCTCAACTCAGTTCTCCGTGTAAACAGAATTAATTACGCTAAGGATTTCGAAAAATACCTCTAAGATTTTTTGACATACTGCGAAAGCCGTCGGGCACTCGGCTCGGCGGCTTTTGTTAAACACAGAAACAGAAAGGACTAACCATATGGGTAAGATCACACTCAAAAATCCTGTTCTGATCAACGGTAAACAGGTGACAGAATTAAATTACGACACAAATGAGATAACAGGCGTTCTTTTCGCTGAAGCGGAAGCAAGAAAATCAAGTGGAAAGACAATGAGCATCGTTCCGGCATCGGAATTCGACACATCTCTTCACATCTATTTAGGATATGCGGCAGTTATAGCCGCTGATCCGTCGGTAGACTGGTCAGATCTTGAAAGAGTCAAGGGCCCTGACATAATTCAGTTCATGAGGATCGGAAGAAATTTTATGCTCGGAGTCTCGGAAAAGGATTCACCGGCAGAAAGCTCCGAAGAGCCTACAGAGACTTCAGCAGAGTATATCACACCAGCATATCAGATCTCGAACGAAAGCGACTCACAGATTTTATCATAGAGTACGCCGAAGCTGCAGAAGATCTGGCAGAGGAAAACAAGCGGGCGGCTGAACGTGCAAAGATGACACGAGGCCGTTAATAAAAGGCAGGTGAAACAGAATGGCACGCGGAAGAGAAATAGAAACCACGATATCGGTCGGCGGTGTGCTTGATCCGAGCCTTATGAATGCGATCAATCAGGCGGTGCGAAGCTTCAATCAGATGAGTGCTGAAACACTTGAGGTGGCAACAGCTTCTCAGAGACTTGCACTTCAGATGAGAAACGAAGAGTCTGAACTGAACAAGCTCAGACAGCAGTACAGTGACTACGTTCTTGAAGGGCGCGAGGGAACTGAGGAAGCGAGAGCAACAGCCTACGCTATACAGCAGTTGAGTACAGACCTTAACGAAAACCGAGACAGATTGCAGGCGGCATGTCAGGCGGCTGACCGGCTTTCAGAAGAATACGGTGAAGCGGGACGAAGTGCAGGACAGGCGGAAAACGCATCCGACGAACTGAGCGGCAGTCTCAACGAAGCGAACGAGGCAGCGGCACAGGCTAACGAAGGATTCACAGTTTTCAAGGCAACTCTTGCAAATCTTGCTTCACAGGCGATAACAGCGGCAGCATCGGCTATTAAAAGTTTCGTCAAAGACACGATACAACTCGGAGCGGAATTTGATGCAACGATGTCAGAAGTGCAGGCTCTCAGTGGAGCGACAGGAGAACAGTTTGAACTCCTTGAACAGACCGCAAGAGAATACGGCGCCACTACGGTTTTCAGCGCCAAAGAGAGTGCAGAAGCGCTTAAGTACATGGCACTTGCCGGCTGGGATACCACGCAGAGTACAAGCGCCCTCGGCGGTGTTCTTGACCTCGCAGCGGCTTCCGGCATGGGACTGGGCGAAGCATCCGACATGGTAACTGACTATCTGTCAGCATTCGCAATGGAAGCGGATAAAGCGGGATATTTCGCTGACCTTCTTGCAAAAGCACAGGCTTCAAGTAATACATCCGCTGCACAGCTCGGTGAAGCATACAGAAACTGTGCGGCAAACCTCAATGCAGCCGGACAGGATATTGAAACAGTAACCTCGCTCCTCGAAGGCATGGCAAATCAGGGCTACAAGGGATCAGAAGCCGGTACAGCACTTTCAGCAATGATGCGAGACATCACCAAGAAGATGGACGATGGCAAGATCAAGATTGGTGAAACCTCAATAGCTGTTATGGATGCAGAAGGCAACTACAGAGACCTTACCGCTATACTCAAGGATGTTTCCGGAGCAGTTGACGGTATGGGCTCGGCAGAAAGAGCGGCGGCACTCAGTACGACGTTCACAGCGGACTCCACAAAAGGACTGAACCTCCTTCTCAATGAAGGTATAGACAACATAGCAGGCTATGAAACAGCCCTCAGAATGGCGTCTGTGACAGTCGAGGGACTTGATGAAGAACTGCAGAAGAGTGGCATATCGCTTGACGACATCAGAAATGAATTCGAAAAAGCCGGTGTAAGTGCTGACACATTCAACGAGATTCTGAACACATCGGAAGGTTCGTCAGACCTGTTCTCAGAAGCACTTGACGAAGCATGCGACGCAGGATTCCGGGCAAGTGAGGTATTCGACAGTCTCGGAATCTCACAGGATGAACTTGCAGAAGCATTCAAAAACGCACAGGGCAGTGCATCAGCCATGGCAGAAACCATGAACGACAACCTTGCAGGCGACCTTAAGAACCTTAACAGTGCATTTGAAGAACTGAAACTAAAGGTTTCGGATCAGCTTGAACCTGTTCTCAGAGCAGGAGTGCAGTTCGTGACGAACAAAGTTATTCCGGCAGTAACGAACATAAAAGAATATCTGCCGGAAATAGGAATAGCCGTAACCGCACTCAGCGGCGTTATAGCAGCTTTCAGATGGACAGCCATACTCGGACACATCAACAAAGTCAAAGGCGCACTGGTGGGTATCAAGGCAGCTATAGCAGCTGTATCAGCTCCGGCTCTTGCGGTCATTGGAGTGCTGACAACGCTTGCGTTCGCTTTCCGGCATCTATGGAACACAAACAACGAGTTCCGGGAAAACATTCTGAATACATGGAACTCGATCAGGTCGAAGTTCGATAAATTCGGTCAGAACATAACCGAACGGCTGAACAAGCTCGGATTCAGTTTTGAAGATATCGGCGATGTGATACGGACCGCATGGCAGAGTCTGTGCGACTTCCTCGTTCCGGTATTTGAAGAAGCATTCAAACTTATCGATTCAACTGTAGGAGCGGCTCTTGACGGTATCCTCGGACTCGTAGACACGTTCACAGCGATTTTCGAAGGTGACTGGAGCAGTGCCTGGGAAAAAATCAAGGGTGTATTCGGCGGAGCTGTAGACTGGCTTACCGATACGACAAACGCATTCCTCGGATGGTTCGGATCAAGCTGGGACGACATCTGGAACGCGGTACCTGAACCAGTCAGAAATGCAATAGACACAGCATCCGGATTCATATCCGAAAAGTTTACTGACGCAAAGGACTTCGTTCTTAACGAAGCAGTTCCGGCGATACGTGACAAGTGGGATGAGATCTCGCCAAAGGTGCAGGCGGCAGCTGAAACTGCCTCTGGTTTCCTTAAGGATAAGTTCAATACCGCAAAGACATTCATAGCTGATGAAGCAGTGCCGGCAATAACGGGCGCATGGGACAGGATGAAGGAAAAAGCTTCAGAAATAGCCGACTTCATCGCTCCTTACGTCACAGTAGCATTTGACGACATCAAGACATTTGTCACAGACACAGTTATTCCTGTTCTGACTGAATCATTCGGAAAGATAAAGGAAAGTATCGGTCCGGTCATCGGCTGGATAAAGAGCGATTTCCTCCCTCAGGCGAAAGAAGTATTCGGAACGATCACAGAAGCAGTCAGAAATGCTGTTGAACTTATAAAAGCAGTCTTTGAAGCACTCAAGCCGACGATCACCGCTGTATTCGGCGGCATAGTAGCTGTCGCAGTAGGTGCATGGACTGTTATCAAGGCGGCATTTGAACCGGTGGTTCACGTCATCGGAGCGGCATTCCGTTCTGCATGGGACATAGTAAAAGCCGTGTGGAGCGTTGCAGGCTCATTCTTTAAAACTATATTCGGCAACATCTCAGAAGTATTCTCCGGCATCAGAGCACTCCTTGAGGGTGATTTTGCGGGTGCGTGGGAAGCTGTAAAGAATATCTTTGCGAATAATGAAGAGTTCTGGAAAACAGTTCTTGAAGGCGTGATGAATGTATTCGTTGCAATCGGAAACTTTGTTATATCAGTATTCAAGGGAATGTGGGAGTTCCTCACAAACCTCTTTGAACCAATATCTACATGGCTGACCGACAAGGTACTTATGCCGATAGCCAACGCATTCACAGTGATATGGACTAAGATATCCACTAAGGTGACGACTGTATGGACAAAGATCACAAAGACCATCAGAACAGCAATTGCAACGGTCAAAGCAGTAATAACCTACGGATTCGAAAAGATAAGAACATTCATATCAGATACATGGAATGCAATCCACGACAAGATCAGTGACAGGATAAACGCAGTGAAGAGCACGGTCGAGAATGTTATCTCGAAAGTACGTGACATCATGGCGAACATCTGGAACGCGATCAGTTCAAAGGTTTCGGACGTATGGAATACGATCCATAATAAGATCAGTGACAGGATAAACGCAGTGAAGAGCACGGTCGAGAATGTTATCTCGAAAGTACGTGACATCATGGCGAATATCTGGAACGCGATCAGCTCAAAGGTTTCAGAAGTATGGAACGGTATTCATGACAAGATCAGCGAAAAGATCACAGCTGCAAAGGATAAAGTTTCAACTATATTCGGCAGCATCAAGGATACAATCCGCGACAGACTTCAGGAAGCAAAGAACACCGTAACCGATACATTCGGTAACATCTACGACAAGATCAGTGAAAAAATCACAGCGGCAAAAGACAAGGTTCAGGAAGTCATCGACAAGATCAAGGAAAAGCTCAATTTCCAGTGGTCACTCCCGCACCTTAACTTACCGCATATCAGCGTGCAGGGCGGTGAAGCTCCTTTCGGCATAGGTGGTAAAGGTTCGCTTCCGAAGTTTAACATCGAATGGTACGCAAAGGGCGGTATCATGACCGGGCCTACACTGTTCGGCATGAACGGAAACACACTGCTCGCCGGTGGTGAAGCAGGTGCAGAAGCCATCCTTCCGCTTGACGCGCTCTGGTCAAAACTTGATCAGATACTCAGAAGCATGAGCAGCGAAGTGACGAACAACATTACGCTTCTTGCTCCGGCATATGAGTACATCCACTCAAGTGGACAGAATTCACTCACAAGTCAGGCAGGTCGTCTGATCGGAATGAGCGGTTTCTCACTCGGAGAAATGGCATCCGGCGGCGGAACAACTATCATCTATGATTTCAGTAACTTCACATGGTCGCCGTCAGTAGCTGTCGAAGGCGGCGGAGCGGACAGTGACAAGTTCATGGATCAGCTCAGAGCACACGAATATGAATTCTTTGACTGGCTCGAAGAGTTCGTGAGAATAAGGGAGGAGTCAGCTTATGCATAGAGTAACGGGATATAAAGCCTACTATACAAGAGAAGGTGACACCTTCGACACCCTCGCACTCAACGAGTACAACAATGAAAAGCTTGCACACGTTATCATGCAGTTCAATCCTGATTACTGCGATGTACTGGTATTTGACGCCCATGTAAAGCTGAGAATACCAGTCATCGAAAGCACCGACAAGCCGGGCACGCTCCCGCCATGGAGGCAGACAGATGGATAAAATAGAACTTTACTACAACGGAATAGATATTTACGACAAGGTCTCCCTGAATTTCTGTGTCCACGAAATGAACGCAGAACACTATGCGGACAGCCTGACACTCCGGTTCAACGACAGTGCAGGTGTATGGTCAAAGTACGGATCAGAAGCAAACGACATTATCAGACTGAAATACGGTGACGCAGACAGCGGCGCCATGTACCTCCATTCAATGTCGGCTCAGAACGGGCTCTTCACCATAAGAGCCCTGTCTATGCCGGCAGAGAAAAAAGAGAAGAAGTCGCGAAACTGGAAAGGCATGAAGCTTACAAGTATCGTTGCACAGCTTGCAGAAGAGCACGGACTGAAGTATGCGCTCTACGGAGTAGAAGAACAGGTTTACCGTAACCTGACGCAGACTGACGAAACCGATTTTGAATTTCTTGAGCGGCTCTGCTCATACGAAAGCTGCTGTTTTCTGATTCACAATAAAAAACTGGTGGTCTACTCTGAACCATACATGGAAGCAAGAGAAGCATCCACGCTTGAAGTGGGTCAGAACGGTCAGTTTGATTACGGCATGATAAAGAAGAAATACACATCGTGCAAGGTGATAAGTGGGTCGTACACAGGAACATTCAGCATCGGCGATACAGGCGAACTGCTTGTCAGACGTGATGTACAGGCTTCCTCGGAGGGTGAGGCAATACGATATGCTAAAGGACTCCTCAGGAAAGAGAACAAGAAAACCGTATTCGGCAGAATAATAAAATCCCTGCAGACGCAGTATTCAGCTGCAAGCGTTGTCAAGCTTCATACTGACAGGGCGAGTCTGTGGGATAAGAAAATGTTTATAACATGCATAAGAAATGACTACATAAAAAACAGGTCAGACATATATTTTCGTGGCATACCGGAGGGATACTGATGGTTTACAAAGGCTTGATCGCGTCAGTATCAGGGCGCACAGCACGAATAATACCGGACGGGGAAACAGAATACACGGTTGACGGTATCGTTATACCGGACAATCTGAGTGGCCATCTCACAAAGAATGACAGTGTTGTGTATGTGTATTTTCCTGACGGTAAAGGTCTGATACTCGGAAGAACGGACGGTGAGACATATGGCTCTGATGGCTAAGTGGAACAGAAAGACGTGGGAAGTTAATTCTTCGAACGTTCTTGCAATACAGGATCTCACTTTCAGCTATTCTCAGACAGCTGACAATAACAATTCGACCGAAGAAAAGAAACAGACGAACGTCAGAGGTAAGGAGCTTTTTCCACTCAATTTCACAACAGTTCTTCATAAAGGGCTTGATGTGAATTTCGATATCCGTAAGGAAATAGAAGACTGGGAGTCGCTCGTTTCTAAAGTTGACTACTTCTTTCTCGGAAGTGTCCGCCTCGGTCCTGCTGTTCAGCTCCGTAAGGTATCAGTTTCGGATGTAAAACTGAGTAACAGCGGCGAAATGCTCTACGCAAAGCTCAGTTTTGAATTCAAGGAGTATGATCAGGAATCATCAAGTGTCAAAGCAGATGTTCCGGCTCTTGAAGTGTCAGCGAGTGAAGAAGCAAAGGCACTCAGAAAAGAACAGAACGATCAGCTTGCAAACGCCGAAGTTCAGGGAATAAGAATAGGCGACAGAGTAAAGATCATATCAACGGACTATCTGATAGGAGCAAACAACCTCTCCGAAGAGGATCTTGAGAAAAGTCACATTGTCAGCAACATCGTAGCCGACAGGCTACTTCTCGGATTCTATGACGGAGGAATAGGACGCTGGATCTTTGCCGAGGGCGTTACGCTTGTGTGAGGTGATGTGATGAAAGCATACGGAAACGGAAGCACAGCAACCTGTGTTCAGAACCTTTGCAGTCTGACATCGGGTGAAGTATACGGTGACAGAGTGCGGGGGATCAGCACGAAACTTACAGACAGAAAAGGAATTACCGGCGATCTCGTTGAATGTATCCAGTGGCTTATACGTGAGTATGAACCGAGAGCGGATACAGACAGTATCACGGTAAGACCTTCGGGAGGGCTTGACGGGGATTTCACCGTCGATGTCCAGGCAAAGAAAAGAGGTGGTTAAACCATGGCAGAACTTGATTTTATAGAAACCGATACCGGAACAATAGTAAAAGACATTCTTAGCGAACTTGAAAGCGGTGTCAACGAGCAGCTTTATCCCGGAGACGAACGCCGTATATTCGGTGAGGCTCTTGCAGGTGTGTTTGTGTCAGTGTTCAATTCCATAAATGATGCGTGCAGACAGAAAATGCTCCGGTACGCAAGAGGAAAAACGCTTGATGCTCTCGGTGAGACCCGAGGTGTGAAACGTCTTCCTGCAGAAAAAGCAACTACAATACTGCGGTTCAGCATCGATTCTGTATTCGGTCAGAACATAGTTATACCTTCAGGTGTACGAGTTACCGGAGACCTGCAGAGGTACTTTGTAACTGACAGCACGGCAGTTATAACATCCGGACAGCTGTACACTGATGTATCAGCTACAGCCGAAGAGAGCGGTTCAGAATACAACGGCATACTTGCAGGCGGTCTGAATGCGGTAGTCGATGTATCTGTAGTTCCGCTTATCGACAGCGTAACAAACACTACATCAACATCAGGCGGCGGCAATGCAGAGGATGACGATACCTACAGGGAAAGAATAAGAGTATCAGAAAATGCACTCAGCACCGCCGGAACAGCTAAGGCATACAGGTATTATGCAATGTCAGCAGATCCTGCAATAACAGACGCCGTGGTCACATCAGAAGATGAGACAATCGAAAGAACACTGACAGTATACAGTGCTCATGCATTTCTCGGAGGCGATCAGCTCCAGCCGGACACTCTCACAATAGAAGGTGTACCGGGAGATCAGCACAGTGAATCATATTCAGACGGGCTGCTCACCATCACACTGACAGGCGCGTCAGCTTCACTGAATTCGATAGATATTACCATTAAGCGTTCAATGAAAGGCGTAGTGAGAATTGTTCCTATATGCGCCGGCGGTGAACTCCCGACGGAGGAACAGCTGCAGGACGTGTATGATAAATGCACTGCAGAAGATGTAAAACCTCTCACAGACATGGTTATCGTAGAAGAACCGGACGTTGAAGAGTACGATATAGAACTCACGTACTACACAACGAAAGCCGACGAATCTCAGGTTGTTGCTATGGTCGAAGGCGAGAACGGTGCGATTGACAGATACAATCTGTGGCAGAGCTCACAGTTTGAGCAGGATATTAACCCGGATCATCTGAGAAAACTTATACTCAGTCCGGACTGGGCTGACGATCTTGTCGGAGCGGAAAGAGTAACGATTGTAAAGCCGGTGTACACAGCGCTCGACAAAACAACGATAGCGAAGTTCAGCGGTAATATAACCGTCAGTCATGTGGCGAGGTGATCAGCGTGCAGGGAATGAAAATTTCAGATCTTGAACTCAAAAAGCTCATGCCGGTGTTCATGCAGAATGATGAAGCTGTCAAAGCACTTTGCGCTGCGGTCGATAAACTCCTTCATGATCCGTGTGAGAGAATCCCGACAATGAAGATTTGGGGAGAAACAGATAATCTTTCTGAAGACGAATGTGATGAGCTTGCATGGGAGCAGGATATTGACTGGTATGACAGTTCAGCTTCGCTTGAAGTCAAAAGGCAGATAGTAAGTCAGGCACAGGAGATCAAGAGAAGACGAGGAACGAAATGGGCGGTCGAACAGCTTGTTTCCGCTTATTTCGGTTCAGGTTACGTTTTCGAATGGTTTGAAGTGCCGGAGCTGACTGATGAACCGTATACGTTCGTTGTACTCAGTGAATCAGAAATTTCTGATGGCGATCTTGAAAAGTTCATAGCAGCAGCTGAAATAGCCAAGAATGAGCGCTCCCACATAGCAGGCATTTACATATACCTGTTTGAATGTAAGGCAACTATCGAAGTACACTGGGACGGGAACGGCTACGCATTTGATTACGCAAGACGATGCGGAACGTATCCGGAAAGTCCATGGAGTGGCTTTCAGTGTGATGACGAAGTTGATGCATCAGGCAGTGCAGAACCGTATTTCTACAGTGTTCCAGCCTGTGGCACAATAAACTGCGGTACATATCCGGCATAATTTCAGGAGGTGAAGAGAATGGGATATTTTCAGAGTGCATTTCTTGCACAGCGACGTTCTGACTGGCTTCGGCGGCTTCACTCAGTCGAGGTTCTTGTAGGTTCGTCGTGGTACAAAGGAACCATCAATCAGAAGAAGGTTGATGGTGAGAATATTATTGTGACTGCAACGTTCCCACAGTTCGACGGTGTGAGTGCTACAATTACCGCTTCAAGAATAATTGCCCTTGACGGTAATGTGGCAGCATACCAGAGCAGAGCAGTCGTGAAGGCGGCAGGTCAGGGAACTCTTGTAAAAATAAAGGTACCTTTACGAGAGGTATAGGAAGGAGAGGTCTATGTACAAGAACACAGAATGGATCGACCACGTAGTTGATCCCGACACCGGAACAGTCGTTCAGGAGGGTACGCCTCAGTCAGCTGTAAACTTCAACAATGAAGAATTCGGCATTCTCGACGGGCATATTGCACTTCAGATGATGATGGTTGCAGTCAATCAGCTGAACGGCGAAGCTTATCCGGAAATCAAGGATATTTCAATGACAAATATGCTGAAATATCCGTTCAACAACTCAGCACAGACGGTAAGTTTATCAAACACAAGATCAAACGCAAACTATCAGGTAGACACCTATGTGACAGCTGCAAACGGTGATGTGGGTGATATTATTGTCTACGACAAATTAACAAACGGGTTCAAAATCAGATACGACGGCAGTGCTTCATCAGCAACCGTCCGTGTCGCAATAAGAGGAGGTTCATAATGAACAGCGTACAGGTAATTGAGAAGAATGAAGGAACAAAGATTGACTGGGAGCAGAACGGTACAAAGCTGTACTTCGATGATGAGATCATGATCAACGTATCCAAGTACCGCAAGGACTGGGACGTGTCAGTTGACATCTGCAGAGACAGGAGCGGAAATCTGACTCTCGGAGCAGAGAGCGCTCTCAGATATGTCGCACAGGTCGATATCCCTGCGATAGTTTACGAAGAAGATGAAGAACACAACAAGGTCGCACTGCCTCTTGATATGTCAGATGTAGTGCTCACACTCTGGTCAGTGGAATAAGGAGGTTTACCCATGGCTAATTTCGATTTAACTAATCTTGCAGTAAAAATGATTTGTCCGAACAACGAGGTCAAGCTTGATGACGCAGGCCTCCCGTCTGTGATGGTTTATATTCCGAAGTTTAAGAACAGCGATGTGCTCTCAGGCGGAGACAGCAACACACATCCTGCGTTTATCGTCAACGGTCAGGAGATAGCCGGATTCTGGTACGGAAAGTATGAAGCGTGTCAGAGTAACGGAAAAGCGTATTCACTTCCGGCAGAAGATCCGGCACAGAATCTTGATTTTGATGAATGCAGAACAAGATGCGAAGCCAAAGGAGCGGGCTGGCATGTAAGCACAGCAGCTGAATGGGCAGCAGTAGCCTTATGGTGCAAGAAGAACGGCACACAGCCTCTCGGAAATAATAACTACGGTAAAGATACATCCGAGAATGGCTATAAAGCCATCGTAACAGCAATGGACGGCACGAACCGAGGCAGAGTTGCAACAGGTACAGGTCCGCTCACATGGAGTCACGACGGTACACAGGCCGGCATATGGGATCTTAACGGTAACGTATGGGAATGGCAGGGCGGAATTCGTCTTGTATGGGGCGAACTTCAGATACTTGCCAATAACGACGCAGCAGATGCAGATAACCCACAGACAGCAGGTTCAGCTTTATGGAAAGCAATCAAAGCGTCAGACGGAACTCTTGTTGATCCTGAATGCTCACCTACAGATACGAATCCTTCAATCTCAGGAAATACAGTAAGACTTGATTATGTATCTTCGAAGTGGACATACTGCAAGTCAATCACAAGTGCAGTTGACTCTGCAAGAAGCTGTGCATTCGGTGATGCTACCTGTACAGGTGATATCAGCGACGCAGCCAAGATCAGACTTAGAGCGCTCGCTCTGCTCCCTGACAGTGGTTCACAGGCATCGGATTACAACGGAGACGTTATGTACTGGAACAACAAACAGGGCGAGCGCTTCGTCTATCGCGGGGGCGCCTGGGGCAGCGGTGCGGGCGCTGGTGTCTTCTCACTCGGCGGCAACTATGCCCGCTCGGATCGCAACTGGAACATCGGTTTTCGTGCCGCTTACATTCCGGGAATCTGACATCTGGAGATCTGATAATCTGGTTCGGCGGCTTGCCGCCGGGTAAAAAGACTTATGGATATACTGTTACTCAGACAAAGAATAGTCCGCTCCATGATTCGGGTGACGGAGCGGACAAACAATATGAGAAAACCCGAAAAATTCGTATACAGAGATTATCTGAACAAATCCTACATGCGTATGCTTCGCCTCTGCATAAAGGCAAACTGGGCGCACGGAAACGTCAGACGTGAATATCAGAGCGAACTTGATGTCGAACTTGACATCATACGTTCTCTCGTTGACGTTGCTGCAAGCCCTGAGGAAAAGCTGATCTCTTCCGGACTTCATGAAGTGTGGAGTAAGGAACTTAAAGAGATCGGACGCATGATAGGCGGATGGATAAAATCCGACGCTTCAAGATAATTTTTGCATAGGGGAACGTGTCATAAATTCTGCGGAGCGCTTCGTCTATCGCGGGGGCAACTGGAACAACGGTGCGAACGCTGGTGTCTTCTCACTCAACGGCAACAATGCCCGCTCGAATCGCAACTGGAACATCGGTTTTCGTGCCGCTCTTGCCTGACAAATGTTTGACCTGAAGGCTATGGTCTGATCAGGAACACAGGCAAAAGGGATACGTTTCCCGGTCGAAAGACCGAACAATTCATCAGTTTCGGAAACGAAAATGAGAACCACGCAGACTTACCGGCGCAAGCCGGAAGTCATGCGTGAATATTATAGGGAAAGAAAGCAGGGATGTTTATGGAAACACATGATCTATATTCGGAGATATGTTCCTGGGAAAATCTCTGGAACGCTTATCATAAGGCAGCGAAAGGTAAATGGTTTCGTCCTGAAGTTGCAAAGTTCGCTATGAATCTTGAAGAAAATCTTATCAGCATTCAGAACGAGCTGATATATCAGACTTATAAAGTCGGACGCTATCGTGAATTCTTTGCTTACGAACCTAAGAAACGTCTTGTTATGGCGTTACAGTTTAGGGACAGAATAGTTCAGTGGGCGATATATCTGCAGGTCAATCACATATTTGATAAAAGCATGATATATCACAGTTATGGCTGCAGAGTAGGCAAAGGAACAGTCAGAGCAGCTGACAAACTGCAGGACTGGTGTACACTTGCAAACCGCAAGCCGAAAGACTGGTATTATCTCAAACTTGATATTTCGAAATATTTCTACAGAGTTGACCATGAAGTTCTTCTCGGAATTCTGAAAAGGAAGTTTCCACATGAGGAGAAATTCATAACTCTCATGAAAGAAATAATCGAATGCGATCATACACCGTTCGGATTGCCGCCAGGCAAAAGCGTTGATGATGTTCTTCCTGAAGAAAGACTGTATACCGTCGGTATGCCGATAGGCAATCTCACAAGCCAGATGCTTGCAAATGTCTGTCTGAATGAACTCGACCAGTTTATAAAACATGAACTCAGAGCTCATTTCTACGTCAGATATATGGACGATATGGTTATTCTTCATGAAAGCCCTGTTCAGCTTAACGTCTGGAAGTGCCGGATAGAACACTTTTTGAACCATACGTTGCATCTTGAACTAAATTCTAAAACAGCGATAGGAAAGATCAAAACAGGCATCACGTTTGTCGGATGCAGGGTGTTTCCGGGGTATCGAAAACCTACGAAGAAATTTATAAGGAAAATGAAAAACAGGATCAAAGCAGTCTCGAAACAGTATACAGCCGGTATCATGACCGAAGAGCAGGCGAACGCAGTGGTTCAGAGCTATCTCGGACAGATAAAACATTGTTCTGCTATGCGGCTTGAAAACTGGATAAAAGAAACTGTACCGTTTGAGACTGACGCGAAAAGGAGGAAAGCAAATGAAAGCGGAACTCATTGCACAGACAGCTGAAAACCGTATAGGATGGAGCAGAAAGCAGGCAGGATGTGAAGGAACGCACGCATGGTGTGCTCATTTTGTATCAGAAATTTTGAAAACCTGCGGCATTGACATGTATGATTTGTCATGCTCTATGATGAAAAAGAAAATGTCAGCGTCATCAGAATGGGATGAACCGGAAGATCTTCCGGAGAGGGGGGATATTTTATTCTTCGACTGGGACAGAATCGACGAACCGCTCCCGCTCGACCATGTAGCTGTAGTTATCGACTACAACTTTGATACACGTATAGTGACATACGTCAACGGAAACGGTTCATCAAGAACACAAGTGACCGAGCAGACTATAAGCATTGACAACTGCACAGTAGCTTACTGGATGCGTTATATAGGAGATAAGAACAGCGAACCGCCGAACAGCAGTGAGCAGGAAACATCGGACAAAACTTTCGCCATAGAGCTTCGCACTCTCAGAAAAGGAATGGAAGGTCATGACGTAGCAGTTCTGCAGTGGCTTCTTATCGGTGATAACTACAGCGTAGGCTCTGCAGGTGATGACGGCATTTTCGGAAGCAACACTGAAAAAGCAGTTACCGAGTATCAGAAAGACCACAGCCTTGAAGTCGATGGCGTAGCAGGAAAGCAGACGTTTACTGAACTCCTGAGGAAGTGAGGCGGTTCTCGTGGAAAAGTCACTCTGGGAATACCTCGCTTGTGCGATCGGTGCGTCAATCGGCTTTCTGTACGGTGATATCAACGGTCTTTTCCTTGCTCTTGTGGCACTCTGTACACTTGATTATATCACAGGTGTCATGGTAGCGATAAAGAGGCATAAACTGAACAGCAAAGCCGGATGCACCGGCATCATGAAAAAAATCGTGATCTTCATGCTCGTAAGCGTCGCCCATCTGATCGACGCAAACATCGTCAAAGACGGCAATGTCTTCATGAGTATGACGATCCTGTATTACGCTTGCAACGAGGGAATCAGCATTCTCGAAAACGCAAAGCGTCTCGGCCTCCCTGTCCCGAAAAGGTTAGAACGTATTCTTGAACAGGTGCGGGACGAAAACGACGATAAGGAAAAGAAACAAAATGAATGAGTGAATCAGCGTTGAAGAACGGCTTCCGGAGTCGGGCGAAGAAGGTTAGACGCAGAAAAGGCAGCTACGAAATTAATCGTAACTGCCTTTCGCGTTGTTTTAGATTATAAGCCAAGTTTCTGAGTGAGTGCTTCCTGAAGAACCTGGGAAAAGTTTATTCCAGCTTTTTCAGCAAGTGTGTTCATCCAGTTCGGAACAGTCAGAGTTTTTTTGACAGCCTTGTTATCGTAAAACTTTCTGTATTCTACGGTATCGCATGCAATCATTGTAACAAACTCGTTGCTCTCGACCTTGAGTTCTTTAGCATCTGAAGGCTTCGGAATCTCGCTGCCTTCTTCTTCTAAATCGTAAAGCATAAGACAGAGAGCATCCTCGGCCATCTCAATTGCTTCCGGAATTGTTTCACCAAATGTCAAACAGCCTTCGACATCCGGAAAGCTAACAGAATACGAATTGTTTTCAGCAGTAAAAACTGCAGGATATGCATATTTAGCCATTAATAAGTCACCTCTGATAATCTCGGAATTGTATATATTTTATCGCCAGTCGGGGATCAATCGATCCCCGCTGACTTCATTATTGACTTGAGTGTTCCGGTTGGAATTTCTTGTGTATTGTGTCTTCCTACCGTGAACTTCTTGCCTGTTTTAGGACTGAACCATATTTCATGGTTTGCGCCTTCTTTGATCGGAGAACATCCGTTCTTTTTTAAGATCTTTTTAAGTTCGCTGTATGTCATTGGTTCACCTCCTGTAATTATTATAGCACGTATTAATACGTATGTCAATAGAAAATGATAAAAAATAATTAAAAAATCGTTGAATTTTGAACCTCAAAATGCTATAATGAAATAAGGAGTTTTGACTTAGGAATTTATTAAATAATTTACGTTGTCAGATTGAAGTGTACCGTTGTAAAAGTAGGCGGACTATTTTATTATTGATGATAGTTCACACGAAATTTCACACGAATTCATGTAATACAAGTATTTTCAGCGCGTATTAAAAGATGGAAACGGGTTCAATTCCCGCCGCCTCCATCAAGTGAAAATGCGTAATCGTAAAGATTGCAAAAATCCTTGTATATCATGACGGTATACAGGGATTTATTTATATAAGGATAAATAAAGAGAGAACGTAGGAGAGTGAAACTGTGAGCTAAAGACAGAGCACCCCACAAGTTACCCCACAAGTTAGCCCGCAAGTTCGCATGCTGCTGGATGTACTGGGGAATGATGTTTTATCTGCGGCAGAGATCATGGAACGCTTGACACTGCGGGACCGCAATTCATTCCGCGAAAGATATCTTGAACCGGCATTGGAAAACGGACTTATTGAGATGACTATTCCAGACAAACCGAGAAGCAGAAATCAGCGCTACAGGGTACGATGAAGTAAATGAACAAGGCGGTCATCCCATTCGGGAGACCGCCTTTTTTACTGAATATTAAGCTTTTGCAAAAATGTTTTCTCGGTATAAAGTCTCAGATAAGCCTGCCTTTTAAATTGATAAAGTCAAGTATGTTTATATTTCCGCTGTCGTCAGCGTCAGCAGCTTTTCTGTCCTTAATATCTGTTTCATCGCCTGCGAGAAGATATTTCTGCAGGGCAAGAAGGTCGCGTACATCAAAAGCGCCGTCGCTGTTTATGTCACCGTCGGTGCTTTTCTTTTCGCCGAAGGTCGCTTCAATGGTCATTGCCTGTTTAAGCGTAACGGTAACAGTTGTATCAGTTCCGGTAATATCGCCGCCCCATCCTGTGAATGAGTGTCCTTCATCCGGGATCGCTGTCAGTGTTACCGGAGCTTCCGGATAGTAGCTGCCTGTCCAGCCGGATGCTGAATCCGGTGTGATCGAATTTATGCGTATCTTACCGCCGTTTCCGGATTTAAGCGTGATTTTCTGTGATTTTTCCTTTATACCGAGATACTGTTCCATATCTTCCAGCGTATAACGGGCACGTTCACGGAAGAAATTCTTTATCTGCGGCAGAGTCTTTCCTGTGAACTGTTCACGGTTGTAGGAAAGATTGCTGTCCTTTGAACCGCCGAAATATCCCCACCAGCGTACAGTTGAGTTTGCGATGTGTTCTGTGTATTCCTGTCCATATTTATCAGCCATTGCATTTGCTTTTTCCGGAGTAAGAACCTCATTTGCCAGATCACAGTAAACATTAATGAATTTCTTCTGGAAATCCTTGTTTTTCATGAGGGCAACGAACAGATTAGTCGGAGCTTCATCCTTTGCGTTGTCCATGTTTTCCATGTGCCTGAAGCTGTCGTATGCATATCCTTCGACACCACCGAAATTTTCGTATGTCGCACCCATGCTGTAGTCAAAGTCGAATGACATGAAGCGCCATTTGCCGTCACTGTACGGATTGCCTTCGATATCCGGACCAATGTTTCTCCATACGCCGGAATTGTGATTCGGCCAGTCGTAAGTACAGAGGTAGATTCCGGCAGCATAGTGGTCTATCATACTGTCGATATCGATATAATCGCAGACGGCCTTATAGTTTTCTTCGTTTGTAAGATCTTTTTTCGCGTAGGTGTCAGCGAAATTTATAAATTTTTCTGTTTCCTCGTCCGGACCTTCTTCATGCTCGCCGTTCTTTATCATGGCGACGTTCTCTTTTTCAATTTTATAATTGGACTGAATGAAATAGTCAGAGAACTTCTCAGTCATTTCATAGAGTCCCCAGTATTCGCCGTTAAGAAAAACAACGCATTTCTGCATGTCCTGTGTTGTAAGGGATTCTCTGCCGGCAAGGAGCTTTGATGCAAATCCGTCACGAAGTCTTGTGTCTTCACCAACAGCTCTTAAGCAGACGGAATCATACTTGTCAATCAGCTTGCCGCTTATCTTTGTGTTTCCGTCTATAAGCGGATATTCCAGCTTGGCAGGACCGTATTTGCTTTTCGCATATATATTGAAGCTCTTCTGCGGGGTGTTTCTTGTGGAAGCACCTTTTATGCGGATGCCGACATTCTGGTGGATCACTTCTTCGCCGTTTCTGAAAACAGAGAATGTCGCTTCACGTTCCCATTCCTTGCCCTTCGAGAAAAAGTTCGATATATTGTCAGTATCCCATACGCTTTTCTTCGGGTCGAACTGCGCACTCTTTCTCCACTCAAGATATTGTTTTCCTGTCACATAAATACCCGTATCAGGTGAAAACAGGTTATCCGGATCGGTTACGAGGGAAACCACCATTATATCATCAAACTGCTTCAGAACGCCGTTTTTTATGATATATGTCTCGCTTTCCACTCTGCCGAATGAACCGTCCTGATTTTTGACTGCAGCACGTATTACCGTAACTTTTTCTACATTGTAGGTCGGCTTTTTATATCCTGTCTGTCTTGATACGGACTGATCGGAGTTTTCGTTTTCATCATACATACTCCAGATATTAGTCTCATTTGTACGGTCGGTAACTGTAACTGCAGATGAGTACACCTTTGCAGTTGATGATTTTGTCGGATCGCTTCCGTCTGTTGTGTAAACGATAGTCCTGCCTGATTTTGAAGAAAGCTCGACTTTCATTTCAGAATCATAGCATCCCGAAGGTACCGAGAAGCCGATCTCTCTTTCTGCGACAGCCGCATCAGCAGATTCTTCAGCTGAAATATTGTCTGCAGAATAAAAAGAAAGTGACGCCTGCGGCATAAAGGAAGCGGCTGTCAGTAATGCGGTCAAGGCAATACTGATACATTTTTGCATTTTCATAACACATACACCTCATAAAACTATGGAAACACTGATTAAATCGGAAATCCGGCTTTGCCGGATTTCCGCAGGTGGGATTTGCGGGGCTTTGCCCCGGAGCCCCACGCTGATTTATGAATAAATCAGCGTTTCCTTATAACTGAACCATTTTCGAATGTATAAGCCGTTTTCTGTATTCCTTTTTTTGTTCAGCTTTATCAACAATGAACTATAAACAATTCTATTATAATATATAAGTACGGCAAAAGTCAAACAATTACTGCTGCGGCAACCTCTCCGACCATAACATTTTTAAATCCTGAAATGATCTTTTCCGTGTCAATGATGTCGCCGAATGCATAGCTTACAGCAAGCTGAGGAAAATTGCATCCGATAAGACCTGCCTTGTAGCATCCGCCGGCCATTCGTGTATTTATTTCCATAAAAACATTTCTGCCGTCAAGAGGACGAAGCTGAATATTGTACGGATATTCTATATTCACTGCTTCACTTATCTTCCTTGCCGTTTCAATAAGGTCAGCGTCAAAGCGCAGCTCTGTAATACGTGTATCGATCTTGCGCCTTGGAACAGCTATCAGACCGCCGGGAGTTCTCATGCAGTCTATGCTTGTTTCGGGTTCATCAAGATACGGCATTACTACCATAGGTGAGAATTTTTCACGGCTTTTCAGATCTTCCGCAAATGATCGAAAATAAATATCACCGGAAAAAGTCTTCGGAGCACCTTCGTCGTAAAGTCTGCGGTAGGTGATACCGCCTTCGTCACGGTCAGCTTTGACGCATACGTGGTGTGAGGGCCCGTATTGTTCTTTTATTATTCTGTATGCACGTTCAAAATCTCCTGCATCAGTTATAAGTTCCATGTGCGGGACTGGACAGAGTTCATGTTCCCGAATATAACTGCATGAATCAGCTTTGCTGTCGAGTATCCTGTTCATATCAGCGTTTCCGTTTACGACCACATGTACTCCGGCTGAAATAAAACTGTTTAGATGTTTCTCAATTTCAGCACGGAATTTTTTGACAAAGAACACATCCACTGAATGGTTTTTTACAGAAATCAAGGCACCACTCTGCGTAATCATCGCCGTTTATTCCAGTCGGTTCAGAGTAACGCTCATCCGCAGCTGCGCCAAAGGCAAAGGGAACTTTCTTTGCACTTGCGATCACATAATTTCTCTGGTCCTGTTTAAGCAGTTCAATGAAGTTATAGGCCTGAGTGAACCAGTGATTGAACCAGATTATTCTTTTTCCGTTTAACATACTATAATGCCGCCTTTTCATAATTGTTTGTCAAACTTTTATACTTCCGCAGCCTTTTTTCGTCCGTGGTATATTTCTTTCTGTACATACAGCTTTTCATCAGCCTGGGCGATCAGCTGTGCTGCTGTAACTGATGAAGAGCTGCATATCGTAAATCCGGCGCTTATTGAGATCTGTGGAAGAAGATCGGCACAGGCATTACGAAGTATATTTACTTCGTCCTGTACTGTTTTCTGAAGATCTTCATCAGGTTTACTCATAATAAGTACGAATTCATCTCCGCCGTACCTTGCACAGAAGCCGCGGTTTGAGTCGGATATTTTATGAATGGCTTCCGCCACAAGCTGAAGAGCTCTGTCTCCCGCAAGATGTCCGAATTTATCGTTTACCAGTTTAAAGTCGTTGACGTCGATCATGTATACGCAGAAGAAATTGTCTTCCGATGAGTTGTGTATCATGTCCTGAAGGAAGAGTTCCATACTTCTGCGGTTATTGAGTCCGGTAAGTGCGTCGGAATAGATCTCACTGTTCTGTATTTCGAGAAATGCAAGATGAATGGGAAGAAAAGTACCGAGCGGTACGATAGGAGAAAGAGGAAGCATTCCTTCAAGTACTGCAGCTGCAGCAGGAAGTATGATAAACAGCAGCGGCAGACGGTATTCCTTTTTCATTTTGACCTGAGTGTTTTTGAAACTCTGTGCGAATGAAAAGACCCCGCTTCCGAAAAGCTGGAAGAAGATCAGTATAAGATGTACGTTGTATCCCGGTGAAAGCTGATAAATATCGTTTTCGTCGATATAAAAATAGAAATCATTAAAAACAGAACCAATGATCAGAATACAGTCAACAGCCGCAGCGGAATAGTGTATTCCCTTGAGCACATTCATTTTTCTGACTTTTATATTGCCTATACGGTATATAACAAATATGCACCAGGCCAGTGTAAGGAGCGAAACAGAAACAAGGCCCGCGGCACTGGATATTTTATTCAGCGTACGGCTGAATGGAATTATCCCGCCCTGACCAAGAGCCCACCAGCTGTCGCTGATGAGATACATGATGAAAAACATGGACATTCCCCTGAAGTGTTTCATCTGAAGGTCTGTACCAACGTTTTTGTTCGACTTTACAATAATGCCCAGTGCAAAACAAATACAGAAAGCTTCTGTAATAGCGTATGAAATATAAATAGCTGTATCTTCCACTTAATAATCCCCCCATGATGTTCAGTACATTTCATAACGGCTGAAAAATCTGACAGTAAACTAAATCGGAATTTTCAGTCGTCATCCGGTAAATCATAAAAACGATGTACGGCAAATGAATTTGTCGGTTACAATAATATTATATCATATAAACAAATTATTATCAAGAGATATTATTATTTGTTTGAATATTTATAAATTTCATAGAGAATTTTATTGAATTAAGCTGATTCTGTAAAAAGATATTTATGAAGTAAATTGCAGAATTTCTATCTGGCGTCGAAATATATACTAAAATATTTTCTAGTATGTTGCAAATATTCGTGCAGTGTGCTATAATGTGGATAAGCTTATGTATCAGATACAGAGAAAGGCTCTGTATGATCATAGTGTGTGTGTAAAGTATTTTGACAAGGGGTAGGATTTTATGAATGTTTTAAGAAGAATGCTGGCTTTTTCGGCTGCATCCTGTTTCCTGCTTACTTCTTCGGTTGTGGGAGGACAGTGGCTTGCTCCGGAATTTATCACATCAGACACTGCTTATGCAGCGCAGAACTTTGACTATGACGAAGATCTGGTAATGCATTATACCAGCGAAGCCGGTACTAAAAATACCGACAACTGCTGGGATAACAGTGAATCATTCTACAGGGCGCTTCCTCTCGGAAACGGACGTATAGGTGCTATGGTATACGGCAACTGTCCGACCGAGTGGATCGATCTGAATGAATGCACGGTCTGGAGCGCCGGACCCGGTTCAAACGACAGGGAAGGAGCTGCCGGATATCTTAAACAGGTACAGGATCTGATAAAACAAGGCAAATACGCTGATGCGGACGGTATCGTCGGCTCTAAAATGATCGGAGGCGGACAGGCAAAATATCAGAAGGTGGGCATGTTAAAGCTTGCTATGGGTCACGAGAAAGTTTCTGACTACAGCCGTGAACTTGACATGAACACTGCGGTTGCCAGTTCATCATACACTTATCAGGGCAAAAGATATAAAAGGGAATCGTTTGTCAGCTACCCTGATCAGGTAATGGTAACAAGGATCACATGTGAAAGCAAAGGTTCCGTTTCCATGTCCGTCGGATATGACGGACTGCTCAACGGAAAGACTGAGACCGACGGAAGTGACACGATCGTAGCTAACGGACACGGTGATGATGATCTGCGTACAAGGGGCGCTGTTTATTACTCAGCAAGGACAAAAGTCATTAATGAAGGCGGCACAGTATCTGCTTCAGGAGGAAAAATCAACGTAAGCGGCTGCGACTCCGTAATGATACTTACTTCGATAAGAACGAATTTTATTGATTCAAATACATGTAACGGCGATGAAAAAGGTGATTCTGCGGCTGATATGAAAAAAGCTGAGGGCAAGTCATGGGATGAACTCTATGAAAATCACCTGAGAGATTATCAGTCGCTTTTCAAAAGAGTGGACATTGAACTCGGCGGCGACAGTGCTGTCACAAATGCCAAAACAGTCGAGAGCCGTATTAGCGAATTCGGTAAGACCAATGATCCGAAAATGGTAGAAACACTTTTCCAGTACGGACGTTATCTCATGATTAGCGCATCGCGTGATTCGCAGGCGATGAATCTTCAGGGAATATGGAACAAGTATTCGTCACCGGCGTGGGGCAGTAAGTCAACGACTAACATAAACTATGAAATGAACTACTGGCCTGCATTCACCACAAATCTTGCCGAGTGTTTTACTCCTTTCGTGGAAAAGGCAAAGGCTCTTACTGTAAACGGAAGCAAAACAGCGAAAACGCAGTACGGTATTGACGAAGGATGGGTGCTTCACCATAATACTGATATCTGGAACAGAACCGGCCCTATTGACGGATCATGGGGGCTCTGGCCTGTCGGCGGTGCATGGATATCGAACATGCTCTATGACGCATATGAATTTAATCAGGACGAGGCATATCTTGCTGATATTTATCCTGTAATTGAAGGAAGCGCAAAATTCCTTGACAGACTTATGATAAACCAGAGTTTCGGCGGTCAGGAATACAGGGTCATAAGTCCGGGCGTATCACCGGAACTTGCTCTTCCGGTAAGTGCAAACCACTATGTATCTGCCGGCGTTACAATGGATAATGCCATTACGCGAGAACTTTTTGAAGATGTTGTTGACGCTTCACGCATACTCGGTAAATCAGAATCAAGCTACAGTAATTATGAAAAGACGCTTTCACTGATAAAACCTCCGGCTGCCGGAAAACACGGTCAGCTTATGGAATGGGCTGAAGACTGGGACAATCCGCGTGAGACCCATCGACATATATCACACATTTACGGGCTTTTCCCGGGAAGCGAATACAGTCCGACTACAAATGAAGAAATATCTGCAGCTGCAGCACAGGCTCTGAAAAACCGCGGAGATGCCGGAACCGGATGGTCGGAAGCGTGGAAACTCAACTGCTGGGCAAGGCTTAAGGACGGCGAACATGCCTATAATCTTGTCAAGCTTCTTATCTCACCGGTCAACGGTACTGAAAGCGGAAGACTCTACGCAAACCTCTGGGATGCACATCCTCCTTTCCAGATAGACGGAAACTTCGGCTTTACTTCCGGTATTGCTGAAATGCTCCTGCAGAGCACAAATGATGAAATAACACTTCTCCCTGCACTTCCTGCAGCGTGGTCCACGGGACACGCAAACGGTCTCTGTGCACGCGGTAATTTTGAAGTTTCTGAAATGAACTGGCAGAACGGCAGACTGACGGATGTAACAATCAAATCGAATTCCGGTAAGCTGTGCAATCTCAGATACGGAAACAAAACCATCAGCTTTGAAACTGAAAAGGGCGGAGAGTATCACTTAAGCGGACTTCTTTCATTTACAGACAAGCCGGTTATGCTTGCGAATGCAGCGAAGGGCAGAAATGTTACTGCGTCTTCAGGTGACGCATCAGCAGCCGCAGACGGTTCTGATTCCACAATGTGGGAGGCTAAGGGAAAGCTTAACGGTGAGTGGATGACTGTTGATCTCGGCGAAAAGACCGATATAAGCCGCTGGGCTGTAAAATTCGGCGGAGTTAACGGAAACAGCAATTACAATTCAAGGGATTTCAGACTTCAGAAGAGTGATGACGGTACATCATGGACTGATGCAGATATTGTTTACGGAAATACAAAGGCGGTTGTGTCCAGAAATGTTTCTGAGTTTTCGGCGAGATATGTAAGACTTCTGCTTGAAACATCAACTCAGAACAATGCCGGCGGTATTGCTGTAGCTGAGTTTGAAGTATGGTCGGAAGGAGATTCTGCCGGAACTGTTTCCGCATATGCGCAGAAACTGCAGGCCGAGGACAGTGATATTCTGACCGGCGGCATACGTGTAGAGGAAAGCGGCAGCGGAAAATGTCTCGGGTATATAAAGAGCGGTTCCTCACTTGCTCTTGCTGATGTTGATTTCGGAAAAGGTGCAGGAACTTTCCGTGTCAGTGCATCTAGTGCAGCTGACGGAGGTAAAATAGAAGTACGTCTCGGAAGCCCGGACGGAAAACTGGCCGGAACATGCACCATCGATCCGACAGGCGAATGGTCGGCATATAAAACCTTCGAATGCACACTTGAAAACTGCCGCGGAACGGAAGACCTCTATCTTGTCTTTACCGGTTCTGACGGATATCTGTTCAACGTTGACTGGTATGAGTTTGAGGGAGATGCATCCGCTTCAAAAGGTGATGTTAATTCAGACGGAACGGTTACATCTGCCGATCTTATGAATCTCAGTACTTATATGTACGGAAACAGAACCGCGATAGACAGGGAACAGTCTGACATCAATGATGACGGTAAAGTAAATATAGCCGATTTCTGTCTGTTAAAAGAACTTATTCTTAATTAGGAAAACACTGATTTATTCATAAATCAGCGGGGGCTCCGGGGCGAAGCCCCGCAAATCCCACCTCCGGAAATCCGGCAAAGCCGGATTTCCGATTTAATCAGTGTTTTCTTAAACAAATAAACTGTTGCAAAAAGTACACCGGTTCTTTTCCGGTGTGCTTTTTTTAGCGGCTTTTACAACAGTATATAAAATTTATGCTGTTCATAAGGCATGGTTTATAGACAAATCAGAATAAATGTGCTATAATAAAAAAAATGCCTTTTAAGGGACGGGGAGATACATTTATGGATTTTAAGGATTTTGTAGATAAAATTGAACCTATGACCTGTATTATTTCAGTGGAAAAGTTAGCTGACGGCAGTTACGGTAACATTCGTCTGGCTGCAGGAAACAAGGCATACATCGATTCCATTGAAAATCCTCAGCATATGTCATCGTCAAGCATGCTCCACAATAAATTTATTCCGGGGTCACCTTATGAAAAATATATTCCGAAAGATCTGAACTTCGAGGCAGCATGCGTTCAGTGTGCAATTCAGAAAAAGCCGTATCACACTTACATTCATCCGGACAGGTACAACTTCTGGATCTCCATGTACATGATGCCGCTTGCTTCTGATGATCCGAATATCGGTTACTGCAGTTATACACAGGAACTCACATACGACAAAAGTGATGACCGCATGGCCGATCTTTCTGCAGATATATCTTCAGCAGTGCTTAAAACAACTCTTAAGCTGAAGGGTGCAAAGGATTTTAAAATAAACATGGAACAGGTCGTTTCAGAGATCCGTCAGATCTGCAAGGCTGACAGGTGCTGCGTTTTCCTTACAGATTTTAAGGAGAGAAAGTGTTCCGTGCTTGCCAAGTCTGTTAATGAAGAAATTGAAGTAGCTGAACTGGAATATATCATCAATACCAAATATAAAGACTTTTTCAGCATCGTCGAAACATGGCCGGCTACGATTGCCGGCAGTACGTGTATTATCATCAAGAACAGCCGCGACATGGAAGTTCTTAAGGAACGTAATCCTGTGTGGCACGAATCACTTGTAAATGACGGCGTGACCAGTCTTGTGCTTTTCCCGCTTGAGTACAATGAAGAAACGCTCGGATATATCTGGGTGGCAAACTTTGAAGTGGAAAATGCAATGATGATAAAGGAAGTCCTTGAACTTACGACTCAGCTTATCGCTTCGGAAATAGCCAATTATCAGCTGGTCGATAAACTTAAGGTAATGAGCAGTATTGATATGCTTACAGGAGCATATAACCGTAATGCAATGAACAACCGTGTTGACTGGATGATAAAGAGCAATGGTAAAAATTCTGAAACTCTGGGTGTGGTTTTTGCCGATCTGAACGGACTTAAGCAGAGAAATGACACTGAAGGTCACACAGCAGGTGATAAACTTCTTAAAGATGCTGCAGAAATTCTTAAAAACGAATTTCCGGACGGCGAGATCTACCGTGCCGGCGGCGATGAGTTTATGATCATTGACTGGGAATCTTCCTGCGGGGAACTCGAAAAACATGTGGAAAAGCTCCGTAAAGATGCCGAAGATCTGAAAAATGTTAGTTTCGCGATAGGATTCTGCTTTGAAGAGGGAGAATGCGATATACGAAGGGCAATGCGGACAGCAGACGAGCGTATGTATGCTGACAAGGAAAGCTACTATGCACGTTTCCCGGAAAGACGAAGAAAATAAGCAGAGAATACTGACTGAGACGCTTCAGTAAATGATAAACATGAAATAAAAAGCAGGTATCCTGAATGAAGGACACCTGCTTTTTATTTATTTATATGCTCGTTTTCCGTCTGTCACAAAAAGCGAGGACAGTGTACGGAACATTAATATTATCATGAGCACAGAAGTAATGATCTCCGATGTCAGGAACGAAAGCCATATACCGGTCATTCCGAACAGTCCGGACATTATAACTGCGCATAATACTATTGTCACAACTCCGCGTGACAGTGAGCATGCGAATGCGCTTACAGCCTGCTCGGTCGCACTTAAATAACCGCATCCGGCTATGTTGATACCGGCAAAGAGAAATCCGAGAAAATAGAGCTTCGCACCCTTGTCTGCATATGCTGCAAGTTCGGCGGAGTGTTCACAGTTAAAAATTTCCACTATCGGTCCGGTAAATCCGTGTATGCATGCCAGAATAGCAGCTGACAGGAGAACGACAGTGAAAAAGCTCTTGCTTAAGACGTAAACCGCAGAACGGACATCACCTTTTCCGTATGATTCACTGATCAGCGGCTGAGCCCCCTGCGATACACCGTTGAATACGGAAGTGGAAACCAGTGCGATATTTGCGATTATTCCGTAGGCAGCAACACCTGTGTTTCCGGCAAGTCTCAGTATCAGAATATTGAACACCGCAGTAGTGATACCGGATGACAGTTCACCGATCAGAGCAGAAACGCCGACTCTGCAGGCGTACAGAAATCTTCTGACTGAAGGAAATCCGCGGACAAATTTCAGTGTGTTTGATTCTTTAAAAAAGTGTGCACAGCAGATCAGAATACCCACAGCAGGTGAGCATCCGGTCGCAATACCTGCACCCAGCATTCCGAGTTTCATCGGGAACATAAGAATGTAGTCGAATGCGATATTGAACAGACTGCTTATAAGCGTCGCTGCCATTGCAAGTGACGGATCCCTGTCATTTCTGACGAATGCATTCACAACGGCATTTGTCATGAACAGCGGCGTGAACGTCATTATCGTCCGTATGTACGATGTTCCTGCGGCAAGTATCGTTTCATCGCCGCCCAGAAAAGCAAGTATCTGTGACGGAAAAAGCAGCCCTCCGAGAACGAAGGGAATACTGATAAGAAGTGCTGAAAAGACTGCACCCGAAAAATAAAGATCCGCTTTCTTATCTTCCACTGCCTTTCTTATGGTGTAGCATATCGCCGATCCGACACCGGTCATTGCACCCAGACCGTTTATCAGCCCGAATACCGGAAGCACCAGATTCAGCGCCGTAATACCGCCTGCACCTTCCGCACGTGAAATGAAATACGTATCCGCAAGAATATAAAATGACAAACCCAGCATGCCCAGTATATTCTGAGACACGTAACGGGTATATCGTTCGTTTATAGACATTTGCTGTTCTCCCCAATTTTTTCTTTTTCTATATATTAAACCTCAGAAACTGTAATTGCGTATTCTAAAAGGTAATTTTCATTCTACAGCAAAATACGATCAATGTCAAGGCTTGAAAACAGACATTTTTTAAAACCGTTTATGCCTCAAACTGAGGAACAGTTGCTGGAACGCATAGACAGATCACTTGCTCAGGCTGATGCCGGAATGTGTATTGATGCAGATGAAGTTATTGATGAATTACTTGCGGAGTGTAACTGATGTTTTCTTTCCCTGAGGTGGTATGTGAATGCTGCCTCAGGGAATTTCTCTTTTATTATAATTAATGGTGATTTTCATAGGTCTATGCAAAGGGACAACCTTTCCCAACACCATCTCCCTTATTGCCGGCTTTTGCTTTTTATTATAGTGCGGAGGTTTGTGGGCTTAAGGCTTGGTTGATGCGTTATGGAGAAGGGAGTGTTATTTCTTCCTTCAGGAAGTTACTGCTACAATTCTATCTACCATGGTAATAATAAGCTAAATATCAGAAAATGTATTGACATTGATATGGCATATATGGTATAATCTACTTGCTACAGTAAATTTAAAAAACTTGAATATCACTGAAAAAAGTGATATAATGGAGGCAGAAAAGGAAATATGGAAATACGTACAATGTTCTGGCATGTACTCGAAAAACTTGAAGGCGCAGAATACATGGATGCTGGTGCAAAGGCTTTATTAAGCTATAAGGTAATAAGTGCTTTAATTTTAAAATCGTGTATTCCCGAACTTTCAGATCTTTCGCTGAAGACAATTGAAGATGAATGCATTATCGGTGAGCCGGAGATCGCTAATGTTCCTGTACACAGGGATGAAGATGACCGTACGGAAAAGCCTGAGAAAATAAATCAGGCTGGAAATGAAGATAACGACCTGAAAGAGGGGAAAGTTACTTACGATGTACGGTTTGTTATTCACATACCTGGAGAGGAAGAATATACGAAAGTATATATAAACCTTGAGGCACAGAATAAGTTTAATCCGGGATATCCTCTTGTTAAAAGAGGATTGTATTACGATGCAAGAATGATATCAGCTCAGTATGGTGTGGAATTTACAGAATCGGATTATGGTAAGATAAAAAAGGTGTATTCTATATGGATCTGTATCAATCCGGAGAAGGAATATCAGAATACAATAAACCGATATCAAGTCACAGAAAAACATGTGTTTGGAGATGCGGAGTTGCCGGTAAAGGATTACGACATAATGGAAACAATCCTTGTTTGCCTTCACACAAACGGAGATGAAGGTAAATGCGGTAACAAGCTTATCGATATGCTAAGTGTTCTTTTCGAAAAGAATAAACCATCGAAAGAAAAGCAGGACAAACTTGAAAAAAGATTATGATATTAAGATGACGAAGGAATATAATGAGGTGATGGACAGAATGTGCAATATAAGCGGATATTATACTGAGGATCTTTATGCAGCAAAAGCGGAATTAGCGGCAGCTAAACAAGAGCTTGCAGCAAAGGACAGATTAATTGAGGAAAAAGATCGTGCTGTCAAAGAGTTCGCTAAAATGTTGATCAATGAAGGAAAACCTGTAGATGAAATAGAACGATATTCCGGTTTGGATATTGACACATTAAAGCAGATAGCTGAATCACTCGGTAAAACTCTTTAACTGAATATGAATTATCTTTCCCTGAGGTGGTATGTGAATGCTGCCTCAGGGATTTCTCTTTTATTTTAAGTAATGGTGATTTTCATAGGTCTATGCAAAGGGACAACCTTAGGAAGAGGGAGAACAATAAAACCGCAGTAAAAGCCGGCATTTCTCCCTCTTCCTTCGGTTTTCCCTCTGCACACCCTTTCCCAACACCTACTCCCTCATTGCCGGCTTTTGCTTTTTATTATAGCGCGGAGGTTTGTGTACTTAAGGCTTGGTTGATGCGTTATGGAGAAGGCTTGAAGCAATCAAATTGATATAATATTTAACTGCTCTTGTTGACATAAATGCTAAAATAGTGTATAATAAAGTTATCTTCATTGCCGTTTTTGACGAAAATGAAGAGAATGATGATTTTTTATGAAAAGGGGTTGACAAGGATGTCAGAATACCGCATAATTTGTAGACAGACAGACAGACAGACAGACAGACAGACAGACAGACAGACAGACAGACAGACAGACAGACAGACAGACAGACAGACAGAATAACTGCGCCTGTTTATATTTTTGCCACAATTTTATATTTAAAAGAAAAGCTTGAAAGAGCTCTCGGCATTAGCTGAAGGTTCTTTCAGGCTTTTTTGCGTTTTATAGAAAAAATCATATTATCATAGATTTACGGAAAACAGTGACGGAACTTACTCCATTGTGAAGGAGGTATTTTGCATTTGAAAGTCATAGATAATATTAATACACTTTTAAAAGACGAACTGATAGACAGCATTAAAAGCGGAAGTAAAATAACAATTGCAGCTTCATGTTTTTCAATGTATGCATATAAAGAACTAAAGAAACAGCTGGACAGTATAGATGAACTTCGTTTTATTTTCACTTCTCCGACTTTTGTAAAAGAGTCTTCAAAAAAGGAGAAACGTGAATTTTTCATTCCTCGAAAAGATCGTGAGTCTGGCCTTTACGGAACAGAATTTGAAATCAAGCTCCGTAATGAAATGACGCAGAAGGCAATTGCCAGGGAATGTGCTGACTGGATACGCAAAAAGGTTCAGTTCCGTTCAAATATCAGCGGTGACGGAATGATTGGTTTTGTTACTGTCGATAATGAAAAAGATGCTGCGGCTTTTTCTCCGATAGTTGGGTTTACAACAACGGATATAGGCTGTGATCGTGGTAATAACGCATATAATATGGTTCAGTGTCTCGATACTCCTTTTGCTCAGCAGTATATTTCTCTCTTCAATAATTTATGGAATGACAAAGACAAACTTGAAGATGTAACAGAAACTGTAATTGAAAGCATCAGCACTGCATATAATGAAAACTCACCTGAATTCATCTATTTCATGACGCTTTACCATGTTTTCAGTGAGTTTCTTGAAGATATTTCAGAAGATGATCTGCCTAATGAAGCGACCGGATTCAAGAACAGTAAGATATGGGAACTTCTTTATGATTTCCAGCGTGATGCAGTTCTTGCAATTATCAATAAACTCGAAAAATATAATGGTTGTATTCTTGCTGACAGCGTAGGTTTGGGTAAAACATTTACCGCTCTGGCAGTTATTAAATATTATGAAAACAGAAACAAGACCGTACTTGTACTGTGTCCTAAAAAGCTTGCGGAAAACTGGAATACATACAAGGATAACTATGTAAATAATCCGATTGCAACAGACCGTTTAAATTATGATGTTCTTTTCCATACCGATCTTTCACGTGACGGTGGTTACTCAAACGGACTTGATCTTGAACGCCTTAACTGGGGTAATTATGATCTTATAGTAATTGATGAATCTCATAATTTCAGAAACGGTATAGGTACTCATTCAAACACTCATGAAAACCGATATCAGCGCCTAATGGACAAGGTTATTCGTGCAGGTGTAAAGACAAAGGTTCTTATGCTGTCTGCGACACCGGTAAACAATCACTTTACTGATCTTCGAAATCAGCTTGCACTTGCGTATGAAGGATGTTCGGAAAACTTAAGTGAAAAGCTTAATACGAAGAAACCGATAGAACAGATTTTCCGTCAGGCACAGAGAGTGTTCAACGAGTGGAGCAGTTATCCAAAGGAACAGAGAACAACGGATGTTCTGCTGCGTATGCTGGATTTTGATTTCTTCGAACTTCTTGACAGCGTAACGATAGCACGTTCAAGAAAACATATTCAGAAATATTATAACAGTGCGAAGATAGGCAAGTTTCCTGACAGACTTAAACCGATATCACTGACACCTAAGCTCACTGATCTTGATGATGCAGTGAACTACAACGAAATTTACAGCACACTTATGCATCTTTCGCTCTGCGTCTATATGCCGTCACACTACATATTTGAAAGTAAGCTTTCAAAGTATATGGATGTCAGCGATAATTTCAGACAGTCAAACCGCGAACTTGGTATACGCAGACTCATGGCTATCAATCTTCTGAAAAGACTTGAAAGTTCCGTTAATTCGTTCGCTCTTACTCTTCAAAGAATTCATAGCCTTATCGATTCGACAATAAAAAGCATAAACTCTTTTGAAGAATACGGAACAGGGAATCTGAATGCTTATGAGATGTCAGATGAAGATTTCGACATTGACGACAGTAATACTGATTTTATGGTCGGAAAGAAAATAAAAATAGATCTTTCTGATATGGATTACCGTTCATGGCGTGATGATCTGGATAAAGACCGCGAAGCACTGGAGCTTCTGATTCTCATGGTCAAAGATATTACTCCTGAACATGACTCCAAACTTCAGGCTCTGTATGAACTGATTACGAAAAAACAGAATGAGCCTATCAACCCTGGAAACAAGAAAATGATAATCTTCACCGCATTTTCTGATACAGCAGATTATTTGTACGAAAACGTCAGCAAATTTGTAAAGAACAAGTTCGGACTCGAAACAGCTGCTGTTACTGGTATGATTGAAGGCAGAACGACGATAAAGCTGAAAAGAACAAACCTTAATAACGTTCTTACGTTGTTTTCTCCGATATCCAAAGGCCGTGATGTTCTTATGCCGAACAGTACACAGGAGATTGATATTCTTATTGCAACGGACTGTATTTCAGAAGGTCAGAACCTTCAGGATTGCGATTATTTGGTCAATTACGATATCCATTGGAACCCTGTCCGCATCACTCAGCGTTTCGGACGAATCGACCGTATTGGCAGCAGAAATGATGTTATCCAGCTTGTGAACTTCTGGCCGGACATGGATCTTGACGATTATTTGAATCTGAAATCCCGTGTTGAAATGAGAATGAAGATCTCTGTAATGACTTCGACCGGTGACGATGATCTTATCAATGCAGAAGAAAAAGGTGATCTCGAATACAGAAGTTCACAGCTTCGAAAGATGATGAATGAAGTTGTTGATATGGAAGAAATGAACGACGGAATTTCCATCATGGATCTGGGATTAAATGAATACCGTCTTGATCTGCTGGAATACCTTAAAACACACAAGGACATCGAAAAGAAGCCGAAAGGACTTCATGCCGTTGTTCCTGCAACTGATGAACTTGGCGAAGGTGTTATTTTTGTTCTTCGTAATGTCAATGAAAGCGTAAACATAGGAAATCAGAACCGTATTCATCCGTTCTACATGGTTTATATCGGAGTAGACGGTGAAGTACTATGTGATTATTTAAATCCGAAAAAACTTCTTGACGATGTTCGTTTGCTTTGTAGAGGAAAGTCGGAACCGTCTAAAAAACTTTGTGCTGAATTTAACAAAGAAACCGACGACGGCAGGGATATGTCGCAGATGAGTGAACTTCTCAGTATGGCGATTGATTCGATCATTCATACAAAAGAGGAAAGTGACATCGACAGTCTTTTCGGCACTGGCGGCACAAGTGCGCTAGTATCTGATATTTCCGGGCTGCAGGATTTTGAACTTATCTGCTTCCTTGTTGTAAAGGACGGTGAAGGATAATGTTCGGATTACCTGAAAGTACGTATTTCGGAAAGCTCATACCGAAAAATAAGTTTTACGAAAAACTCAGTGTAGATAATAAACTGGAACGAAGTTTCATTGACCAGATCAATTCAATACGCTGGGGACATAAACTTTCTTCCGATACGCTTAATGTTGAAAAGGGGAATACTGTTAAAGAGATTGAAGTTTTTTTCATTAAGCTTAAAACAAGCGAGCTTGATGTAAACGTTCTGCGTCAGATGGATAAGGAACTGCACTACCATCTGATTTTTATACTTGAATACGAGGAGCGTTATCAGCTCTGGACTGGTTACAAGGAAGAGAGTACAAATACAGCCTTTAAGGTCGGTAACTATTATCATACTGGCTGGGTTACTGAAGAAGATTTTTCTTTACAGATAGACGGACTGAATATGGATACAGTCTATGAAAATCTTGTTCGTCAGATAGCAGGTGATACACTCTCAAATGAAAAGAGTGAAAGCCTGAAAGAATCTGTTGAGCGGCAGAATGAACGTGAGAAGCTTGAGAAAGAAATTGAAAAACTTCGTGCAAAGGTACGCAAGGAAAAACAATTCAACCGACAGGTAGAGTTAAATAAACAGTTGAAAACACTTATAAAGAAGTTGGAGGAATAGTAATGGATTTATCACAAGTCTCATCTATTGTAGTAGCATGTATTGTAAGTGCTGGCGGTATTGGTGGCATAGCTACTGCAGTTATTAAATTTTCATCAAATTATATTGCTGATAGAATTACTTCTAAGTATGAAAATAAGTTGGAACAGAAATTAGAAAAATACAAAACAGAATTAAACAAAAAAGAATATGTAAGTCAAGTAAGATTTGATGCAGAATTTCAAATTTATAGAACGCTAAGTAAAGAATTTAGTACTGCTATTAAAAAAATCAGTATAATGATTCCAACTGGATTGGTGTATTTACCAACAAATAAAGAAAAAAGAAAAGAATATGAAAATAATAATTATATAGATGCTAATAATGCTGTTGTTACTGCACAAGATGCTTTATTTGCAAACGGTGCTTTTATCTCGGTGGATTTGTATAATAAATATAATGAAATATTAGAATTGTGCCGTCTACAACTTGATGCGTTTCAAAGAAGGTTCGATGTATTATTTTTTGCATCACAAGAAGAAAAGGAAACATTTACAGCTGAAGAATATGAGCGAACTACAATCATCAATAATAAATGGCTAGAATTAAATAATTGTGTACGGGAATATATATCTAAATTAGAAGTTATTGAGTAGGAGAAAGTTTAATATGGATAAAATGAAAATGGAATCTCCAAACCTAACGGAGAAAAACATAGAAAAGATTGGAGCACTGTTTCCAAATTGTATTACTGAAACATCTGCAGAAAATGGAAAGCTGAAAAAAGCAATTGATTTCGAAAAACTCCGTGCAATGCTAAGTGAAGATATTGCTGAAGGCGACGAATCATACGAATTTACATGGGTAGGTAAAAAAGCTGCTATTGCTGAAGCTAACCGCCCTATACGTAAAACTCTTCGTCCATGTAAAGAGGAAAGTGTGAATTGGGAAACCACAGAAAATCTTTACATTGAGGGCGACAACCTTGAAGTGCTGAAACTGTTGCAGGAAAGCTATCTCGGTAAGGTTAAGATGATTTACATCGATCCACCATACAATACAGGAAATGACTTTATTTACCGCGATGACTTTACTATGACTTCCGATGATTACGCAGAGGAAAGCGGACAGCTTGACGAGGATGGCAACCGCCTTTTCAAGAACACCGATTCAAACGGTAGATTTCATTCCGATTGGTGCAGTATGATCTATTCAAGGCTAATTCTTGCAAGAAATCTGCTAGCTGATGATGGTGTAATATTTATCAGTATTGATGATAATGAAATAGATAGTCTGAAACAAGTGTGTAATGAAGTTTTTGGCGAAATAAATATGGTTGCTCAGATTCCGTGGCAATCAAGAGCTTCTATTCAAAACGATACTGATTTTAGTGTAAATCATGAGTATATTTGCGTGTATGCTAAAAACAGAAGACAAGAAAACAGGCGTTTGAAAGAGAGTAACGTTGCTGAATGGATGAAACGAGATAGTTTTGTTTGTCGTCCTTTACCTCTTGACAAAGATAAATATGACAATCCAGATAACGATTCTCGTGGATTATGGAAAGCAGATCCTTTTGATGCGCCAAATATTCGACCAAATCTCACGTATGAAATAGTAAATCCGATTACTGGTGAAAAAATCTTACCACCTAATGGAAGGCATTGGCGTATGATGCCCGAAAAATTTCAACAAGCATTAGCAGATGGGCGTATAGTTTGGACGAATAACGGTTTGGGTAAACCACAACTAAAAGTATTTTATGAGGAAAAGAAAGACTTTGGTTCAGTGGATAATTCATGGTTTACAGCTGAGCGAATAGGCACATCTACAAATGGTACAAAAGAGTTAATGAAACTGTTTGGCGGTGAATCGTATTTTGATACTCCAAAGCCTGTTTCAATGCTTTATAAACTATGTGTACTTGGCAACACTTCCGATGGCGATATTATCCTCGACTTTTTCAGCGGCAGTGCCACCACCGCCCATGCCGTTATGCAGTTAAACGCTGAGGACGGCGGACACCGCAAGTTTATCATGGTTCAACTTCCTGAAAAAACTGATGAAAGCAGCGAAGCATTTAAGGCAGGCTATAAGAATATCTGTGAGATAGGCAAAGAACGTATTCGCAGGGCAGGCGCTAAGATTAAATCTGAAACTGGTGCGGATATTGATTACGGTTTCCGTGTACTTAAACTCGATGATACCAATATGGAAGACGTTTATTACACTCCTGCCGAAACAACACAGCAGATGCTTGATGGCTTTGAAAGTAATATCAAACCTGACAGAACTGACCTTGATCTTTTGTTCGGCTGTTTGCTTGAATGGGGATTGCCGCTATCTATGCCGTATAAGTCTGAGAAGATTGAGAACGTGACAGTTCATACGTACAATGACGGCGATCTGATTGCCTGCTTTGAAAAGAATGTTTCTGAAAATGTTATAAAGACTATTGCTAAACGCCAGCCGCTCAGAGCTGTTTTCCGTGATGATTGCTTTGCAGACAGCCCTGCTAAGATCAATGTTGGTGAAATCTTTAAGATGCTTTCTCCTGATACGAGAGTGAAGGTGATCTGATATGAAACTGCAGTTTAAACATCAGAAATTCCAGGCCGATGCAGCTAAAGCAGTCGTTGATGTATTCGCAGGACAGCCTTATCTTACTCCTACATACATGGTAGACAGAGGTTCGTCAAAACAGATGACGATTGACGACGACAAGGATTTTACGGGCTGGGCAAATCAGAAACTAATCCCGGAACTTAATGACGGAAAAGTCCTTGAACATATTCGTGATATACAGCGCGATAATCAGATCAAACCTTCTGATAAACTTGAAGGCAGATATAACCTAACTGTCGAAATGGAAACAGGTGTTGGTAAAACATATACGTACATTAAAACTATGTATGAGCTGAACAAGGCGTATGGCTGGAGCAAGTTCATTGTAGTTGTACCTTCTGTTGCTATACGCGAAGGTGTATATAAATCGTTCGAGATCACGCAGGAACACTTTGCAGAAGAATACGGAAAGAAGATTCGTTTCTTCATCTACAATTCTGCAAGACTTACAGAAATCGATCGTTTTGCTTCTGACAGCAATATCAATGTTATGATTATCAATTCACAGGCCTTTAACGCAAAAGGCAAAGATGCACGACGTATTTATATGAAACTTGATGAATTCCGCTCACGTCGTCCTATAGATATTATCGCTAAGACAAATCCTGTTGTTATCATTGATGAACCGCAGTCAGTAGAAGGCAAGCAGACAAAGGAACGTCTGAAGGAGTTTCATCCGCTTGTAACTCTTAGATATTCGGCGACGCATAAGTCAGACAGCATTTACAATATGGTCTATCGACTTGATGCGCTGGAAGCTTATAACAAGAAACTCGTTAAGAAAATTTCAGTTAAAGGTATCACTTCAAACGGAAAAGCGGGTAGTGCCGGATTTGTATTTCTTGAAAGCATAAATGTTTCGAAATCAAATCCTACAGCGACTATCCACTTCAATACCAAATGCAAAAATGGTACTCGTCAGGTGAGCAGAACTGTAAGTGAAGGTTTTAATCTCTACGAGCAGTCGGAGCAGCTTGAAGAGTATAAAAACGGATATGTTGTTTCACGTATCGATGCAAGGGATAATCACATTGAATTTCTTAATGGACAGAAACTTTATCTCGGTGATGTAATCGGCAGTAGTAATGAAGAACAGATACGCCGTATTCAGATCCATGAAACAATTGTTTCACATATTGAGCGGGAATGTCAGCTTTTCCATAAGGGAATAAAAGTGCTGTCACTTTTCTTTATCGATGAAGTAGCTAATTACAAGCAGTATGATGAAGCAGGCAACAGAGTAAACGGTATTTATGCTGATATGTTTGAAGAAGAGTATAAGTCGGTCGTTGAAAACTATCAGCGTGAACTTGGAGAGAATGATGAGTACATAAAATATCTTGCTTCTATTTCTGCTGAAAGCACACATGAAGGCTATTTCTCTATTGATAAAAAAGGTCATTACACCAATAACACTACAAAAGAAATCAGCAATGCCAAAGACAGGGATAAAGCTGAAGTTGATGCATATGATCTTATCATGAAAGATAAGGAAAAACTCCTTGATCTTGATCCGAAAAAATCACCTGTACGCTTTATATTCTCACATTCAGCACTCCGTGAAGGCTGGGATAATCCGAACGTATTCCAGATCTGCACTCTTAAGCAGTCGTCAAGTGAAGTTCGCAAGCGTCAGGAAGTAGGCCGTGGACTACGTCTCTGTGTAAACAATGCAGGTGACAGAATGGATACCGGTGTTCTCGGAAGTGATGTACATAATATCAATGTCCTTACTGTAATTGCAAGCGAGAGCTATGAAAGTTTTGCCAGGGGATTACAGAGCGAAATGGCAGAAGCCGTTGCAGACAGACCGGTTGCCGTTACTGATGATCTGTTCATCGGACATACTTACAGTGATACAGAAGGACAGCAGCAGGTAATTGACGTTCCGACAGCAAGATCGATAATGTTTTACCTTACTACTAATCAGTACGTTGATGAAACAGGAGCGCTTACTGATAAGTATTACGAAGACAAAGCTAACGGAACCATTGACCTTAGTGAGAAGCATGCTGACAAGATAGCTGAAGTAGTAGCTATACTTGAAGGTGTATATAATCCTTCGGCGCTTATGCCTGAAAATGCAAGAAGTAATAATGTTGAACTTAAGTTCGATGAAGAAAAATTCAAGAAGACAGAATTCCAGAAACTTTGGAATAACATCAATTCCAAGACTTATTATGTTGTTGACTTTGATTCAAATGAACTTATCAGCAAAGCCATAAGTGAACTCAATGCAAAAGGAAAGAATCTTGTTACAAAGATCTCATATACTGTAGAAACAGGAAGCATGAGCGAGATCAAATCAAAAGAGGCTCTTCTGAATGGTGAAGCGTTCAAACGTGAAAAGATAAGCAGTGAAGACTCCACTATAAGATTAGCTGTAAACAACACGACCAAATATGATCTTGTCGGTAAACTTGTTACAGAGACCGGACTTACAAGAAAAGATATAGTAGCTATACTTACTGGAATTGAAAAGCTTGTATTCGATCAGTTCAAGTATAATCCGGAAGAATTCATTGCGAAAACTTCAGCTATAATAAACTCAGTAAAGGCATCATCAGTTATCGAGCATATCACTTATGATGTTCTGGATGAAAAATATCAGGCTGATATTTTCACCGATGCTACTATTAAGGGCAAGCTTGATCATAACGTTATGAAAGCGAACAAGCATCTTTATGATCATATAGTTTATGATTCGACCAATGAACGTGAATTCGCTGAAAAACTTGATGTAGATGACAGAGTTGCGGCATATGTGAAACTTCCGAAAGGATTCTATATCTCAACACCTGTCGGCAAGTACAATCCGGACTGGGCTATTGCATTCTATGAAGGCAAGGTAAAGCATATCTATTTTGTAGCAGAAACCAAAGGCTCAATCGATAGTATGGAACTTCGTCTTATAGAAAATGCAAAAATCAGCTGTGCTAAGGAACATTTTAAAGCTATAAGTAATGAAGTAGTTGTATATGACGTAGTTAATAGCTATGAAAAGCTTATGGAACTCGTTACGAAATAACAGTAGATTATAAAAAACTCGCCACACCTCAGAACTGGTTGACCAGTGAGATGTGGCGTATTAGTTATGTACTCTAAAAATTTCAACTGTATGTTGGGCAGTTATATTAACGATATTGTTTGTTGCGTGAATTTGAATGAATAGCATTCTTTAATTCGCGATCAACTTTTACATATACAGTTGCTTGTTCAGTAGCTCGTCCTATAACTTGACCTATATCATCAATTATTGTTTTATTTTGCTTTTTTTCATTCTTTTTATCAGATTTCTTGGCAGACGCATGTACAATGGCATAATCATTATTGTAATTAGGAACATTTTCTGATATAATAGAACCGACTCCGATAAGTGTCATTGCCATAGTAACAGCAGTTATTTTTTTAATGAGATTTTTCATATGGATCAATCCTTCGTTAAAATATTTGAGCACGAAAAATGCCTTATGAAAAATGATAAAGTAAAAATTTAAAAATGTCAAGTTGATTATTGTGTTTTGCCTTATCAAAGAAAACTTCACTATAACGCATTAACCTTGCCTTAAGAACACAAGCCTCTGCGCTATAATAAAAAACAAAAGCCGGCAAAGATAGGGAAGGTGTTGGGAAAGGGAGTGCAGAGGGAAAACCGAAGGAAGGGAAAGAAATGCCGTGCTTTTGCGGGCTTTTATTGTTCTTTCCCTTCCTAAGGTTGTCCCTTTGCAGAGACCTATGATGATAATAGAGAACGGAAAGGAAGAAATTGAAGAGATCATACGCTTTGCTCTTGAAATGCGCCGCAGAGTTAAGGAACAGCTGAAAAAGCTTGGCGGAATGGAATTCTATGATGTGAATTTCTCATACATTGATAACGAAACTTTTGAGGAGCATTACGTATCAGTTCCGGAACAAGGCGGCGGGAAACTTATTCCTGAAGGATTATGCAATCCGGGACAGGTATATACCGTATCAAGAGGCAAAACAGGAATGCTCGGTGTTTTCAGACTTGAATCACAGGTCCTTCCGGGAAACGGAAAGTTTGAAAAAACAGGTCTCGGTACTGACCGCGAAGCGAAAGAAGCGGTAGCGACTGCATACAATTTCCTTAAGGCAAACGGAAAACGTATAAGCGGTGCAATTGATATATCAACGAAGGATTATATCATAAACTATCAGGATCTGCAGGGAATAGGTATGACACCAACACTTGCAGTATCAACGCTTATAGCTATCTGCTCAATAGCCTTAGGTAAACCGGCTCTGCCTTCACTTGCAGTTCTCGGAGAAATCAGCATCAGCGGTTCACTTATCAAAGCAGATGAGCTTGCAAATTCACTGCAGATATGTCTCGACAGCGGTGCAAAGAAAGTTCTGCTTCCGATAACATCAGCAGCCGATCTTGGCTCAGTTCCGCCGGAACTTATGGGTAACTTCAGTATTATTTTCTATAACAGTGCTGAAGACGCCGTGTTTAAGGCTTTGGGTGTGGAGTAATAAATTGTTGCTAAGTTATGTAATAATTATGGGGATGTGTTAGGGGAGAAATTGATCAAGAAATGAGAGAAATAGTTTGAAAAATAAATCCCAAGGGAACACTGAGAAAAATAAAGTTAGGAATAAAATAAAAGATAAACTGGATATAGTAAGCTTTGAAGAGTATATATCTGGAAGCAGATATAAATTCTTCGGAAAACGTCTGAAGATATGTGGGCGTTGTTGGCTTGATTGCATTAATTGCGCAAGTGATTTGTATTGCGTTATTAATTAATGAACTTAAAACAAATTTTCTGAACAATAGCTCATACTTGTTTTGGTTGGGATTCGCAATTGTCTCGTTTATAATTATAAGCTTTAGTTTTCTCGAAAAGCCGTTGGCTATAAGTGGTGCTTCTAAAGTAAAACCGATTTCGTGTTTGATACATTGTGTATCATTCTTGTTGTATTCAGAGTATATTTTGGTTATTGTGGTTCCGGCTTCGTTGTTTTTACTACTTGCTTATGGCTTTCAACGAATAACTAATTTTATAAATCTAAAATATATTGTAAAGCATATTGGCTTATTTGGGTTTCATTTTTGGATTTTTCTATTTACACTCTTTTTGTATAATGAAATTAAAAATAATACTTTAGTTTAAATCAGGAGATAACTATAATCATGACATGATAATATATTCTTTGCTGATCTATTTGTTCACAGCCTTTATCATTATAGTTACGATACGTTTATATTTCAGATTTTATTATACTGAAAAAATATTTCAAGCTAATGATAGCTATTATGAATGGTACAGATATAATGAGAATATAATGCGAATATATGAGTTTTTATTGCTGTTTTTAATCGTAATAGAATATATTAAAGATCCAAATGGATATTTAATTGTAGTTTTAATGATAGTTCAAATTTTACCGGATTTGAAAAACAGAATGGATGAATTGTCTTCTCGTCATCGTGAAAATGAATATATGTATGACTACCTTAGAAAACTGGAATATATTCAGAATAGTAAAATATTGAGTGTAAAAGATATTTTTGATAATGAGTATTTTTCAAGTAAAGACACAGAACTATATATGCTTGATTGTTCACTGTGCTTTGTTGATTATATTGCTCTGCATAATATAAAGGACTCAGATTGCTCAAATTGTTCGGAATTTGTTGCCAAAAACATGAATTCGCTTTCCAGAAGCATTTTATCATCTAAAACATTCAGAGTTCCTTTGGTTCACCGGATGGTATTTAAATCTCCATACGTTCCGATTAAACTTAGTGGAGTTATTGTCAAAAGAGTTCAGTTTTTTGGTATAGAATTATATGTTTATGTTTTAGAAAGTGCAGATAAAAGAGAATATATTTATAACTTGAGTTCAACGTTTAATATTAAGATAATTACAGATTTAATTGATGATCTGAGTGAAGAAAAGAATATAAGCAATTATAATTATATTTTAGATGATTGTTTGTATAAGTACTCCTATCATGACCCTGAAAATCCGGAAGTTATATGTACAATAAAGAGTACAACAGAATTGAATAATAAACTTAATAAGAAATTTCATAATATTATTTCGAAAATAAAGGGATACAGTTTCAGAAGTGATGCTGAAGAAATAGAAGAAACAAGAGACATATTTTTAAAACTTTATTGTAATATATATAAAAGTTCTGTGTATACTGTTGATGATAAGAATACAGATTATCGTCCTGAAATTAGTTGTTTTGATTTTCCTAATCCTTCAATAATATTTGATAACATTTACAAAATAATTAAAGGTAAGGAATTCAAGAGCGGAAAATGCACTACAGAAGAATATACTTCTTATTATCTTGAAATAAACAATCAGTTATCATCATTGAGGTCAATGCTGGATAATATGATTAAATTAATAAATAATAAACTATCAGATGAAGAAAGAGATTCGAATGCCAGACTTGATTTTTTGATTAAGGAACATAATTATGATAGTTATAAAAAAATTATTTATGATGAGCTCTTTAACAGAGCATTTACTCCTGAGTATATTATGAAATCAAAATCATTGATTTTTGACTTACCAGCTGATATTAAAATGGATGAATCAGGAGAAGCTCGAAACTGAGATATAACGCATCAACCACGCCTAAGTCCACAAACCTCCGCGCTATAATAAAAAACAAAAGCCGGCAAAGATAGGGAAGGTGTTGGGAAAGGGAGTGCAGAGGGAAAACCGAAGGAAGGGAAAGAAATGCCGTGCTTTTGCGGGCTTTTATTGTTCTTTCCCTTCCTAAGGTTGTCCCTTTGCAGAGACTTTGTAGAGACTTTGCAGAAACTTAAAAAATTTCTATTTAACTATCTGCCGAATGGATCAGACTTGTGTAAAAAAAGGAGATGTAAAAATGGGTATTATCCAATCGATTATCGATGGTATTTTTAATTGCGGGAAAAAGGAAAAAACCTCCCGATCGACTTCATCGGTACAGCGATATACCAGTACTTATAAAGGAGAAGCACAATGGGAGGCGGCGGCAGGAGAATATCGTCGTCTTACGGGTAAATCCGAAGAAGCCGAACTGACGGAAGAAGAAAACAAAAAAATTCTTGATCTCACAATGACGCCGTTAGCTTATTTTTTTGGCTGGCTTTGTGAGAGAGATTTTATCGGAGAAGGTTTTGTAAGCGAATTCGGTGAAACGGATAAGGCAAAGATTCCTGACGAAGTAAAGAACGGTAAGATCACTCCGTTAGAGGCACTGGCAGGTCTTGATCATTATTTTTCGTATGAATGGATCAAAGAGGAGGCACAGTATTTCTTCCGTTTTTACTTTGATGACAGGGCTGCTGTAACGGATCGTTTTACTGATCAGGACACCTATCTGTATGATTATTATGAATGCATCGGGGAGCCGGAGGACCGTTACTATTGCATAGATTACTCATCAGAGGTGCAGAAGAAGATCAGTCAGCGGCTGGATGAACGATATGAGAAATTATCCGGAAAACAGGTTCCGTGGGAGTATCTCAGGGATAACTATTACCAGGATGACGAGGAATTTGAACATGCTATGAAAATACATTCTACCTTTTTTGATAAGGATCTTCGAGTGTTCCGATGCGGAAGGATTCTGAAGGGTGAATTTCCGGAAGATTATGCGCAGAAATGCTTAAAGAGTCTGGAAGAGATGCCGCAAAAAGAATGGCACCGCCTGGAACGCTGGCTGGTGGAGTGCTATGGTGGTGAACCGGAACAATTCAAAATGAATTATTTTGAGGCATTTGATATTTATATCTATGAACCGCAGGAAGAGGGGGATCTGGCTTTTATGATCTCCGGCGAGGCGGAATATGAGGGAGAACATGGCATTTCGTTTACAATACGAAACGGTATTCTGTTGGATTGGAGTTATGCCTTAGAGAGCAGAGATCCATACGATGAAGCGCTGATTGCGCGATTTGAACGCTGCACCTATGGAAGAGATACAAAAACCGGTACATGGGAGATTGACTTTGAACAGATCAAAGAACAGAAGGAACAGGATGCTCTTGTTGCGGAAGGCAAGCTGATCCGGACTTTGCTGGTTCCGGAGTGGCTCGGTGGAGCAGATACCGACGAAAACACAGTTTGTGTTACGCCGCTGACTTTAGCTCAGCTTGAGAAAATAAATAAACGTCTTAAGATGATCCGTGCATATGCCGCAACCGTCTATCCTGACCGGGAGTTTCATGTGGATGTGAAACCGGAATATTGTGAGAATACTGAAGGTACGAAAGTGCTGATTCCTATGAGTATCATCTATTCTGTATATTGGCCTGAGAAGAAATTTTCCGTTAGTATGGCTGCGAATATATTGGAGTGAACTAAAAAATGAATACTTCAGATGTGTTTACCTTCCTAAGGTTGTCCCTTTGCAGAGACCTATGATGATAATAGAGAACGGAAAGGAAGAAAGGGGATAATAGATATGAGCGATTTCTCAGAAGCTTTTGGACTAATATTTTTTTCAGCATTTATAGCAATCCTTTCATGGTGCAATGCATATCACTGCCATAAGCAGAGAAAATTCTATCTCAATAATGCAAGTGAAGTGCAGGGGTCAGTTACATCTTATAATAAATTGGTAACAAAATACAGTAAATACAGCACTACAAATTATGATATCGATGTAGATGCTGATAACGGAAATACATATCATATCAGCACGCAAAACAGAAAAGCCCGTAAGTACAGAAAAAAGACAGATATAACTTTGCTTGTTCCTGACATTGAAAATTCAGTGCCTGTAAATGATATCTCCGAACGTCTTGAACTGGAGCAGAAGTATATGCGTCGTTATAACGACGAACAGAAAGCGCAGATGATGGCCGATTTAACATATTTTCGCAAAGAGATGGCTTCGTTCATCGAAAGATCGGTAATTATTAAAGAAGACCTTAAGTCAATTGCGGAATTTGTGCTTTCGATATTCTTTGGCGTGTTGTTTTCGGCAGCATCAGTATTCCTGATTTATGCATATTTTTTCATGAAATAATGACTTGATGTATATAATGAAATTGCTATAATTCGAATATTGTGTTATAATAATAATTGATTTTAACTGAGCTATATACAAACAGAAAGGAGATGCTTACAGTGCCTGAAAAAAAAACGTCTGCTTCCAATGAGTGTGCAAAATTTTGAAATACTCAGAAACGAAGATTGCATTTATGTCGATAAAACAGAATATATCTACCGTCTTGCTCATGATGTGGCACAGTTTTTTTCTCAGCCGTCCGAGAAGATTTGGTAAAAGCCTTTTCCTTTCTGCGTTAAAAGCATACTGGGAGGGGAAGAAGGAACTTTTCTCAGGACTTGCAATCGAAAAGCTTGAAGAAGGAAATGCAGACGCATGGAATCCGCATCCTGTCTTTTACTTTGATTTCAACGGTGAAAACTATAGTGAAACATCTGTGGAGAACGTTCTTGTTAAGCATCTTAAAAGATGGGAAGAACTTTACGATATAAACGATAACAGTGAATCGCTCGGTGAAAGATTCCAGAATCTTCTTATAAAAGTGAAGCAGAAGACCGGAATGCGCTGCGTTGTACTCGTAGATGAATACGACAAGCCATTACTAGATATGGCTGATGATCAGGAATTACAGGAGAAATACAAGAATACTTTCAAGGGTTTTTTCAGTAATCTGAAAAGCTGTAACGAATATATTCGCTTTGTATTTATCACCGGTGTTACTAAATTCAATAAAGTCAGCATATTCAGCGACCTTAATCAGCTTAAAGATATCTCTCTAAGCGAAGATTTTTCTGATATTTGCGGCATTACAGAAAAAGAACTGCGGGATAATTTTGCTCCTGAAATAGCTGCAATGGCTGATAAGCATCATATAAGCAAAGAAGAATGTTTAGTTAAGCTGAAACAGCAGTATGACGGTTATCGCTACCATCAGAACGGTTCGTGTTTATATAATCCATTTAGTCTGATCAATGCTTTCAGCGACAAGGAATTCGGAGCATACTGGTTTGAAACCGGAACACCTTCTTTTCTGATGAAACAGATCCGTGAAAATAATTTTGATGTTCGAAAATTTTCAGATAAAACTATTTATGCTAATGAACGTACACTGAAAGATTATACAGGTGATTCACTTGATTTTATTCCACTTCTTTATCAGAGTGGTTATCTGACAATTGCTGAATATGATGCCCGCAGAAGACGATATACACTTGCTTTACCGAATGAAGAAGTGAAGTATGCTTTTTATGAAAGCCTTATGCCGGTCTATGTTCCTTCTGCAAGACCAGGAAGCGGTCTGGATATATTTACTCTGGAAGATAAGATAGAAAACGGAGATCTTGATGCTGTCAGAGATTTCTTTACAGCTCTTTTCGCAAGAATACCATATTCATCAGCAGATACAACATTCGAGCATTATTTTCAGACCGTAATATATCTCGTATTTACACTGCTTGGTCAGTTTACAGAATGCGAGTTACATACTTTCTCTGGTAGAATCGACTGTATAGTCCAGACTTCAGGATTTATCTATCTGTTTGAATTCAAACGTGATGAAAGTGCCGACAGTGCTCTGAAGCAGATAAATGACAATAAATATGCTCTTCCGTTTGCATCCGACAGCAGAAAGCTGTATAAGATTGGTGTATCGTTTGATTCTGATAAAAGAGTTCTTGCTGACTGGAAGGTTGAAGAATAAAAAATGTTAGCTGCCTATGGCAGCTGGGGTTTAAGGGGCTGGATAGCCCCTTTTATTAATTAGCGCTGAAGGCGCATACATAAAGAAAGCCGATTCTTAACTGAACCGGCTTTTTGTTATTTAAAATAATTCTTTTACTTTATATTATCAGGTCAACGCAGATTCCGTAGATATCATCCAGCGTATAATCGCCCATTCTGTCAACTTCCTTTGAGCTGATATTTGTACCGGATTTCTCTGGTATTGTCTGCTGCGGAAATGTACCTACTCCGTATCCTTCAGAATTCTTGTGCATGGCAGTGTATTTGCAGACTCCTTCAACTATCAAGGCAACATAATCATAGGTGTTATCTTCATCATACAATTTTAAATATTCATCTATCTTATTATACAGTTCATCAGTATCAAGGCCGGATGGAATATTGTAATTTTTAGAAGGATCAGAACTTAGAACATATGTTTCATATAAATTTTCGTTTTCTGATGTAAGCTCCATAAGAGCAGTAGTTACGGATGTAAATAGTGATTTCGCATTGGCATTCAGAGAACTTTGCTGTGCATTTTTCAACCATTTTCGCATGGTATTAGTCAGTTTCCAGCCTTCGCCATCGATATAGAATACGTAGAAATAATCCTCATCCGGCTTGCCGTCGATAGTATAACGAACAGTAACGTCATATCCTTTTGTGGCTTTGTACTTATCCGATGCATAAGCTTCCGGCACATCTCCGTAAACGATCCCGGAGAATTCAGCTCTTTCGTCGTCGGTAAGATCTTCAACAGTTCTGCCTTCGCTTTCAAGTTTGCTGTAGATACCGTACATTGCGTTAAACGTCATAGTGAAATTATCAAGATATTCGTCAGTTATTTCGCCTTCATTGATAATTTCAGTAACTTCATAGTGACTGTCACTTGTTCCGAGACTCTCCGCCATAGATTCTGCAGTGATTCCGCTTATGGTATACATGTAATCAACTATCTTTGCAGGATACATAAAATTCATAAATGCTTCGTAATCGCTGTTGTTTTCAGCTTCATAATAAGAACGGATCAGATCTTCGTAATCAGCCGCTTCCTTATTGGCAGTTTTCTCAGAAACTGTAGTTGTAACTGCTGTTGTTTCAGAAACTTCAGTACTTTCCGTAACTGCCGCTTCAGTCTGTCCAGCTTCTTCTGCCGCATCAGATGTTTCAGTGGTGCTTTCAGTAACAGAAACGTCAGTGCGTTCCATACCATCTCCGTCAAGAGCTCCGCATCCTGCGAAAAGCGACACAGTCAGAGACAGAGCTGTTATTAATGCTGCTTTCTTTCTTAGTTCCATCTGTTTATCTCCTTTATAACAATCGGATTTAAGTAATATCTAAGATTATACTACAAAATGAAGGTTTTTTCAATACGCAAGCCATATAATGGCAATAAATAAATATAACTGATGATAAAAATCATCTCTTTGAGAATTCATATTCTTAAATCTTTATGATAAATTGCTATAATCCGATTATTGTGTTATAATAATAATTGATTTAATAATCGAATTTATTTAAGAGAACTTAATCTGCAATTTATAAACAGATATGAAACAAAGGTTACTTAGGTGGTGAAAGAATGGGCAGATGCTTTAATATAACAGGTTCCTGTTTTCCGGAATTACATTACATGGTGGATATAACTGACCGGCTTGCAGAAATAAAAGAAATGGTCCGCAAAGGAGATTATTTTATTATCAACCGCGGAAGACAGTACGGCAAGACAACCACACTGAGAGCTTTGGAAGGTTATTTATCTGATGAGTATTATGTGGCAGGTATGGACTTCCAGCGTCAGATGAGTGCAGCTAAGTTTAAGGATGAATATACATTTTCATCTGCATTTGCAAGGGCTTTTATCACATCATTCAAACGTAACAATTGTTCTGAACAGGCGCTTAATGCTTTAGAAACTCTGAAACAGTCAATTACTCCGGAATACGACCTTGTTGAACTTTTTAATAACATAAGTGAATTTTGCGGCGCGATTGATAAACCAGTCGTTCTTCTTATAGATGAAGTTGATCAGCCGTCAACAAACCAGGTATTTCTTGATTTTCTCGCCCAGTTAAGAGGATATTATCTTGACAGACTGTATTCAGATACATTCAAGTCTGTTATCCTTGCAGGTGTTTACGATATCCGTAATCTTAAGCTGAAGATACGCGATGAATCTGAGCATAAACACAACAGTCCATGGAATATTGCAGTTGAATTCAATGTAAATATGAGTCTGACTGTTGACGGAATTGCAGGTATGCTTGATGATTATAAAAAAGATCATGATGTTGTGATGAATACTAAGTTTATTGCAAAGCTGATCTATGATTATACATCCGGGTATCCGGTGCTTGTATCAGGTATCTGTAAACTTATCGACGAGGAGATACATGAGTGGAATGAACAGGGGATAATCAAGGCAGTAGGGAAGATACTGAATTCTAATACTCCGCTGTTTGAATCACTTATCAATAAACTTGAAGACTATCCTGAGATGCGGATGAGTCTGTATGAGATTTTAGCTAAAGGTAAACGTATCTCATACAGTCCTGATAATGAGCCTACAAAACTGTTGCTATTATTTGGATTTGTGAAAATTGAAGACGGTGCAGTTGTTATAGCAAACAGAATATTTGAAACCAGATTGTACAACGATATGCTCAATTCAGAAGAAATGAAAGCTACTCCGATTTCAAAAGCAGGATTATTTGACAAGCCTGAATTTGTTAAGAACGGCATTCTTGATATGAAACTTATTTTCAGAAGATTTACAGAACATTTCCATGAAATATACGGTGATAATACTGAACATTTCATTGAGGATGATGCAAGAAAATGTTTTCTTGTATATCTCAGACCTATAATAAACGGAATCGGCAACTATTACATCGAGGCTCAGACACGAGACGGCAGACGTATGGATGTAGTTATTGATTATCTTGGAAAAAGGTATATCATAGAATTAAAAATATGGCGTGGTTCTAAGTATAACGAAGATGGCGAAAAACAGCTGTCTGAATATCTTGATTCTTACAATCTGAAAAAAGGTTATATGCTTACGTTCAGTTTTAATAAGAGCAAGGAACCAGGTATTAAAACCGTTCAGTATGAAGACAAGGTACTGATAGAAGCTGTTGTTTAAATCATAAAGGTTAGCTGCCTATGGCAGCTGGGGTTTAAGGGGCTGGATAGCCCCCTTTTATTAATTAGTGCAGAAGGCGCATCCTTAAAATAGTGAACCAGCGTCCAATCAATATTACCACATAATATAGATACAATAAAAACAGCCACTGTCATGTGAGTAATTTCACATACAGTGGCTGTAATTTATTTACCCTCAAACAAAGTCTCAAACCTCTTCATAGCTTCTCTGGTATTCTCTTCGTTGTTAAAAGCAGTAAGTCTGAACCAGCGGTCGCCGTTTTTGCCGAAGCCGGCGCCCGGGGTGCCTACTACGCCGGTTTTTTCGAGCATGAAGTCGAAGAATTCCCAGCTGTTCATGCCGAACGGGCATTCAAACCAGATGTAAGGGGAGTTGATACCGCCGGTGAAGTTGATGCCGAGTTTTGTCATTGTGTCGGATATGATCTTTGCGTTTATCATGTAGTGAGCGGTCATTTCCTTTGCTTCTTTACGTCCTTCCTCGCTGAATACGGATGCTGCGGCACGCTGAACTACGTATGGTACGCCGTTGAATTTGGTGCACTGACGTCTGTTCCACATTTTGTTAAGACTCATTTCTCTGCCGTCGGCGGCTTTTGAAACTATGCCTTTCGGGACGATGGTGTATCCGCATCTTGTTCCGGTAAATCCGGCTGTTTTGGAAAGTGAACAGAATTCAACTGCGCATTTTTCAGCGCCTTCTATCTGATAGATGCTTCTCGGAAGTTCCGGGTCGGCGATGAAGCTTTCGTAGGCTGAGTCGAAGAGGATGACTGCGTCGTTGGCAAGTGCGTAATCGATCCATTCCTTAAGCTGCGCCTCGCTGTAGCATGCACCTGTCGGGTTGTTGGGTGAGCAGATGTAGATGATGTCGGCGTGTACGTTTTTGTCCGGCATCGGAAGGAAGCCGTTTTCCTTGTTTCCGGCTGTGTAAATGATGTTTCGGCCGTTCATCGTGTTTGTATCAACGTAAACAGGGTAGACCGGATCAGGGATGAGTACGGTGTTGTCTTTTGAGAAAAGATCGGTTATATTACCCGTATCTGACTTTGCACCGTCGGAAACGAAGATGGTATCAGGGTCGAGTTCTACTCCGAAAGATCTGTAGTATCCGGCAATAGCTTCCCTGAGGAAATCATATCCCTGTTCCGGACCGTATCCGCGGAATGTATCAGCGCTGCCCATTTCGTCGGCTGCTTCGTGCATGGCTTTTACTACGCTTTTTCCGAGCGGGAGTGTCACGTCACCGATGCCGAGTCTTATAACGCTTCTTTCAGGGTACTTGTCCTGAAATGCCTTTACTTTCTTTGCTACCTCACTGAAAAGATAGCTTTCCTTTAAATTAAGAAAATTTTCATTGAATTTTGCCATTGTTATTACTCCTTTTTACTTATTCCATTCTCCGTCATATACAAATGTAGCAGGACCTGTCATGTAGAGGTGGTTGTTGCTTTCTTTCCATTCGATAACGAGTTCGCCGCCGAGAAGTTCTACTGTTACAGGCTTTCTCGGTGAGATACCATTTAAGCATGCTGCAGCGACTGTTGCGCATGTACCGGTTCCGCAGGCGAGAGTTTCACCGGTGCCTCTTTCCCATACACGCATTTGTAAACGTTCAGGGGAAACGACCTTGACGAACTCAATGTTCGAACGCCTTGGAAAATGCTTGTCAGTTTCAAAGACCTTTCCGAAGCGTTCAACTTCAAAGCTCTTTACGTCTTCGTCAATGAATGTTATTGCATGCGGATTTCCCATTGATACGCAGGTAAATGTAAAATTTCTGCCGAAAGCACTGAGTTTAAGATCCGTAACAGGGGAGCTGTCTGCAATTACAGGAACTTCAGAAGCTTCTGTTATCGGGATACCCATGTCAACTGTCAGCTTCTGTGCAATATCGTTTTCATCGGTATGTACTTCAATACGCTTTATTCCGGCAAGTGTTTCAACAGTTATCGGACTGTGATGGATGATGTTTCTGTCATAAACGTATTTTGCGACACAGCGGATCGCGTTTCCGCACATTTCTGATTCGCTTCCGTCCGGATTGAACATTCTCATTCTGCAGTCAGCGAGTTCACTCGGACAGATAAGTACAAGTCCGTCTGAACCGATGCCGAAATGTCTGTCGCTTATGGCTCCGACGATTTTTTTCCGGATCAGTTACTGTTTCCGTAAAAACAGTTTACATAAACATAATCATTGCCGCAGCCATGCATTTTTGTAAATTTCATAGTTATTTCACCTCGAAAGATTTTTCCCTTATGTACGGGAACCCTGAAAACCCGCTTTACCCCCGTCCTGTTCATGACAGGGGCGAGGGTTTAAGCGGTTCTTTTACATTATATAAATAAAATGGATGAAGATATCGTGCACTTCATTATACACCGAAGAGAAGTTCGTCGTAAGCAGGGAACGGATAGTATTCTGATGCTGTCTTTGTTTCTGCTTCATCGGCAGCAGCACGGAGCTTATCCATTGAAGGAAGCATTTCGTCGCGGACGAATTCTGACTGACTTCTTACATCTTCGATCTTTTTCAGTTCTTCAACTACAGCTTCGAGTCGGGTTGTTGCTTCGTCCATCTGATCGATAAGATCTGTAAGTTCTGAAACAAGACGTGTTTCATATCTGCATGCGCTGTCACATACGCTCTTCTTTACTGCAACTGCGGATGCTGTGTCGGAAGCGAATTTTGAAACTGCCGGAATGATCTCCTTGCGTGCCATATCGATCATTGTTGCTGCTTCAATGTTTACTGACTTAACGTAGTTTTCAAGCATGATTTCACATCTTGACTGGATCTCAGCTTCAGTGAAGATGCCCTGTCTTGTGAGCATTTCAACGTTCTTTTTGTCGCAGATCTTCGGCATGCAGTCTGCTGTTGTCTTAAGATTTGAAAGACCGCGCTTTTCAGCTTCAGCGATCCACTTGTCATCGTAGCCGTTGCCGTTGAATATGATTCTCTTGTGTTCCTTTATTGTACGCTTGATAAGTTCGTGGAGAGCAGATTCAAAGTCGGAAGCCTTTTCAAGTTCGTCAGCAAATTTTTCAAGTACTTCAGCAACTGCACCGTTGAGGTGGATGTTTGCGCATGAGATACTGTTTGAAGAACCGAGCATACGGAATTCGAACTTGTTGCCTGTGAATGCGAAAGGTGATGTACGGTTACGGTCTGTTGTATCTTTGCTGAACTGAGGAAGAACGTCAACGCCGAGTTTCATCTTTTCCTTTGTCGCGCCGCCGTAAGGTGTGTCGTTTTCGATAGCTTCGAGGATCTCTGTGAGTTCGTCGCCGAGGAAGATAGAAATTACAGCCGGAGGAGCTTCGTTTGCACCGAGACGGTGGTCGTTGCCTGCTGTAGCAACTGAAAGTCTGAGAAGATCCTGATATTCATCAACAGCCTTGATAACTGCAGCGAGGAAGAGGAGAAACTGAGCATTTTCGTAAGGTGTTTCACCAGGTGAGAGGAGGTTGATTCCTGTATCTGTTGAGATTGACCAGTTGTTGTGCTTACCTGAACCGTTTACGCCTTCGAACGGCTTTTCGTGGAGGAGGCAAACGAGACCGTGCTTTTCAGCAACTTTCTTCATAACTTCCATTGTGAGCTGGTTGTGGTCAGCAGCAATGTTTGTTGTCTTGTAGATAGGAGCGAGTTCGTGCTGTGCAGGAGCAACTTCGTTGTGCTTTGTCTTGGCGAGGATGCCGAGCTTCCAGAGTTCCTTGTCGAGGTCAGCCATGTATTCAGCAACTCTGGTCTTGATGGAACCGAAGTAGTGATCTTCCATTTCCTGACCCTTAGGAGGCTTTGCACCGAAAAGTGTACGTCCTGTCATTACGAGGTCCTTACGTTTCTTCCACATTTCACGGTCAACGAGGAAATATTCCTGTTCCGGACCTACTGAGCAGCGGACGCTGCGTACTGTGTCGTTTCCGAAAAGCTTCAGAACACGGATAGCCTGACGGCTGAGTGCTTCCATGGAACGGAGAAGAGGTACTTTCTTGTCGAGTGCTTCACCGGTGTATGAACAGAACGCTGTTGGAATGTAGAGTGTTCCGTCCTTGATGAATGCGTATGAAGTAGGATCCCATGCTGTATATCCTCTTGCTTCAAAGGTAGCTCTGAGTCCGCCTGAAGGGAATGATGAGGCATCAGGTTCGCCCTTGACAAGTTCTTTTCCTGAGAATTCCATGATCACTCTGCCGTCAGGTGCCGGAGTGATGAAACTGTCGTGCTTTTCAGCAGTTACACCGGTCATTGGCTGGAACCAGTGTGTGTAGTGAGTAGCACCTTTTTCGATTGCCCAGTCCTTCATTGCTGCAGCAACTGCATTTGCAACGGAGATATCGAGAGGAGTACCGCGGTCGATAGTTCTCTTGAGTGACTTGTACACCTTTTCTGAAAGTGTTGCCTTCATTATTCTTTCGTCAAATACCATTGATCCGAAATATTCAGTTACCTTTTCCATTTTTAATTCCTCCAGTTTATTTATTTTCAAGAGAAGCTCTGATGAAATCTGCAAAGAGCTTCTGCGGCTTGTTTGGCCTTGATTTGAATTCAGGGTGGAACTGTACGCCGACGAACCAAGGATGATCAGGAAGCTCAACAATTTCGACGAGCTTTTCATCCGGTGAAAGACCGACGATCTTCAGTCCGTTTTCTGTAAGTTTTTTACGGAATGTGTTGTTGAATTCGTAGCGGTGACGGTGACGCTCATAAATAAGTTCATCTCCGTAAATGCTTCTGACCTTTGAATCCTTTGCAAGCTTGCATGGATAAAGACCAAGTCGCATTGTGCCGCCTTTTTCAGAAATGTTTTTCTGCTCTTCCATTATGTCGATAACAGGGTAAGGTGTATTTCCGAACTCTGCCGAGTTGGCACCTTCAAGTCCGCACACATTTCTTGCATATTCAACTACTGTCATCTGCATTCCAAGACAGATACCGAAGAACGGGATCTTGTTTTCGCGGGCATATTTTATTGAAGTGATCATACCTTCAATACCACGCTGTCCGAAACCGCCCGGAACGATGATACCGCTGCAGTCTGCAAAAGTCTGCTTTGCATTTTCATCGGTGATCTCTTCGGAATCGATCCATTTTATATTTACTTTCGAATCGTTGGCAATGCCTCCGTGTCTGAGCGCCTCAGCTACTGAAAGATAAGCGTCGTGAAGTTCAACATATTTTCCGACAAGACCTATTGTAACTTCGCCGGAAGCATTTTCAGCACGTCTTACCATGTCGGTCCATTCCGCAAGATCCGGCTCCTTTTCCGGCAGTCCCAGATGTCGGCATACCGAACGGGCAAGTCCTTCATTTTCGAGCCAGAGAGGAACTTCGTACAGGGAAGGAGCTGTAAGGTTCTGAATTACATCGTCCTTACGTATGTTGCAGAACAGAGCGATTTTTGCAGCCATGTCATCAGGAATGCGCTTTTCAGTTCGGCATACTATAACATCCGGCTGAATACCGATCGAAAGAAGTTCCTTCGTTGAATGCTGTGTAGGCTTTGACTTCAGTTCCTCTGAACCTGCAATGTACGGAACGAGTGTCACATGTATGTAACAGACGTTTTCACGTCCCTGTTCCGTGCCTACCTGACGGATAGCTTCGAGGAACGGTGTCGATTCAATATCTCCGACCGTACCGCCGATCTCCGTAATTACCACATCTGCGCCTGCTTCATTTGCTGCACTGTAGACTCTGTCCTTGATCTCGTTTGTTATATGAGGTATTACCTGTACAGTACCGCCGAGATAGTCACCGCGTCTTTCCTTGGTTATTACGTTCCAGTAGATCTTGCCTGTGGTCACGTTTGAGTGAACCGAAAGATTTTCATCTACGAAACGTTCGTAGTGTCCAAGGTCAAGGTCTGTCTCGGCACCGTCGTCGGTTACGAAAACCTCACCGTGCTGAAAAGGTGACATGGTTCCCGGGTCCACATTGATGTACGGGTCAAACTTCTGAATGGTGACTTTGCAGCCACGCTGTTTGAGAAGTCTTCCGAGTGAAGCTGCTGTGATACCTTTTCCGAGTCCTGAAACGACTCCGCCTGTTACGAAAATGAATTTAGACATTTGCTTTAAATTCTCCCTTTAAATTCTTTTATGAGAAGGCGGCCGTGAATGCTGCCCCCTTTCAGATCATGATTTTTCCCACTCTTCTGAATCGTGGAGTGCGTTGTAGCCTTCTTCACCGGTACGTATCTTAATAACGTTCTCGATGTCGTAGATGAACATCTTGCCGTCGCCGTAGTTACCTGTGTAAAGAGCTGACTTTGCAGCGTTTACTACCTTTTCAACCGGAACTGCACAAACTGCGATCTCTGCCTTTACCTTTGGAAGGAGGTTCATTTCAACTGTAGTACCACGGTAGTAGTTACGCTGGCCGTTCTGCATTCCGCATCCGAGAACGTTTGTTACTGTGATACCCTTTACATCTATTGCTTCCATTGCTTCGATGAAGTTCTGGAGTTTTGCCTGCTTGAAGATTACTACTACGTTTGTGAGCTTTTCCTTGCCGTCAGCTGAAGGAGTTACATAGTTTTCAACTTCGATTGCCTTGTCAACAGGAACCTTAGGAGCTGCAGGAGCTTCTGCCTTTTTCTGATTTTCCTTCTCTTGCAGCTTCAAGACCGATATCACTGTGTGAAGGAGCGAAGTCTGCATATGATGACATAAGACCGTGTTCTGTGATGTCAAGACCTGTGATCTCTTCATATTCTGAAGCACGAAGTCCCATTGTTTTCTTAATGATGATGAACACAAGAACCATTGTTACCGCTGTGAAAGAGCCGATTGCGAGAATACCTGCGAGCTGTCTGCCGAGGAGTCCGAAACCGCCGCCGTAGAAGAGACCTGCAAGTTCGTTTCCGTTCTGATCGGCGAGACTGTAACCCGGAACTTCCGGATTTGCAAAGAGACCAACTGCTATTGTACCCCAGATACCGTTCATCATGTGAACAGCAACTGCACCTACAGGGTCGTCAATGTGGAGGACATAATCGAGGAACCATACGCCGAAGCAAACGAGTAAGCCGGAAAACAATACCGATTATACCTGAGCCGACTGTGTCTGTAACGTCACACGGAGCTGTAACGCCTACAAGACCTGCAAGTGAAGCGTTGAGACACATCGAAACATCAGGCTTGCCGTATTTGAGCCATGTGAAGATCATACATGTTACTGTAGCAACTGCCGGAGCAATTGTTGTTGTAAGGAATACTGAACCAAGCTGATCTATAGAAGTACATGCTGCACCGTTGAATCCGTACCAGCCGAACCAGAGGATGAAACATCCGAGAGCACCGAGTGTGAGGTTGTGACCAGGAATAGCATTTACCTTGATCTCGCCCTTCTTGTTCTTTGTGAATTTACCGATTCTCGGTCCGAGGATAGATGCACCTACGAGAGCTGCGATACCGCCTACCATGTGGATGTGTGCTGATCCGGCAAAATCGTGGAATCCCCACTGTGCGAGCCAGCCGCCGCCCCAGCCCCAGTGAGCTTCTATAGGATAGATGATCGCACTGATGATTGCTGAGTAAACACAGTATGAAATGAATTTTGTTCTTTCAGCCATTGCACCTGATACTATAGTAGCTGTAGTTGCGCAGAACACAAGGTTGAAAACGAAGTTTGACCAGTCGAAGCTGCCGTATGAAGTGAAAATATCAAATCCCGGCTTACCGATTATTCCGGCCATGTCTTCACCGAAGAGAAGACCGAAACCAATGAATACGAATACTACTGTACCAATACAGAAGTCCATGAGATTCTTCATTATAATGTTGCCGGCGTTCTTGGCTCTGGTGAAACCAGTTTCAACCATCGCGAATCCTGCCTGCATAAAGAATACAAGTGCGGCACCAATCAGGAACCATACACCGAATATTTCCTGGTCAGTCTGTTCCATGACCTGACTTATAATAGTCTGAGCATCCATAATAAACATCCTCTCTGCTCATAATAAATGAGCATATGTTATAGTAGATATTAAACAGAAAACGGAGCGTACAAAGCTGACCGGAAGAACCGGTAAACTTCATACACTCCGTTGTGTAAATTATGAATATTGACGTCAATAAAAGAAAAAGGGAGCTACAGAGTTATCGTCTGCAGCTCCCTTGCTGTTTACAATGCCATTATAGCTCAAGATTTGAAACTTGTCAATAGTTTTCTTGCAGTTTTATGTTTTGCACAGCAATTTTTACGTTTCGGAGAATCAAATAATGAAATTTCACAAAACGAATCCTGCAAATTGATTTTCTATTGACAAACTATTTTTCCGGTGCTATTATAAAAAACAGGAACAACGACGTTCATGGCGGACACGGTACACGTGTCTGCTGTGAACGTCTTTTTTTTATTCTCCGGATACAATGAAGCATCCGGGAACATTTTCATTACATTATATTTTACGATGTGTTTCAACGGCGAAGCATACCGGAAAGGTTTGTGAATAAGATGGATAATTTCAGAACAGATGCTCCTTTTGAGCGACAGGGACTTTATGATCCGCGTTTTGAACATGACAACTGCGGCATTGGTGCTGTTGTCAATATCAGCGGAAAGGCTTCACGCAGGGTTGTTGAAGATGCTCTTACTATAGTAGAGAAACTTGAACACCGTGCAGGTAAAGACGCAGAAGGCAAGACCGGTGACGGCGTTGGTATTCTTGTACAGATGCCTTATACTTTCTTTATCTCTGAAGCTGAGAAACTTGGCTTGAACATCGGCGGAAAAGGTGATTTCGGTGTCGGAATGTTCTTTTTCCCGCAGAATGAGCTCAAGCGCAACCAGGCGAAGAAACTCTTTGAGCTTATCACAGGCAAGAACGGACTTGAACTCCTTTTCTGGCGTGAAGTACCTGTTGATTCTTCCATACTCGGTCATAAAGCACTTGACAGTATGCCGAATATAATGCAGGCAGTTGTAAAAAGACCGGCTGACTGCAGATCAGGTCTTGATTTTGACAGAAAACTTTTTATCGCAAGACGTGAATTCGAACATTCAAGTGAAGATACATATGTCTGTTCCTTATCAGGCAGAACAATAGTATACAAGGGAATGTTCCTCGTTGACGAACTCAGAAGATTCTATACCGATCTTCAGGATGAAAGATTTACATCTGCCATTGCGATGGTACACTCACGTTTTTCGACCAACACAAATCCGAGCTGGCAGAAGGCGCATCCGAACCGTTTCATAGTTCATAACGGCGAGATAAATACTATTACAGGCAATGCGGATAAAATGCTTGCGCGTGAGGAAACGATGAACTGCAAAGCTTTTGAAAACGATATGCTGAAAATACTGCCTGCTATCGATGTAAACGGTTCAGACTCAGCACGTCTTGACAACGCACTTGAATTTATGGTGATGTCAGGAATGCCGCTTCCGCTGGCAGTTATGATAACGATCCCGGAACCGTGGAAAAATGACAGAACCATCTCAAAGGCAAAGTACGACTTCTATCAGTACTACGCTACAATGATGGAACCGTGGGACGGACCTGCATCTATCGTATTTTCTGACGGTGAACTCATGGGTGCTGTACTTGACAGAAACGGTCTGCGTCCTTCACGTTACTGTATAACAAGCGACGGTTTTCTTATTCTTTCTTCCGAAACCGGATGTATCGACGTTCCTCCGGAAATGATCGTTAAAAAAGACCGTCTCCGTCCGGGAAAAATGCTGCTTGCTGATACTATCCAGGGCAGGATAATCGAGGACGAGGAGATCAAGTCAGTCTATGCGACACGTCAGCCGTACGGTGAATGGCTCGATGCAAACCTTGTACGTCTCCACGATCTTCACATTCCGAACAAGGGTGTTAAAACATATTCAAAGGAAGAACTTTCAAAGCTGCAGAAAGCTTTCGGTTATTCCTACGAAGATATTATGACGAGCATTCTTCCGATGGCTGAAAAAGGCGCTGAACCTATCGCATCCATGGGAAGTGACATACCTCTTCCGCCGCTTGACAGAAAGAACCCGCCTCTTTTCAATTATTTCAGACAGCTCTTTGCTCAGGTAACAAACCCTCCTTTCGATGCTATCCGTGAGGAAGTGGTTACCGATACAAGCGTTTATATAGGCAGAGACGGCAACATACTTGAAGAGTGTCCTGAAAACTGTCAGGTGCTCAAGGTCGAAAATCCTATTCTTACTGAAACTGATATGCTCAAGATAAAGAGCATGAAGGTGAACGGACACAAGACTGCGGTCATACCTATAACATACTACAAGGGAACACCGCTTGAAAAGGCAGTTGAAAGACTGTTCATCAATGCTGACAAGGCGTTCCGTGACGGAGCTGACATACTCATTCTTTCGGACCGTGACGTTGATGAATTCAAGTGCCCGATCCCGTCACTCCTTGCTGTTGCAGCACTTCAGCAGTATCTTGTCGCAACAAAGAAGCGTACAGCAGTGGGCATGATACTTGAAAGTGCTGAACCGCGTGAAGTACATCATTTTGCAGCACTTCTTGGCTACGGTGCATGTGCAGTAAACCCATATCTTGCTCATGAGACCATACGTGACCTTATCGACGAAGGTACTCTCGACAAGGACTTCTATGCAGCTGAAGATGACTACAACAGTGCCGTTCTTCACGGTATCATTAAAATAGCTTCCAAGATGGGTATTTCAACTATCCAGTCCTACCAGGGAAGCAAGCTTTTCGAAGCTGTCGGAATTTCAAAGGAACTTATCGACAAGTATTTTGCAGGTACAGTAAGCCGAATCGGTGGTATAGGTCTTGACGATATAAGCAAACGCACTGAAAATCTTCACTCACTGGCTTTTGATCCGCTCGGACTCCATACAGGAAACGATATTGCAAGTGCAGGAAGCCACAAGCTCCGCAGCGGAAAAAGCGAGCACCTGTATACTCCTGAAACGATCCATCTTCTTCAGGAGGCCACAAGAACTGGTAACTACGAAACTTATAAAAAATATTCTGCGTGCCTTACAGCCGAGGACAATGAGCTTACTCTCAGAAGCCTTCTTGACTTTAAGTTCGATGAAAAGGGCGGAATCCCGATAGAAGAAGTTGAATCTGCTGAAAGCATCTGCCGCCGTTTCAAGACCGGTGCCATGTCATACGGTTCTATCTCGCAGGAAGCCCACGAATGTATGGCTCTTGCAATGAACAGAATCGGAGGCAAGTCAAACAGCGGTGAGGGCGGCGAAAGCCCTGAACGTCTGAAATCAGACAGATGTTCCGCAATAAAGCAGGTCGCTTCCGGACGGTTCGGTGTTACAAGTGAATACCTCGTTTCGGCTAAGGAGATCCAGATCAAGATGGCTCAGGGCGCAAAGCCGGGCGAGGGAGGACATCTTCCTTCAGGCAAGGTGTACCCGTGGATCGCAAAGACACGTCATTCAACACCGGGTGTCGGACTCATTTCACCGCCTCCTCATCATGATATTTATTCTATCGAAGATCTTGCACAGCTTATCTACGACCTTAAGAATGCAAATGATGAGGCTCGTATTTCAGTAAAGCTTGTTTCGGAAGCCGGTGTCGGTACAGTTGCAGCCGGTGTCGCAAAGGCCGGTGCTCAGGTCATCCTCATTTCAGGATATGACGGCGGTACGGGTGCAGCTCCGAAGAGCTCGATCTACAATGCCGGTCTTCCGTGGGAACTCGGACTTGCCGAGGCCCATCAGACTCTCATGCTCAACGGACTTCGTTCAAGGGTACGCATCGAGACAGACGGCAAGCTCATGACCGGACGCGATGTTCTCGTTGCAGCTCTTCTCGGTGCCGAGGAGTTCGGTTTTGCAACAGCTCCGCTTGTAACGATGGGATGCGTAATGATGAGAGTATGTAACCTTGACACCTGCCCTATGGGTATTGCAACACAGAATCCGGAACTTCGCAAACGTTTTGCCGGCAAGCCGGAATATGTTGTGAACTTCATGCATTTTGTTGCCGAAGAGCTTCGTGAGTACATGGCAAAGCTCGGTATCCGCACTGTTGATGAACTTGTCGGACGTACTGACCTTCTGTTCGCAAAGGAAAGTGCGGGTAAAAACAGAATTGACTTTAAGGGTATTCTTTCAGGTACAGCAGGATCAGACAAGCAGCACTTCTGTCCTGAAGATGTTTACGATTTCGAACTTGAAAAGACTCTTGACAGACGTGTTATTGAAAAGAAACTCGGCGCTGCTCTTAAAAACGGTACACCTAAGTCAATCAGTATCGATGTTGTGAACACAGACCGTTCAGTCGGAACACTTACCGGCGCAGAGATAACACGTATCCACGGTGAGAATGCTCTGGCAGATGATACATTTACAGTAAAGTGTACAGGCAGCGGCGGACAGAGCTTCGGTGCTTTCATTCCGAAGGGACTTACTCTTGAACTCTGCGGCGATGCAAATGACTATTTCGGTAAGGGACTTTCCGGCGGCAAGCTCATTCTCTATCCTCCGAAAAACGCAGGCTTTAAGGCAGACGAAAATATTATTGCAGGTAACGTTGCTCTTTACGGTGCAACTTCAGGCAAGGCATTTATAAACGGTATTGCAGGTGAACGTTTCTGTGTAAGAAACTCAGGTGCGATCGCTGTCTGCGAGGGCGTCGGCGACCACGGATGTGAATACATGACTGGCGGACGTGCAGTTATTCTCGGCCGTACAGGCAAGAATTTTGCAGCCGGTATGTCAGGCGGTATTGCTTATGTTCTTGACGAGGAACATGATCTTTATACAAGACTCAACAAGGCACTTGTTTCACTTGAAACTGTATCAGGCGGAAGCGAGTCACAGGAACTCCGTTCAATAATCGAAGAGTATGCGGAAGCAACAGATTCTGAAAAGGCAAAGCAGATACTCTCTGATCCGGATCACTATATGCCGTGCTTCAAGAAAGTCATTCCGCACGATTATGCCAAAGTACAGGCTGCGGCAGCAGAATTTGAAATGAGCGGTATGAGCCGTGAACAGGCTGAAATAGAAGCCTTTGAACTTGTCAGGAAGGATGCGTAAGCCATGGGTAAAGCAACAGGATTTCTCGAATACAACAGAACTGAAAGCTCTGCGTCAGTACCGCTTGAGCGTATAAAGAATTTCAATGAATTTCATGAGCCTCTTTCCGAAGATGTGAGGAAAAAGCAGGCGGCAAGATGTATGGACTGCGGTGTTCCGTTCTGCCAGAACGGAAAAATGCTCTGCGGAATGATATCCGGCTGTCCTCTCAACAACCTCATTCCGGAATGGAACGACCTTATTTACCGCGGTCAGAAAAAGCAGGCGCTTGCCCGTTTGCTCATGACCAATAATTTTCCGGAATTTACTTCAAGGGTGTGTCCTGCTCTCTGTGAAAAGGCATGTATCTGCGGAGTTCATGACGCACCGGTAACTGTAAAGGAAAACGAAAACTCCATAATCGAATTCGGTTTTGCAAACAGTCTTATGACTCCTGTCATTCCGGCAGTAAGAAGCGGCAAGAAAGTTGCTGTTATCGGTTCCGGTCCTGCCGGACTTGCAGCTGCGGACACGCTTAACAAGCGCGGCCACAGTGTAACGGTATTTGAACGCTCGGACCGTGCAGGCGGACTTCTCATGTACGGAATTCCGAACATGAAGCTTGAAAAGCACATAATAGACAGACGTACAGATCTTATGAAAGCCGAAGGCGTTGAGTTTAAGACCGGTGCCGACGTAGGAAACAATGTAAAAGCTGAGGATATACTTGCGGAATACGATGCTGTAATACTTGCATGCGGTTCGTCAAATCCGCGTGATATAAAAGCTCCCGGCCGTGATGCCGAAGGCATTTATTTCGCAGTTGATTTTCTTAAGGCAACTACAAAGAGTCTGCTCGATTCAGATCTTAAGGACGGAAAATATATATCGGCAAAGGGAAAGAACGTAGTGATCATCGGCGGCGGTGATACAGGCAATGACTGCGTGGGAACATCGGTTCGTCACGGCTGTTCATCAGTTGTCCAGCTGGAAATGATGCCGAAGCTTCCTGATGAAAGAGCAGAAGACAATCCGTTCCCTGAATGGCCTAAGGTATGCAAGACCGATTACGGTCAGGAAGAGGCTATAGCAGTTTTCGGACATGATCCGCGTATCTACTGCACAACGGTCAAGGAATTTATAAAGGATGAAAACGGTAAGCTTTCAGCGGTAAAAACCGTTAAACTTGAATTTAAGACAGACAAAAAAACCGGAAGAAAAGTTCCTTCGGAAATAGCAGGCAGTGAAGAAACTCTGCCGTGTGAACTCTGTCTTATTGCAGCAGGCTTCCTCGGTTCACAGAAATATGTTTCCGATGCTTTCGGTGTTGAGCTTGACGGACGTACCAATGTTAAAACAGATGCCGGATCACATGCTTCAAGTGTACGCAAGGTTTTCACTGCAGGTGACATGCACATCGGTCAGTCACTTGTAGTACGTGCCATCCGCGAAGGCCGCGATGCAGCAGCAGAAGCAGATGAATTCCTTATGGGATACACAAATCTGTAACGAGGTGCCGGAAAATGTTTGACAGTATACATGAGGAATGCGGAGTTTTCGGTATTTACGAGAAAGAAACGTCAGACGTGGCAGCTTCCGTTTATTTCGGGCTGTACGCACTTCAGCACCGCGGTCAGGAAAGCTGCGGTATAACGGTCAGCGATGACGGTGTTTTCAGACACAAAAGATCTGACGGACTCGTGTCCGAAGTGTTTTCAAAAGAAGAACTTGAAAAGCTCGGAAGAGGTAATATTGCTGTCGGTCATGTCCGCTATTCAACGACCGGCGGGCAGAATCACAATAATATTCAGCCTCTTGTTATAAGACACATCAAGGGAAATATGGCTCTTGCACATAACGGAAATCTTGTGAACGCTGCAGATCTGCGCCGCTCTTTCGAGATGTCCGGTGCGATCTTCCACGGAACATCGGATACCGAAGCCATTGCCTATACTATAGTCCGTGAAAGACTTGCGTGTTCATCAACGGAGGAAGCAGTTGAGCGTGCCATGCCTTTTATAAAAGGAGCCTATTCCTGTATAGTTATGACGGCTACCAAGATGATCGCATTCCGCGATCCGGACGGGTTCAGACCGCTGTGCATCGGTACTGCGGAGGACGGAGCGTACATTGTCGCCTCCGAGTCATGCGCACTTGAATCGGCAGGAGCGGAATTTCTCCGTGACGTTGAGCCGGGTGAGATCGTTGTTTTCGGTCCGGAGGGAATGCGTTCAATACGGACACACTGCAGCAGTACGAAAAATATCTGTATTTTTGAATATATCTATTTTGCACGTCCTGATTCGTATATTGACGGAGTTTCGGTTCACGGAGCAAGACTTTGTGCCGGGAGACTGCTTGCGAAGTACAGTCCGGTCGATGCTGATATCGTTATCGGCGTGCCGGATTCCGGACTTGATGCAGCACTTGGTTATTCGGAAGAAAGCGGTATTCCTTACGGTATCGGTTTTATCAAGAACAAATATATCGGAAGAAGCTTCATCCAGCCGGAACAGCACCAGCGTGAAAATGCAGTACGGATAAAGCTTAATGCAATACGTGAAACGGTAAGCGGAAAGCGTGTTATCATGATAGATGACTCCATTGTGCGCGGCACTACCAGCGCACGAATTGTTCATCTGCTTCGCGATGCCGGTGCAAAGGAGGTCCATGTCCGCATTTCATCACCTCCGTTTATCCATTCCTGCTACTTTGGCACCGACATTGATTCCGAGGAGAATCTTATTGCAGGAAAATGCAGTTCTAACGAAGAAATAGCAAAGTTCATCGGAGCGGACAGCCTTGCCTATCTTCCGGTAGGATGCCTTGAAGATCTTGTAGGCAGAAGGTTCGGCTGCTGTAACGGATGCTTTACAGGCAGTTATCCGCTGGATGTAACGGGCGCCGGAAGCAAGAACAAATTCGATGAAAAAATAAACAACCAGAAAAATAAATGATCACTCGGAGGTCAGAAACAATGTGTACAATAATGGGTTACTGCGGAGCACCGGGCGGTGCTGACAGAGTTTTGGAAGGACTGAAAGCAACGGTGTCGCGCGGACCGGATGACCAGAGGGTAAAGGTACTTGATAACGGAGTTCTTGGTTTTCAGAGACTGTCGATCATGGGACTTACTCCGGAAGGAATGCAGCCTTTTGAACTTGACGGAAGTTATGTCGTATGTAACGGTGAGCTTTACGGATTCAGAAAGCAGAAAGATGAACTCATAAAAAAAGGGTACAGCTTTAAAAGCGACAGTGACTGTGAGATCCTGCTTCCGCTTTACAGGGAGTACGGAACGGAAATGTTTAAAAAGCTCGACGCTGAGTTTGCATGTATAATCTACGATGCAAAGGAAGGTAAGTATATTGCGGCAAGAGATCCGATAGGTATCCGTCCTCTTTATTACGGAAAAGCAGATGACGGTGCGGTATTCTTTGCAAGTGAACCGAAGAATCTTGTCGGGGTTTGTAAAAAGATCATGCCGTTTCCTCCGGGACATTACTGGAAGGACGGTGAGTTTCACTGCTATCACAATATAACGCACGTTGATGAATATATAAAAGATGACCTGGATACAGTCTGCAGAAACATTCATGACAAGCTGGTTTCCGGTATCAGCAAGCGTCTCGATGCTGATGCAAAGGTAGGCTTCCTTCTTTCAGGCGGTCTCGACTCATCACTTGTCTGTGCAGTTGCTCAGAAACAGAGCAAAAAGAAGATACGCACTTTCGCCATTGGTATGAATACCGATGCCATTGACCTTAAGTATGCAAAACAGGTCGCTGACTATATCGGCAGTGATCATACTGAGGTCATTATTACAAAAGATGACGTTCTCGCAGCACTCGAAGATGTAATACATCTCCTCGGTACATTCGATATAACAACCATCCGTGCAAGCATGGGCATGTATCTTCTGTGCAAAGCGATACATGAACAGACCGACATAAGGGTGCTCCTCACAGGTGAGATATCGGACGAACTTTTCGGATACAAGTACACTGATTTTGCTCCTTCTGCAGAAGCTTTCCAGGCCGAATCAGTAAAGCGTGTAAGTGAGCTTCACATGTACGACGTGCTTCGTGCAGACCGCTGTATTTCAGTAAACTCACTCGAAGCAAGAGTTCCGTTCGGTGATCTGGACTTCGTTCACTACGTAATGTCCGTCGATCCTGAAATGAAGCTCAACAAATATAACAAGGGTAAGTATCTTCTCAGAAAAGCCTTCGAAGGAGACTATCTGCCGCACGACATCCTTTACCGTGAAAAAGCTGCCTTCTCGGATGCAGTCGGTCATTCAATGGTCGATCATCTGAAAGAATATGCAGAATCATACTACAGCGATGAGGAATTCGAAAGCAGATGCAGGAAGTACGATCATGCCAGACCGTTTACAAAGGAATCACTTCTTTACCGTGAGATCTTTGAAAAGTACTATGACGGCAGTGACGAAATGATAGTTGATTTCTGGATGCCGAATAAGGAATGGGAAGGCTGCAACGTAAACGACCCGTCAGCCCGCGTGCTTTCAAACTACGGCGAAAGCGGAAAGTAATTTTTTCAGTAGACAAAAGATCATTTTTATGATATACTAATTTCCGGGTGTTATCACCATAATTTATAACCAACAGGAGTATCAGTAACAATGATCTATAACAATATACTGGAAGCTATCGGGCATACACCGATGATCAGACTCAACCGTATGAACAAGCCGGGCAGTGCAGATGTTCTTGTAAAGTTCGAAGGGCTCAATGTCGGCGGATCGATCAAGACAAGAACAGCTTTCAGAATGATAAAAAAAGCTGAACAGGCCGGAAGAATTAAGGAAGATACCATTATTGTTGAACCAACAAGCGGAAATCAGGGTATCGGTCTTGCACTTGTCGGGGCGGTTAAGGGCTATAAAACCGTTATCATTATGCCGGACTCAGTAAGTGAAGAACGCCGTAAGCTCGTTGAACACTACGGCGCACAGGTAATTCTCATTCATGACGACGGTGATATCGGCGCCTGCATTCAGGAATGTCTTAACACTGCTCTTCGAATGGCAGCAGAAGATCCGAGAGTTTTTGTTCCGCAGCAGTTTGAGAACCCGGACAATACCAAGGCGCACAAGTACCATACAGCACTCGAGATAATGGAGGAAGCGGCAGTTACTATCGACGGCTTCTGCTCAGGCATCGGTACAGGCGGCACCATAACAGGAATAGGTGAGGTGCTTAAGGCACAGAATCCTGATATCACTATCTGGGCAGTTGAGCCGGAAAATGCAGCTATTCTTGCCGGCGGTACCATAGGTACACATCTTCAGATGGGTATAGGCGACGGTATTATTCCGAAGATACTCAATCAGAATATATATGACGACATCTGCATTATCAGTGACGAGGACGCTATTAAAACCGCCAAGGATCTTGCACGTCTGGAAGGCATCATGTGCGGTATTTCCAGCGGCACCAATGTTGCGGCTGCTCTTCGTATGGCTGAAAAGCTGGGAGAAGGTAAAACTGTTGTTACTATTCTGCCTGATACAGCTGAAAGATATTTCTCAACTCCGCTTTTTGAATAACAGTATTATCTGATCAGTTTAATAAATGTTAACAGAAGACCTGCGAATTTTTTCCGCAGGTCTTCTGTTTTACTGTTGCACACTAAGTCAGATTAGTGTAAAATATAATCATACAGTTATGGAAATGCTGATTTATTCATAAATCAGCGAGGGGTTCCGGGGCGAAGCTCCGCAAATCCCACTTCCGGAAATCCGTCAAAGCCGGGTTTCCGGTTGATCAGTGATTCTGAAAGAGGGGATAAGATGATTTATAAGGACATTTCGGTGAAGAAAATACCGACAGATATATTTACAGGCGTTATCATTGCACTGGTTTCAATTCCGATTTCAATGGGGTATGCACAGGTTTCCGGACTTCCTGCGGTGTACGGCCTTTACGGATCCATTTTTCCGATCCTGATTTTCGGACTGCTGTCTACTTCAAAACAGTTCATATTCGGAGTCGATGCTGCTCCGGCTGCTCTTGTAGGAGCTTTTCTTACAGCGCTTGAAGTGGAAAGCGGATCTGAACGGGCTGTGCAGATAGTGCCTGTGGTCAGCTTTTTCGTCGGAATCTGGCTTGTTCTTCTTTCAAATCTTAAGGCCGGCCGGCTTGTAAGTTATATTTCATCTCCGGTTATGGGCGGTTTCATAAGCGGTATTTCAACTACCATTATCTTTATGCAGATACCAAAGGTAATGGGCGGAACCAGCGGAACCGGAGAAATGTTCGAACTGGTGGAACATATTATAGAAACCAGCAGGACAAGATTCAATCTGATGTCACTGGGGCTTGGAACAGCTGCACTTGTTATCCTTCTTGTTTCGAAAAAGTTTATTCCGCGTGTGCCGATGTCTATCCCCGTTATGGCTGCCGGAGCGGTTCTCGGATATACGGGATTTGCAGACAGATACGGAGTTGCCAGACTTGAAAATATCGAACGCGGACTTCCTGCATGGAAATTTCCTGACTTTACTGCTCTTGATGTCAGCGACGTTATGTCCACAAGTCTTACCATTGCAATTGTTATAATGGCGGAAACGCTTCTCGCTTCAAATAATCTTGCCGTAAAGAATGGGTATAAACTGAATAACAATCATGAAATACTTGTTTACGGTCTCGGAAATCTTGCGGCCAGCTTTACCGGATGCTGCCCTGTGAACGGATCTGTTTCGCGTTCTGCAATGGGTGATCAGTACGGAGGCAGATCACAGATAATGTCTGTTACTGCGGCTGTTACAATGGCCTGCATTCTTCTTTTCGGAACTTCTTTTATTCAGTATCTTCCGGTTCCAGTGCTTACGGCTATAGTGATAAGTGCACTGCTCGGAGCGGTTGAATTTCATCTTGCTGAGAGTCTGTTTAAGCGTGACAAGCACGAGTTCTTTATTTTCTGCGCTGCATTTTTCGGCGTTCTTCTTTTCGGAACAGTTTACGGAGTTGCTATCGGAATTGTACTGTCCTTTGTTACAGTTATCGTAAACACAGCAAATCCGAAACGTTCGTTTCTCGGAATCATAGACGGGCATGAAGGTTTTCACAGCCTTGAAAGAAACACTTATGCAGTTCCGCTTAAAAATGTGGTACTGTACCGCTTTTCAGGTAATCTCTACTTTGCCAATATAGATGTTTTCATAGATGACATTGAAAAAGCGGTGAGCGGAAACACAAAATGCGTTGTTGTCGATTCCGGCGCCATCTGCAGCATCGATATTACAGCAGCAGACAGAATAGCAGCGCTTTACAGTACGCTTAAGAAAAATAATGTAAAGCTCTATTTTGCATCACATATAGGTCCGCTTAACGACCGTTTCCGTAAACTCGGACTTGGCGAACTTGTCGAGGAAGGACACTGCCGTATGACCATCGCGGCAGCTCTTTCCGATGCAGGTTATTCCGCACCGTACGATACAGAAGAAGCACCGGCTCAGACTGTATCTTCTCCGGAAGACCGTTTCGGTATCCACGAATACGAATGGGCTTTCGGAACGAATGATAAAAATAATAAAACAAAGTGAATACCTGATTAAAGTAACCGGTATAATGTCTTTTATATTTGTCATTTCTTATAATTTTCTATTGTAATCTGACTTTTTTTGATGTATAATTTAAATATAGTTTTTAGGGAGGGGTAATTATGCAGGAATTGCTTGAACGCAAAAGGGGACTTTATCGCACAATTCTTTTAGTGGACGATGAGCTGATCGAACGTGAAATGCTCGGCGCTATGCTCAGTGATCAGTATCATATTCTTTATGCGGAAAACGGCGCTCTTGCACTTGATATAATAAACAGGGAAAAGCAGAAACTTTCTCTTGTTATTCTTGATCTGCATATGCCTGAACTTGACGGGTACAGCCTTCTGAAAATAATCCGTTCTGATGCTGAGCTCAGACGAATTCCTGTAATAATGCTTACTTCAGAAAAATGTGCGGAAGTTGAAAGCCTGAAACTCGGAGCCAGTGATTTTATTTCCAAGCCGTATGAGGCTCCTGATGTTGTCAGAGCCAGAGTTATGCATTCAATTGAACTTGCTGAGGACAGTGTGATAATACACGAGACTGAGCGCGATGAACTTACCGGCCTTTTTAACAAGGAATTTTTCTTCCAGTACGGTAAAAGGCTCGACCTTCAGAATGAAAAAATGCCGATGGACGCACTTGTTATCGATATTAACAGATTCCATATGGTAAATGAACTGTACGGCCGGGAATATGCCAATCTTGTACTCAGAAAAATAGGTGAAACCATACATAAAATAGTCAAGCAGAACGGCGGACTTGCATGCCGCAGCAACAGTGATACATTCTGCGTTTACATCCCTCACGACACAGAACTCCAAAAGAAAGTATCCTTCTATGTTGCAGTTATAAATAAAAAGTTCGAACGAGGCAAGGTAAGCGTCAGAATGGGTATTTATTCTGACGACGGCAGCGGCCTGAGTATGGAACAGAGATTTGACCGCGCATTTCTGGCCTGCCGTAAACTCAGAGACAGCTATTCGACATGCTTCAGTTTTTTACAGTGCGGAACTTCATACAAAAGAATTACATGCTGAGCGGCTTATAAGTGATATGGACAAAGCACTGGCTGAAAAGCAGTTCAGGATCGTTTATCAGCCAAAATACAGTGTAGTGGGAAACAAGCCGAAGCTTACCAGTGCAGAGGCACTTACAAGATGGTATCATCCTGAATTCGGAATTGTCAGTCCGAAAGATTACATTTCACTTTTTGAAACCAACGGACTTATTCATAAACTCGACCGTTACGTCTGGAATGAAGCAGCTTCTCAGATAAAGAAATGGAAAGAAAAATTTGGTGTCTGCGTTCCTGTTTCGGTCAACGTTTCAAGGATCGACATTTTTGATCCGAAACTCAGCAGAACTCTGAGTGACATAACAAGCGAAAACGGACTTGAAAATGATAAACTGCTTCTTGAGATAACCGAGTCAGCTTATACTGAGGATCTTTTACAGGTCGTAAACACTGTTGACGGTCTGCGCAGCCAGGGATTCAAAATTGAAATGGATGACTTCGGAAGCGGCTATTCTTCACTCAATATGCTGACTTCTCTGCCGATAGATGCTCTGAAACTCGATATGGAGTTTATCAGGAATATATGCGAAAGCAAGAAAAACTGCCGCCTTGTGAGCATAATGATAGATATAGCAAGACTGCTTAAAGTGCCGGTCATTGCTGAAGGCGTTGAAACCAGAGGGCAGATGGAATTACTGAAAGAGGTAGGCTGTGATATTATTCAGGGTTACTATTTTTCCAAACCTCTGGGCCCTGAAGAATTTGAAGAACTGATCTCTGCTGAATATGCGGAGGGTACTCATGCTTACAGTTGATACTTTGAGAAAATACGGTGCAGACGTTGATGAAGCCCTGGTAAGATGCATGAACAGGGAAGAATTCTATCTCATGCTTGTCAGCAAAGCACTTGAGGACACAAGACTTTCACTGCTTGAAGAACAGCTGAAAGAAAAGGATTATGAAGCAGCTTTTGAAACAGCACATACCCTGAAAGGTATGTACACAAATTTAGCGCTGACGCCTCTGTCTGAACCGGTTGTGAAAATAACCGAGCTTCTGCGCGCAAAAACTGATACGGATTATTCGAATCTGATTTCAGAAGCAAAATCACAGTTTTCTAAACTGAATAATATCTGATTCAGAAAATGTCAGTTTATGACAGTACTTTCTGCTGTGAAGGGAACAATTCACGAAGTTGCTCCCTTTTTCTTTCCCGGAACATAACGGATAGGCGGGGGTGTAATTATGTTTGGCAAACATTTTGAACTTAACGAGCATACTATTCATATTGTAGAGGATATCGGAAGGCACATGCCTGGCGGCTTTTTTATTTACCGGGCCGGAGGGGACGAAGAACTGCTTTATGCCAATAAGGCTGTCTGCAGTATTTTCGGATGTGAATCACTTTCTGAATTCAGGGAACTGACCGGTTATACTTTCCGCGGAATGGTCCTTCCTTCAGAATATGATGAACTGTCCGCATCTATCGAAAGACAGATGAACACTAACGAGGACAGGATCGGTTATGCGGAATATCATATAAAATGCAGGGACGGAACAATACGTTACGTGGACGGACACGGCCATTTTACTGAGACACTGGCTTACGGCGGCATTTATTATGTTTTTTATGTCTGATATTACTGCCAAAAAAGAAAAAGAAGAGCATGAAAACAAGATGCTTGTCAAGGAAGTACAGGCTGAACAGGCACTCAGAATAGAGCAGGACAGAATGATAAATGCACTGTCATCTGATTACCGCAGCGTATATCATGTGGACCTTGATCATAATGATGCAGTATGCTACCGCGGTGATCCTGAAGATGACGAGCAGACGCGTGAATGGATCCATTTTCCGTTTTACGAAAGATTCAAATGGTATGCTGAACATTCCATCGATGAAAATTTCAGAAACGCGTTTCTGGAATTTCTTGAACCTGAAAACATCAGAAACGGTCTTTCAAAAAGCCCGGTAATTTCTTATTGCTATCTGGTTCACCGCAAGGGCAAGCATTATTATGAAATGATCAAAATCGCAAGTGTTCATCCCGCAGATGAAACGGAAGATGATACCGTGCATGCAGTAGGTCTCGGACTTACAGATATTGATGAGGATTTCAGAAACACTATGATGAAAAACCAGGCGCTTGTGGAAGCACTGGAAGCAGCTGAAAATGCCAACAAAGCTAAAACTGCTTTTCTTTCCAATATGAGTCATGAGATCCGTACTCCGATGAATGCGATAATCGGACTTGACAGACTTGCTCTTCTGAAGGAAGATCTTGATGACGAGACAAGAAATTATCTTAAAAAGATCGGTGAAAGCGCAAGTCATCTGCTTGAACTTATAAATGACATTCTCGATATGAGCCGTATAGAATCCGGCAGGATGATAATAAAGAAGGAAGAATTTTCTCTTTACGATATACTTGAACAGATAAATACGATGGTAATGTCTCAGTGCGAAGACAAAGGCCTTGAATACCGCTGCAGAATAAAGAACAATGTTGCGGAGTACTATATCGGCGACGATATGAAGCTTAAAACAGGTACTTATCAACATTCTCAGTAACGCGATCAAGTTTACCAATGCTCCGGGCAAAGTCAGACTTACAGTAGAATGCATTTCAGTTTACCGTGAAAAATCTGCCGTAAAGTTTGTTATCAGCGATACAGGAATCGGAATGGATGAACCCTTTATTCCGAAAGTCTTTGATACGTTTTCCCAGGAGGACAGCAACCGCAACAATAAATTCGGCAGCACCGGCCTTGGAATGGCTATCGCCAAGAACATTATCGATGTCATGAACGGCACGATTTCAGTTAAATCGCGTAAAGGAAAGGGTACGGAGTTCAGTGTGGTTATCACCTTCAATAACTGCCAGTATCATAACGGGGAGGAAGCAGAACACGAAACCGATTGCAGACAGAGGGCCGATCTTAACGGATGCCGTATACTTCTGGCTGAAGATGTATTTATTAATGCGGAAATAATGAATGAGATCCTCAGCGTAAAAGGGGCGGAGACTGACTATGCGGAAACCGGTGCCGCTGCGCTTAAGAAATTCTCATCCAGTGAGCTGTGGCATTATGACGCTGTACTTATGGATGTAAGAATGCCGGAAATGGACGGCCTGGAGGCTACATCCAGAATTCGTGCACTTGACCGTCCGGATGCACGTGCGGTTCCTATAATCGCAATGACCGCGAACGCATTCGACGAAGATGTCCAGCGTTCCATGCAGGCCGGCATGAATGCACATCTTTCAAAACCGGTTGAGCCGGATAAACTTTATCAGACCCTTGAGGAACTCATATGGGAAACTGATAAAAACAACTAAGGAAACACTGATTTAATCGGAAATCCGGCTTCGCCGGATTTCCGGAGGTGGGATTTGCGGGGCTTCGCCCCGAAGCCCCACGCTGATTTATGAAAAAATCAGCGTTTCCCTAAATAAATATCAGTAAGCACTTGCTTGCTGCATTAAAATTAACAGGAGGAAATTATGGAAAGAGTTTTAAAGTTTTTAAAGGAAGCCGGAACATACTATCTTGCTACAACTGAGGGAGACCAGCCTCGTGTACGTCCTTTCGGTACTGCAGTCGCCTTTGAAGGTAAACTGTATATTCAGACCGGAAAGAGCAAGAACGTTTCAAAACAGCTGCACATCAATCCGAAATTTGAGATATGTGCATTCAAAGGCGGAGAATGGATAAGAATCGCAGGAACGCTGGTTGAAGATGACAGAAGAGAAGCAAGACAGGCTGTTCTTGATGATTATCCTGAACTTCAGTCTATGTATTCTGCTGACGACGGCAACACGGAAGCATTTTATATTAAAGACGCAGTTGCTGTAATCAGTTCATTTACCAAGGCTCCTGAAACAATTAAATTCTGATAATAAAAGTATCAGTGTTTCCTTAAGAAAACGCTGATTTATTCATAAATCAGCGTAGGGGACCGGGGCGAAGCCCCGCAAATTCCCCTTCCGGAAATCCGGCGAAGTCGGATTTCCGGTTTAATCAGTGTTTCCTTAAACAAACGGCATCTGAAAATGCATAGTTACATTTTTTCAGATGCCGTTTGTCATATATTGCTGATTTACAGCCGGTTAAGTTTGTCTTTTTAAGCATTCGCTTGCAATAAGTCCTTAATTGGAGTATAATTATAATGCACGTCAGAATAATTGTTCCGGGAGATAAATATGAAAAACATAGCCATGTGGTTTTCTAATCTCAGCATTATGAGAAAAGTACAGCATATTTTTGCTGTATCAATGGTTGTAACTATTTTGTTATGCACCTTGTTTTTTGTTTCTATAACACGTGTCAAACTTGCGCATACAAATTCTGAACGCAATGCTGACAAACTGAATTCAGTTCAGAAAAGTTATGAGGCAGTAATAAATAACGTTAATAACATAAGCCGGCTGATTACGGTCAATGATTCAGTTCTGAACTATCTCAGGGATGAACGCCCGGGAGATAACAAAACTGTAGACGATGGTGTCAGAAGTGAACTTTACCGTATCCTGAATTCATTTTCAGGCAGATATACGGTTTTTGTTCTTAAACAGGCTGAAGTACTTGATGATAATCCTATGCGAATGGATTCCGAACCGCAGGAACCTCCTAAAAAAGTTCTGAAAACGTATTATGTGAATACATCTATCGGAATTATATCCCCTAATCTTGAAGAACTTTTCAGCCCGCGCTGGTACGGACGTGCAGCCTCCAGAAAAGGCGGATACATAGTAATGCCTGATAACTCAAATGTATTCAGCTTTAACAGCGGTATAAGAACGGTTTCTTTCATAAGGGTCGTAAATGATATTGATACGCAGAAACCGCTCGGTTTACTGGTTATAAATATACCGCTTAGTGAGATAACAGAAACATATGAAAATTTCGTCAGCGATGACTGCATTATAGCGTACTGTGATTCAGACGGATACATTTTAAGCAGCAATGCTGACGATTCTGCAATACAGGATCTTCTGAAACGGAAGCCGCAGATAACTGAGCGTGATTCTTATCACACTGTATCCAGAACCAGAACTATAGACAGCAGAAAGATATCAGATACAGGCATTTATATAGTATGTTCTTCGAAAACATCATTTCTTGATGAATTTTCCCAGGAACTCGTGATCCAGATAATAGGAATGCTTATCCTTATTATCGTAATGCTGAGTTTCATCAGTAAATACATCAATATGTATATTACACTTCCGGTCAAGAAACTTTCAGATATAATGAAAGTCGACAGAAAAGGCTCTTCTCCTGTCACTCTTATCGACAATGACAATGAAAGAAGCGACGAGATAGGAGATCTTTACAATTGCTACAATGCCATGGGAGCAAGGATCAATGATCTTCTTGAGACAGTAGTCGAAAAGGAAAAACAGAGAGTACATGCGGAAATGATCGCTGTTCAGGAACAGATGAATCCTCATTTTCTCTATAATACTCTTGATACAATAGGCTGCATGGCGTTTCAGAATTCGCCGGAAGAAGTTTATGATGCAATAGAAACTCTAGGTGTTTTCTACCGTAAATTTTTAAGCAAGGGCAGTGAAGCGATCACGGTCAGCGATGAGGTCACTATAGTTCAGAAATACATCAAGCTTCTGAAACTGAGAAATGATGCGGAATTCACTGATGAATACTATATTGAGCCGGGGCTGGAAAACGTAATGGTTACTAAGCTTATTTTACAGCCTCTTGTAGAAAATTCAATTCAGCACGGTATAATCCCTAAGGGAGAGCCGGGCGTTATAAGAATAAGCATTTATTCAGAGAATAACAGAATGCACATCAAGGTTTATGATTCCGGAGTAGGAATGGATGAATATCAGACAGCGGCGCTGCTTAAAGATGATAATCCAAAGAGTTTCGGATTCAAGAGCACTGTCAAACGAATAAGAAGTTTTTATCAGAACAATGCTTTTGTAAGTATAAACAGTAAAGTCGGGGAATTCTGTGAGATAGACATTAATGTTCCGTGTCACAGATAAGTACGGATTTCAGTTGTTAATGGCTGGACCGGGGACAGGTATGCACCGTATGACGGTGTCTGCCTTGTTTCATAATATGGAGGTGATCAGAAATGTATAAGGTAATGATAATTGATGATGAGAAATCATTAAGAGATCTTCTGAAAATTACAATAGACTGGAAGCGTTTCGGATTGGAGTGCTGCGGCGAGGCGTCCAGCGGGATCGAGGCTATCAATGTAATCGATGATCTGAAACCGGATATAGTCTTTGTTGATATAAAAATGCCTTTTATGGACGGTATTGAATTTTCCCAGATCGCTATAAAGCAGTATCCTCACATCAAAATAATTATTCTTACCGCTATGAATGAATTTGAATATGCCCGTAAGTGTGTCGGCATCGGTGTCAGAGAATATCTTACAAAGCCGATGGTAAGGGAAGACGTAAACAATACACTGGAAAGAATAATTCAGGAACTCGATGAGCGTCAGCCTGAACCTGAGTCTGAATCGGATATAATCGACAGGCTTTCTGCTTCCAGCAGTTCCATGAACAAAATATGTGAGTATATCAGAAAGAATTATAATAATTCGGAACTGAATCTTACCTATGCAGCCCACAAGTTCAATTTCAACACGAGCTATCTCAGCAGAAGGTTCAAGGAAGATACGGGAATGAGTTTCATTGATTATCTTACCAAATGCCGTATGGAAAGAGCACTTGAACTTGCGGCAAAGCAGGTGCAGATGTATCTCACCGCCAAGGAAGTAGGCATTCCTGATCCTAACTATTTCAGTAAATGTTTTAAGAAATATACCGGAAAGTCCTATACAGAAGTAATAAAGGAACTTCACGGATAAAAAACACCGGCATATGCTGTTAATGAAAGCATATGCCGGTGTTTCTTTATCTGAAAGGGAAGGTACCTGCTATCCCTTTGCTATTTCTATAACGAATTTATCATCAACTATTTTCAGACGAAGCGTTTTAACGTATCTGCTGCAGAAGTTTTCCATTTCCTTCTTGCTCGCTGTGACCTTGGTTTCTTCGTAGATTTTGTGAGTAAGTTCAAGCGGGTTTTCTCCAAGCAGAGTCGGTATATGTTTTTCAAGTGCCGTAAGAAGCACGGTACGCTTGAGTTCTTCTGTATTGGCACTGCAGAAATCATCTATGGCACAGTTGTATATGCTGTGCTCATCGAGTGCATTTCTGATATCTGATCCGCACTTTTCATATTCATACATTACAATAAAATGGGCATCAGGAAGACTTTTTATAAGCCCCCAGAAATCAGAATCGCTTGAAACGATTATAAATGAAGTTATTCCGTTTCGGTAGAAGTCTGTAACTACACTTGCGGTCATACGTACATCAACAAGAGATTTTCTGTCCGTAACTCTTTCTATTTCAATATGTTCGACAGGAATTCGTATGAATTTTGAAAGCCAGTCCCATGCTTCAGTTGTGTTGACATCATCATAAAGAGTTATTTTATCTATTTTTGCCAGTTCATCCTGATTAAGTCCTTTGAGAACGCTGTAGAGTTTAAACGGATTTGAATTTTCGCAGTCAACCGCTACAGCAGTTTTTACCGAACTGTCTATGAAATCATAAATATTATTTCTTGTTTCCTCGTCAGCGTCTTTGTATTTTGTTTCGTCGTAAAAATAATCTTTGTGCTGGCTGTAAATGATTTTAAGAAATTTTCTGTCTGAGTATACTATGCTTCCGACTTCCTGCGGCTTCCAGTGTATAAACATCTGAAACGGATAATGCTCAAGATTTGCCATGTATTTATTGAATTCATTTACCATGACATCTTTTTTATTGTATTTTGGTATATAGAAAAGATCACGTATGTAGTCCCAGTTCAGCCAGTCGTAAAACAGTCTGGAACATTTATCGATATTTTCATTAATGAGTTTTGTGAAATCCTGCATGTATTCTTCTGATCTGTGATTTGCATGAATAATTGTGAATCCCCATTTTTCAAGCTGTCTGATATTATCCTGATCGTACCATTCAAGTGTATTGAGATTTTTCAGATCGTATCGAATCGCGGTGTCTGTTTTTTTGAAATGAAGAAGAAGCGCTGTCCTGAGTTTGCAAAGATATCTGATCACTGTTGCATCTTTGTCTTCACGGAGTCTGCTGATAAGTTCCGTACATTCCGGGTAACTGTTCTGTAACGCATTCATTCTGACGCCGATCATATAAGCTATTGTGGCAACTACGTCTTTTGTATCAACTGTCATATATTTCTGCCTCCTTTTTGTTATACTGATTTTTGATATAATATAGCGAAAACACTTTTAAGTGCATTAAAACCGGACCGTGATCATTTTATAACGGCCGGTAACCAATCGGTGTTTCCTGAAATAAAAATGAATTATGATATTAATATACTGCGCAATTTATGCCATCACTGTCACCTCCAGTCATATTTATATTATAATTATATACTATAATCAGGAATGTTTCAATGTTAAATGGTGAAAATTATGTGAAATATACAAATGAAACCGACTGCAGAGCAGCAGCCGGTTTTCGTGATCGCTTATATATCGAAAATATATGCAAATCAGTATAAGTATATTATTCGGATCGGGTTGACACTACTTTAGTGCATCTGTTTGCTTCGACTGGAAATCAGACACCTTTGAATTTGATATCCTTGTATTTCTGGATCTTTGAAGCTACTTCCTCGCGCTTTTTCGGATCCATGAAGAATCCGCCCTGAGTATCAGCAATTTCGTCACAGTGAACGCCGCGTCCTTCTTCTGATGTACGGTCACGTTCAAGTCCGTTTGCAGCAATAACAAATTTCCACTTGCCGTCTTCTGTCTTTACAAGGTCACCGCCTGCGCCGCATACAGCACATTCGATAGGGTACTGAAGACCTCTCCACTGCGGTTCACCGAGACATAAGCAGTTGCTGTGACAGTTAGGGCACCAGCCTGCATCAGGTTCGCCGAGCCACTTGCGCTCTGCAGCTGGTGTGTTAAGAGATTTCATAATATTTGCGCCGATCTCTCTTGCACGTGCAAGCTTTTCTTCGTGGAGAAGTACCTGTGCAGGAGCCGGAACCATTGTAGCAGTGAACATATCAACGATCTTAAAGCTGTTGGAGAATGTTGATGCCTGCATACATTCAAGTGTCATACTCTGCCATGAACGTGATGAACCGCCGACAGCGATAAGAGCACCAACACGGTCACGGTGACTGATGGCACCGATCTTTGTAAGGAATGCTGTTTCGTAAGCAAGGTTTCTGTGCATGAATTTAAGGTACTCTGATGATGGCATAAGTGCAAATGTAGGTGCAGCGAAAATTACTGCATCCTGTTCGAGCAGCACTTTCATGATCTTCTTTTTGTCATCCTTCTGGTCAAGTGAACAGCCTGTGTGCTTGCCCATTGACATACCCATTGTACATGCAGTACATCCGGTACAGTCAAGAAGATTGTAGTCCTTGAGGTTGATCATTGTGACCTCTGCGCCCTGTTCCTGACAGACTAAAAGTGCTTCCTTGAGAAGTATATCACAGTTACTGTCCTTTCGTCCTGCTGAAACGCCCATTACTTTAAAAGCCATTTTTTATTCTCCTTTTGTTTTCTTTACATAAAATACTCATTAGAAATATGAATAGTTTTAAACGTTCATAATAATTATAGTACAGGAATTGACCCTTTGTCAACCTGTTTCTTGCTGTATGCAGGAGGTGTCAGGGAAACGCTGATTAAAAGGAACTCCTTAAATTCAGATTAAATCTGAATTTACAAGGTTAATTATAATCACCAAACAGAACGGCATTAAAGCAATGCAGATTATACGTTTGTTAGAAAATCCTGTTCGCACTTTACTTTTGAACGCATAAAAGATTATAATATAATCAGTGTAAAGTTATGAAAAACAGGACATCCATTAATCTATAATGAAAGGATCGTTTCGCATTGAAAAAAATTAAATCGTTTACATCCACTGCAGTGGCCGGTGTTATGGCATTATCATTCCTTGCAGGATACGGCGGACTTTTTACATGTGATACTGTAAAGGCAGGACAGCAGCTTGGTCAGCTTGACTTTGATGACGGAATAGGCCTTCCGTGGCATATCTGTGAGTCAGAAACCGGTAAAATGGAGTTTGAAGTTAAGGACGGAAAGTATCAGATCACGATAGTGAATCCGGGCGGTGCTTCAAACGGCGGTGAAGACAGATGGGACTGTCAGTTCAGACACAGAGGACTTAAGATCGTCGCAGGTCATCAGTACGAGATATCCTATGAGATAACTGCATCAAAATCAGGACAGTATTACACCAAGATAGGTAATCTTGACGGTGATGTTGAACTCTGGCACAGCAATACAAATGACGGCGATTTCGGTTCGAACTGGGGCATGATCCAGCTTGCTGCAAACCAGACGAAGAAAGTAAACATGACTTTCACAACAAGCCAGAGCCTTGACGTAGCTGAGTGGGCTTTCCATTTAGGCGGTGACGGACAGTACACACAGGGAGGATGCTTCCCGGCCGGAACAGTTATCACATTCGATAACATGTCACTTATCGACAAGACAAGTGATGAGAATGACTATAAATCTGATGAACACTGGGAGAGGGCATCAGTTCTTGTAAACCAGCTCGGATATTTCCCTAAGGGCGAAAAGAAGGCAACACTTCTTTCCGATTCTTCAAAGGCAATAAGCTTTGAAGTTTTTGACAGCAATGACAAGAGCGTATTCAAGGGCAAGTCAGAACCAATGGGACACGACGACGACTCCAATGACGACGTTCACATTCTTGATTTTTCGAAACTTGATGAAGAGGGCGACGGATTCTACATTGTTGCTGACGGTGAGGAAAGCCATGAATTTTCCATTAAGGATAATCTCTACTCGAATATGCTCTACGATTCCCTTAATTACTTCTATCAGAACAGAAGCGGAGTGCCGATCGAAAGTGAATACATCTCTTCAGGCGATGCATCAGCACTTGCACGAGCAGCTGGTCATAATCCTGACAACTGCATAACGGACCAGTGCTGGGGCTATACAGACAACTACAGTCTCGACGTTACAGGCGGATGGTACGACGCTGGTGACCACGGCAAATACGTAGTAAACGGCGGTATCTCACTCTGGACAATGCAGAACCAGTATGAGCGTTCACTGTATGTCAAGGGTGTAAATCAGGACCTTTACGGTGACGGTGCCCTCAATATCCCTGAAAGCGGAAACGGTGTTCCGGATATTCTTGATGAAGCAAGAGTAGAGCTTGAGTGGATGATGAAAATGATGGTTCCTGAAGGATACAAATACGCAGGAATGGTACATCATAAAATTCACGATGAAAAGTGGACTGGTCTTGCAACTGCTCCGGCAGATGATGACAAGCAGCGTATAATCAAGCCTCCTACGACAACAGCAACACTTAACTTTGCTGCCTGTGCAGCTCAGGGCTACAGACTGTGGAAGGACTTCGACAAGAAATTTGCTGAAGAATGTCTTGAAAAGGCTAAGACAGCCTACGAAGCAGCAAAGAAGAATCCGACAATGTTTGCACCTCTCGACGAATCAACAGGCGGCGGTGCCTACGGCGATAACTGTGCTGATGATGAATTCTACTGGGCAGCTTGTGAACTTTATCTTGCAACAGGCGACAAGGATTACTACAAGGATCTTTCCGGTTCAGACTTTGCTTTCGGCGTAGACACTGAACTCAACGGTGGTGAAGATAACGGGCTTACAGGAAGTTTCGACTGGGGCAACGTTGCCGCACTTGGTACCATGTCTCTTGCTACTGTTAAGGATGGTGTGTCTGACAAGGAACTTAAGAAGATAACCAGCAATTTTGCTGATGCATCAGATTATTTCATAGACATTGAAAACAATCAGGGTTACGGTGTTCCGATAAAATCATCACAAGTGGATGCCGGAAACGGTAAGACGGTAAACGGTTATCCTTGGGGGTCAAACTCATTTATCATCAATACATCAATGATCATGGCATATGCATATGACCTGACAGGTGATTCTGTATACCTTGACGGCGCCAAGACAGCTCTTGACTACATCATGGGACGCAATCCTCTTGATAACTGTTACGTTACAGGATATGGTGAACACAGCACCAAGAATCCTCATCACCGCTGGTGGTCACATCAGATAGATGACGCATTCCCTTCAGCTCCGGACGGCGTTCTTGCCGGCGGTCCGAACTCAGGACTTCAGGATCCGTGGGTAAAGGGACTTGGCTATGAATCAGGCGAACTTGCTCCTCAGCTCTGTTATGTTGACCATATTGAAGCATGGAGCACTAACGAATGTACAATTAACTGGAATGCACCTCTTGCATGGATGACAGGCTTCCTTACAGATGAACCTGTCAGAGAGGTCAAATCCCTTAAATACGACGATTCAGAAGATTCCGAAGAAGAGGAAGATGAGAAGCCGGCAGTAACCAAAAAGGCTTCCGAGAAGAAAAAAACAACTGTCGATGAAGATGATGACAGTGATTCAAAGAGATCTGACAGGTCTGATTCTGATGATGATGACAAGGACTTTAAAGACAGTATAATTGACCTCGGAAAAACGATCTGCATGTATGTAGGTGCCGGTGTTATAGGACTTCTTGTGGTTATCGGTCTTATAAACGGAATTATTACACTTATAAAAGGTGCGATAAAAAAAGGTAAAAATAAAAAGAACGGATCTGACAATGATCAGTAAGCACCGCAAACAATAATACAATTTTCATTATTAGGCAGACGCAGACCCCTGTTTGCGTCTGTTTTTTTGTATGCGCCTGATTAATTTACAGAATAGTATATTAATTTTGCATGATATGTCATTGAAAAGAGTTTAATGATAGAGTATAATGAAATCATCAACAAGGACTATATTCAAATCAGGCAAAAATTTATTTGGTTTTTACAAAAAAATCAATTAGAGGTTATTCGCATAAAATACTATCGCTTATGCCTGACGATAGATTTTATGTACATTTTTACGGAGGTTTTTAAATGAACAAAATCGCGATCAAGGCAGCAGCTGTTTGTCTTTCACTTTCTATGTGTGCATCAGCTATGCTTCCAGCAGTTTCAAACGTTTTTGAAACATCAAACAGCACAGTAGTTTACGCTGCTGAATCAAAGGTAGGCAAGAATCTTATCGAAAATCCTGAATGTACATCAACAAAGGGATTCGGTCTTTATCTTGCAGGCGGTGCAGATGCTACTCTTTCTGCTAAGGACGGAGCACTCGACGTAAGCATCAGTGAAGTTGGTACACTTAACTACGGTGTACAGCTCAACTATCCTATCATTCCTCTTTACAAGAACGGTGTTTACAAGCTCAGCTTCGATATCAAGAGCGACGTTGAAAGATATACTGAAGCTATGATCCAGATGGACGGCGGCGACTACCGTTCATATGTATGGACTGACTGCAATGTTACAACAGAATGGCAGACAGTTGAAAAGAAGTTCACAATGGAAGAAGATTCAGATATTGCTGGTAAGCTCTGCTTCAACATGGGTAATCAGAAGAAGGATGCTGACAAGGATCTCGGCGCTCATCACTTCTATGTTGATAACGTAAAGGTTGAAGTAGTTGATGACAGTCAGGTTGACTATTCAACATTCACAGCTGAAGAAACACCTATCCTTACAAACCAGCTCGGATATCTCCCGAACGCAACAAAGATTGCAGTTCTCCGCGGCGAAAAGGCTGCTGACAAGTTCTCAGTAGTAAACGCAGATACAAAGAAAGAAGTTTATGTAAGCAATATTTCTGATGCTATCACAAACAAATCAGCTGATGAAACAAACTACTATGCTGACTTCTCAAAGGTTACAGAAGCAGGCAAGTACATCATCAAGTGGGGCGACAATGAATCATATCCTTTTGAAATCGGTGAAAAGGTTTATGATGACGTTCTCAAGGAATCAGTTTACTGGCTCTACACACAGAGATGCGGATGCGAAGTTAAGGGCGACGTTGTAAATCACAAGGCTTGCCACACAGATAAGGCAACTGTTTACAAGACAGACAAGAAGATCGACGTTTCAGGCGGCTGGCACGATGCCGGTGACTACGGCAGATACGTAGTTCCTGCTGCAAAGTCAGTAGCAGACCTTCTTCTCGCATACGATACAAACAAGGATCTCTTCGCTGACAATACAGGTATTCCTGAGAGCGGCAACGGCGTAGCTGATATCCTCGATGAAGCTCGTTATGAACTCGAATGGATGCTCAAGATGCAGGATACAGAAACAGGCGGTGCTTACCACAAGGTATCATGCGCTCAGTTCCCTGGATTTGTAATGCCTGAAAAAGAAACTGACGAACTCTTCGTAACTCCTGTTTCTTCAACAGCTACAGCAGACTTCTGTGCTGCAATGGCTATGGCATATACAAGCTACAAGAGCGTTGATGAAGCATTCGCTAACAAGTGCCTCGATGCAGCAAAGGCAGCATGGAAGTGGCTTGAAGCTAACCCTGATTATGTATTCATCGATCCTGTAAAGGATATCACTACTGGTGACTACGCTGACTTCAAGAAGAAGGACAAGGATGAAAGATACTGGGCAGCAGTTGAAATGCTCAAGGCTACAGGCGATACAAAGTTTGAAGAAACAATCAAGAGCATAGGTGCTCAGACAGGTCTCGGCTGGTCAGATATGGGTACTTACGGTTCTATCTCATACCTCTTAATGGATGAATCAAAGCAGAACGCTGAAATAAAGAGCATGGTTGAAAAGTCACTTCTCAGCCAGGCTGAAGATGCACTTGAAGCATCAAAGGCTAATCCTTACGGTGAAGCTCTTGAATCATACTTCTGGGGCTGCAACATGGATGTAGCTAATATGGGTATCCTCTTTACATATGCTGACAAGATCGATTCAACAAAGGGATTCAAGCAGGCTGCTGCTGAACAGATCAACTACCTCCTTGGTAAGAACCCTCTCGGTAACAGCTTTGTAACAGGCTTCGGTACTGTAGCTTCATCACATCCGCACCACAGACCATCTATCGCTCTTGAAAAGTGCGTTCCTGGTATGGTAGTCGGCGGTCCTGACTCAGCTCTTGAAGATAACAAGGCTAAGGCATACCTCAAGGATGCAGCTCCTGCAAAGTGCTACGTTGACGACGCAGACAGCTACTCAACAAACGAAGTAACTATCTACTGGAACTCACCATTCACAACACTTCTTACACAGGTTCTTTCAGCTGACAACGCTGCTGTTACTGAACCAACAGCAGAACCTACTACAGAACCAACAACAGAGCCAACAGCTGATCCAACTGCAACACCAACTACAGAACCTACAGAAGAACCAACTGATAAGCCAACAGTTGAACCTACAACAGAACCTACAGATAAGCCAACAACTGAACCAACAGTTATGAAGGGCGACATCGACGGCAACGGCGTAGTTGATATTACAGACGTTTCACTTCTTTCACTCTATCTCATCGGTGACAAGAAGCTCAGTGATACAGCTCTTAAGGCTGCTGACGTAGACGGAGACGGCGACGTTCGTCTTACAGACGCTGCAAGAATGCTCCAGTTCCTTTCAAAGAATATCACTTCTTTTGACTGATAACTGAATTGTTTAAATAATATATAATAACATGTGACCGGAAGGCTCAGGCTTTCCGGTCACTTTTTTTGCTTAACAGCGAATTTTATTGTGATGAGCTGAAACTGCGGTTTGTTAATTTATTCCTTTATATCTTTACTTTAATGTTTTTTTGAAGTATAATATATATAATTGTTTTGAATGAGGAGATAACTATGCTTTATATAATGAGACACGGAAGAACAGACTGGAACGATATGCACAAGCTTCAGGGCAGAACAGATATCCCGCTTAACAGTTCCGGCAGGGAAATGGCTGAGAAAGCTTGTGAGGAATATAAGGATGTTCCGCTTGATATATGTTTCTGTTCACCTCTTGTCCGTGCAAAGGAGACTGCTGAAATTGTTCTTAAAGGAAGAAATGTTCCGATAATAACTGATGACCGCCTTAAAGAAATGTGTTTCGGCGAATATGAAGGCGTTGAAAATTCGTTTTCAGATCCTTCTCTTCCTGTGAATGTCATTTTTAAGCATCCGGAAGAATACAAAGTTTCAGTCGGCGGTGCAGAAACCTTTGAAGAGTTATTTTCAAGGACAGGCGAATTCCTTGATGAGGTGGTAAAGCCATTAATGGAACAGAAAAAGAATGTTCTTATTGTAGGACATGGTGCTATGAACCTCAGTATAATCGGCAGGGTGAATGCTCTTCCGATAAAGGATTTCTGGACACCGGGAATCGAAAACTGCAAAATGATGAAGTTAAGTGATACATGGAAGTGAAAGTCTTATGATACATTACTATTACGGTGACGGAAAAGGGAAAACATCTTCTGCTGTCGGTGCGCTTATTCGTGCAGCAGGAAGCGGAATGAAATGTGCTATGGTTCAGTTTTTTCAAGAATGGTACCAGCAGTGAGATCGAAATTTTGAAGAAAACCGGCGCAGATGTGTATTTCTGTGATTTTCAGAATATGCGTTTCTTCAGTAAGATGAACGATGAAGAACGTGCCGCTGTTATCAGTTCGCATAATGAAAATCTGAAAAAAGTTCTGGCCTCAGATTATGATTTTATTGTACTTGATGAATTCGGTGACGCAGTCCTTAATAATGCTGTCGATGCCGGTCTTACTGATAAGATACTTTCACTTTCCGGCTGTGAGATCATTATTACCGGTCATACTCCCTGTGACAGGATACTCGGAGTGGCCGACTATATAACAGAGTTTAAATGTATCGCCCATCCGTATCAGAAGGGGATAAAAGCCCGGAAAGGTATTGAATTTTGAACAGTTTCATTTACCGCGGAACGAAGAAACTGCGCTGCGGTTATACGACCGGTTCATGTGCTGCAGGCGGTGCAAAAGCAGCAGCAGAAATGCTTGCCGGGGGAAAAACTGTTAGCCGGATCGAACTTATGACTCCTGCCGGGATCCCTCTTGTACTTAATGTTCTTGATGCTGAACTGACAAATGACTATGCTTCCTGCTGTATCCGCAAGGACAGCGGCGATGATCCCGATATAACAAACGGTATCTGTATTTACGCCAAAGTCAGAAAAATACATGAAGGCATTGTCATAACAGGAGGCGAGGGCATCGGAAAAGTTACAAAACCCGGACTGGATCAGCCTCCGGGTGAGTATGCCATAAACAGCACACCGCGTCGGATGATAAAGGAAGCACTTGAAGAAATCTCAGAAAAATTCGGTTATTCCGGTGGATTTCACGTTACTGTATATGCTCCGGAAGGAACCGAAACTGCTAAAAAGACCTATAATCCGCGAATGGGAATAACCGGAGGTATTTCGGTTATAGGAACGACTGGAATTGTCGAACCCATGAGCAGTACAGCTGTCATCGATACTATACGTGCTGAGGCGAATATTCACAGAATGTCCGGCGAGGATGATCTTCTGCTTACTGTCGGAAACTACAGTGATACTTTTATGCAGAACCATCTGCCTGAGCTTGCAGGAAAAGCCGTTATGTGCAGCAACTTTATCGGCGATGCTCTTGATATCGGCGTGGCACTCGGTTTTAAAAACATCCTGCTTGTCGGACATATTGGCAAGCTTGTCAAGCTCGGTTCCGGTATCATGAACACGCATTCATCCTATGCGGACGGAAGAATGGAGACCTTTATCGCCTGCGGTGCACTTGCCGGTGTTTCAAGAGATCTTCTTGTTTTACTTCCCGAATGCATTACTGCCGATGCTGCACTTGATATACTGGAAAAAGATCCTGCATACATGGATTGTCTTAATATACTCACAGAGCGTATTGAAAACTATATGAGCCTTCGTGTAAAAGATCAGGTCAGAACAGCTGCCGTTATCTTTTCTGATAAACATGATCTGATACTGAAAACATCGATTGCGGATGAGATCATTAATAAAATGCAGACTTAAACTTCGAATCAGCAGAAACCGCGGAAAACCTGATACCGACGGATCTGCTATCTGATTGGTCTGTTTGAAAGGGGGAAGAAAAATGATAAACTTTGTCGGGGCAGGATGTGGAGCACCTGATCTTATTACCGTTCGTGGTATGCGGCTGATAGAAAAGGCTGACGTTATCATTTATGCTGGTTCACTTGTTAATCCGGAACTGCTTGAATATGCACCGGAACACTGTGAAATACACAACAGCGCTGTTATGACTCTTGACGAAGTAATAAGAGTCATGGAATGCGCGGAAACTGAAAACAAAATGACAGTCCGCCTTCATACAGGCGATCCCTCCGTGTACGGAGCAATACGCGAACAGATGGACAAGCTGGATTTACTGGGTATCCCGTACAGGGTGTGTCCGGGTGTAAGTTCGTTCTGCGGTGCAGCTGCCGCACTGAACGCCGAATATACTCTGCCGGATGTTTCCCAGACGGTCATACTTACCCGTATGGCAGGACGTACACCTGTTCCGGAACGTGAACAGATCCGTTCTCTTGCTGCACATCATGCGACAATGGTAGTTTTCTTAAGTGCCGGAATGACGAAGAAGCTATCGGAAGAACTCATAGCAGGCGGATACGGACCGGATACTCCTGCAGCCATTGTGTACAAGGCAAGCTGGCCGGAGGAAAAGGTATGCCGATGCACTGTCGGTACACTTGAAGAAACAGCAAAGGCAAACGGAATAAGTAAAACCGCGCTTATTACAGTCGGAAATTTCCTTGGCGATGATTATTCACTTTCAAAACTCTATGATCCTGCGTTTGAAACGGAGTTCAGGAAAGCCAGTGAACACTGATTCCGGAAAGGTGAAGTGATGAAAAAGACAGCAGTAATATCCCTTACAGAACGCGGGCGGGCACTGTCGGCGTTTATAAAACAAACGACAGCAGATCATGAAATAACACGTTTCTGTTTCCGCCGGCATACTGATGACGATGCGTTTTCGTTTGATGATATGGCTTCCCTTACCGGTGAGCTTTTTAAAGATTATGACGTACTTGTTTTTGTATGTGCAGCCGGGATAGCCTTCCGCATGTGCGCTCCGTATCTTGTTTCCAAGCAGACCGATCCGGCAGTCATAGTTATCGGCGAACAGGGAACACATGTTATTCCCGTTCTTTCCGGACATATAGGCGGAGCCAATGCTTTTGCGGAACATATAGCAGAAAAGATCGGTGCGGAAGCAGTGATCACAACCGCCACGGATACAGGCGGACGATTTTCACCCGACAGCTTCGCTGCGGCGAATGATCTGATCATCACTGATTTTGATGCCGCTAAGAAAATCGCGGCTGCTGTGCTTGAGGGAAAGAAGATCGGATTTAAGTGTGATCATCCTTACGGCGTGATTCCTGATGATCTTGTGATATCAGATGATACGGAATACGGGATAATTGTCGGTGAATCTTCTGTTCCTTCTCCTTACAGCACAACTCTTTATCTTCCTCTGAAAAATATCGTTGTCGGTATCGGATGCAAAAAAGGAACTCCGGCAGAGAATATTTCCGAAGCGGTAAGCAGGGCATTTACCGAAAACGGAATATCTCCGGTAAGAATTTGCAAAGCGGCAAGCATTGATCTGAAAGCTGATGAAGCCGGACTGCTTGAATACTGTCATAAGACAGGCGTTCCGCTTGTTACATATTCTTCAGAAGAGCTTATAAAAGCGGAAGGCGATTTTACAGAATCTGAATTTGTACGCAGTGTTACCGGTACCGGTAACGTGTGTGAAAGAAGTGCTGTGCTTTGCAGCGGCGGGAAGCTCGTAATACGAAAGACGGCATTTAACGGCGTAACCGTAGCTGCTGCTGAGATGCCTGTCAGAATAGATTTTTCAAAGAAGGTGATTTAATGCTTTATGTTGTGGGATTCGGAAGCGGAGCCGGTGAATGCATGACCGGTGCTGCTGAGAATGCACTGAAGGAAAGTAATGTTATAATCGGATATACGACCTATACGGAACTTGTTAAACCATTTTTCCCTGACAAGGAGTATCTGGAAACAGGAATGAGGCAGGAAACCGACCGTGTACGTCTTGCTCTTGAGAGGTCGCTTACGGACAGGGTGGCTCTTGTGTGCAGCGGTGATCCTGAACTTTACGGAATGGCAGCGCTTTGCTACGAGTATCTTGATGAGTTTCCTGATGCGGAAATAAAAGTCGTTCCCGGTGTAACAGCAGCATTCAGCGGAGGTGCCGTTCTCGGTGCACCGCTTACCCACGACACTGCGATAATCAGTCTTTCTGATCTTCTGACACCAATGGAAAAGATAGAGCGAAGACTCCACTGTGCAGCTGAGGGTGACTTTGTTATCGTTCTTTACAATCCTTCATCAAGAAAAAGGGCAGATCATCTTAAAAAGGCATGTGATATTATTCTGAAATACCGTGATCCTGATACGGTATGCGGATATGTACAGAATATCGGAAGAGAAGGCGAGAACAGTCATATCTGTACGCTTGCTGAACTTCGTGAAGAATCTGTAGATATGTTTACGACGGTGTATATAGGCAATTCCGAAACAAGGATAATAGCCGGAAAAATGATCACGCCGCGCGGTTACAGGCGTTAAGTGCAAAGGAGATTTGAATTGAAAAAGGTATATGTTATCGGAACAGGAACAAACGGAACAGGTTCACTTACTGCTGATGCAGCAAAGGCAATAGAAGAAGCGGAACTTATCATTGGCGCGACACGTATGCTTAAGCCCTACACTGACAGCGGAAAACAGCTTGTGAATGAATATGATCCGGAAAGGACAGCAGATGCGATAAGGAACAGTTCTGCACAGACTGCAGCAGTTCTTTTTTCCGGTGATATCAGCTTTTTCAGCGGAGCAAAAAAACTGCTGCCGCTGATCGAAGATACAGAAACGGTTGTCCTTCCGGGTATTTCCTCTTTTGCGGCATTCTGTGTAAAATGCGGTATGTCATATGAAAAAATGAAGTTTATTTCACTTCACGGAAGTAACGCAAACATTGCTCTTGAAGTGCATATGAACAGGTACTGTTTCTTACTCCTCGATAATAAAAATACTGTATCTTCAGTGTGTACGAGACTGCTTAAATACGGCGACGGATTTCCGGAACTGCGCGTTTACGCCGGATCCGAACTTGGCTATGAAACTGAAAAGATCGTTTCCGGCAGAATACCGGATCTTATCGGATTTAAAAGTGAACCGCTTACTGTTATGATCACAGAAAATCCGGATTATCTTAAATATATTCCTTCTGCCATTTCTGATGATAGTTTTATTCGTACAAAAATTCCCATGACCAAGGCAGAAGTCCGCGGCTGCGTGACTGCGTCTTTGAATATTCCGCATGACGGTATCTGCTGGGATATAGGATGCGGAACCGGTTCAGTTTCCGTTGAAATGGCATACCGCTGTCCTGATGGTACGGTTTACTCATTTGATAAAAACGAAGAAGCTGTAATGCTTACCTGTGACAATACACGAAGATTTTTCTGTGACAACGTTAAAGTATATTCGGGAAACTGTCCGGATTGTCTTGAGGAAATGCCGGCGCCTGATGCGGTATTTATAGGCGGTTCAACCGGAAAGTTATCTGAAATAGTATCTCTGGTATACAGTAAGAATGATAAGGCATATATTACAGCAACTGCGGTTTCCGTCGAAACGCTGGCCGAAGCTACGGATGCTTTCAGAAAGGCCGGACGCGAGTGCAGTATTACTCAGATAGCCGTAACAAGAATGAAGAAAGTCGGCAGCTACACAATGCCGGATGCTATGAATCCGGTATGGATCATTTCCGGAGGAAAGAAATGCAGCGAGTGATGATCGCCGGTACCGGAAGCGGATGCGGCAAGACGACCGTTACCTGTGCGATCCTGTCGGCGCTTGCGCATAAAAACATAAAAGCATCGGCCTTCAAGTGCGGTCCGGATTATATTGATCCGATGTTCTACCGTGAGATACTTCACACTCCGTCGCGTAATCTCGACAGCTTTTTCTGTGGCCGTGATATGCTTCTTGAACTTTTTGATGAGGGAAGTAAGGATAGTGATATCTCTGTTATCGAAGGAGTAATGGGATTTTACGACGGAGATGAAGGTTCAGCTTATCGTGTCTCTGAGATCACGGAAACACCGGTCATACTGGTTTTAAACTGCCGCGGAATGAAGGAATCCATCGGTGCGGTCATGCAGGGGTTTCTGAAGTACATTACACCGAACCGTATTGCCGGATTTATTTTTAATAATCTTCCGGAAAGACTTGTCCCGTTTGCAAAGGAACTGTGTGACAGATTTCATACTGAGTATTTCGGCTTTCTTCCGGCACATAAGTACATACTGGAAAGCCGTCATCTCGGACTGGTAACTGCGTCGGAGATCGAAGATATCGGTGAAAAAACGGATGCACTCGGAAAACTTGCAGAAGAACATATTCTCATTGAAAAAATAATGGGTCTGAAGTGTGATCTACTGCCCGCATACCGGAAATATGAGTTCACTTCCTGCGGCAGGGGTGCTGTTATAGCCGTTTCACGAGACAGGGCTTTCTGTTTTCTGTACGAGGAGAATATAGAAGTTCTGAAAAAGCTCGGATGTACTGTCCGTTTCTTTTCACCGCTTGAAGATGAGCACCTTCCCGAGGCTGACGGTCTCATTCTCTGCGGCGGTTATCCGGAACTCTATGCCGAAAAGCTGGCGGATAACAGGACGATGCTCGATGATATCCGGAATGCAGTACTATCCGGTATGCCGGTGATCGCTGAATGCGGCGGATTTATGTATCTGCACGAGTATCTTCTGACTGATGACGGAAAAAAGATCCCGCTTGCCGGAGTTATCAAAGGTGAAGTATTTTCCGAAAAGCGCCTTAAACGTTTCGGATATATAACTATGAAAGCTCACTCCGACAGTCTGATAACCACACCCGGAGCAGAGATAAAAGCGCACGAATTTCACTACTGGGAAAGTACTGACCCTGGTTCGTCATTTACCGCAGTAAAACCCGACGGCCGTTCGTGGGAATGCTGCCACACAACTGCGACTATGTACGCCGGTTTCCCGCATCTGTATTTTCCGTCGGATATAAGTGTGGCGGAGCGGTTTGTGAAAGCGTGTAAATGAAGAGACATCTTGCTCCCTTAGAGTAGACAAATAAACATGTTTATGCTATAATATAACAAAATACTATTAAAGGTGGACTTTTGTGAAAAATAATCAAAACCATAATGAAACAAAATTAAAAATCACTGCATCCATATTTGCGGTATGTTTAGCTGCAGTTTCTTTAACAGCCTGTGGAGGAAGCGGAGAAAATAATACAGCTTCAAAAAATGATGAAAGTAATGTCGAAGAAACAACAGTGAATGAGATCGAGTCTGAATCTGCTGCGGAGAACTCTGAAAGCATCAGTACTGAGAAAGCAGCAACTGAAAGCTCTGATTCAAAATACAAGCCTGCTGATGAGATCATAAACGCAGATTTTCAATCAGGACTTATTCAGATAGGAAATGATATTTTCCATAATGGCGGTTTTTATACTGTAGACCAGTTTATTGCAGAATTTGGCGACAGGTATGATATGAGTTCATTAAACACAGACGATATGCTGAATAATGAACAGGACGTGACAAGTTTTGTTTCCAAAAATGATCCTGATATTACTATCTCAATTATATATCAAAATGCTGATCTTACGACAGGTGCCCGGAAAGATAGAATAGGCAATGCTGTTGTGCTCAGAGTTTTCCCATATGATTATGAGGTTGCAAAGTCAACCTGGTATCCAACAGGACTGAATAAAGTAAATATTGATATGACCTTGGCGGAAGCCGGAGAGTTTTTTGAATCGTTAGGCTTTATAAAACAGGAATCCATAACTCAAGGTGATGGTAAACGTCTGACAGAAGTATATTCAATATATAAAGGCAGGAATTGTCAGTTTCGTGTTATGTCAAAAGAAAATAATCTTTACGGTGATACTTCAAAATATACTTATGTTATCGGTGGACAAGACAACTCAATGGAGTGCGAACTGACAAATATTGAAGTATTAAATCAAGGTTATTACAAATCTGCTTTAGAAAGTGAGTAAAATAAAGGTCTCTGCACATTGCGTGCAGAGACCTTTTGGAAATTTAAAATCAGTGTTCTGTAGCAGCAGACGTATATAAGAGGCATATGAGAATAATATGGAAAGACTAAACAAAATAACATCATGGAGTGATTCAGCATTTATTGCTGCCAAAGAACGGTGGGACAGTATTGCAAAACCACTTGGCAGTTTTGGCGTCCTTGAAGATATGATAATGAAGATAGCGGCCATTCAGGGTACTGCGGATGTTGATATTTCAAAGAGAACTGCGGTGGTTTTCTGTGCGGATCATGGTGTAGTCGCTGAGGGAGTTACTCAGTGTGGAAGTGAAGTTACTGCAGTCTGTGCGAAGGCGATTGCTGAAGGAAAATCAAATGTAAATGCTGTTGCTGCGGCATTTGGTACTGACGTAAAAGCTGTGGATGTCGGTATGATCTCAGATGTGGATTCCGGTTCTCTTGTTAAGAGAAAGACATCTTACGGAACTAAGAATTTCACAAAAGAACCGGCCATGACAAAAGACGAAGTGACCGAAGCGATAGTCACAGGGATGGATATCGTCCGTGACCTTAAGGAGAGCGGAACAAAGATCATCGTTTCCGGTGAAATGGGTATCGGAAATACGACATCTGCTTCAGCGATAGCATCTGTTCTTCTCGGAGTTCTACCGGAAAAAGTGACCGGCAGGGGAGCAGGTCTTTCCGATGATGGACTGAAACGTAAAATTGATGCGATAAAACGAGGTATTGAGCTTCATAAACCTTCTGCAGACGATCCGATTCATCTGCTTCAGACTCTCGGCGGATTTGAAATAGCCGCAATGACAGGGCTTTTTCTCGGTGGTGCAGTTTATAAAATTCCGGTTGTTATTGACGGAGTGATATCTGCAGTCGCTGCAGCGGTAGCATTTAAAATGAAACCTATGTGTGCGGCGTACATGCTTCCGTCTCACTGTTCCGGCGAACCAGCCGCCAAAGGTCTCCTCGATATGCTTGGACTTCATCCGGTGATCGGCGCAGGTCTTCGCCTCGGTGAAGGCACAGGCGGCCTTCTCCTCCTTCCGCTTCTCGACGGTGCTCTTGCACTGTATCGGAATTCGCATACATTTGATGAGGAGAATATCGCAAAGTACGAGAAGTTGTCATGAAAATAATAGCAGCTTGTTAGTGCTGCTTCATTATTTTTAAACGGATCATTGTATTTAACAGGAGTTATTATGTGGAATATAAGCGAAGAAGTGAAGCGTGCAGCTGCTGTCCTGGATATTGATTTAACTGAACTTTCACGGGATGTATCATTAGAAATCATAAGAATTATAACAGAGAAGTACACCGCAGGAAATAGCTGCTTCCTATGGGATGACCTGACTGATTATGTGTATGTTAATAATTCAGATGCATGGAGCTGGATCAATGAATATATTGGAAATACCGAAACGGTAATGTTCTTTAACGAAAGTGATGAGAAAAAATCATTCCTGTTTAAAAACGGCGATGATTTAGTAGCTGTTTTAGGTGAGACATATGGATTTGAGTTTTATGTAACCAATAAAGAAAAATCTTATCTATTGGTTTTTAATCATCATGATATTTTGATGGCATGCGGCGATGCGAAAAACTGGCTGAATACAAAGAAGTGATTATTACGGACATGATTAGCGCGAAAAAAATACTTATAGAAAACAGGCTGTTGAGAAACAGTGAGGAAATCGAATTGTTCGAATGGTCTGTTTTCAAGAGCACGCCGAAGGCGTTCAATTTCTCCGTGTAAAATTATAAGGAGCAGGAATATGACCGAACAATTAAAACTGATTATTCAGTCAGTTAAAACAGAACTTGATAAAGATCCGAATGGTATTATTGCTGGAACAATAAATGAAGGAACTACGATTAAAGAGAAAAACTCTGATCCTGCTCTTCAAATATATTATGATTTTCTTAGCGAATGTAATGGTGCACGGTTTGGAGCTATAGATTTATTTGGAGCAGAAATACTTGAAAAATATCAGTTTATGGTTTCCGATATTCCTGGCGGTGACGAAAGATGGTTTTACATCGGTCAGATCCTTTATGAGCCAGTTCTGATCAATAAGAATGATTCAAAATTATATCTATATTATCGGGACAATGAAGATGCTGATCCGGTTGATTGTTTAGGATATCTGGACGATTTTTTGATGAATTATGTGTTCGGTGCAAAATATGCTGATATTATTCCGGATGCAGATAATGATGAGTGGTATCAGTTGTTAAAGAAATTAAATATAGTTGAATGTGGGTAGAGAAATGGGAAAATATTTGATAACTAAATTACATGAAGAATTTGCTAGTCTTTTAAAAGATCCGGAAGTGACAAAGGACTATTGCAGTTTCTATTCATCGGTAGTAAACTGGATAAAACAGAAGAAAAAATACTTTACTAAGGAAATTATGGAGAGGTGGAGATTAGATGTTCTGGTGAATTTAGATCCGAATGAATACATAGTAGATGAGCCGGATATTGATTTAAGTACAGAAGCATTGCGATTTGAGAAAATTCCACCAGACAAAATAGATACATTAGCTATGTTAATCGGAGATACGCTTTGGGATATGGTTACGATTTATTCTGAAAAAAGATTGTCCTGTATGTGATGACGGATTGAGATATATATTGGCGGAATTAAATTACGGTAAAAAAATTGTTTTAGAATGTGATACCTGCGGATGGTGTGAATATTTAGATGGAACCAAGTGGAATGAAGGAATAACAATAGGTATTCCGGCAAACATAAAGGATTTGATTGAATATGGTTTGATTTAATGGCGTTATATAACCGAAAAGTACAACAGCCGTCGAACGACGGTCTGTTTTCAAGAGCACGCCGAAGGCGTACCATCAGTCGGGAAATGGATGAATCGGAGCTGCGCCCCGATTCAATTGAAATCCACCGGTGCGGAATGTTCCATTCCGCGCGTGGCGGATAGTTCGGATTATTTCTGTGCTGCATCTGTATTATAGTAATTGAAAGGATTTATTATGGACTTCAAAGAAATTCAAAACATATTTAACAGTAAAAATAAATCCGATATCATTGATCTTTTAGGACATTTAGAGGATTGTTTTGAATCATATGCATCATTTGAAAATTTAGATATGGTTATCAGCTATCTGGAAGAAAAATTTAATGATGAAACGGATGATGATATCAGAGAGATGATTCTGGATGCAATACAGTTAGCAGTAACATATCAGTCAAATCTGAATCACGACTTTACTATTCTTATGGAAAATTATGAATCGCTTTCAGTTGAACTGGTGCTGGGGGTTATAGCTATATTCGGATGTACAGGTGATAAAAAGTATATACCTGTTTTGGAGAATATCTGTTTAAATGAAAATGAAGTTGTTGCAAATGAGGTACAGAATGTTATTAATGAATTGAAGTCAATTTGATTGTGTAATCAACAGCCGTCGAATGACTCAAAAGCACGCCGAAGGCGTACAATTTCGATGAACAGGAGTTGAAAAAATATGCGTTTATATATGCTGGAACCGGAAGTTGCAGGTGAAATTGGAGAAAACACTGTTTATGATTATAGATATTTAAGTTCTGATAAACAAATCTCTAAATTGCATTTCGAGTTTTTCGGATGGTTAGGAGATGACATTATTGAAAGCACTCCCTGTTTTTTGGTATCAGAAAAACTAAAGCAAAAGATTGAAGAAAGTGATCTTACCGGATATAAATTTCAAAATGCTGAAATCTCATTCAGTGATGAATTTAATGAGATATATCCCAATAGAAAAATACCTGTATTTTACAGATTGATACCGGAAGGAAAAGTCACTATAAAAGAAAATCATTTTACTGAATGGACAGGTGAAGATTTTTTAGTTTCTGAAAAATCGTACCTTGTTGTGACAGAAAAGGCTTATGATGTAATTAAAAAATTTAATATCAATAATTGTGATATTTACGTAATCGATAAACAGAAATAAGAAGTACCTATAGTAGGAATATAATGAAGATATAGGAGTAATGTTTCATGAGTGATAAGTTAAGCAGGGAAGAATTGATTAAATTAGTTTCTGATATAATTGAATGTAATGGCACAGAAAAGGAAATTGATGAAATGATGGAAGTTGTAGAGAAAAATGTTCCGGATCCTAATGTAAGTGATTTGATTTTCTGGAATGATGATAATTTAACTCCTGAGCAGATCATAGACAAGGCATTTGAATACAAACCAATTCAGTTATAAATATAAATTATTCGAGAATTACCAAGGAAGGTGTTTTTGATGAATAATAAAAGCGAAAGATTTTCTGAGAAAATTAATCTATCAGAGAAACTAAGCGACGATGTTTATATCAGAGCCAACAAAGAAGATGTGCTTAAAGCGATTTCAGAATTGAACGTACATCCATCAGAGGATTTTATTCAATTCTACACATTATTTGCCGGACCTTTCTGGGAAGAAAATATGGGTATAGAACTTCTTGATATTATTGATGATCATAATAATATTTGCTCATCAACTTATATATGCAGAAATGAATATGGCTTTGATGATAAATATCTTGTTCTTTCTGAGATGAATACCAGTGAAGTTATTGTGCTGGATAGTGAAACCGATAAAGTTTACAGAGTAAACTTCGAAGGTGGAGATGAACTTTTGAAAAGTGGTAATATGTCAGAAGAATGGAGCAGTTTTATCGCTTTTCTTAAAGAGTATTTTAACCTTTAAATGATGAATCGGAGCTGTATCCCGATTCAAGATAACAAGTGACAACAGCCGTCGAACGACGGTCTGTTTTCAAGAGCATGCCGAAGGCATACAATAAATCCCCCGATACGGAATGTTCCGTACACGGGGGATAGTTCGATTTTATGTGTTTTAATGGTAAAAAATCAATTCGTTTTAGGTTTAAAAAAGCTTTGAAAATCCCATAACCACTAAGTTTACTAAAGTTATCATAACTACAAGAATAGCAACATCAGCGCAGAATTTCAGGCCTTTGTTTGGAAGCAGCGTCTCTGTTCCTATCATATCACGAATAATTAAGCCAAGTATAGTTCCTGTAGTGCTGATGATGAAATTTTTCCACGGAAACTCATAAGTACCATTATCCACGTCATCAGCTAAATTTGAAATACTGTTTCTTAGCAGCATTCGGTTGTAGTATGATTGTTCTTTCTCTTTTGAATATTTCATATGTTGTTCCTCGCTTTTCTCACTTGTGAAAATATCTGCACTGATATCAAATGAAAAAAATGACATTAATCAGTGGCGATAGTTATTTTCAATTTAAATCTCTTATAAGTATAATAATATCACAATATCAGTCAAAAGTCCAGTGCGAACAGACGTTTTTTATTTCCTGTTGAAAGAATTTCAATCATATGTTATACTAATAGATATCATTAACGCAGAAAGATTCGGGGATTTATCTGCTGCTGCGTGTATTCAACCGATCTGAAAAGGGGCACATACAATGAATACTGAAAATTCAAAACGAAACACTGTCAGATGGAAGATCTGCTTTGTTCTTAATATTATCATAATTTTTTTTACCATAATCGGTATGTACTATATGTTTCTTACTGATAAGGATGGCGGTGCGCTTACTTCTAAAGGAATTTACAATCTGAAATACTTCACTGTAATTTCCAATATCTTTTGCGGAGGAGTAGCTGTCGCAAAGCTTGTAAGCGATATAAATGGTAAAGCGCTGCCACTGATATGGAAACTGTTGGCTGCCACGGAAGTGGGAGTGACATTTGCTGTTGTAGCCTTTTTTCTGCAGCCGGCATATCCTGATCTGGATATGTACAAAGGCGGAAACCTGTATTATCATCTTTTGGAACCGCTTGTGGCAATGACTGAGTTTGTTATACTTAAGACCATATCTGAACGTATTCCGTTCAAAAAGACATTTCTTGCTATGATCCCGACTGCGGTTTACGGATTGTTCTATACCGGAAATATAATTATAAACGGAAAAGGCGAATGGCCGGATACAAATGATTTTTACGGATTCCTTAACTGGGGATACGGCTTCGGAACGCTTATTTTTGCAGGAAATGTACTTGTTTCATGGATAACAGCACTGATCCTGCTTCATTTTGATAAATTAATAATTCTTAAAGTCCCCGGAAGCAGAGGCCGTAATATGTGAATACGGGAGAAGAAATATAAATTAAAGAAAAACTACTATTAACACTATGATGATACTGATTACCGGCGGTTCGAAATGCGGGAAGTCCCGTTATGCTGAATCGCTGTTTGATGAGTTTTCCGGCAGGAAATACTATATGGCAACCATGATGCCTTTCGGTGATGAGGCGCATGAGGCTATTGAAAGACACCGGAAAATGCGTGCTTCTAAAGGTTTTGAGACCATCGAGAAATATACTGATGTGGGAGAAGCCGACATCGAACCGGGAAGCGCTGTCTTACTCGAATGCCTTGGAAACCTTGTGGCAAATGAGATGTTCGGCGAAGGAAATTTTCCGGCGGACTGTAAAAATAAGATATTCTGTGATATAATAAAACTGAAGGACAAAACTTCACTTCTTGTTATAGTTACAAACGACGTCGGATCCGATTCGATTTTCTATGAATCCGGAACTGAAAAATACATTGAAGTACTGGGTAAACTCAATACTGAACTTGCTGATGCCGCCGATAAAGTCGTGGAATGTGTCTACGGGATTCCGGTCGTGCTGAAGGACGGTATTCATTCAGATGATTCTTTAAATGAATCGACTGGTACAGATGAGCATCAGACAGGATGTGATCACGGAAAGGGGGAGTGCGGATGATAAAGTCACTTCTTTCAGCTTTTCTCATGTATTCACGCATACCGATGATACAGGTTGAATGGAAGGAAGAGAACAGGCGGTACGCACTCGGATGGTTTCCGCTTATCGGTGCAGTCATCGGCGGAGTCCTCCTTGCCTGGAGATTGTTCTGCACTTATTTTTCCGTTTCACAGTTTCTTTTTGCAGCTGTCGCAGTGATTATTCCTGTACTTGTTACAGGCGGCATTCACATCGACGGATTCTGCGACGTTACCGATGCTCGTTCTTCATATGCTGAACGTGAAAAACGTCTCGAAATAATGTCCGATCCTCATATCGGATCGTTTGCAGTTATTCGTGTGTGCCTTTACCTTATACTTCAGACTGCTCTGTTTTCACAGATTGATGATGTTCGAAGCACTGCCGTGGTTTCATGCGGATACATACTGTCACGTTCTTTAAGCGGGCTTTCTGCAGTAACTTTCCGGTGTGCAAAAAAGGACGGCACACTTCAGGATTTCGTCAGACCGTCCTACCGTTCAGTGACGATAGCAATGATAACGGTATTCGGAGCATCTGCTTCTCTGCTGATGCTTTTTATAAATACAATACAGGGGTTAGCATCTTTTGCTGCCGCGCTGGTCTCATTCTGGTACTACAGAAAGACCGCATACAAAGAATTCGGCGGAACTACAGGAGACCTTTGCGGATGGTTCCTTCAGATTTGTGAATTATCCGTTCCGGCCGCAGCAGTTTTTGCCGGCATTATGATGGAGGTATTATTATGACACTCATTACAGGACCTGCTTTTCAGGGAAAACTTGAATATTCAAAAAAACACTGGCCTGAGAGCATTGAAAAATATTTTGACGGTGAAACATGTGACTACGCACTTGCAAAAGGTGCTGATGTCATCAACAACTATCATCACCTTATCAGAAGACTTCTTGACAAATCAATTGATCCGGTCGCTTACACAGACGAACTTATCAGGATCAATCCGTGCTGTGTGGTAATTATGAATGATATCGGATCAGGTGTTATACCGATAGAAAAGAAAGACCGTATCTGGCGTGAGGCTGTGGGAAGATGCGGCTGTCTTATAGCTGAAAATGCAGGCAGAGTGATCCGTGTTATGTGCGGCATTCCGACAGCAATAAAGGGAGATCTCCCGTGAAGATCACACTAATTCGTCACGGCATGACTCCGGGAAATCTTGAAAAGCGGTATATCGGCAGGACTGATGAAGCTCTTTGTCCGGAAGGGAGGACAAAGCTTGAAAAAATGAAAGTGCCGGAATCAGAGATCCTTGTAGTCAGTCCGATGAAACGATGTATTCAGACTGCTGAAATACTCTTTCCGGGTCAGTCTCCTGAGATATGCGAAGAAATGCGCGAATGTGATTTCGGAGATTTCGAAAACAGGACTTCGGAAGAACTGAGTAACGACAGGCATTATCAGGACTGGATCGACAGCAATGGTGAAATGCAGTTTCCGAACGGTGAACTGCCTGAGGATTTCCGTAACAGATGCTGCAAAGCGTTTGAAAGGATAACAAAGCAGTACAGCAACGCCAAAAGCATAGCTTTTGTTGTTCACGGCGGTACTATAATGGCGATTATGTCCAGGTTCTCTGAGCCGCATAAAGATTACTACAACTGGATGACCGGCAACGCTTCCGGATGGATATGCGAATTTGACGGTCGTGTACTGACAAAACCGGAGAAAATATGAAATTTGTTTTTGCCTCTCTTCCACTGATCACTGGATTTCTTCTTGACTGCCTTATAGGTGACCCGTATACTCTTCCTCATCCAGTCAGGCTGATAGGTAAGCTGATCGCCGGTATGGAAGGTTTTGTACGGAAAAAGTTTAATGATCTTTTTACGGGAGGAGTATTTCTAACGGTCACAGTTGTACTGATCACGGCTGTCGTTTCGGCAGCTGTTCTGTTTCTGGCGTACAGTATTCATCCGGCTGCTGGGATCATTACCGAAAGTATAATGATATTTTATCTGCTTGCGGCAAGAAATCTGCGTGATGAAAGCATGAAGGTTTTCCGTGCTGCGGAATCCGGTGATACAGAAGGCGCAAGAAAGGCGGTTTCGATGATCGTCGGACGTGATACTTCAAAACTTGACCGTGACGGCATTGTACGTGCTGCTGTCGAAACAGTTGCGGAGAACACTTCCGACGGAGTTACTGCACCTATGTTCTGGACAGCACTGTTCGGAGCGGCCGGAGGATTTGTCTACAAGGCGGTCAATACAATGGATTCCATGATCGGCTATAAAAATGAAAAGTATAAAGACCTCGGAAGATGCGCAGCGAAACTCGATGATGTACTTAATTACATTCCATCGCGTTTTACAGCTCTTCTGATGGTTTTGTCATGCCCGTTTATCAGACTTGACGGAAAAAACGCTTACCGTATCTGGAAACGTGACCGCAGAAAGCATGCAAGTCCCAACTCAGCACAGACAGAATCAGCGTGTGCGGGTGCACTTCATCTTCGCCTTGCCGGTGATGCATGGTATTTCGGTGAACTTCATAAAAAGGAATATATCGGTGATGACGACAGGGCGATAGAACCTGCTGATATAAGGGGCGCAAACAGGCTTATGTATGTTTCTTCGGTGTTTATGCTTGTCTTCTCGGTATTATTCCGTTATCTTATTCTATCAGGGTGGTTTCTATGAGAGTACATGGCGGTGACGTAACGGACAGATGCTCTTTTCTTGATTTTTCAGCTAATATTAATCCTCTCGGAATGCCGGAACAGGTACTTGCCGCTGCAGTATCAGGAGTTTCAGAATGTTACCGTTATCCGGATCCTTACTGCAGGAAACTCCGTGAAAAGCTTTCAGTTTACGAGAACATTTCCCCGGAAAATATAGTCTGCGGTAACGGTGCGGCAGATCTTGTTTTCCGGCTGGTCCATGCATTCAGACCGGAAAGGGCTGTGATATGTATCCCGTCCTTTTCCGAATACCGATATGCCCTTGAAGAAGTGAACTGTCAGATCAGTGAACATACGATCAGGCCGTCGGAAGACTTCATACTGAATGAAGGAATACTTGATCTTCTTAATAAAGATACGGATATGCTTTTTCTCTGTACACCGAACAACCCTACGGGGAAGCTTATCCCGCCGGATCTGCTTCGAAGGATCTCGGAGAAATGTCTTGAAAAGAATATTATTCTTATTTGTGATGAATGCTTTATGCCGTTTACGGGAGCCTTTTCTGATCACAGCCTCAGGAGCTGTTTTAATGAGAACTGTATTGTTTTAAAGGCTTTTACCAAACTTTTTGCCATGCCGGGACTGAGACTCGGCTATGCACTTTGCGGAAGTTCTGAAACTGCAGAAAAACTTCATGATTCCGGACAGTTCTGGAGCGTTTCTGTACCTGCTGAAAATGCAGGTGCGACAGCACTTGACGTAATAGGGTGGAAGGAGAAGACCGTTGAGCTTGTTTCAGAGGAACGCGGATATCTTATGAATGAGCTTCGCGGATGCGGTCTTGAAGTTACTGAGGGTTCGGCTAATTTTCTCCTTTTCAGAGCGCGGGACGATCTTGCTGATCTGCTTTTGGGAAAAGGAATAATGATACGTGAATGTTCGGATTTTGCAGGACTCGGAAAAGGATATTTCAGAACAGCAGTAAGGACACGAAAGGAAAATCTTATCCTCGTAAATGCTTTAAAGGAGGTTTTATCATGACCGGAGCAATAATGATTCAGGGAACGATGTCAGGCGCCGGAAAAAGCCTTCTCACAGCAGCACTCTGCCGTATATTCAGACAGGACGGCCACTCAGTCGCTCCTTTCAAGTCACAGAATATGGCGCTGAATTCGTACATTACTCCAGACGGACTTGAGATCGGAAGAGCGCAGGCTCTTCAGGCGGAAGCTGCCGGAATAGAACCGTCGGCACTTATGAATCCGGTTCTTCTCAAACCTACGACCGATGTCGGTTCCCAGGTCATAGTAAACGGAAAAGTACGCGGAAATATGCGTGCCAGAGAATACTTTTCAAGGAAAACTGAACTTATTCCGGACATACGCAGAGCCTATGAAATACTTTCTTCGCAGTACGACATCATTGTGGTGGAAGGAGCTGGAAGTCCGGTCGAACTCAATCTCAAAAAGGACGACATAGTCAATATGGGACTTGCGACGATGCTTGAAATCCCTGTTCTGCTTGTCGGAAACATTGACTGCGGCGGCGTGTTTGCACAGCTTTACGGGACATTTGCACTTCTGGAAAAGCACGAACAGGAACTGGTAAAAGGCCTAATAGTAAATCGCTTCCGCGGAGATATCAGTCTTTTTGATGACGGTATTTCAATTCTCGAAGAGAAATGCGGAAGACCGGTGATCGGTGTTGTACCGTTTGTAAAACACGATCTTGAAGATGAGGACAGCCTTTCATCGCGGCTTGAAAAAACCAGAAATTCAGGTGTTATTGACATTGCAGTGATCCGTCTCCCTAAAATATCGAATTTTTCCGATTTCGATGTTTTCAGTAAGTACGAGGGCGTTTCCGTACGGTATGTCACAAAGCCGGAAGAGCTTGGAGAACCGGATCTGCTCATTCTTCCGGGAACCAAGAGTACAATAGCTGATATGGAATGGATGAACAGAACAGGATTAAGCCAGGAAATCAAAGCACGGGCGAATTACAAGTTTCCTGTATTTGGAATATGTGGCGGGTTTCAGATGCTTGGTGAAACTGTTTCTGATCCTTACGGGACAGAGTGCGGTGGAACAGCAGAGGGTCTCGGTCTTCTTCCTTCGTGCAGGACAGTTTTTCATGAGGAGAAGACGCAGCTTCGTACGGAAGGAAGGTTCAGGGACGTTACCGGTTTCTTTTCATGCCTTAGCGGTGCATCATATTACGGCTATGAAGTCCATATGGGTAAAACAGAAGGAAGCAGTAAACCTCTTACAGATAGCGGCGGGTATTTTAACGGTAACACGGCTGGCTGCTATGTCCACGGGATATTCGACAGTTCAGAGGTTTCCGGAGCACTTGTTAAAGCTCTTTACGAAGCAAAGGGACTTAAGTATAACGGTGCAGTCAGTGACAGAAGGAAGCAGCGAGAAAAAGATCTCGATGAACTTGCTGATACTGTACGAAAGAGTCTTGATATGGATATGATTTATAAGATCATTCAGGAGGGCGTATGAACCTTGAATATGTACTTCCGGCTGATATTGAACGCCGGAGTTTTGAAATAATCGAGTCGGAACTGGAAACTGAGATACCTGAGTACATAAAACCTGTTGTAATGCGTGTTATCCATACAACTGCAGATTTTGATTATCTTGATAATCTGTATTTTTCAGAAGATGTGATGAATACTGCTATGAAAGCTATATCTCAAAAAGCCGTGTTTGTAACAGATACAAATATGGCGAAGTCAGGTATTAACAAGGCAGCACTTGCAAGGCACGGATGTACGTGCGAATGTTTCATGGCAGATCCCGATATTGCTGAAACTGCAAGGGTAAAAGGTACTACAAGAGCGGCAGCTTCCGTGGATAAAGCAGCGGAACTTGACAGACCGGTTATATTTGCTGCGGGGAACGCACCTACGGCTCTTGTCAGACTTTCAGAGCTTATTCGGTCCGGAAAATTCGTTCCTGAACTGGTTATCGGCGTTCCAGTTGGTTTTGTCAATGTAGTTCAGTCAAAGGAAATGCTCATTGAAACGGGAGTGCCGTGTATTGTGGCACGGGGAAGAAAAGGCGGCAGCAATGTGGCGGCGGCAATATGCAATGCTCTGCTTTATCTTGCTGACAAAAAACTGTAGGATTTGCCGAAATATCCGGCAACGGCTTGAATTTCACTAACGGTTGTGTTACAATTGTTTTTGGTAAAATTGAATATAAAGTATGCGGTGCCTCTGTTCATGTTTCATAGAAACAGAGGGTAAAAGGGAAGCAGGTCAGAATCCTGCACGATCCCGTCACTGTATTTGCGGAGCGGTATGCTGTTATATTATGTAGTCACTGGGAAACCGGGAAGGCGGGCATATCGTTAAGATGCATGAGTCAGGAAACCTGCCGTATGCTGGTACAGAGCTTTTAGCTCAGATCACGAGGAACTGATCGTACTGCTGCAGACTCTCCGTTATGGCAGGGTCTGTCTGTGATGCTTTCCTCCGTCCGGATGAAGGCATTTTTTTATGCGGTTTACCTCTTTATGAAAGGAAGCTTATTTTAATGAAAAGAAAGATCGCTGTAATTATGAGTATTGCAATGCTTGGATTTGTTATGTCCGGATGTGACAGCTCTGCTCCATCTGCAGGTAATTCTGCCGCTGAAAACAGTGCCGCAGAAACAGAAGCTGTAACCGAAGAAGCAGCTGAAACTGAGGAAGTTACTGAAGCTGTCGCAGAAACATCTGCATCCGAAGAAACTGAAGAAGAGGATGAAGAAAACTACGACACAGGCGATGCATCACTTGACAATATCCGCAATCAGGACGAGATCGGTGAAAACGAACTTCTCGTTCTCAGCTTCGGTACAAGCTACAACGACAGCCGTCGTCTTACTATCGGTGCTATCGAAGACTCACTCGAAAAGGCATTCCCTGACTACAGTGTACGCCGTGGATTTACAGCAAATATTATTATAGACCACGTAAACAAGCGTGACGGTTTTCTTATCGATGACGTTGATGCTGCTCTCGACCGTGCAGTGAAGAACAACGTAAAGACACTTGTTGTTCAGCCTACACATCTTATGGATGGCTTTGAATATAATGATCTTCTTGATCAGGTAGGAGCGAAGGCTGACGCATTTGACAAGGTTGTTTTCGGTAAGCCGCTTCTTACATCAGATGAAGATTTCAAGCGCGTTGAAGAAGCTATTGTTGACTGGACAAAGGAGTATGATGACGGCAAAACTGCTATCTGCTTCATGGGCCACGGTACAGAAGCTGAATCAAACGGAGTATATCAGAAAATGCAGGATCTCCTTACAGCAGACGGACATACAAACTATTTCGTAGGTACTGTAGAAGCTACACCTTCTGTTGATGATGTTCTTAAGGCAGTAAAAGCTGGCGAATATGAGCGTGTTGTTCTTGAACCTCTCATGGTAGTTGCCGGTGACCACGCTAATAACGATATGGCCGGTGATGAGGAAGATTCATGGAAGTCAGTGTTCGAAGCTGCTGGCTACAAGGTTGAATGTGTTCTCAGAGGCCTTGGTGAAAATGAAGCTATCCGTCAGATCTACGTTGATCACGCTAAGGAAGCTATCGATTCAATAGCTGAATAATCAGCTGACAGATAATAATACTATTCAAAAGCAGCATATCATTATCACATACAGTGTTGGGGTTATGATCTGCTGCTTTTTTTCAGGAGGATGTATTTTGAAGAAGATTTTTATTTTAACAGCTGTTCTTTCTGCATTTATACTTACAGGATGCTCTTCAGCTGCAGGATCAGATGAAAACAGCGGCTTAGGCGAAATAACTCTTTCGGTTACTGAAGCAGAAGTCACTGAAGCGGAAACAGAAGCTCAATCCGAAGAAACTACACAGGCTGAGGTAACTGAACTTGCCGTAGCATCGGGTGATGACGTAATAGAAGCAGATGAGGTCGGATTTGAAGGAATGGAAGAAATAAGTGCCGATAAAGTTAAGGATGGCACCTATCATATTGATGTTGACTCCAGCTCATCCATGTTTAAGATCGCTGACTGTGAACTTACCGCAGAAGAAGGGACGCTTACAGCAAAGCTTACAATAAACAGCAAGAGCTATGATCATCTTTTCGCAGGTACAGCTGAGGAAGCTGCACAGGCAGATGAATCTTCTTTCATAGAACCTGAAGAAACAGATGAAGGAAGAGTATTTACCGTTTCCGTTGAAGCACTCAACAAGAAGGTAAACTTGGCTGCATTCAGCCACAAGAAGCAGCTCTGGTACGACCGTGTGCTTGTTTTCCGTGCTGATTCACTTCCTGAGGGCGTTGTTCCGGAAAAGGAAAAGATCACAGCATCAACTCTTGGAATTGAAGACGGTGAATATACCGTCGAAGTAAAACTCGAAGGCGGCTCCGGCAAGGCATCAGTAGAAAGTCCTGCAAAGATCAGCGTTAAGAACGGCGAAACAACAGCAGTTCTTAAGTGGAGCAGTGACAAGTACGACTATATGATCGTTGACGGTGAAAAGTATCTTCCGGAAATAACAGACGGTTCATCAGTTTTCGAAGTTCCGTTAAGTTCGTTTGACACTGAACTTAAAATGAATGCAGATACAACAGCAATGAGTACTCCTCACGAGATAGAATACACATTATTCTTTGATTCATCTACGATATCATGAGAACAGATTTCAATAGTTTTACGAAGATCCGGCAAAGCCGGATCTTTGATTTTAGAGATATTAAGAAAAAAATGAACTGTAGGGGATCAAAACAGCTGGCTTTGTTTTTTATCCTGCCGGTAATGATCATTATTTCATCAGCATGTACATCAAAAAGTGATACGGGTCAAAGTAACGGTCAGAACGGATCAGTACCCGGAGTAACCGGACATATGGAACTTGAATATGCTGATCAGTTTTCCGTTGATTATCTGGAAAGCGGGTGCGCGTTAATTACCATTGATTCCGATCAGTTTCTGTTCGTTCCCGAAAAATGCCCGGTTCCTGAGGGCAGTACTATACCCGTGATACGTGAACAGAGCGGTGACATATATCTTGCTTCATCATCTGTCATCGATCTTTTCGATGCCATCGGCTCACTCGATGCAGTTTCCATGACTTCGACCAATACGGAGAGCTGGATGCTGCCCCATGTAAAGGAAGCGATGAATGCCGGTCGTCTGACGTTTATCGGTAAATACAACGCTCCCGACTACGAAGCACTTACCGAATCCGGCTGTACGCTTGCCATTGAAAACACAATGATCACTCACAGCCCTGCGGTAAAGGAACAGATCGAATCCCTCGGTATCCCCGTCATCGTCGAACGTTCCAGCTACGAACAGCATCCTCTCGGACGCATGGAGTGGATGAAGCTCTACGGTCTTATTCTCGGAAAAGAGGATGAAGCAGAAAGATGTTTCGAGGAAAAGACAGCCGGATTCCATTCACTTGATCTTCCCAATGTTCCGGAAAATGAACGTCTGACCGCAGCGTTTTTCAGCGTGACTGCCAACGGTTATGTAAACGTTAGAAAGCCGGGGGATTACATTTCGAAAATGATAGATCTTGCCGGAGGAAGATACATTTTTACCGGAGAGGATCTCGGAGTTGAAGACAACGCACTGTCAACAATGAACATTCAGATGGAAACCTTCTACGAATGCGCGAAAGATGCAGATATCCTCATTTACAACAGCACGATAGAAGGTAAACTTGAATCGATCGCACAGCTTCTCGAAAAGTCACCGGTATTTGCAGATTTCAAAGCCGTGAAGAACGATAACGTCTGGTGCACCGAACAGAACCTCTTCCAGCAGACAACCGGAGCAGCAGATATGATAACAGACTTAAACAGTATTTTTACGGGTAATGCAGACGGAAAGGAACAGCTTACGTATCTGCACAGGATCCACTGAATGTAAAGGTGATTGACATAAGATATTTGCAAATTCTATATACTTAGAATACATTCTTTTGGAAACGCTGATTTATTCATGACTCAGCGTGTGGGAACAGGGCGAGCCACGCAATCCTCACCATTGCAGATTCTGCGAAGCTGGATCAGCAACTCAGTCAAACTGTTATATACGGAGAAATAAATGAAAAAAGATATGGAAAAACAACGAAAAATACGGGCTGTGACCGGATTTGTTCTGCTGGCGGTCGCTGCGGTGATACTCTTTATTCTGAGCCTGGCGTCCGGAAGCAGCAGGATCACGGCTGATACTGTTTTTGGTGTGCTTACCGGACGTATTACTGAGCAGTCTGCTCACAGGATCATTATGGATATTCGTATGCCGCGTGCGCTGTCTGCACTGATACTGGGAGGAGGACTTTCGGTTTCGGGATTTCTGCTGCAGAGCTTTTTCAGAAATCCTATTGCAGGACCGTTTGTGCTCGGTATTTCATCCGGTGCGAAACTCACTGTCGCCCTGATCATGATTACATCTTTACGGTACGGATTTGCCATGAATTCATGGATGATGATCGGTGCGGCATTTGCCGGTGCGCTTTTGTGTATGATGACCGTACTTCTGTTTTCCGGAAAAGTACGGAACATGGCGCAGCTTGTTATTTCAGGTGTAATGATAGGATATATCTGCAGTGCTCTTACCGATTTTGCTGTGACTTTTGCAGATGACGCAAATATAGTTAACCTGCATAACTGGTCGAAGGGCAGTTTTTTCGGGAGCAGACTGGCAGGATATACGTGTGATGTCTGCCATGGTCTTTACAGCGTTTATTCTTACATTCCTTCTTTCAAAACCGATAGGTGCGTATCAGCTCGGTGAGGCCTATGCCGAGAATATGGGTGTGAATATCCGCGCTTTCCGTGTGTTTCTCATACTTCTTTCAAGCATTCTTTCCGCCTGTGTCACAGCCTTTGCCGGACCGGTATCTTTTGTCGGTATTGCTGTTCCGCATCTTATGAAAGGGATGTTCGGGACTTCAAAACCTGTCATTCTTATACCGGCAGCATTTCTCGGAGGCGGTGTTTTCTGTATGGGATGCGACCTTATCGCGCGTATGCTCTTTGCTCCGCAGGAGCTGAGTGTAAGTACCGTTACTGCAGTTTTCGGTGCACCGGTCGTTATTTATATAATGCTTCACCGTGCTAAGGAAAGGAGCATGTCATGATAAATACTGATCAGAAAAACAATGCTTCATCTCTACATACGGACAGTCTTGGCGCAGGATATGGTAAAAAAGTGATCGTAGATGGTATCACGATCAGCATTTCATCAGGAGAGATTTGTACACTCATCGGACCTAACGGAGCTGGTAAATCTACTGTACTGAAAACCATTGCCGGTCAGCTGCCGGCCGCATCCGGAAAGGTATTTCTCTGCGGCGATGAACTTACCGGGCTTAAGGAAAAGGATGTAGCCCGAAGACTGTCGGTCATGCTTACCGGAAGACTTATCACCGACAGAATGACCTGTTTTGACGTTGCGGCTACGGGTAGATATCCGTATACGGGAACGTTCGGAATACTGAGCGACCATGACAGAAAAATAGTTTATGATGCTCTGACGCTTACCGGTGCAGATCATCTCTGCGATACTGATTTCAACAGGATAAGTGACGGCCAGCGTCAGCTTGTCATGCTTGCCAGAGCAATAGCACAGGAACCGGATATCATGCTTCTTGATGAGCCGACTTCGTTTCTGGATACAGGTCATAAACTGCATCTGCTTACTTTGCTCAGACGACTTGCAAAGGAAAGAAATATAGCGGTCGTACAGTCACTTCATGAACTTGATCTGGCTCAGAAGTTTTCCGATTCTGTCCTTTGTATACATAATGGAAAAGCTGAACGGTACGGAACACCTGAAGAGATCTTTTCCGGTGATTATATCGATACTCTTTATGAAATAAAAGACGGAAGATACAACTGGTATTTCGGTGCGGCAGAACCGTTCGGCGGAAAAGGCGAACCTGAAGTCTTTGTCATAGGCGGCGGGGGAGCTGGAATTCCTGTTTACCGCAGACTTTACCGTGAAGGTATTCCGTTTGCGGCTGGCGTTATCCATGAAAATGATGTGGAATACCCGGTAGCATCAGCTCTTGCGTCTGTTGTAATTTCGGAAAAGGCGTTTGAACCGGTAAGTGATGAAGCTGTAAGCAGAGCGATTGCCGTTATGGAAAAATGCAGAGAGGTGATCTGTTCTGCAGAATATTTCGGAATAATGAATGCCGGAAATCTTAAACTAAAGGAAAAGGCAGGACTTATACTAAAATCTGATTAAACCGGAAATACGGCTTCGCGCCCTGCCACGGGCTGATTTATTAATAACTCAAAGCTTCCTTAAGTGTGTCTATAGAAAATATGCAGAAATAAGTCTTCTTTTGTGTAGAAAAATCCATACATACGCATTGATTTTTTGTGCATAAAGTGGTATACTGTATGATAAGGATTGTGTCCGGAAATACTTTTTTTCGGAGCGATTGTAATGTAAACGCGTAAGGAGCGAGGTTATGAAAAAGAAAATTATCAGCGGCCTTATCTCGTTTACCATGGCATTATCTGCAGCAGCGGGAACACTGCCTGGTACGGGAAACAGGGCATCAGCAGCACAGACTGACTGGAAATTTGATCTGGGAGGTTCGGGTGCAGCCGGAGGTTTTACAGGCGTAAGTGCTTCAGACGGATACAATGCAGGCAGAGGATACGGCTTCTCAGGAAGCGTGGCCAATGCAGCTGCTCAGGGACAGGGCGCAGGAGCTGACGCAGTACAGTTTACCGGAGGACAGTTCAATGTTGACCTTCCGAAAGGTCTTTATCAGGTAACTGTAATGACCGGTAACAGCCCGCGAACGACGATCAATATCGAGGGTATGCCTCAGATGATCAATCTTACCGGTAACAATGCCGTTGAGTCGATACAGGTCCCTGTAACAGACGGACAGCTCAATGTGGCAGCAGTAGCCGGAATGAATAAGGCTGCTTACACTATTTCATCCATTGAAATAAAACAGCTCAACACCACCGGTGAGATGAAACCGACGATCTGGATCTGCGGTGACTCTACGGTAGCAAATTACTACAATGTAAAAGATACAGCTCAGCACGGATGGGGCCAGTTCCTTTACAAATATGTAGACACTAAAGTTTATGAGATACGCAACCAGGCATCAAGCGGTCAGTATGCAAAGGGATTTTACACCAGCGGCCAGTTCGATCCGGTTAAGACCTACGGAAAAGCCGGGGACTACTACATTATCTCGATCGGTATCAACGACAAAAACTATTCAAATGAATCAGAGTATTATTCTGTAGTCACTGACATGGTCAAGACCTGCAAGGCAAAGGGAATGAACGTTATTCTTGTAAAGCAGCAGGGAAGACGCGGTGACTTTAACAGAAATCCGAAACTCTCCGGACGCTGGTTTGGCGGTGAACTCGACAAGGTAGGAAGTGAACAGAACGTTCCTGTAATGGATCTCTTCAATGCGTGGCAGGACTTCGGTTTCAGCATCGGCGGTTATGATGCTATGAAATCCTACTACGCGATCCAGGCAAACGGTTCTGAAGATGATCTTCATCAGAGTGCGAAGGGGGCAGATAAGAATGCCGAGATCCTTCAGGGACTTATGAAGATCGGTCAGGCACAGCCGGAGCCGAGTCCTTCTCCTTCACCTTCTCCGGAACCAAGCCCTTCACCGTCTCCTTCGCCGTCACCTTCACCTTCACCGGAACCGTTAAACATGGGTGATACTGATTCGAACGGCAGGATAAATATTGCAGATCTTATTTCACTTAAGAGCGCAGTGCTTGCCGGTGAATACAAGGCAGAAGCTGATGTTACAGGTGACGGTGAGCTTAATTCCGAAGACGTTCTTCTTCTTCAGAAATATCTCTTCGGTGAAGATGCAGCATTCACGGAACCTGCTCCAAAGGAAGATCCGGATAAGAAATACTTTGCAGTTGATCAGGTCTGGGATCAGGGTATGATAGAAACAACAAACACCGGATTTACTGATCCGCGCGGATACATCAACCTTGACAACAACGATTCGAGCAGCATAACATTTACAGTAAACGCTGCAAAGGACGGCAACTACATGACCCATATCCGTTTTGCCAACGGAAGCGATACAGACCGTGCAATGAAGATAATCGTAAACGACAAGACCAGTGATTACTGGATGCAGTCATTTACCGGAACCGGTGCATGGACCACATGGGCTGAATTCGGAATTGTTCTTCCGCTTGTAAAGGGAGCAAACACGATCAGGCTTATTTCCACAGTAGCAAATCAGGGCGGACCTAACCTCGACTATATCACAATAGGTCTTACTGATGAACCAATAGCTGAGACATATGATCCGAATTCATCACAGACGCCGACGACATCTTCCAACCCTACGCTCTTTATTCTCGGTGACTCAACAGTTCAGTCCTACCGTGAGAGCTACGCTCCGCAGCAGGGATGGGGTTATTATCTCGGAAACTACTTCACTTCAGACGTTACAGTAGCCAACCATTCAATGGCCGGCCGAAGCTCAAAGAAAGCCTACGACGAAGGCAGATGGAAGACAATAGCTGACAGCATGAAGACAGGCGATTACGTAATGATAATGTTCGCCATCAACGATGCCGGCAAGTCGAACGCCGACCGTTACGCTCCAACCTGCGGAAACGTTGACAATCCTTCATCAGGATCTTATGAATGGTACATGACACAGTTTATAAACGATGCCAAGAACAAGGGCGGCACACCGATCCTCGTTACTACAGTAATTGGAATGAACGCTTACAGCAACGGTAAATTCATCAACAGCTATACAAATTACTGCGACGCATGCAAGAAGCTTGCATCAAAGTATAAGATACCGTGTATAGATCTTAACACCATAATGGTCAACCACTACAATTCAGTTGGTTATGACACAGCGCTTTCATATCACCTCAAGGGTGTTGTAGCTGGTTCTACAGACGGCACACACTTCTGCGAAAAGGGTGCAAATGTTGTAGCCGGCCTTGTAGCCAAGGCAGTAAAGGATCAGCAGATCTCAGGCCTTTCACAGTATGTTAAGTAATTAAGATACAAACCATTATACTATCAGACGCCTCTCCAGAAACGGAGGGGCGTTTTTGTGCTTATCAGTTATGCAGTTTATAACGTATTTAGAACGAGAAAGGCCCTGTGCCCCCTTTGAGGAAAGCACAGAGCCATATCTTTTTTTTTATTATGTTTTTTATCAAAGAGTATCCATATCGAGGAAAGGTATCTGACCAGGAGTTGCCTGACCGCTCTGATTGAGTGTATCCTTAAGAGCAGGAAGAACTGAAAGATCGATTCCGGTGCTCTTCTTAACTATTGATGCTCTGAAAACTGCATTTACCGGACCTGCTGATGTATTTATCGGATTTGAAAGTGATGCTATTGTCTGATCAGCATAGCTGCAGATCCTTGTGCGTCCTGCAAGTGAGCCCTGCTCCTGCATTACTGCTACGAATTCGTCAGAGCCTGTACGGTAGAGTTCAGCACCTTCAAGATTTGTACGGATAGTATTTGCAACGTTAGTAAGTACTTCGTCACCGATATCTTCACCGTAGAGAATGTTTATCGAGCTGAACATTGCGATATTGAACATCATGAAGTAATAAGGATGGTCTGGCGAATCCTGAATATTGCCTCGTTCAAAGTCGTTTGAAAATGAAACTCTGTTTCTGCAGTCTGTAAGAATATCCTGGAAAATAGCAGCGTTGAGAGATTCCTTTGTTTTTGCTGTTTTCTTCATTGACTTGTCAAGCCTGCTTACTGTTTCTTCCTGCTTCTTAACAAGTCTGTAGAAGAAGAATGCGACCGCTATGTAGATGATTGTGAAAATGATGAGGTAAATAAGCATATCGTATGTGAGTCGGAAGAGTTCGCCTGTGCTGCCGTCGATAATGAATACCTGACCCATGTAGCCGACATAGCTGTAAATACCGTAGAAAAGTTTTCCGTCACGTCTGAAAGTAAATGTACCGCTCTTGTTTTCCATCGTAGCTGCAAGTTCATTTGAAAGACTGATAAATTCAGGAGGTGTATTAACAGCCGGATCATCAAGAGTTTTATTCATGAGATCTTTGTTGTGAGCGAAAACGTATTTCTGATTGTGAGTATCGATCATATAGTACTGAGAATCGCTTGTGATCTTGGTGTTACGGGCTTCCATATCCTCAACAATACCATCCGTTAAAATACCGAGACCAACAAGACCGATCGGTTTTCCTGAACTGTCGAATACGCCTTTGTACAGTGAAATGATCTGTTGACTTGATGCAGGTGAAAGGATGATACCTGCGCTGTACATGTTTTCAGGGGAATTTATGATTTTCTCATGCAGATCATTGAGAGACTCAGGATCTCTTCTTGTAATGATACCAACTACTTTCGGGTTTGTATGTGCAAGAACTTCTGTGTTCCATTTGGATACATAAATACCTTCAAGGTTTTTGAGTCCTGCTGAGATCCTTTCGGTGTAAGCCTGAGCTGCTGCAACTGCCTCAGGATCGTCCGGATGTTCGAGTACATCAAGAATTTCTCCGGCCGATGTATAGTCCGACAGGATAGTGGACGAATTCTGCATATAGAGTTCAAGCTCAGCACATTTTTCCTTTGTGATCGCTGTGTTGTCGGCAACGATCATCTTGTCGATCCTGTCTGAAACCACAAGAACCATAATAATTGTGAGAGTTACCATGATCACAACCTGAGCGATTATGATCAGCCCCATTTTTGAAATATGACGTTTCTGTTTTTCGTTAAGTTTTACTTCTGCCATAAATAATACATCCCTTTCATAAAAATAATTGATCAGTCTTCATCGTCATCATTGAGAAGATCGTTGAGTTTGTTTTTTCAGCGTACTGGATTTCTTTGCACTTCCGGCTGTATATGATCTCTGGCCTATGCTTGTATTCACAGAATTTACAGGATTCATGTATACTGAATTGTTCATTGAGCCGTTCATATGGAGTGATCCGCCGCTGTAAGCGGACTGACCCATTGAAGGATTAATGTATCTTGAATTATTCTGTGAGGTGTTAGGATTCATATACATCGATACATTTCGCGACATGCCGTTGTTCATACCGCTGTTCATCATATTCACCGACTGTGACGGCCCGGAATTAAAGCCGTTGTTATGACCAAGAAAATTGGTTATAGGAATAATTCCGGTTGGAGTAGCGATAACAGTGTTGATGTTTCTGTAATCAATGGAAAGCAGCATCTGAATACAGCCGTTGCACGGAATAATCGGTACTCTGTTGAATGAATCGAATACAGTGATCGCTCTGATCATTGACTGACCACCGGCACGGAGTGAGTTTACCGCAGCAACTTCAGCATGAATGTTGTCGCCGTTTGGCATAACATTATTATACCCTTTGTAGACTGTTCCGTTTTCTGAACAAATCACACAAATAGTATCGCCGGGCACAGGGGCTGTACCACCGGAGTATCTTTTTTGTAATTCATCATTAGCGGAACTGATCAGAAAATCATAATTCATTTAGTAACTCCCTTTCTCAAAAATATTTTTGCTGCAGATAAATATCTGCCCTAAGGAAACACCGATCATAATACAGATCGTATTGAATTAATCCCCGTAATCCAAAGCCGTGAAACACGGGCCTGTAATCTGGTCAGCAAAACCTTAGTATGTGCACTTTGTAAAAAATGAAATTAAGATAATTGCCTTATGTGTATATTATAACATATTCGTTTTAACATTTCAATATTAAATTAGGAAAATAATTGAGCTTAGTCTTGAATTTTACTAAAACTAAAAAAACCTGCGGCATTATTTATAAAAATCTCTTTTAATCTTAATTAAATTATGTTATAATTAAACTGTGATTTGATTATGATATATTCAGGGATTATGGATAACAGGAGATCATCTATTTTATGAATGAAACAAGAAAACCACTATGGAAGTTTGTTTTTCTGATTGCCGATTCAGTAGCCGGGGCAGGTCTGGCGGCAGCTTCCTTGATTGCATCAACAAAATTTTCGGGAGACAGAAGAGTATATACCCTTATTGCTCTTGCTAGCTTTGCACTCTGTCTCATTATTTCACTGATCGGAATTGTCCGATACCAAAAAGAACGAAAAGGTGTTATCTCTCTATGCGTAGGACTTCAGCTTTTTGTACTTCTGCTCGGTTTTACCGCTGCTAAATTTCTGAATGGTTTCTCTCTTAGTGCCATGATAGTATGGGCTATAGGGGTGATCACCGAAGGTGCTGTGATCGCAGGATACAGAATGCGTCAGAAAAACGATGAGGAAATCTCCTCTGATAACAGTCCGGACGTTTCCGTCAGATATGAAGAGGAAGAATCAGACATTGTAATAAACAAACCGGATATCCCTGCACCGCCTCTTAAAGAGTTTAAGCCGGTCAGAAAAGATGTCCTTTATGACGGAAGACAGAATAATCTGATATTCAGCTTTTCTGATGTGAGTGAAAAGGTCACTGATGAATACTGTATTGCAAATGATAAGACCCGTGAATCACTTGGCGATTATGATGCAATGAAAATACAGACATATGCATGTACACCGGTTTCGTATATGTTTATGTGGGCTGCAAGAAACAATCATCTCAGCAGCAGACTGCTTGACTGTATCAGTACAGAGCCTCTGCTTGCAGACGATGCTGATCCGGCTGCTTTTATCCGTGAAAAAATGAACTGCCAGGTCAGCAGCAGAGATTTTGCTGATGACATTCAGGGATTTCTTGAAGATTATTATGAATCAGGCAGAACTGTTTCAGGCGACAGCAGCAGAAAATTTGAGAATGACTATTATATCCAGATAAGAAATCCATGGAAAGTATACTACTGCATTGATTTTACTCCTGAGATTTATAAGAAAGTCGAGGAGCAGATCGAAAAAGCATTCCGCAACTACAAAATCACAGTGGAATGGGATGCATCCGGACTTATGGATGAAAGCGATTTTGAGGAAACAAGATACTCAAATACATTTGAACAGGAACTTGGGGTATGTAAAGCAGCAGGACTTTACAACGATTACATTGATAAATGCGTGAGTGAAGCCTGTGATATGCCTGACAGCCTTGTGAAAAAACTGTCCGACAAACTTAAAAAGTTTGTAAATACATCTGAAATGACAGTGAAGTTTTCCGGAGACGGTAGAACTTTTATAAATAAGCTTCATTCCGGCAGGATCATTATTCCTTCACCTCACGGCGGCGATACAGCTTATGTTCTTCAGTTTGATGCAGATTTTCTTGTTGAAGACAGTCTGTGTATCGTTATACGTGACAGGGAAGTAGTAAATATCTCAGGAAGTGCTGATGCGAAGTCCCCGTGGGAATTTGAAAATGAGCTTAATTACAATATCATAAAGAGCCTTTCACTGACAAATGTAAAAGAAGTGGATTCCATAGGAAAAGCTCTCCGCTGCTACAGTGACGGATCTGTAGAACAGACTGTAATTATTCCTGAATTCACAGGAGCACCTGTACCGGAAGAAAACAGGCTTTTTGTACCGCAGCCAGTTTACGAACTGAAAACCAGAAACGATATTATTGCTGAAAAAATGATGAATGACGGTACAGCTGACAGATATGAATGTACACCTGTTTACACCGGCGGAAGCTTTATTCCTTCCGATCTGAATATTTCTCTTTATAAGGGCAGCTCAAAGGTGTTCTCTTCAAAAGTATCAGTCTGGTAATTAAAGTAACAGCAAAAACAGCCGGCATATCAGAATACGCAGGTAATTCTGATATGCCGGCTTTTGATTGTTATTTTAAAGTATAAGAAAATACATTATGATCCGCTTATGGAATTGACCTTCCATGTGCCGTTTTCATCTACTATTTCCACTTTGTATCCGGAAGCAGATATGGTGAAGGTTCCTTCACCTTTTCCTGTAACTGCAAGCTTTATGGTTTTGTTTTCGTTTTTTTCCCAGGCAAATCCCTTTGAAGGTCCGTCACCTTTTATGATATACAGACCGTCTTCAAATTCTTTTATGACAGGTTTGTTTCCGTCAGTCAGATCAGGATATCTTTGTTTCTGAAGTGATTCGGTAACACTCGCACTCATATAGGATTTAACATCGTTTATGCTTCCGAATGTTTTGTCTTTTATTTTATAGTAAACAGTTCCGTTGTCTTCACGGCTTTCATCAACGTTCTTTGTAATTGTACCGTGATACATTTTTTCGATTTTGTCCATTGTTTTCAGGAGTTCGTTTCCGATCTTCTGATAATCCTTTTCAGAGGAATTAATACCGCTGTAAAAGTATTTTAGACCTTCTGTGTCTGATACGATCAGAGGTTTGTCTTTCTGCCCTGAATTGTTCTGGTGTACGTTTTCGGATACAGATACCTGAATTGTGTCAGGCTTATTATTTTTAGAAATGAAAAATCTGTATTCTGCAAAGGCAGCTGCTGCTATGATCAATGAAACTGCTATGATAACCGGTTTTTTATTCATATGATCTCTCCTCGTCAAAAGTGGTGTGCATAATTGACCTTGTTGTTCATATTATAGCATATTACTTATAAAAAATCTATATTTTTGTAATGCAATTGTATATATCAATGATTTTGAAACAGAATAATGCCATATATAGCCAGTAAAAAAGAAGTGATTTTTGTACGTAAAGCTCTGTCAGAAAAATTTATGTTCGTTTTCGAATGTTTCATATAAGTGGAATTGTACTAAATGCTTATGAAATTTTCTACATTTACAGTTGTATACGCTAACCGGATATAAACTTAAGGAAACGCTGATTTATGAATAAATCAGCGTGGGGCTCCGGGACGAAGCCCCGAAAATCCCACCTCAGGAAATCCGGCGAAGCCGGATTTCCGATTTAATCAGTGTTTCCTTAAAATACAGTGAACGAAAAATAAATTATTCGTTTACTATAATATGCTGGATTTTCATAAGCTTTTATGATAAAATAATAACAGGTGGTTTTGATCATAAACCGTACCGATAATTATATAATCAGGGAGCTTAGTGACAATGAGTAATTCTATGATAGAAATAACACGAAAAATGAAAGCAGACAGCTGTAAAATGGCTGCTCTTGATATTGAAACACGTAATAAGGTTCTTAAGAATGTAAAAGATGCACTTCAGAGATCAAAGGATGAGATCTTTGCAGCAAACAGACTCGATCTTGAAAATGCTGAAAAAAAACAACATTGCGCAGTCTGTGGTAAAAAGACTTAAGTTTGATGAGCACAAGCTTGAAGATGTCTGCAAAGGGATTGAACAGCTCGTCGGACTTGCTGATCCTATCAATAAAGTAATGCTTCAGCGCGAACTCGATGAAGGACTTGTTCTGAAAAGAATATCATGCCCGATCGGCGTTATAGGAATCATTTTTGAAGCGAGACCGGATGCTCTTGTCCAGATATCTTCGCTCTGTATAAAAAGCGGTAACTGTGCTGTGCTCAAGGGCGGTAAGGAAACAGTAAATACTAACAAGGTCCTTTTTGATATAATTTATAAAACAGCTGTAGCCAGCGGTGCACCGGAAGGCTGTATGTATCAGGTGGAGGGACACAGTGAAGTTGATGAGCTTCTTGCATGCAATAAGTCAGTTGATCTTATCATCCCGAGAGGTTCCAACCAGTTTGTTCAGTACATCATGAACAATACCAAGATCCCGGTAATGGGTCATGCAGATGGTATCTGTCATACTTATATTGACAAGGACGCTGACATAGAAAAGGCATGCCGTGTTACGGTCGATGCCAAGATCCAGTATACAGCAGCATGCAATGCTACTGAAACTCTGCTTGTTGACAGGGCATTCGGCACTGAAAACCTGAAGAAGGTAGCTGAAGCTCTCCGTGCTAATGGTGTTAAGGTGCGCGGAAGCAGGGAAGTGTCAGACATTATCGGATGCGAATCCATGAATGACGATGAATTTGCTACAGAATACCTCGATCTTATCATTTCAGTCAAGCTTGTTGACGGTGTTGATGAAGCGATTGAACACATTAATAATTTTGGTTCTCACCATACAGACTGCATTATTACAGAAAACCTCGAAACGGCAGAAAAGTTTATGAATCTCGTTGATTCAGCCGGAACATATCTTAACTGCTCAACAAGATTTGCCGACGGATTTCGCTATGGTTTCGGCGCAGAGGTCGGAATCAGCACAAGCAAGATCCACGCAAGGGGACCGGTTGGTCTTGAAGGACTCACAACATACAAATACAAGCTATACGGAAGCGGACAGATAGTTGCTGATTACGCTGAGGGCAGAAAGCAGTTCCACCATAAAGATCTTTAAGGAAACACTGATTTCCGGAGGCGGGATTAGTCCGGATTCGTCACGGATCTCATACTGCTTTATGAATAAATTGTAAATTATTTTAATTCTATTGACAAAGTGATGTTAGTGTAGTATAATAATAAAGCTGTCTGAAACGACAGCTTTCACTACGAGGCGTAACTCAGTTTGGTAGAGTGCTTGGTTTGGGACCAAGATGCCGCAGGTTCGAGTCCTGTCGCCTCGATGTGCTGGTGTAGCTCAGTTGGTAGAGCAGCTGATTTGTAATCAGCAGGTCAGGGGTTCAAGTCCGTTCACCAGCTCTTATGGAAGAGTTCCCGAGTGGCCAAAGGGGGCAGACTGTAAATCTGTTGCTTTCAGCTTCGGTGGTTCGAATCCACCCTCTTCCACTTGTTAAAGACTGCAAACCTGTTTTGCGGTCTTTATTTTTTGCAGAATAAAACGGTTATCAGAGTGGATCAGCACGCCGGTAACCGTTTGTTTTATAAAAAATCCGGTCACTCTGTATTAAACAGAAATGACCGGAAGAACAAACTTGCAGAACATATCGATGCCAAGCACTGCAAGTATAATTATCGCTGCTGTTTTAGCCTGCTTGTCGGAAAGTTTCGCTGCAAGGTTATCGAGAAACGGCTGGATAACATACAGGAATACCACACCGCCGATACCGAATCTGATGCTCGGACTGAGCGCGATACGGCCTTCAAAGTTTATCGCGTAATCCTTATACGTCTGCCACGGCCATGAACCCATCGTCCATTCACACAGATAACTTGTAAGTAGTTCAAGTGCAGTAGCTGTCAACATTGTGAGAAGAAATATTACAGGAATCATGCATAACTTTTTAACGACCGGCTTGTCTTTTATAAGTCTGTACCACAGAACAATGAATGTCAGTGCACCGAATCCGTATACAGGAAGCCACGGACCGAAAAGAACTCCGCGGTTGCTGAATCCCCAGCGGTAAATAAAAGTTTCGAGTGATACTTCATAGATCCATCCTATGCATGCATAAATTATAAAAAACATCGTGTATTCAGATAATTTTCTTGACTTCATAACACAAACGTCCTTTCTGTTTTACAGGTTCTGATCTGTTTCCGGATCAGTAGAAAGTGAATCTTTTCTTTTCACTATAATTATTATACACTATTTCCGGATAACATAACAGATGTCAAATGTAATTTAAAGCGGTATGATTGTAATTTACTTAAATGACAAATGTAACGGAAAGAACCCGTGACTAAATTTCAGCACAAAGATATATCAGCATGATCAGTTATGTATGCTGAATTCTTTCCTGCGTTCACTGTAGTACTGAAGCCAGAGAAGAACAACATCATCGTATGAATTTTCTTTCAGTATCTCTGCCTGAACTTCCCAGCCGGTATCTGAAACTTCACAGATAGCATTTTCAACTGCCGGCATTTCATCTATCGGATGAGGATCAGCATTGTACATTTCTTTTTCAATTGAATTCGAGAATCCGTATATCGCGCATGCGCGGCAGCTCAGTTTCGGAACGCCTGTGACTTCCTGGTAGATATCTTCATAAGCCCTCATCCATTCAGAATCTCCGATTTCACCCGGGAGTACAATTTCGCCTGAACATATCTTTTTGGCCATAACTTCATCTGCTTTACTGAACTCATCAGTAAAATCATCGATTAGATACCAGTACATATTGTAGTATCCTGAAAGCCGCATGTACGGATCACTGCTGTTTATAAGTGCGAGCTGACTTAAAAAGTTTGCTTCGTTTTCCTTTTCGTAGCCCTTGTGATGAGCGTATTCGTGTGCTTCAAGAACGTAACGTTCAAGGGGACCGCTGTATTTGTTTCGCGTTGGCTCCATGGTAAACGGATAATTGTAGCCGCCTATACACATCCTTTCAAGAATGTCAGAGCATAAAGCTGTTTTTACAGGAGGATAGTATCCGTCCAGCCTCACAAATTCGCCGCTTATTCCTTTCATGGCTTCTTCGATCAGGACTCTGCCTTCCTTTTCGTCAGGATAAACCACTGTTCCGTTCTGATCAATCTCTATTTCCCAGGCTGCGGAGTTTATGCCTTCAATCGTATCCCACATGATCACCTTCAGGTCTTCGTGGTCAAAATCAGTTCTGATTTCATTGCTGCCCCGGCCGAGTACTGTTCCGCAGAAGGGAACATACCAGGTCGGAACATAGATAAAGACAATACAAACCAGAGCCATGAGAAGTGCTTTAAAATATACTGCACAGAAATGTCTGTATACCGGACTTTTCCTTTTGAAGACAAGGAGTATAAGCAGTATCACTGCAATGATCAGCGAGACTGTTCCGATGTACATGGTCATTTCACCGAGAGGTACCGGTACCGCGCCGGTAATGAAACTTATTCCGTCGCATAAATACGGATAGATTTTATCAGTATACAGATCGCTGACCGGAGCATATGATCCTGCGACGGCTGTAACGCAGGTAAGAAGTATAAGCGCTGTCAGGATCTTTGTGTAGGCAGTTGTTTTTCTCATAATATCATGATTAGAGCGTCAAAACAGCGATTTTGACTTTTCAAAATTCCAATAGAATCTTGAAAATTTAATATTATTACAAATTATGGATATATCGAAACGTAAATCTCAATATTTAGTAGCTTTCCTTACTCATTTTTCAGGCTATTACCGCATTTTGGGCGCGGCATGCCGAGCCTTGCATGAATTTGCAAAACTTCTGGATGTTCATAGCAGTTACTTTAGCTCCAAAGAATAGTTTCTTTCGAATCATACCTCTTGCCGGTATTTTGTCAACATGATATTTTCTTCGAAGAATGGATGGAAGTGATTCAACACCATTTCGGAATTTAGTTAAGTCACTAAATTCTTTTGTAGAACGTTTTCTCTGTTGCTGAGCTCTGTTTTTACTTTTTAATGAGACTGTTTTCTTACAAACCTTTACTCTCAAGTTAGGTTTACATTCATTAAAGTGTGGACAGTTTTCGCACTTTTCTTTATCGAAGGATGCTACACACTGCCCTGTCTTTTTATTGTAGCTGCAGCTTATTGGTTCATGTCCTCCGGGACACTTTAAGATCTGTGTTCCGTCTTCACTGAATTCAAAATCAGCATTGATATCTGGTGTTTCTTTACCAGTAAGATTAGTGTTTACAATTTCAATGTTTTTTGATTTTGCTAATGCTTCATCAGCTGTATATGCACCGTCAGCTACTATTACTGTGCGGTCGTCTTCCGGCTGAGAATTCATTCTTTCCATTGCATCATTGATGAATTTCTTATCACTGTAATTGTTTGCTTCAAACTGAAAATCAGTTACAAGCGTATCACCGTTTTCATTTGATGATTCTACTAAATTTGCAGCGTATCCTATATGATTTTTACCTGCTTTATGGCGAAATGTTGCTTCCGGATCCGCAGGATTCTGAAGTATTGAAGAATCCATACTTGAATCGTCTGCATCTTTAAGCTGACGGATTCCGTTAGGATATATGTTAGTCTGCTCATTGAGAAAGCGTACCAGCAATTTATATGCACTGCTGTCTTCAATATCTTCATCACACAGGTTCATCAGAATTTTTGCATCTTCAAGAATAGTTACAATCTTGCTATCAACAGATTCACTACGATTATGATATACTACTTTATTTCTGTCATCTACATCAGCATAATGCATGTATTCCAAAGGCACTTCTGCATTACTGCGTTTCATCTCTTTTACAAGGTTTGAAACACATGTATAAAGCAGTTCGAGACGCGACATTTTCTTCACATTTGCAGATATCATCATGCTATCCATACGTTTAAGATGATGATCTATTCCCATAACAAGCGCCATAACATCTGTTATTTCTTTTTCCGTATTTTGTATGAGATCTATTCCTGTTTCAATTTCATACATTGCTAATCTTTCACGAAATCTTCCAAGACTTCTGTCACTAAGGGGCTGTTCATCAAATGATGTTGTGTGAAGTGCATACTGATATCTTATGTCAAACAGCAATGATTCAAGAAATTCATCATCGGACTGTCCTGTTAGCTGCTGAATGAATATTGCGCCTACGAGAACGTTTACCGGAGTATTTGGACGCGATAATTTTTCGCTGTAAAGAACCGCATACGGTGTTTCATCTATTGCAGGAAATACTTTTTCAGCAAATACTTTTGCCCATGATTTTTCTAAAAATCTGCGTTCTCTTTCTGTTAAATTCAGCGTGGAATCGAACATTGATATTTGTTCATTCCTTAAATCGTTTGCTACGAATGACATTTCTTTTTCCTCCGAAATTTGATACTTCTATTGTACCATATTTCGCGTTTTCATTTGTTGTAATAATATTAAATTTTCAAGATGCTTTTGTTGGCTCAGATTGGTCTTACCCTTTTGACGCCCGAATCATATCATCCCTTTATTATAAATGTGCTTAAAGAGCACGTGCCACTGTTTAACTGACTGTGATTACCGCGCTGACTGTACGCTGTTTTGACGGCAGAATTGCCTGACTGCTCATATTGATGACAGGAACACCGTTTGCATCAAAATGAACACGTTTTATTCTTGCATGACGACACGGATCATAAAGCGGATTGCTGTTATAGGTGTCACACTTTTTATCGGCGTGTTCGGCAGGACGTGCATGATAAACTATCAGCGCATCACCGTTTTCGTCAGTTACAAAGCAGTTGTGACCCGGACCGGACGGACCGTTCAGATCAGATGTGGAAAGTACAGGTGACGAAAGCTTTTTCCAGCTCGAAAGATCCATCAGGTTCGAATTGATGTCGGCTTCAAGACGTCCTACGCAGTATTCAGATCCTGTTCCTGATGCTGAGAAGAAGACATAGACCTTTGAATCTGTTTTGATCACCGCCGGTCCTTCATTTACTTTTTCATTGACGAGTTCCCAGCTGTATTCAGGTTTACTGAGCATTATCGGTTTTGAAATAAGTTTTGTCGGATCAGCTGGATCTATTTCTGCCATGAAAAGTGAAGAAACACCCTTTATCTCGGCCCAGATCACGTAGTGCTTTCCTCCGTTTTCGAAGTAGGTCATATCAAGCGAGAATCCGGCGAATGATTCCTTGTCTCCTGATGAAGGCTGCATCTGACCGCACTCTTTCCATGTACCTGTAAACGGATCACCGTCACATTTGAGAACGTACGGTCGTATAGCCCAGATATTGTCGCTTGCGCCCGCAGCAAAGAACATGTACCATGCTCCGCCTATTTTATGCATTTCAGGTGCCCAGATGTGTTTTGAAAGAATTCCTGAGGAATGGGCTTTCCATATTGTTTTTTCCTCGGCATCTGCAAGGCCTGCTACAGTCTGGCTTCGTCTGAGTATTATTCTGTCATAGCCTTTGTCAACGCTGCCGTATGCCGGATATGAAGCAGTGAAGTAATAGTATCCGTCGCCTCCGTCAGTTACGAAAGGATCGGCACGTTCCTTAATAAACGGGTCACTGTAGCTGTTTACCTGAACTTTTCCTGAAACTGTGTATGTTCCTTTAAGTGAAGTGTCCAGAGCATCAAGTTCGTCCTGATTCCACTGAACTGTAAACTGTTCGGAACTGCCGTCCGAGTATGTGCACTCCACCTTGTCCGGAAGAGAAACTTTTTCACCGGCTGATATCATCGTTTTTACCGGTTCAATTCCTGCTCCAGACGGTGCGATAGAAGCAGAAGGATATGCTTTCAGAAGGGCGTTGTACTGGCTCATTGAAATTGGTATAACATATCCGTGGCGAGGTGTGAAATCAAAACTGTAAGCGTTTCTGTCAAGCCGTTTAAAGTTTTCAAGATCGTCTGTTTCCTGCATCACATAGTAACCGTCGCCGTAAGCGTCTGACATGAGGATCCAGTGGTCAGTGCCCGGAATGTTGTAAATGTTCGGACCTTCAACGCCCATTGTTCCTTCCGAGATCTGCTTTACTTCCTTCCACGGACCTTCCGCTTTGTCCGATGTTGCAAGATAGATCCTCTTGTTGGTCTCGTTTTTATAGTACATGTAGTACCTGTTATTCTGGAAAATGATATCTGAGTCGATGGCACTGTCGCCGTTTGCCGGTGCAAAGAGGAGGGAAGGTTCGGTGTCAAAGTGCTTCAGATCTTTACTGTATGCGTAGTACATGATCGTTCTGCTTCCGGTCTCATTTGAATGATTTGCCCAGTAAATCATGTAGGTGTTCTTTTCCGGACAGTAGATAGCCTGCGGAGCCCACGCACGGTCTGAACCCATCATGGAAGGATATTTGTTCGCTACTTCTATAAGTGTGACATCGGTCCAGTTTATCAGGTCGTCAGAACGGGCGCTGATTATGTTCCTGTTGCTGCTCCAGCCGAGCGATGATTTCATGTCAGTAGCGAGCATGCAGTAGCTTCCGTCCTCGCATTTAAATATATACGGGTCACGTATGCATTCAGTTCCGACATTTGATTTCCATACAGCTTTACCGTTGTTAAGAGCCTTGAAGTTATATCCGTCAGTGCTTACGGCATATGAAAGACGTTCCTGTTCCGGAGCATTTCCGAGGAAGTAGGCAAAGAGAAATGCCGTTCCTTCACTGTTGCTTTCCGAATTCCAGAGGGTCGTTGATGAGCCGTTTTTTCCGAAGAAATACTCATTCATTGTTCTGAGGTCGTCGCCGTCATTCTTTCCGTCATAGTTTAAGTCAGCGGCATATGATGCAGATTTGTCAAAACCATTGGTAAGTCCGCTCTGCATGAGGATCCTGTCGGCAATATCTGTTTTGCCGTCGCCGTTCAGATCACCGAAAGCAGTTACCTGACCGCTGCCGGCAGGTGAGATGTAAAAGCGCTGATTTGCACCGCCCCAGTAGTCCCACTGGTCGATAACAGCCCCGTTTTCGGAACTCTGTCCGTAAACGTCAAGTGCAGCTTTTCCGGAGCATTCTGCTGTTATGTAGTAATTGTCGCCGGTTTTGTTAAGTTTGAAGTGCTGTGAATTCAGATCTTTGTATTCTGAAAGAATGATCCTGTTTCCGTTAGTGCTGTCACCGTTTTCAACGGTAAGTGACTTTTCAGGATATTTTGCCGACATTATACGGCAGTAACCGTCGTCTTCGGTGAATATCTGCCACCTCTGGGAATCATTCGGGAGCGGTGACCACTGGTCTGCCGTTCCGTCGCTCTGAGCGGTAATATATTTTTCACTGAGCACTGACGAAATAGTATAGAATCCTCCGCTGACAACCTCGCCGCTCTGGTCGGCCTTTTTTATTCTTACTGTGTCTGCGGATGCTCCCGATGAGCCTGAAACCGCAAACTGGCTGACAGCCAGAACGACAGCTGCAAGCGATGCGGATATTCTGTGATTTTTCATGTTTTCTCCTCCGGTTATGAAATGAAAATGCTGAACATTAATGAAACACTGATGAGACCAAAATCCGGGATTTCAGCCGGTTATGAATAAGTCAGTGTTCCGTTAAACAATCCTGTACTCTCTATTATATCGTATATCAAACAATAATTCAATATACTGCACATAGAAAATATAAATAGGTTGATAATAATTATGAAAACCGACGATGAGATTTATGTGACAAAGTCACAGAAAAAGATGTTTACGTTGTGTATAATATAATCATAGATTAAGAAAACACTGATACAGAAAAAAATACGGTATGAAAAAATAACGGATACCTTCCGCGTTCCACATACCGTTTTAAGAATAATCAGCGTTTTCTGTAAAGAATTTCAGTTTAAAGACAAGGAGAATGCTTTATGTCAGAAATCACAATCACAAGCCAGAACTTTAATGAAGTAGTAAATAAATCAGACAAGCCGGTACTCATCGATCTCTGGGCATCATGGTGCGGACCATGCAAAATGCTTGCACCGGTCATATCACAGATCGCAGATGAGCATCCGGAAATAAAAGTAGGAAAGGTAAACGTAGACGAACAGCCTGAACTCGCTGCAGCGTTCAACGTTTCCAGTATCCCGATGGTAGTTCTCATAAAGGACGGCAGGGTAGTAAACTCCGCAGTCGGATACAGACCAAAGAGCAGTATTGAAGCAATGCTTGCATAATGCTTTTTTCTCATAAATAAATTAAAAACAGCAAAGCCGGTACTGATAAGTAAACAGTACCGGCTTTCGCTTCGGTTCATTTGGATATTAATTGATTTTGGCACAGTCGTATACTTCGAGCGGATGACCGAGAAGCCGCATCAGTTCAAGTTCGTCTATTGCGTCACATACAGCATTGTGTACTTCACAGTATGAACTTTTTCCGGAAAGCATCTGCATGATCGGTTCAACCCCGTAATTTCGTTTCAGTCTTCCGGTCATGAAGCAGTCAGCATTTTCCGGTATAGCTCTGTTATACTGCCTGTAAGCAGCCAGTTTCATAATATCGTACCACTGGAAACTGCTCAGTTCAGGAAGATGACCGCAGTCGAATTTTGCATTATATGCGAAAATCCCTTTAACGTTGCAGGCCTTCAGTCCCTGTGCGAGGTTAGCTATGACAGCTTCTCTTGAACCGCACATATCAACTGAATGATTCGGGACACTGATCACATTTGAATACATCCCGCCGGAACGGTACTCCGGATCGATCAGATAATACTTTGTTCCTATCGGTCTGAAAGTGAGTGAATCTGAAATTACTATTCCAATGGACATGACTTCATCATGCCAGTTTGTTTCTGTGTCTATAACAGCAAAGTGTGATGATCTGCTCATAAATTATTTTTTAAATCTATCGTCCCATACGTATGTTTTTCTGATTCTTTCGGCTTTTCTAAGTATTTCCGCTTTAACTTGCGGATCTATTCTTTTATTGATGAATTCATCGGCTTTATCAGGATTAAGAACTATTGCCTGATCAACCGGCTTTGCAAGTAATACCATCATATTTTATCATTCCTTTCCACGTAATATTATAACGTCAACATTTTAATGATATCAATCAATGTGGACGTCATTTTTTTATCTTTTTAAATAACAATAATAACTGCAAAATAATGTTGTTGCCTATTTAAAGTATAACATGTACAAGCTGCAAAGTCAATGATAACACATTTGATGGTGACATCAGAATAACAGCCGGAAGGAATGAAACTCAGCTCATTTCTTCCGGCTGTAGTCGTTGGGCGAGGAAAAAAAGTTCTTTCCATCCGGACTCTGATATGGTATAATAAATATGATTATGAATAGATGAAGAATTTCTGTCAGAAAGGAGAATAGTACATGAAGGTTTTTAATACAACCGCTATGTGTATACCTGAAGAACACTACATGGTAGATATCTCAGAGCGTGTAAAAGAGATAAAAAAACTCGTAGATGCAAAGAAGTATTTTACTATCAACCGCGCGCGTCAGTATGGTAAAACTACTACTTTGACGGCTTTAGATACATTCCTGTCCGATTATTATGATGTGATCAGTCTTGACTTCCAGGATCTTACTGATGGCAGTTATCTTGATGAAAGCTCGTTTGTCAAAGGACTGGCACAGGTGCTGTGTGATACAAGAGATTCAATAGAAATTCCTTTGCCTGATGAATTTTATGACTCATTTCAGACACTCACTGCAGAAGATAAGAGCCTTGTAATGAATGATATTTTCAGGATCTTTGATCGCTGGTGTAAGCAAAATGCTAAACCTATCGTTCTGATCATTGATGAAGTTGATACTGCGACGAATAATCAGGTTTTTTCTGGATTTTCTCGGTAAGCTGCGTGCAAATTACCTGAAAAGAGCGAAGAACCCGGGATATAAGACGTTTCATTCCGTGATCCTTGCCGGTGTGACGGATGTCAAGCATCTGAAAGGTATAATCAGACCTGATGAAGACCACAAGCTGAACAGTCCGTGGAATATCGCCGCTGACTTCGATATTGATATGAGTCTCTCGGAGTCTGGTATCAAGGGAATGCTTGAAGAGTATGATGCTGACCATAATACGGGTATGGATACTGCTGGTGTTGCAAAGGAGATTACAGCTTATACAAACGGATACCCGTTTTTTGTGAGCCGAATCTGTCAGATTATAGATACGAAACTTGTTCCGCAGTATTTTGACAGTCTTACAGAAGCGTGGACAAAAGCGGGTGTTGATGAGGCTGTAAGAATAATCCTTTCGGAAGATAATTCGCTTTTTGACTCAGTTATGGGAAAGTTAGAGGAATATCCTGATTTAAAGCTTCAGCTGAGAAACATACTTTTCAGAGGAGATACAGTTGCTCATCTTCCAGATGACGAAGCTCAGAAACAGCTTAGAATGTACGGATTTATTTACAATAAGCATAATGTTGTAGCAATAACAAACCGTATTTTTGAGATGAGACTTTGTACTTACTTCATTGGTGAAAGCAGGAAGAATGAAGATCTTAAACGTATGGCTTCTGCGAATAAGACGATTTTTGCAGAGGTTGACGGCGGTCTTGATATTCCGCTTATTATGGAGTATTTTATAAAGGAACATAATCGTATTCACGGAAACGATACTGAGGAATTTCTTGAAGCTGAAGGAAGAGAACGTTTCCTTACTTACCTTGCACCGATCATAAATGGTACAGGAACATACAGCATCGAAGAACAGACAAGCAATCAGAGGCGCATGGATGTAGTCGTTCATTACCTTGGCAGAAGATATGTGATTGAACTGAAAATCTGGCATGGTGAAAGATACAATGAGAAAGGTGAAAAGCAGATCTGCGATTACCTTGATTATTTTGATCTGACGGTCGGATATATGCTCAGTTTTAATTTCAATAAGAACAAAGAACAGGGAATTAAAAAGATTCAGATAGGTGACAAGACCTTGTACGAAGCAACCCTTTAGTTACAGATATTAATTATAACAGCCGGAAGGAATGAAAATCAGCATATTCCTTCCGGCTTTATCCCAACCTAAAAGAAAACAGCACCATCAGACCAGTTTTTATGTACCGGAATGATGGTGCTGTATTTTTTATAACGGCAGCGGTGTCTGCATGAAAAGATACAGCGGCTGTCGGACGACATTACAGGTGGTCGGTAACATTACATTACGAACCTGTGCCGCTGTATCTTGTAGCTCCGTACATCCATATTTTGTAGCTGATGAAGAAGAACAGAACACCGATGACCGGTGAAAGCCACGAGAGTACCGGTATCTGGTCCGGACGGAGTATTACAAGGCTCGGGTAGTAAGCGATGAATGCTATCGGCATTAAGAATGTAAAAATAAATCTGAATACCGGGCTGAAGATGGTTACCGGATATTTTGCATAGTCTCTGAAACGGTATACGAGGTCAAGTACGTAGAATGAATTCTGTATCCAGAAACATGTAGCTGCCGCTGCGTTCTGAAGTGCTATCATGATAAGCGACGCAGTGAGCAGGAAGATGATCAGTTTGATGATCATGAACGCTGAACATCCGAGACCGAGTTTTATCCAGGCGTAGATGAGCGTTCCGATACCGAAAGCGAGCTGGCCGAGGCCTTTTATGTCAAATACTTCCGACTGATAGTAGAAGAAAAGATTGATCGGTCTGAAGCAGTATTTGATGAAGTCGCCGGAATATACGTTCTGACGCAGGCTCCAGTTGTTGTCGAAGAAGCACTGCACCGGTGTCAGCGAGATCAGTGAAAATCCGTACAGGAACAGTATCTCGTAGTAGTTCCATCCGTCTATTGAAGGAAAGTTACGGAACATGATCCAGAAGCTTATGAAACCGGATATGTCGGTAAATATCATGCCGATGGTGGAAATGATAAAGTCGGCACGGTAACTCATTTTGCTTTTAAGGTCCTGTGCGAGGATCTTACAGTAGATACGGAAATAAAAACTTAAACTTTTTCGTTTCATGGTTTAACCTCCGTTCACGGTTATCTGTCGCAGCGATGTTTTCCAGAATGCCTTGCTGAGCACGGCCATTACCACGCACCATACAAGCTGTATCCCGAGAGTGCTGAATACGGTTTTCGGTTCAGCATCAGCGTCGAGCAGAATCGAAAGCGGCGCGTTGTAAATGGACTGAAACGGCAGATAGTATACAACTGTTCTCATTGTATCCGGGAAAAATGCTATCGGTATCGTTGCACCGGAAAGGAGAAGGACAATGACCTGTTTCATAATGTTTATGCCCCAGATGGATTCTGTGTACAGACAGACTGTTCCAACGAGAAAATCAATGCTGTAGTTGATCATGACCGCCAGCGTTACAGATATTATAAAGTAAAGAATATTGATACCGAAGTGTATTGCTCCGCGGGTCACGATTGAAACCGCAATGAATGTCGGCAGAAATGTGAGAAGGAACTGCATCACGAAACTGCCCGAATATGACCAGAAGAGCAGCCTCCGGTATTCCATTGGTTTGAGCAGATCAAGGACGATCTTTCCGGACTGTATGTTACGTCCCATCTCCCAGACCGTGTACATTTCCATGAAATTGAAAAGCGCAGTGGCCAGTACGAGATAGATAAGCGTATCAGTAAAAGTCATGCCGTTTACAGTATCGGTTCCGGCAGAAGCGTAAATTGCTTTCCAGAGAAAGTAAACAACTATGAGATAAAGCAGGTTTCCTGCGACCATTACTACAAATGAAAGGCGGAACTGCAGTGCCTCGATGATTCCGGCACGGGTGAATGTGAGATATTTCTTCAGATTCATTGCACACCCTCCTCGTAGATCTTTTTGATGACATCCTCAGTGGATATTTCTTCGAGTTTCATATCGCGGATATTGTGTGTTTTCTGCAGAAGGCCAAGTACATCAAGTACCTTCGTTTTTTCCTCATCTACCAGTACCGATATCCATTCATCGTCGGAAGATACTTTAAAATCAGGCACTTCCGTTTTTATTGCTTCAGCTTCAGTGTTCATATCTCCGTCAACTCTGATCTTCAGAGTACGGTATGAACCGAAAAATCCTTTGAGGTGTTCTATGTCGTTGTCGTAGAGCATTTTGCCCTTGTCGATAATAACTATACGGCGGCAGAGTGCGTCAACGTCACCCATGTCGTGTGTTGTAAGAATAACGGTAGTATTCTTCTGTCTGTTGAGCTCGTGGATAAGCATGCGTATCTTTGCTTTCATCGATACGTCAAGTCCTATCGTCGGCTCGTCGAGAAAGACTATTTTCGGATTGTGCAGAAATGCAGCAAGAATGTCGCTGAGTGTACGCTGACCGAGCGACATCTGGCGTACCGGCTTGTGCAGGAGCGGCTCAATGTCAACAAGCGATTTGTAGAGCTCAAGCATATCGTTGTAGTCTTTGTCGGATATCTGGTAAATGTCTTTTAACAGTCTGAACGATTCGATGAGGGGGAGTGCCCACCACAGCTGTGTTCTCTGTCCGAAAACGACGCCTATTTCAGCTGCGTTCTTTGAACGGTTCTTATACGGAACGTTTCCTCCGACAAGTATTTCGCCGGAAGTCGGTTCAAGCACGCCTGTCATCATCTTGATAGTGGTGGATTTTCCGGCACCGTTCGGTCCGAGATAACCGACTATCTCGCCCTGGTCAATGCTCATCGAAACATTGTCTACCGCACGCACGGTTTTGTAATCGCGCGAAAACAGATCTTTAAGGCTTCCTTTAAGACCTTCGTGGCGGTTCAGTGTTTTAAACTCTTTTGTTACGTTTTTGATTTCAATTATTGTCCCCATGTTGTCCCTTCTTTTTTATATCAGAGTACATCCTCGCAGATGAGTTCAGGAGTTATTCTGTTGGCTTTAAGTATGTCATCAACGCTGTAACGGTCAATAAATTCCTTTTTAAGGCCGTAGTTATATACTTTCATTTCAGACGGGCCGTAGAAACGTGATATCTTTTCTCCGAAACCGCCGTCGAGTATTCCATCCTCGAGAGTGATGACTCTGTCGTGGTTCTTCTTAAGGCTTTCAAGAAGCTCAGCATCAATACCGGTTATGTAACGCGGGTTGATAAGTGTCGGAGCGGTTCCTGTTTTTTCTTTGATAAGAGCGGCAAGCTTTTCACCGGTCTGATAGAAGTCACCGAGGGCGATAACAGCGATCTTTTCGCCTTCGGCCGTTACTTTGTATTTATTAAGGTCGCTGTAGTCTGTGTCAAAAGTTCTGTCAGAGTGGACAACACCGTTGCATGGTATTCTTACGGCAACAGGGAAGCTGTTCTGTTCAATACTCCAGTCGAGCATAGCAAAGTATTCCTCACAGCATGTCGGAGCGAGATAAACCATGTTCGGAATGTTTGATATCATCGGAATATCGAATATACCCAGATGAGTAATGTCATGCATTCCGAATACCGAAGCAGTGTTTACAAGCAGGGTAGCCGAATTTCCGTTTATACACAGATCCTGTGAGATCTGATCGTAGGTCCTCTGGAAGAAGCTTGAATGAGTTGCGAAAACAGGCTTTCCGCCGTTTTTGGCAATGCCGGATGCCATAGCAACAGCATGCTCCTCAGCAATTCCGACATCAACGTACTGATCGCCGGCTTCTTTTCGTTTTTCTTCTGTAAAACCAATATTAACAGGAACGGCAGCGACCATTGCAACAACGCTTTTGTCCTTTTTCATTTTTGCAAGCAGATAGTCACATGTCATGCTGCCATAGTCTTCACCGCTGCCTTCAGAAGGTGCGTCAGGATTTTCCGGATCAAACGGCATGTGCCAGTGCCAGTTTTCCTTTTCTTTTTCAGCAATTTCATAGCCCCTCCCTTTTACAGTGCGGATATGTACAACTGTCGGATGATCAGTATCCTTTACCTTTTTAAAAGCTTCAATGAGTTTGGAAATATCGTTGCCTTCAGCTACATACATGTAGTCAAGCCCCATAGCCTTGAAAAGATTGCATTCGCATCTGCCACCTGAATCACGGAGATCCTTTAGGTTCTTATAAAGTCCGCCGTGGTTTTCAGCGATAGACATATCGTTGTCATTTACAATTATTATGAAATTGCTTTTAAGTTCAGAAGCAAAGTTGAGTCCCTCGAGAGCTTCACCGCCACTGAGTGATCCGTCACCGATCACAGCGATGATATTTTCCTTTCCGCCATTAAGATCTCTTGCCTTCGCAAGACCGCAGGCAAGGCTGACGGAAGTTGAAGTGTGACCTACATTGAAAAAGTCATGTTCACTTTCTTCAGGATTAGTGTATCCGGAAATGTCACCGAAGTGCTCGTCCGAGTAGAAAGCTGCTTTTCTGCCTGTGAGTATTTTGTGAGTGTAGCACTGGTGGGATACGTCAAATACAAATTTGTCTTTCGGTGAATCAAAAACGTAATGCAAAGCGATGGTCGCTTCAACGAAACCAAAGTTAGGACCGAAATGTCCGCCGCGCTTTGAAAGTCTGTTCATAAGACCTTTACGGACATCTGCTGCAAGTGCAATAAGTTCGTCGCTGTTTAGTTTTTTTACATCTGCCGGTGAGTTTATTCTGTCAATTATCATAGTCTGAGCCTCTTTTCATATTTAATGTTGATTCTTTTCAGTTTTAATGTTGATTATTATATCATACTTTACTGTTTTTTTCAATGTTTTTTATCATTTTTATAGCAGTAATTACATATCATTTTTTGCTCTTTTTATATATTCTGAGAGCGAATATGAGATTTTTTTCTGTTCTCAGAATCATATTTTTCTTGCTTCCCAGTACATTGTATACCTGACATTCGAGAATAAGTTGACATTTAAATTCTGAAAGAGTATAATAAAGTAGTATGAGCCTGTTTGTCAGGTGGTTATTTAACTATGATGCACGTATGAAAGGAAAATGCTATGGATGTTTTAAAACTTGCCGGTGAGATCATAAACGGAAAACGTATAGTCCGCGGCGACAATACAGATTTTTTTTCTCAAAGCAGATCTCGATTCACTGTGTAAAGGTGCTGACCGTATCAGAAGACATTTCTGCAGTGATAAGGTTGATTTGTGCAGTATTATTAACGGGAAAAGCGGAAAATGTTCTGAGAACTGCCGTTTCTGTGCCCAGTCAGCTCACAACTGTACCGGAGTTAATGAATATCCTTTCCTCGGGACAGAAGAAATACTGAAAGAGTGCAGGCATAACGAAAAAAGGGGAGTTCACAGGTTTTCGATCGTTACTGCCGGCAGGACACTTAATAAAACTGATTTTGAAAAAGCCGTTGAAGCATATACCGTACTTCATGAAAATACTGATATGATGCTCTGCGGCTCCCACGGATTTCTCACAGATGAACAGTTTCAGAGACTTCGTTCGGCCGGTGTAAGCAGATATCACTGCAATATTGAAACTTCACGGAGATACTTTCCTGAAATATGCTCAACGCATACGTATGATGATAAGATCGCCTGTATAAAACGTGCTGTAAACGCAGGTTTCGAGGTATGTTCCGGCGGCATAATCGGTATGGGTGAAACATGGGAAGACCGAATTGATATGGCAGTTAGTCTCGCCGAACTCGGAGTAAGATCCATCCCGATAAATGCTCTTATGCCGATTCCGGGTACTCCGCTTGAAAATCTTGAGCGTCTTTCTGAAGATGACATACTCAGGACTGTTACTATATTCAGGTATATAGTTCCTGAAGCTGAGATTCGTCTTGCTGCAGGCAGGGATCTTATGAAAGACTGCGGAAAAAAAGCATTCCTTTCCGGAGCGAATGCAACGATCACCGGAGATATGCTTACAACTTCAGGCAACGATATAGCCGGTGATATTAAGATGCTTTCTGATATGGGGTTTTGTTTATTGAAATGATAAATACAAAAAGAGGCTGTTTTTACGGCCTCTTTTTTTCCTGGTAAACGCCGATTTATTAATAAATCAGCGCGGGGCTTCGGGGCGAAGCACCGCAAATCCCGCCTCCGGATTTCCGATTAAATCAGTGTTTCCCTTGACTCCTGAATTATCCTGTGTTATAATAGTTAGCGGTACCTAACCGAACAAAAACAGGAGGATTATTCATTATGGAACTAAAATTAGGTGATGTTCAGACTACTGCTCTTATTCCGCTGGCTATAAAGGCCAATGAAACGCTCAGAAAAAAGCCGCGTATAAGGGATCAGAAGGCAGTCGAAATAATAAAGGCACTTAATATTGAAACTGACCAGTATGATAAGTTTATGTCACATGAAGGCGTTGTTGCAAGAACGATAATGCTGGACCGTCAGTTAAAGGAGATAATTAAAAAAAATCCGGATACTGTTGTGGTCAATGTAGGAGCAGGATTTGATGATCGTTTTTCCAGAGTGGACAACGGAAAAATACTCTGGTTCGACCTCGACCTGCCTGATGCAGTTGCTGCCCGGAAAAAAGCTTTTGACGAACGTGACAGAGTAACAATGATCGCCGGAAGTGCGCTTGAAGACAGCTGGTGCGGCCAGGTGAAAGAAGCACTCAAAGGACGTAAATCAGAGCCGGTTTTTCTGGCTGAAGGACTGTTTATGTATTTCACTTTTGACCAGATCCGTACCTTCCTCGAAATACTCAAAAACAATTTCCCTGACGGAGGTACGCTTATAGCAGAACAGAACTGCAAAATGATGGTTAAAATGGAGAAACAGCATGATACAGTCAGAAATACAAATGCGCACTTTCTTTCCGGTACTGATACAGCGCAGGAAATAGCTGATCTGACAGACGGTATTCGTCTTGTGGAAGAGCACAGCTTTAATGAGGAAGCGACAAAGTATACCCTGCGCGCAAAACTGTTCGCTTTACTGTTCCCTAAGATGAACGACCGCTGGGCAACTTTCCGGTGGTGACTTCAGGGCAGGATAATGATAAAACATAAAACCAGGACTGCGTAAGGTAACCGCGGTTCTCAAAAATAACAGAGGAGTTTTTTTAATGGATAATAACAAACTTGGAGCAAAGGATTTTATTACGATAGGTATTTTTACTGCACTTCTGTTCGTGGTTGAATTTGCATGCGGAATGCTTGGATTTATTCACCCGTACATTGTAGCGTCTTATGTAGTGATGATTCCGATCGTCGGTTCTGTTCCTATGATGCTGTTCTATACAAAAATTGAAAAATTCGGAATGCTGACTATCATGTCAGTTCTTCTTGCGATTATTATGTTCGTAACCGGTATGGGATATCTCGGCGCACCGCTTATAATTGCAGCAGGTCTGATCGCAGATCTTATTGCAAAATCAGGCGGATACAAGAGTTTTAAAAAGACAGTTTTAAGTCATGGTGTTTTCTGTCTCTGGATATGCGCAAATTATTTCCCGGTCATCGTAACTGCTGATTCCTACAAAAAAAGTCTTGTTGACGGAGGTTACTCCGCAGAGTACTGCGACAATCTTTTCCGTGCGATCAACTCTAAAACAATAGCTGTACTGCTCATTCTCTGCTTTGTTTTTGGCTGTATCGGTGCCTATATCGGCAAGGCTGTTGTTAAGAAGCATTTTGAGAAGGCAGGAATCGTGTAATGAAATTAAAGCTAGACCCGAGAACAAAGCTTTTAATGATATTTGTGGTGTCGGCTGTTGTTATGATGAGCGCTGTTTCACCTTTTCTCTGGGTAGTCAGGATCATAATAACCATGATACCTATAATGCTGCTTATTTCTGAAAAACATTATGCTGCGGCGTTCAGGTTTCTGATACTCTATGTGGCAGCGCTGCTTATTTCCTTTAAGTTTCTTTCCGAGAATTCAAAAGGATTTCTGTCAGCTTTTCTTGTAGGCTACTGCAGCATAATCGTGCAGTTCATGCCCGCAATGATCACAGCCTGGTATGTTGTAAAAACTACAAAGATAGGTGAGTTCGTAAGTGCCATGCAGAAAATGCACGTTCCTGATGGTATTACGATATCTCTTGCAGTAGTCATGCGCTTTTTTCCAACGATAAAAGAGGAATATTCCGCTATACGTGATGCGATGAAAATGCGTGGCATAATGCTTGGCGGAGGTAATGCTGCCAGTATGGTCGAATACCGTATGATACCGCTTTTGTTTTCCTGTGTGAATATAGGCGATGAATTATCCGCTGCCGCTTTAACAAGAGGCCTCGGAGGAAAGGAGAAAAGAACCAGTGCGCAGGTGCTGAAAATTGGAGCAGCAGACTATATTTTTATTCTGCTGTTTATGACAGCGCTTGCAGTTTTCGTGGTTTTCAAGTATATAAAATGACGCAGACAATAGCACAGATAAATAATGTTACTCACAGGTACAAGGGTGCTGCGCTCAATTCTCTTGACAGTGTTTCTCTTTCAGTCAAAAGAGGAGAAACACTTCTTTTGTGCGGCGCATCCGGTTCCGGCAAAACTTCAGTGATCCGTCTTCTGAACGGTCTTATACCTCACTACTATCATGGAGATGTTACAGGTGAAGTTACTGTAAACGGTCATGATATTGCCAGAACGCCTCTTTATGAACTTGCAGGGGTAGTCGGAACTGTTTTTCAGAATCCGAGAAGCCAGTTCTTTTCTGTAGATACGGACGGAGAGGTAGTTTTCGGTCCTGAAAACATCGGACTTTCACCTGACGAAATACTGTCCAGAAAGAAAACGGTCTGCCGGAAAATGCATCTTGATAATCTGCTTGGCAGAAGTCTTTTTGAATTATCCGGCGGTGAAAAACAGAGAATAGCCTGCGCATCAGTGGCGGCACTGCTTCCGGATATCATTCTGCTTGATGAACCGTCTTCCAATCTTGACATGGAATCGATGAAAATGCTTCATGATATTATAGCTGAGTGGAAAAATCAGGGGAAGACGATCGTTATATCCGAGCACAGACTCTGGTACATCAAGGATCTCGCCGACCGTGTGATATGTATGGATAAAGGCAGGATCATCCGTGAATGGTCAGCCGAAGATTTTGCCGGACTGTCTCCTGAAGATACAGCAAAGCTTAAACTGCGTCCGACAAATATTAATAAACACTATCTCGCACTGCTTTCGGATAATAATAAGAACGACAGTTTTTGTCAGATCACTGACGGGATACATTTAAAGGATTTTTATTTTTCGTATCATCATAAGCCGTATATTTTCCGGAAAAAGAAATATTCTGCTTCTGACGGCGACGCTTTAAGTCTGTGTATTCCTGAACTTACCGTTCCGAAGGGAAAGATAATTGCGGTGATAGGCAGCAACGGTACAGGTAAATCCACTTTTCTGCGATGCGTGTGCGGACTTGAAAAGGACTGCACTGGCGTTATTGTTTCGGAAGACAGGGAGTACAGAAAAAACAAGCGTATCGGTTTTTCGTACATGGTAATGCAGGATGTGAACCATCAGCTGTTCACCGACAGTGTCGAAAAGGAAGTATTGCTTTCAATGAAAGACAAGGATGAAAAACGCTGCCATAAAATACTTGATGATCTCGGTCTTCTTGAGTTTAAAGACACACATCCTATGGCGCTTTCCGGCGGTCAGAAACAACGCGTGGCTATTGCTTCAGCAATTGCTGCCGGTGCAGAACTTCTGCTTTTTGACGAACCGACATCCGGCCTTGATTATTCGCACATGAAAAAGGTAGGCGTACTTTTGCGTAAACTTGCAGAGAATGGCAGTACTGTTCTTGTATCTACCCATGATCCTGAGTTTATTGAAGAATGCTGCGACTGTACTCTGAAGATCAGAAACGGAAGGGCAGTATCTTTTACTGTTTAGATGAAAGCAGATTTATGATTTTCACAATTTTTTATGATCAGGCCATTCATTACCCGATGGTCTTTTTTCTGCATATATCTTTAAGGTGCATATTTTAAAAGCTCCCGTTCTGGAATAAGCTTAACTGCTATTCACCGCTTTGTTCTGCTCAGATAATGCCGACAAAAAAATGTAGGCGATCAGGGGTTGACAAGTCATAGCAATTATGTTATACTGTTTACAGTTAGCAAACGCTAACTTATTTATTGTACGCCGGTTAGTCAAAACTAACCCAATGGAAAAGGAGTAATAAATGAGCGTGGTGATAGTAGGCGGCAACGACCGCATGGCAACAAGATATAAGGATATTTGTAATAATTATAACTTCAAATCAAAGGTATTTACACAAATGCCGGCTGATTTTGAAAATAAGATCGGTGAACCTGATCTTGTGATAGTATTTACAGGCACCTGTTCACACAAGATGCTCGGCGGGGTAAAGAAACATTCTGAGAAATCAGGTGTTCCGGTTAAGCATCTTCACTCATCAAGTGCAAGCGCTTTAAAGAATCTTCTTGCACAGTACGAAAAGCAGGTGAGTTGATGTCTGAGCCTGAACGCAGAGAATTTGACAAAGAGCTTTCCGAGCATACAGCTCCCGCTCTTACAGGTATTAAATGTGCCAATCTTTTTACCGTCGATAAGCCGGAGCAGCTGATCGGTGAGCTTTGCGAAGAGTTTTCCGGACGTGCAGGTAGATTCGGACTTGATATGAAAGTGCTCTGCCGATGCGGCAGAAGAACACTTATATACATTTATCACAGAGATATACTTGAAGCATGGCTTTCCCGTCCCGATGTAAAGGAACTGCTTTCCGAATACGGATACAGTTCTGATGACAGTACCGAGCACAAGCTGAAACGTTTGTCATCACGTATACGGTTCGGAAATTTTCCGCATGAGATAGGAGCTTTTCTCGGATATCCTGTTGATGATGTACGGGGATTTATAAATAACAAAGGAAGGAACTGTCTTCTCTGCGGGACATGGAAAGTATATCATGAAGCAGAGAAGGCAAAGCTCCTTTTTAAAAAATACGGAGAATGCAGAGAGTATCTCTGTTCTCAGATAAAACAGGGTACTGAGCTGTTTGCTGCAGTACAGCAATACAAGGAGGAATTTCAATGAAAACAGCGGTTATCTACTGGAGTGGTACGGGAAATACTGAAGCAATGGCAAAAGCAATTGCAGATGGTGCCGGCGCAGATATTTTTACAGTTTCAGAGTTCGGAGGCAGTGTAAGCGATTACGACGTTATTGCTTTTGGCTGCCCGGCAATGGGTGCGGAAGTGCTTGAGGAAGAAGAATTTGAGCCGTTCTTCTCATCAGTTGAAGGAAGTCTTGGCGGAAAGAAAGTAATTCTTTTCGGTTCATACGGCTGGGGTGACGGTGAATGGATGCGCAACTGGGAAGAACGTACAAAGAAGACAGGTGCTGAACTTGTTGACGGTGCAGGAGTTATGGTAAATGAAACTCCTTCAGACGATGATCTTGCAAAACTTAAAGAACTTGGCGCACGTTTTGCATAATTAAACTATCTGATTTTTCTTAAAATGACATCTTCGACATACTGTAATTCATAGAATAACCACATGGCGAGACAGCCGGCAGGCCTGGACAATGATCCGGCCTGCCTGTTGTTTTTTAGGGAAACGCTGATTTATTCATAAATCAGCGTGGGGCTCCGGGGCGAAGCCCCGCAAATCCCGCATCCGGAAATCCGGCGTAGTCGGATTTCCGATTTAATCAGTGTTTACTTAGTAACAGAGAAAGGTAGATGCATATGAAAAACGAAATTATAACCGGACTTATGCTGCCGTTTCTCGGAACATCAGCCGGTTCGGCGTGCGTATTCTTTATGAAGCGCGGCCTGAGCAGAAACGTTCAGCGAATGCTGTCAGGCTTTGCAGCAGGTGTTATGACTGCAGCTTCGGTGTGGAGCCTTATCATACCTGCCATGGAGCTGGCAGAGGGGATGGGAAGATTATCATTTATTCCGGCAGTTGCCGGCTTCTGGTTCGGCGTTCTGTTCCTGCTGCTTCTTGACACGATCATTCCGCATCTGCACATGAATGCGGAGAAAGCAGAAGGTATGCCGTCAAAGCTTGCGAGAACTACTATGATGGTGCTTGCGGTCACACTTCACAACATTCCTGAGGGAATGGCAGTCGGTATTGTCTACGCAGGACTCCTGCAAGGAACGGAAGAGATGTCGTCCGGCGGAGCGTTTGCTCTTGCACTTGGAATTGCGATACAGAACTTTCCGGAAGGTGCGATCATCTCAATGCCTCTGCGTGCGGAAGGAAAGAAAAAATCTGCAGCCTTCTGCGGAGGTGTTCTTTCAGGAGCTGTGGAACCGGCGGGTGCGATTCTTACCATACTGTTTTCATCACTTATACTTCCGGCAATGCCGTACCTGCTCAGTTTTGCTGCAGGTGCAATGATCTACGTTGTCGTTGAGGAACTTATTCCTGAAATATCTGAAGGCGAGCACTCAAATATCGGTGTTTTAATGTTTTCGGTTGGATTTACTCTTATGATGGCGCTTGATACGGCTCTTGGATGATTAATTATAAAATAACAGTTGACAAAGGCTAACTATTATGATAAAATAATAAACGGTTAGCAAAGGCTAATCAATAATTCATATTCTCAGACTTCTTTCAAAAGGCGGAAAGAAGTGCGAGCTTTCCGCCTTAAGTCTGAAAGAACTTTGATTATTTAGTGAGCGAAATTCGCCTTCACTTTAATAATACTGATAAGCCGCATATTTAAAGCGGCAGATAAGGAGTAAAATAATATGGATTTTTTAGAAATTGAAAAGGTTGTCGGCCGCGAGATTCTTGATTCACGCGGAAATCCTACTGTTGAAGCTGAAGTTTATCTTGCAGACGGAACAGTAGGCAGAGGTACTGCTCCGAGCGGTGCTTCAACCGGTGAATTCGAAGCGCTTGAGCTCCGTGACGGAGACAAGTCACGCTATCTCGGCAAGGGCGTTCAGAAGGCTGTGGAAAATATCAACACAGTTATCAATGATGTTCTTACAGGAATGGATGCTTCAGATATTTATGCAATAGACAAGGCTATAATCGCTGCAGACGGAACAAAGGACAAGTCAAAGCTTGGTGCCAACGCTATCCTTGCTGTTTCCATCGCTTCAGCACGTGCTGCTGCAACAGCTCTCGGAATCCCGCTTTACAGATTCCTCGGCGGCATTCAGGGAACAAAGCTTCCTGTACCTATGATGAACATCCTCAACGGCGGTGCTCACGCAGACAGTGCAGTTGACACACAGGAATTCATGATCATGCCTGTAGGCGCTCCTTCATTCAAGGAAGGTCTCCGCTGGTGTGCAGAAGTGTTCCACACACTCAAGAAGCTCATCAAAGACATGGGCGACGTTACTGCTGTCGGTGACGAAGGCGGCTTCGCTCCTAACAAGCTTACAAGCGATGAAGAAGCTATCGAAAAGATCCTCGAAGCTATCAAGGCTGCAGGTTTCGAACCTGGCAAGGACTTTATGATCGCTATGGACGCAGCTTCATCAGAATGGAAGAGCGAAAAGGGCAAGGGCTTCTACAAGCAGCCTAAGTCAGGTAAGGAATTCACATCAGATGAACTTATCGCTCACTGGGAATCACTCGTAGACAAGTACCCGATCATCTCTATCGAAGACGGTCTTGACGAAGAAGACTGGGAAGGCTGGCAGAGAATGACTGCAAAGATCGGTAATAAGGTTCAGCTCGTTGGTGATGACCTCTTCGTTACAAATACAGAACGTCTTTCAAAGGGTATCTCACTTGGTGCAGGTAACTCAATCCTCATCAAGCTCAACCAGATCGGTTCTGTTTCAGAAACACTCGAAGCTATCAAAATGGCACACGCTGCCGGCTACACAGCTATTTCATCACACCGTTCAGGTGAAACAGCAGACACAACAATTGCTGACCTTGCAGTTGCCCTCAACACATGCCAGATCAAGACAGGTGCTCCTTCAAGATCAGAACGAGTTGCAAAGTACAACCAGCTCCTCAGAATTGAAGAAGAACTCGGCGATTCTGCATGCTATCCAGGTATTAACGCTTTCCACGTAAAAAAATAATACTGCTAAGGCGTAAAGGCCCCGGGGCGCAAGCCCCGATCCCTGACGCCGTTCAGATGCAGTGCGCATCAAAGACATACTGATTTACCAAATCCTATATCCATAATACGTAATCTACTTAAACACAGTTCCTTTTCCTGAGGGAGCTGTGTTTTTTTATGACACATCAGTTATAGGATGCTAACTTCAAAATGTTTCTGTTTTGCAGAACTGTGACTGCCGGAGCTCTGAACGTAATCATATAATCATTAAGTTACATAGAATACATAACAAAAATAAATTTCAAAAAACTATTGACAACCTTTTTATCAGAGGTTATAATTAAATCATAGGGTTACATGACTATCATAACAATAAATTTATCGGAGGACATATGAAACTAAGTGAAATAGCTTCGGTCAAAACCGGTCTTGTACTTTCAAGAAAAGAAGCGAAGGACAAGGAAAAAGGTTTTGAATACAGACAGCTTAATCTTAAGGCGGTAAACAGTAACTGCGAGATTATCATGAATGAACTGATTCCGTATTATACTGAAGAGGAGCTTCCTTCAAACTACCTTACACAGACCGGTGATGTGATCATAAAAACATCAGAACCGTATACTGCGGTCTATATAAACGAAAAGTATTCAGGACTGGTTATTCCGTCTCACTTTGTTATTGTCAGAGTAAGAAATAAAAAAGCCGATCCGGAATACATTGCGTGGTATATGAACAAAGACAGAATTAAAAAGAAATTCAATATGAGTTGTGCCGGAATTCTTAAACAGATAAAACCAACACTTGTCGGGGAAACTGAAATAGATTTACCGGCTTGTGAGAAACAGAAAAATGTAATTGAAGTTTATAAGCTTGCTTCTGCAGAATTAAAACTTCTTGAAGAGCTTAAGATGAAAAAAGAACAGTATTACAAAGCATTGATAAATAAAATAAACAGAATGTGAGGAATGTTACAATGACAGGTAAAAGCGATATTGAAAAGGTACTCTGGAGTGCCTGCGACAGTTTCAGAAACAAAATAGACAGTTCTCGTTACAAGGATTATATTCTTGCTATGCTCTTCGTAAAGTACCTTAATGACGTTTATAAAGAAACAAAGAAAGAATACACTGAAAAGTACAAGGGCGACATGGCAAGAGTTGAACGTGCAATGAGAAATGAACGTTTCGCCCTTACTGAAACTTCTACTTTTGATTATCTGTATAAGAACAGAAACGATAATGAGATCGGACAGAAAATAAACGTTGCTCTTGCTGAGATTGAAAATAACAACAGTGAAAAACTAAGAAATGTTTTCAGAGCTATTGATTTTAACTCTACTGTTGACTTTGGTGAGACGAAGGACAAGAATGCGATTTTACGTAATCTTCTTGAAGATTTCCAGACACTTGATCTCAGCCCTTCACAGCTCGACAGTGCGGATATCATTGGTGATGCCTACGAGTACATGATAGCAAACTTTGCTTCCGATGCCGGTAAAAAAGGCGGTGAGTTCTTTACGCCTAACAACGTGTCAAAGCTTGTAGCTGAACTTGTTGAGCCGAAGGAAAATGACCGTATTTACGATCCAACCTGCGGCTCGGGCGGTCTGCTTCTGAAAGCGTATAAAAAAGTTCCTTCGCACAAGGTAGCCGTGTATGGTCAGGAAGTAAACAATCAGACCTGGGCGCTTTGTACGATGAACATGTTCCTTCATAACGTTGACGACGCAAAGATCTGGCAGGGCGATACGCTGGCTAATCCGCAGAATATCAAAGATGATAAACTCATGAAGTTCCAGTGTGTGGTTGCCAATCCTCCGTTCTCACTCGATAAATGGGACAGTGGCTTCCTTTCAGCTGTAAGCGGTGAGGATAAGAAGAAAGAGAAAATGACTGCTTCACTTGATCCTTACGGCAGATTTGCCTGGGGCGTTCCTCCGTCATCAAAGGGTGACTATGCATTTGTACTTCATATGCTTAACTGCCTTGATGAAGACGGAGGCAGAATGGCAGTTGTTCTTCCGCACGGTGTTCTTTTCCGCGGAGCAAGTGAGGGGAAGATCCGTAAGGAGATAATAGATTTCAATCTTCTCGATGCAGTTATCGGACTTCCGGCAAATCTGTTCTACGGTACTGGTATTCCGGCGTGTATTCTTGTTTTCAAAAAGAACCGCGGTACTCATGATGTACTGTTTATCGATGCCAGTGGTGAAGGTAATTTCGAAAAAGGCAAGAATCAGAATAACCTGCGTGATTGTGATATCGAGAAGATCGTAGATACTTATAAAAAGCGTGAGAATGTCGATAAATACAGCTACGTTGCTTCAAAGGAAGAGATAGTTGAGAACGATTATAATCTGAACATTCCAAGATATGTTGATACTTTTGAAGAGGAAGAACCGATAGATATCGATGCTGTACGTGAGGAAATAAAGGCAATCGACAAAGAAATCGATGAAGTTCAGAAGCAGATGGATGCATATTTGAAGGAGCTTGGATTATAATTACGATCAGATATCTTTTTTTATTCCCCCCCATTTAATCCGCCGTTATTCCGCCACATTGGCGGAATAAGTGTCGGTAAAGATTGTCGGTAAAGATGTCGGTAAAGATGGCGGTAAAGATGTCGGTAAAGATGTCGGAAAAGATTTCGGAAAAGGTTTCGGAATAATGATACATTGAAAAAAAGGAGTATGGAAAAATGAGTGAAATTGAAAAATATTCAGAAAAGGTTTTCGAAGAAATCAAACATGTAAATGAATACGGAGAAGAATTCTGGTATGCTCGTGAGTTACAAAATGTATTGGAGTACAAACAGTGGAGAAGGTTTTCTGAGGTTATTGATAAGGCGAAGCAGGCTTGCGAAAACTCAGGAAATACGTCTTCTGACCATTTTGCCAACGTCGGCAAAATGGTCGATCTCGGAAGTAGTTCTAAAAGAAATATAGATGACTATATGTTGTCTCGGTATGCATGCTATCTTATCGTTATGAACGGCGATCCGAGAAAAGAAGTCATTGCTCTCGGCCAGACGTATTTTGCTGTAAAAACAAGACAGCAGGAGCTTATTGAAAATTACGAAGATCTGGATGAAGATCAGAAACGTCTTGCTGTAAGAAAAGAAATGAAATTCCACAACAAATCGCTCGCCGAAGCAGCACAGATGGCCGGAGCTGTAACTCCGAAGGATTATGCGATTTTTCAGAATTACGGCTATAGAGGGCTTTACGGTGGACTGGACGCCAAAGCTATACATGAACGTAAAGGTTTAAAGAAAAACCAGAAGATTCTCGACCATATGGGAAGCACAGAACTTGCAGCAAATCTCTTCCGTGCAACACAGACTGATGAAAAACTCAGACGTGATAATATAACCAGAAAAGACGAAGCAAACAAAACACACTACGAAGTCGGTGCGAAAGTAAGGCAGACCATCGCTGATCTTGGCGGTACAATGCCGGAAGACCTTCCGACACCCGACAGAAGTATTTCGCAAATTGAAAGGAAACAGAGAAGAAGTTTGATTTCGGATGCAGATGAATAATAACTTTATACCGTCAAAGTTTCGGTAAAGAGTTCGGTAAAGAGTTCGGTATAAAGTTCGGTATAGATGGTGCTAGAGAAGCTGAAAACAGTGCTAGAGAAGCTGAAAAACAGTGCTAGAGAAGCTGAAAATGGTGCCAGAGAAGTCGAAAATGGTGCTAGAAGAGACGAAAAACTGTGTTGGGAAAAGGTGGTAAAGATGCCGTAAAAGCAGACGGTAATAAATACTCCATAAATTCTAAAGTGTCAGTCTGATACTTTGAATGATACTTTAGAGGATTCAAAGTGTCAAACAGACACTTCGGTTGACACTTTAGAGGTTTCAAAGTGTCAAACTGATACTTTGGTTGATACTTTAGAGGCCACAAAGTGTCAAATTGATACTATGTAGAATACAGATAATAAGCAATATTAAACTTGAAATTCCATAGAAAATAAAAAAGGATGGTGAATTATATGACACTAGAAGTTAAGAAAAGGATAGAAGATATAGAAAATGGTGTTGTGCCGATGGGATATAAAAAAGTCGGGAAAAAGATTATTCCTGAAAATTGGGAATGCTATAAACTTGACGATCTTTATATAGAACGTAATGAAAGAGGTAATGATTCACTTCAAATCTTAACGGTGTCAATTCATACGGGTGTATCTGATGGTGAACTTGAAGAGGAAGATTTAGGTAAGAAAGTGAAACGAAGTGAAGATAAATCAGTATATAAGCACGTATATAGCGGCGATGTGGTTTTTAATATGATGCGTGCATGGCAGGGGGCAATTGGAGTTGTTACAAATGAAGGAATGGTTAGTCCAGCTTATATTTCAGCAATTCCAAATGAAAAAATTTATGGCTCTTCATTAACATGTGTGGAAATAAAATCGCAGAAAAAGCCGTAAAAAATTGAAAAAGCATATGATATCTGTTATGATTTTTTTGACGAGAAAAAATTAAAACAGGAAGGTCCATGCAACCAAAGGACATCAGTGCAGATGCGGAATCTGCGGCAGGAAATGTAAAGTATATGATGCAGGAAACTATGGAGCAAGAACGTGGCGAGCATGTGACTGGTCAACATACAAAGTGATACTTGTAGCCCCATCATGCAGAGTCAGGTGTCCTGAACACGGAGTAGTTACATGTCAGTTTCCGTGGGCAAGGCATAACTCAGGTTTCACCTATGATTTTGAGCAGATAACAGCCTGGCTGGCTGTTAATTGTTCTAAAGTTGCAGTTTCAGAATTCATGAGAATTTCATGGGGTACCGTTGGAGCAATCGTTAAAAGAGTAAACGATGCACTTGATACTGACCCTGAAAAAAGATTTAATAATCTCTTTAGAATCGGTGTAGATGAAACAAGCTACAAGAAAGGTCATAAATACATAACGACGGTGATAAACCATGATACCGGAAAGGTGATATGGGCATCTGAAGGTCATGGTAAAAGTGTGTTTTCTTCATTCTTTGATCAGCTAACAGAAGAACAGAGAGCAAACATACAACTCGTATCCGGAGACGGAGCTAAATGGATTGATGAATGTATAAAAGAATACTGTCCAAACGCTGAGCGCTATGTAGATCCTTTTCACGTAATCAGCTGGGCAATGGAAGCACTTGACGATATGCGCGTAGATACATGGCGTTCAATCAAAAAGGAAGTAGCACTATGTAAAAGACCAGCCAAACGTGGTCGTAAGCCCAAGGATACTCCGAAGACGATTGACGTTGCTAAAGAAATAAAGACATCCAAGCTCATATTAGGAAAGTCGATGGAAAAACTCACGTCCAGGCAAGCTGACAAGATTGACTGGATATCGAAAACAGATCCTAAACTATTCAGAGCTTACAAACTTAAAGAAGCGCTTAGATACGTCTTTCATAGTGATACAGCTGAGGAGGCTGAAGAAAAACTTGATGCATGGATTAAGTGGGCAAGACATTGTCGTTTGCCAAAGTTTGTTGAGCTACAAAAGAAAATCAATCGTCATAGAAAATCGATTCTGAACACGATAAAATATCATCTTTCGAACGCAAGAGTTGAAGCAATTAACAACAAGATAAAACTATCTATACGTATGGCCTATGGCTTCAGAAATATCGATAACATGTTAGCTATGATAATGCTGAGATGCTCAGGCATTGATGTTAGACTGCCTTGGAATTAGCGTTCATCCTTCTTCTGCAATTAGAAATTGTAGCATATGTGAATATCAGTATCAAGGGTGCAAGCACCGCTACGCGGAAACCCTTGACACTGATATCCACACACGCTGGTTTCTCTAATAGCAGCAAAAGGATAAAGAACAGAGGCGGAAAAGTTACCACACATATTAACGATGCCTCAAATTTATCCAATGTTTATGAATTATCTTCTTAGAAGCAAAGATATCATTGGCCAGATTAATGATTTATCTTATGGAGTAACTGATTTTAGAAAAAGATTATATTGGAAATCTTTTGTTAAAGTAAGCTGTCAACTACCATCGCTTGTAGAACAACAAAAAATCGCCTCCATCCTCACCACCCAGGACAAACTAATCTCCCTTCAGGAGCAGAAAGTAGAATCCCTCAAGAAACTGAAAAAAGCATATCTGGAAAAAATGTTCCCGAAGAAAGGAAGCAGATATCCGGAGTTGAGATTTAAGGGATTTACTGATGCTTGGAAACAGCGCAAGTTGTCAGAAATACTTGAAATTGCCACACGAAAGAACGGAAATCAGTATACAAAACAAGATGTTTTATCGGTTTCAGATGAATTCGGTTGTGTCAATCAAATCAGGTTTCAGGGTAGAAGTTTTGCCGGTGAAGATATATCCAATTATAAGGTTGTTGAGACAGGTGACATCATCTATACTCGTTCACCATTGCAGGCAAAACCATTCGGAATAATAAAGATTGTAGCCGAGGAAACAGGTATAATATCGCCACTTTATATAGTTAATGTAACAACTGAGGGGAACGACTCTAAATTCATTTACTATTGTTTTGATACCCCTCAAAAGACAAATAACTATCTTAGTCCTTTGGTAAGAAAAGGTGTAAAAAACACCATGAATATTTCAAACGATGAATGGTTGTCAGGTGAAATTATGGTATCACCATATTACGAAGAACAAAAGCGTATAGCTGAATTTCTCACCAGTGTTGACGGCTTAATCACCCTTCATCAGCGTAAGTTAGAAGCCGAAAAGAAAAAGAAGAAAGCACTCATGCAGTTGTTACTTACAGGTAAGGTGAGATGTGTTAATGACTAATGAAGAAATAATAGATAACAATAGTCAAAGTAATGATGAAAACAGCACTAATTCATTAAATAGTATAGCTGAAAAACTAAAAGATAAATATGGATTAGTGTTTAGCGGAATTGCTGCGTTGATTCCTGTTATCGGCGCTGTGATCACGTTTTTAATATATATAAGCCAAAGTTCATATTTAGGTTATTTTAATGTTGACGAATCATGGACAAACATAGAATTATCAACTACTATTTTCAAATTACTTTCGAATGGATTTTTGGGATTAGCAGCACTATGTTTAAACGTTGTATCTTTGTATATATTTTTGTTTTGTCACAAAGAATCTACGAAGTTAAAAATTAAAATAGTCTTTTTAGGAATATTAGTCCTGAATTATTCATCGCGGCATAAAGAAACTCTTTTCAGCCACATAATCATGTAATTTAAAAAGTTTTTCATGTTTCACCTAAAAAGTGAAGCTATGGTATAGAAAAAGAGCTTCAAATTTGTTATAATTGAAATCGCCAAACAACAAAATAACAAAGGAGAAGCTCTCATGATTAATAGTATAAGCGATTTTTCATTTAAATTCAATAGTTCTGTGAAATTTAATTTCGATGGTGGCGATTTAACGTCAGATTCCGGTGCCCTTTTGATAGAAGAATTCATGCATGTAACAGGTATAAAAAAGCTGTTTCAGCTGTTTAAAACAAAAGATTCCGCTGTTAGATTTCACACTGACGCAGATAATCTTCATCAGGCAATTTCACAGATTTTTCTTTCATACTACAACGATTACGATGCTAATGAGCTTGCTCATGAACATGTTCTCACAACTTCCCTAAACAAGGATCGCATTGCTTCACAGTCATCAATGTCAAGATTTTTCAGCCGCGCAGATGGAACTACAATCAAGCAGCTTAACTGTATACTGACTGAGTTAAGAAGAATAGCTTATGCAATTAAAAGACCTGAATTCATAGTCTTTGACTTGGATTCAACATTGCTTGATACTTATGGGAATCAGGAAGGCACAGCCTTCAACTTTCATTATCAGAACGTTGGATATCATCCATTACTATGCTATGATGCATTAACCAAAGACCTCATTGGAGCTGAATTACGCGAAGGATCAAAATACTGCAGTAAAGATGCTGCAGATTTTCTTGAACCAATATTCAAAGAGTATACTGAATCATATCCTGATATGAACTGTATGCTCAGAGGAGACAGCGGTTTTGCCGCTCCGGAAATATATGATCTTTGTGAAAAGTATGGTATCAGCTATGTAATCAGGCTGAAGGAAAATAATGTACTCAGACAGCTCGCAGAAGCTAAACTTAAAGATTTGAAAACAGCTGTAGATTTGAATTCGCTTGACTATGCATGTACATACGGAGAATTCGAATATCAGGCTTCCTCGTGGAAACACCCGAGACGTGTTGTTTTCAAAATTGAAAAACCATACGGCCAGATGATTTACATGTACACCTTTGTTGTTACTTCAATGAAAAGCGAAGCGCAGCAGCTCATCAATGCATACTGTAAACGCGGTGCTATGGAAAACTTCATCAAGGAAGGTAAGAACGAATTTGGATTCCGACATGTCAGCAGTAAGTCGATGACTGTAAACGCTAACCGATTTCTTATCCATGCGCTTGCATACAACATCTTCAATCTGTTTAGAAGATTTGCCTTGAGTAAAAGACTTAGAAACTGTAATGCCAATACTATACGTATGGCTATATTCAAAGTAGCAGGAAAAATTGTATGCAAGTCCAGATACAAATACTTTAAGTTCTGCAGCAATTGCGTACACAAGAGCGATATTATAGAAACGTATATCAATATTCAACAGCTTTATGTACAGCTGAATGAATAGTTGTGGAAAACCAAGTATTTTGAAAATCGAAAAATCAAAAAAAATATATTTACAGGATAGGTGTACCATCTCGAACTGTTTTATAGTGGCAAATATTCCGAATTTTCACTTTTGAAAATTGATTTTTAGAAATTCATAATTTTTCACAGCGTTCCGAAGTTTCGTGAATTATTCGGGTTAGTTTATCTTTTACCTGTGTTATCAGTTATTGCAGTACACTTCACTGGTTTATCTTATATTATGATGCGAATAGTAATCGAAATAGTTGTTGCATTTTGTATTGGACTGCCATTTACATTGTCAATTTATTTTGATATACTAACGTTTTTACATGTTGTAATATTTCATCCTAAAAGAAGTTTTAATTATTATGTTAAATGTCGGAAATCTTTAAAATTAAGAAATATCTTTGTTCATCTGTCAAATGCAAGAAATCGAATGTATCAGGTCAGTATAGAGTCGGTTGGAAATAATATGACTGACAATGTACAGACGTCTAGGAAAAAAGGTTATTTTTTGATTGCAAGTTTTTTCATAATCACAGCTGTTATTATGGTTTTGTATGCTGGCGGATATGGAAAGAATAAAGCAGCAAGAGAAAAATGTTTTCGAATAGTATCATTAGATGAAGAAGAAAATTACAGTAATTTAAGAGAAGATCAAAGCCGAGAGAATCCTTATATTACTGGAAATCATAGAGTGGTAAATTCCAGAGTGATATTAACAGATAATAATGATTATTATCTTGTTGCAAATGCTTATTATGAAGAAAATATGAATAAACTATATATTTTTTCAAATGAACAAATGCTTATAGGAAAAGAAGACGTACCTGTAGTTATAACTGAGTTATCTAATGTTCCTGAACTGAGGTGATTTTATGAACAGCAGCGAATACCTTGAAAATAATATCAGCAAACGTCCTGCAATTGATTTACTTATTAAACTTGGTTATGAGTATATTTCAGTCGAACAGTGTGATGACAACCGTGGAAATCATTATAATGTTTTATTGAGACAGATTCTAAAAGAGCAGCTTGAGAAAATAAACAGCTATGATTTCTGCGGAGAAACATTTAAATTCTCTGAAGATAATATCAACAGAGCAGTAAACGAACTGGATGAACCACTTGCAGATAATCTTGTTGTTTCCAGTGAAAAAGTTTATAATGCTATTATGCTTGGAAAGAGTTTTCCGGAAACATTACCTGACGGAAGAACGCAGGAGTTTAATATGAAATACATTGACTGGGAAAACCCGTCCAATAACGTATTTCATATAGCTGAAGAATTTTCTGTACACAGTATTGATCGCAGAAACGATACAAGGCCGGACATAGTTCTTTTTATTAACGGTATACCTTTTGCAGTAATTGAATGTAAAAGTCCTTTGCTTTCTGTTGACAGAGCTGTTGAACAGATGATACGTAATCAGAAAAACGATTATACTCCTCAGCTTTTCAAATTTGCTCAGGTGGTAATGGGTACAAACACAAACAATGTAAAATATGCGACCACGGGAACAGCAAAGAAATTCTGGAATGTGTGGCGTGAAGAAGATGTGTCATGGCGTGATGAAATACTTGAGAGTACAGTAATTGACAGAACAGTTACCCAGCAGGATAAAGACATAGTATCGTTACTGTCTCCTGAAAGACTGATGGAAATAACAAGATATTTCATCGTATTTGATGCGAATATAAAGAAAATCTGTAGACATCAGCAGTTCTTTGCTATACGGAACATAATCAAAACGATCAATACTTTTGATGAATACGGAAACAGGCAGGGTGGTGTTATATGGCATACGCAGGGCAGTGGTAAGTCATTGACCATGGTTATGCTTGCAAAGTATATACTGATGGAGATGTCTGATTGTAATCCAAGAGTAGTTATTGTTACAGACCGTAAAGATCTTGATAAACAAATAGCGAGCACATTTGCGCATACAAGACTTTCTCCAGCAAAAGCATCGACAGGTAAACATCTTATAGATCTTATAAACAGCAATAAGGTTGATGTTATTACAACAGTAATCAATAAATTTACTGCTGCAGCAAATCAGAAAGTAAAACTTGATAATAATAACATTTTCGTGCTTGTAGACGAAAGCCACAGAAGCAATTATGGTACAATGGCTGCCAAAATGAGAATGGTATTTACGCGTGGCTGTTACCTCGGATTTACCGGAACTCCGCTTATGAAAAAAGAAAAATCAACAGTCGGAAGATTCGGTGGTTCTGGCTATATCCATAAATACACAATAAAAGACGGCGTAGAGGATAAAGCTATTGTTCCGATTATCTATGAAGGACGATTCATTGATCAGAAGGTTGATGAAGAAAACATAGATATGTGGTTTGAAAGAACAACCAAAAGATTGAATGAACGTGAGCGGGAAGACCTGAAGAAAAAATGGAGCAGTATAAAGCGCCTTTCGTCTACTGATGCAAGAATAAACAGAATAGCAATGGACATTGATGTTCATTTTACAGAGTCCATAAAGGACACTGGTATGAAAGCTATGCTTGCAGTAAATTTCAAGCGAGATGCTGTAAGATATCTTGAGGCATTTGAACTGCTTGGCAATCTGAACTGTGCTGTTGTTATATCAGCACCGGATAAGCGTGAAGGAGAAGATGATATTCTTTCGGAAACTGATAATAAAGTGATTGCATACTGGAATAAAATGATGAAACAGTATGGCAATGAAGATAAGTATGAAGATGCTTTAAAGGACAAATTCATAGACGGTGAGATTGATATTCTTATAGTCTGCAGCAAACTTCTTACTGGATTTGATGCGCCGTTATGCCAGGTGCTTTATATCGACAAAGAACTGAAGGAACATGCACTTCTACAGGCTATAGCTCGAACCAATCGAATTTGTGAAGGAAAAGATTTCGGCCTTGTCGTTGATTATCGCGGTCTTATTAAGAAGCTCGATGATGCAATGAATATGTACAGTGGTGCAGGACTTGAAGGATTCGACGGTTCTGAGATCAGCGGAGCTGTAATTGATGTAATGAAAGCAGTTGGTGATTTAAGAAATGCGCATTCACAAATCATTGATATGTTTTCTTTAGTTAGAAATAAAACTGATGTTAATGAATTCAGTGATAGTCTTGAAGATGAAAAAAGAAGAAATGATTTTTATAATCGTCTTTGTGATTTTGGCAAATCGCTTTCGTTAGTAGTTGGTTCGGAGAAGGCATATGACGCTGTTCCGGATGATTTAATGAAGACATTTAAGAATGATTTTATATTCTTTTCCAAACTCAGGCAAGTTGTTAAACTTAGATATTCGGATGCAGTAGATAATAAGGAATATGAACCTATTATGCAGAATCTTTTAGACAGAAACCTTTCTGTTACTGGTCTTAAGAAAATAACCGCTCCGGTAGATATACTCGACTCTCAGGGAATGGAAGAGATACTTAGCGGGCTCAGTACAGACAGAGCAAAAGCTGATGCTATACGATACAGGCTTACCAGAAGTATTGCTTTGAAGCGTGATGAAAATCCTGCATTTTATCAGAAGTTCTCTGAAAAGATAGAGAAGGCGCTTGAACAATATCGAAATCAGATTATAAGCGAAGCTGAATATCTTTCAAGAATGAATCAAATTAAAAAAGATTATTCAGAAGGTAAAGTGGAAATACAGTTTCCTTCAGCTATTCAGCATAATTCTAATGCTCAGGTATATTACTACATAATTTCGACTATACTTAATGAAAGGATTAATGCTGAAATCTCTGACGATATAAAAGCAGAACTTTCACTTGAAATCGCAAAGATAATGCAGGAAAACTGTAAGGTTGACTGGGAAAGCAACACTGAAATTAATAAGAAAATTAATCGCGAATTTGATTATGTACTTTATTGTTACAGTGACAAATACGAATGGGGCATGACAGTTGAGACGCAGGATGCGATTACGGAAACGATTAAGCAGTCAGCGCACGGGAGGTACGGATGCTAAATGTTTCATCTGAATCAAGAGTAGTTAAAACGGAAAACCAATCTATTAGTTTTATTCTTGAAAGAAAAAAAGTAAAAAATATAAATCTGCGAATAACCAATGACAGCAGTATTTATGTATCTGCATCTGAAGATGTTCCTGTCAGCGAGATAGATTCTTTTGTTATCAGTCGAAAAAACTATATTCTGAAACACGTTGCTGAATTTGATTGTAACATCGCACCTTCTTCAGAACTTCAGTATGTGAACGGTGAAAATATAACTCTTCTTGGCAGAAATCATCGTCTGAAAATAGTTAAAAGCTTTCACGAATCAGTAGTATGCGATGGTGTATACGTTCAGATTAATGCACTTCGTCTGGATTATAAACCACGCATAATGGAACAATTCACTGAATGGATCGAATCGTACAGCAAATCAGTTTTTGAAGAAGTGATGCAGAATGTATACAGAAGATTTGCTTGTTATGATCTTCCTTTTCCTGAACTGAAAATAAGGGAAATGTCTTCGAGATGGGGGAGCTGTCTTCCAGAGAAAGAAACCATTATACTGAACAAACGACTGATTGAAGCCCCAAAATTCTGTATAGAGTATGTTCTTTATCACGAGTTTTGTCACTTTGTCTATCCGAATCATTCAAAGAAGTTTTATTCATTGCTTCAGGTAATGCTTCCAAACTGGAAAGAAACGAAAGATATTCTCGAGAAATGCGTAAATATTTAGAACTGAAACTAACAAAAGATCGCCTCTGTCGGATGAGAACAGAGACGATCTTTTGCTGTTTTAGCCGTTTTTGTTCGGCGATCATATGCCGCAGGAATAACTGTTATCGGTCATGACTTATTTATATTGAAATGATGCAAAACAGTTAGCGAGAGGTAACTAAATACAAAAGATTTCATGATTGTAAATTACTTTTTGTTGGTATTTACGTTTTTTCCGGAACGGAAGGTTTTGCCCTTGATATTTTATTTCAGTACATTTATAATTATAATAGGTTAGCAAGTGCTAACCTACGGCGAACACAAATTTTATTCGTTTGCCAGAAATCAAGCGAAAGGATCTTTATAAATGAATTACGCAGAAGAATCGCTGAAGAAGCATTATGAATGGAAAGGCAAGATCGAAGTCACCTGCCGTACTCCTCTGGAGACAACGGAGGATCTTTCTCTGGCTTATACGCCGGGTGTTGCTGAGCCTTGCCTTGAAATTCAGAAAGATGTAAGTAAAAGCTATGAGCTTACAAGACGTTCAAACCTTGTTGCGGTTGTGACAGACGGAACAGCTGTACTCGGCCTCGGAGATATCGGACCTGAAGCAGGTATGCCGGTTATGGAAGGCAAGTGCGCGCTTTTCAAGGCGTTTGGTGATGTTGATGCCGTACCGCTTTGTATACGTTCAAAGGAAGTAAGCGATATAGTAAATACGGTGAAACTTCTTGCCGGTTCATTCGGAGGTGTAAATCTTGAAGATATTTCAGCTCCGAGATGCTTTGAAATAGAGAAAGAACTGAAAAAATGCTGTGACATTCCGATTTTCCACGACGACCAGCACGGCACAGCTGTTGTTACACTTGCAGCTATGATGAATGCACTTAAGGTTGTCGGCAAGAAAATAGATGAGATAAGAGTCGTTACAAGCGGTGCCGGTGCTGCCGGTATTGCGATAGTAAAGCTCCTTATCTCCATGGGTCTCAAAGACGTTGTGCTCTGTGACAGAAAGGGCGCAGTTTACAAGAGCAGAACTGAAGACATGAATCCTGTCAAGGAGGAAATGGCGGAGATCACTAACAAGCAGATGAGAAAGGGAACTCTTAAGGATGTAATAGAAGGCGCAGATGTTTTCATTGGCGTATCTGCACCAGGCTGCGTTACACGTGAAATGGTCAAGTCGATGGCAAAGGATCCGATCATTTTCCCGATGGCAAATCCTACACCGGAGATCATGCCGGAAGATGCAATTGCTGCCGGAGCAGCCGTAGTCGGAACCGGACGAAGCGATTATCCTAACCAGATAAACAATGTTCTTGCATTCCCGGGCATTTTCCGGGGAGCACTTGATGTATGCGCAAGCGATATCAATGATGAGATGAAGATCGCAGCTGCAAGAGCGATCGCTTCATTTGTTACTGATGATAAACTCAGCGCGGATTACATAATTCCGAGCGCTCTTGACAAGAATGTTCCGAAAGCTGTTGCTGAGGCAGTAGCACAGGCTGCAAGAGATACAGGTGTTGCGCGTAAATAATCAGTTACACAGTAAATAAGAGTGTCCTGATTTTTTGTGTTCGTAAATAATGATAATAGATTTACAATTTATGTTCACATAAATATTATAAAATCCGGGAGGTAAAAATGGATAAGAAGAACTACGAAATAGTTGACAGCGTAGAAAAGCTGGAAGCTGCAATCGAAAGAGTCAGAAATGCGCAGAAGCAGTTTGCTTCATTTACGCAGGAACAGGTCGATAAGATCTTTCTTGCTGCTGCTACTGCTGCAAACAAGAACAGAATACCGCTTGCAAAGCTTGCTGTTGAAGAAACAGGCATGGGTATAGTTGAAGACAAAGTAATCAAGAATCACTTTGCTTCTGAGTATATCTACAACACCTACAGAAACACAAAAACATGCGGTATCATTGAGGAAGACAAAGCTGCCGGAATCACAAGAATTGCTGAACCTATCGGTCTTATTGCTGCTGTCATCCCGACAACAAACCCTACTTCCACAGCAATCTTCAAGTCACTTCTTGCACTTAAGACTAGAAACGGTATCATCATCAGCCCGCATCCGAGAGCAAAGAAGTCTACGATCGAAGCTGCAAAAATCGTGCTTGAGGCTGCTGTAAAGGCTGGAGCTCCTGAAGGCATTATTTCATGGATCGATGTACCGAGCCTTGAAATGACAAATCTCGTAATGGCTGAAGCAGACATTATTCTTGCAACTGGTGGCCCGGGAATGGTCAAGGCTGCTTATTCAAGCGGAAAGCCGGCTCTCGGTGTAGGTGCCGGAAACACACCGGCTATCATCGATGAAACTGCAGATATTATTCTGGCTGTAAACTCGATAATCCATTCAAAAACATTTGACAACGGTATGATATGTGCTTCAGAACAGTCTACTATTGTTCACAAGCATGTTTACAGCAAAGTAAAAGCTGAATTTGCAGCCCGCGGATGCTACTTCCTCACAAAGGCCGAAAAGGAAAAGGTCGGCAAGACCATTCTTATAAACGGCGCACTCAATGCGAAGATCGTTGGTCAGAGCGCGTGCAGAATTGCCGAACTTGCCGGAGTTAAAGTTCCAGAAGGTACCAAGATCCTTATCGGTGAGGTAGACAGTACAGATCTTTCAGAAGAATTTGCTCACGAAAAGCTTTCCCCTGTACTTGCAATGTACAAGGCAGAGGATATAAAGGATGCCTTTGACAAGGCTGAAAAGCTCATTGCCGACGGCGGTTACGGTCATACCTCATCCATTTATCTCAACTTACTTACTGAACAGGCAAAGCTTGAAGAATTCAGAAGCAGAATGAAGACCTGCCGTATTCTCGTCAATACACCTTCATCACAGGGCGGTATCGGTGACATATATAATTTCAGCCTTACACCTTCACTCACGCTTGGATGTGGCTCATGGGGCGGCAATTCAGTCAGTGAGAACGTCGGAGTAAAGCATCTTATCAATATTAAAACCGTTGCCGAAAGGAGAGAGAATATGCTCTGGTTCAGAGTTCCTGAAAAAGTGTACATGAAACGAGGCTGCCTGCCGGTGGCGCTTGACGAACTTAAAACAGTAATGGATAAAAAGCGTGCTTTCGTGGTTACTGACAAGTTCCTCTACGAAAACGGATTTACAAAGGCTATTACAGACAAGCTCGATGAACTCGGCATTCAGCATGCTTCCTTCTTCGACGTAGCACCTGATCCGACACTTGCGTGTGCAAAGGAAGGTGCCGCACAGATGACTGCCTTTAAGCCGGACGTTATAATCGCCCTCGGCGGCGGTTCAGCAATGGATGCTGCCAAGATCATGTGGGTGCTTTACGAGCATCCTGAGGCAGATTTTGCAGACATGGCTATGCGTTTCATGGATATAAGAAAAAGAGTTTATACATTCCCGAAGATGGGCGAGAAGGCATACTTCATTGCAATTCCTACATCAGCAGGTACAGGTTCGGAAGTAACACCTTTTGCAGTTATCACTGATGAAAGCACAGGAGTAAAATATCCGCTTGCTGACTACGAACTCCTTCCTGATATGGCTATAATCGATACCGATTTCCATATGTCAGCACCGAAGGGCCTTACTTCAGCATCCGGTATCGATGCAGTTACACATGCACTTGAAGCATACGCATCAGTAATGGCTACCGACTTTACTGACGGTCTTGCACTCAAGGCACTCAAGATCATATTCGAATATCTGCCTCGTGCCTACGATAACGGTCCGAACGATCCTGAAGCAAGAGAAAAGATGGCAAATGCAGCTACAATGGCAGGTATGGCATTTGCAAATGCATTCCTCGGAATAAGCCATTCACTTGCTCATAAGCTCGGCGCCTACCACCACATTCCTCACGGCATAGCAAATGCTCTTGTTATAGAAGATGTACTTCGCTTCAACGCTTCCGAAAAGCCGGCTAAGATGGGTACATTCCCGCAGTACGATCATCCTCACACTCTCGAACGTTATGCTGAAGTAGCTGATTATCTCGGCCTTGGCGGTAAGGATCCGAAGGATAAGCTCGAAAAACTTATCGCTGCTATCAGAGATCTTCGTCACAGAATCGGAATCAAGGATACTATTGCTGACTACGGCATTTCAGAAAAAGATTTCCTCGCAACACTTGATGAAATGACAGAAAATGCATTCGATGACCAGTGTACAGGTGCAAATCCGCGTTATCCTCTTATGAGTGAAATGAAGCAGATGTACTTAAATGCATACTACGGAAAAAACATTTACTGAAAAAGAATATCCTAAGGGCTAAAGGGGAGGTAAAAAGCATGAAACCTGAAAACTGCATTTCAGAAAGAATAAACAAGAAGATCTACCGTGACGGTGACAGATGTATCAAGCTTTTCGATGAAGTGTTTTCAAAGGCTGATGTATTAAACGAAGCTCTCAACCACGCAAGAGTTGAGGAGACTGGTCTTAATGTTCCGGAGCTTTTTGAAGTAACAAGATTAGACGGAAAATGGGCGATCGTTTCACAGTTCATTGAAGGCGAAAGCCTCTCGGAACTTATTGCATCCAATCCGAAAAAGTATGATGAATACATGGAAATGTTCGTTGACCTGCAGCTGAAGATCCAGTCAAAGAGCTGCCCGCTGCTCAGCCGTCTCACAGACAAGATGAACCGCAAGATCGATCTTTCTGATCTTGATGATACTACAAAGTATGATCTTCACACACGTCTTGACGGTATGAAGAAGCACGTTAAGCTCTGTCACGGCGACTACACACCGTCAAATATCATCATCACTCCTGACGGAACTCCTTACATCATAGACTGGGCTCATGCCACACAGGGCAACGCTTCTGCAGATGCCGCAAGAACTTATCTCACATTCTGCCTTGAAGGAAACATTGCCGGTGCTGAGAAATACCTTGAACTCTTCTGCACAAAGAGTCAGACAGAAAAGAAGTATGTCCAGTCCTGGATGCCTGTAGTTGCCGCTTCACAGTCGGTCAAGAAGAAAGACAAGGAAAAAGAGATCCTTCTTTCATGGGTAAATGTAGTGGACTACGAATAAAAGGTACGCATTTTTCTAATCTTTTTGATATTTCATAAACCTCAATAATTGCAGAACGGACGTTCAGTATATTCTGGATGTCCGTTCTGCTTTTATTTAAGTAAACACTGATTAAACCGGGAATCCGGCTTCGCCGGATTCCCGAAGGTGGGATTTGCGGGGCTTCGCCCCGGAGCCCCACGCTGATTTATGAATAAATCAGCGTTTCCTTAAGGAAACAAAAAATGTGCATACAAGTGAAAACCTGTATGCACATTTTTGAGTATTTATATCACAGAAGATATCAGTTCTGGCTGATGCTCCATTTTTCAGCGTTTTGTCTTATTGTGATAAACTGCTTATATCGTCCTTCCTTTTGAATGAGTTCGGAATGCTTTCCTTTCTGAATAATTGAACCATTGTCCACAACAAGGATCTGATCTGCGTTTTCAATAGTTGCAAGTCTGTGTGCGATGGTGATGATCGTTTTGTTCCTTGTGAGTTCAGAAATAGCATTCTGAATTAGGTGTTCATTCTCCGGATCGATGCTGGCTGTTGCTTCATCCAGAATTATTATCGGGGCATTCTTAAGCATTGCACGGGCGATGGATATTCTTTGTTTTTCACCGCCGGAAAGCGTGCCGCCGCCTTCACCTATAACTGTATCATATCCGTACGGAAGTTTCATGATAAAGTCGTGGCAGCATGCTTTTTTTGCTGCGTTTATCATGTCTTTCTCACTTGCGTCAGGGTTACCGAACAGAATGTTTGCTCTTACTGTGTCATTGAAAAGATATACATTCTGAAAAACCATACTTATATTCTTTAAAAGACTGTCACAGGTCATTTCTTTTATGTCATGTCCGCCGACTTTTATCGTACCTTTGTCAGTGTCATAGAATCTTGCAAGAAGGCTGCAGATAGTTGTCTTACCTGAACCGGACGGACCTACAATAGCAGTACTTGTTTTCTCCGGAATAGAAAAGCTTACGTCATTAAGTACCTTTCTTGTATCGTATCCGAAGTCTACATGACTGAATTCTATATCGAAATGATCAGGAGTTATATCCTTTCCGTCACGGTCGATCATATTATCAGTTTTCTTCAGCATATCAAGCTGATCAAACGCGTCATCAATAACTCCGAGAATATGCGAACTGTCACTTATCGGCTCAAGGCTGATAAATATGATAAATGAGAAGAAGATGAAACTGAGCATATATGAAACCGGAAGCTCACCTGAAATACCCATAATACTGGATGCAAGCCCCAGAGCGACTGTACCGCAGCGCAGCGCTAAATGATGACCGCAGTTGGAAGGAATGAAGCCCCATTCGATCTTCAGGTGTATACGCTTGCTGTCTGCTATAGCTTTATTGATAGCAGCAGTAGATGCTCCGCTCTGACCGAATGACTTTACAACAGGAAGACCTCGCGCATATTCGATCACAGCCATGGTAAGATCTTTGTTGGCCTGAGCTTCGACAGGAGCATTTCGTGTACTGTACTTTGATACGAGTGTAAGGAATATAAAAGAAACAGCCGCTGCTGCAACTGCTATAAGAGCGATTACAGGTTTAATGAAAAGAAGGAAAATTAGAACGCAGGCGAAGTTAAGATAGCCGCCTATAAACACATCCGTCATTCTTATTCCCATATTTTCAAGTGTATTCAGTCCTGTTGTGATAGATGAAAGGATGGTACCTGTATTTACATTTTGAAAATATCCGAGCGAGACTCTTTTAAGAGCGTCACCCACGGCAAGACGGTCACGGGCCACAAGTTCATAGCTGATCGTTTCCTGAAGTCTTGCGCGAATATAGTCAAAAAGAAAACGAAGAAAAACAAACAGTATAAGAACACCAAGACTGAGCGGTATCAGTTGACGGTCAAATTCAGTACCGTTCATTTCTGAATCTATCATTTTACCTACGGCATATGAAGCTGCCATTACCGGCATTGCCGCAAACCAGTGTGAGAAAAATGAAAAAACAAATCCAAGATACAGTTTTCCTTTAAAATCACCGCACCAGTCTATGATACGTTTTAAGGTTTTAAACATCTGCTCTGCACTCCTTTCCGGAAATAACCGATCTTTTCTTTGCGCCTATGTGAGCCTGCCACATTGAAGCGTAAAGACTGCTGTTTTTCAGAAGTTCACTCTGAGTTCCTTCTGCTTCGATAGTTCCGTTTTTCAGCAGAAGTATATTGTCGGCTTTTGCAATAGTGGATAGTCTGTGTGCAATGACCAAAAGGGTTTTGCCTTTGGTAAGTTCAGCGATACTGCGCTGGATCTTGTCTTCATTTTCCGGATCAGTAAAAGCGGTAGCTTTCATCAAGTATAACTATAGGAGCATTTTTCAGCATCATTCTTGCAATGGCAACACGCTGTTTTTCACCGCCTGAAAGTCTTTTACCTGCTTCGCCGGCCTGCGTGTTATATCCTTCCGGGAGTTTCATTATGAATTCCTCGCACTGAGCTGCACGGGCAGCAGCCTTAACTTCCTCGTCTGATGCAGAAGGGTTTCCGAGTCTTATGTTTTCCATAATGGTTGTGCGGAACAGGAAATTATCCTGCGCAACAAAGCTTACATATTCCGTGAGCTGAGAAAGCGGCATATCCTTTATGTTTACTCCGCCGATAGTGATGCTTCCGTCAGTAACATCCCAGAAACGGGCAATAAGCTTGGCGATAGTGGATTTTCCGCCGCCGGAAGGACCTACAAGAGCTGTGAAACTTCCTTCCTTCAGTTCAGTGCTGATTCCGTGAAGTACTTCATCCTCAGGCTTGCCGGTATAAGAAAAGTGTACGTTATCAAGCTTTATATTGAAGTTTCTTACTTCCGCTCTTGATGCAGGTTCAGGAAGTTCCTTCATTTCGAGATAAGTCATAAGTTCGAGAACAGTATTTTTCAGCTGTCTCATATTTTCTGAGAATACTTCCAGTTTAGCAAGTGAACCAACCATTGAGATCGACATCATAACAGCAAGAGCACATTCAGCAGCAGATATTTCTCCCTTCGTCCACAGATGAATGCCTACAGGAAGAACGCCGATCATTGTTGAAGGGAAGAGGGCGAAAGCAAGCTTCATTGTGATCCATGTGGACTGCATCCATTTAACAACAAATGATTTGTAGTTATTGATGGCACCGGCGAATTTCTCATATGAAACACCGGCTCTTCCGAAAGCCTTGATAACTTCAATTCCTTCGATATATTCAACGATAGTACTGTTCATATATGCGTTGGATTCGTTGTACTTTTCAAAATTCTTTCCGCTTATGCTGAAAGTAAGTCCCATGCAGATAAAAGCGAGCGGGAAAGTGACAAGTGCTGCGGCCGCAAGTTTCCAGTTTATCATAATAAGTGCGATAAAGCTTATTACAGGAAGGACTATATGACCAGCACCTTCCGGAACCATATGAGCAAGCGGCGGTTCCATGTTTTCTGTTTTATCAACGATAATATTCTTTATCTCACCTATTGAATGGTCCTGTACTGTGCCCAGCGGAGCGTGAAGAAAACGGTCTGCTATTCTTTTTCTTAAGCTTTCCAGAATTTCATACGCAGCCGAATGGGAAAGTCCGGTCGATAAAGAAAAGCAGAGAGATTTTACTGCGAATGCTATCAGTGAATAAACGCACCATTTTACGGCAGTACTTTTATCTGCAGTCCCTTCGGTAAATTCAGCTATTATTCTGTACATGCAGTAGTATGGAATAAGACCGCTTGACAGGCTTATAACTGAAAGAAAGACTGACCAGAACATTTTGGGTTTACAGTTTTCTGCAAAGCTGAGCATCTGCGAAAACCAGCCTTTTTTATTCATTTAATTATCCTCCGTTTCGATATAATAGGACCTGTACTCCTGGGGAGTTCTGCCCATTACGCTTTTGAAAGCTACTGAAAACTTTCCTGAGTTTTCATACCCGACCGATCTGGCAATATCCGATATCTTTTTGGATCTTTCCTGTCTGAGGGCTACAGCGGCCAGATTCATTCTGTATGTTTTCATATATGTGTATACCGGACTTCCGTAAACACTTGTAAAACATTTTTTCAGCGATGCTGAAGAGATATCAAATCTGGCAGCGAGCTCGTCGATAGTATAAAATTTTTCAGGTGTTGCAGTTATAAATTTATGCAGCGTCCGTATCTTTTCTACCTGCGACTTATAAAAATAAGGTCTTTCTTCAATGTGTGAACTGATCTCAAGTGCATCAAGATACAAAAGCAGTTCAAGTACTTTTATCCTGAAATAATCCGTTCGTATCTTTGAAGGTACGTTGTACAGCTGTGAAAAGATATTGGCTATTTCGGGAGCTTTTGAAATAACATACGGTGTTTCGTGACAGCAGTATTTTTCAGCAATTGCAGGAATATTTACAGAAAAATTCAGAACTGATTCGTGTATGCTTTTTTCAGCAGCATCAATTTCTATCCCAATAGTCATCCCATAGTAGTGACCAAGAGGAAAAAAGGAATTGCCTTTATTGTGTGAACTGTCGTCAATACGCATATCACCGGCTGAAAGATAGCAGCATGCTTCGTCTCCCTTTGAAGTTTCTATACGACCTTCACGGCAGTGATCTATGCAGAGAATATTATTTTCGTGAAAGTTTGACTTGCATTCTTTCATATGAAAATTGTTGTAGACTATATATACACCGTCAAATACCGGATACATAGTCATAGTACCTTCGCCGGTATCGTTGGTTATTCTCATTATACGGCAGTCATTTGTATGTCCGACATCCGTAACATTTTCCCCGAGATCAATAAAATTCATTTGATTATCCAAATTATATTCCTCCGTCTGGATTAGAGTAAGTCACAGCTAACCGATAGGTAAAATTTTATTCTGCCTTAATGATTATAATATAGGTTTATAACAAAATCAAGTACCAATCGGATAGTAATACTCCAATCGGTAAATGGGTTTATCGGGATGAAAACGGGGCTTTACTCTCGTTTTATCATAACTGTATTAAGAGTGGAACAGGGCTTACTGATTGTTTAACAGCAACCAGGTTGTAAAAATTGTTGAAATGTCTGAAATGAAATTGTAAATCGAAAAGAAAAATGTGAAAAAGCGAGATTGCATAATTACCTTCTTGACAAACCGGATTTGTTTAGTATAAAATAATAATCGTGAGTTAGCGCGGACTAACCTTTAGATATCATTTTATTCTGCCATAATAAAATGAAAGGTATTGAACGGATCGTTTTCGTTCAGGAAAAAAATAATGTTTGTAGAAGTAAAAAAACTCAAAAAGGATTATGGTGTAGGGGACAGTGTTGTTCATGTTCTTAAGGGAGTAGACTTCGAACTCGAAAAAGGGGAAATTTGCACGGTTCTGGGACCGTCTGGTGCCGGAAAATCCACACTTCTCAATCTTATAGGCGGTATTGATACTATCACATCCGGCTCTATTACTATTGAGGGAAATGAGATCGAACTTGATAAAGGCGATAACCTTCTTGACTACAGACGTGATTATCTCGGGTTTGTTTTTCAGTTCTATAATCTTATTCCTGATCTTACAGTAAAAGAAAATATTGAAGTATGCGGATTTCTCGGAAAAAGAAATCTTGATATAAACAAGCTTCTTGACGACCTTGGTCTCAAAGAACACCAGAATAAATTTCCTCGTCAGCTTTCCGGCGGACAGCAGCAGAGAACATCTATCGGACGTGCTCTTATAAAGACACCTTCGCTTCTTCTCTGTGATGAACCAACCGGAGCTCTTGACTATGATACGTCAAAGGAAATACTTGAACTGCTCGAAAGAGTAAATCATGAGTATAATACGACCATTGTTATTGTTACACATAACGAAGCGATAAGTCATATGTCTGACAGGGTAATTCTTCTTAAAGACGGTAAAGTGACGAAAAACTTTATTAATGACAAAAAGGTCCCGGCAAAGGACCTTACCTGGTAAGAAGAATTGCAGTAATTGAACAGAGGTTGACTTATGAACAGAGTTTTAAGAAAAAGACTTCCAAGATTTTTTATCAGAAACTTCGGAAGTTATTTTGGAATGGCACTTTTTATCGTCCTGCTGGTATGCTTTTGCGTAGCTTATATGGTATCATACAGAAGCACGCTTGCTTCATACAACAACATGGTCGATGCAAACAGACTTGAAAACGGTGAATTCACACTGTTTATGAAAGCGGATTATGATGAGCTTTGCGATGAGCTCAAAAGCGATATCAAAATAGAAGAACAGTTCTATACAGATATCGAATTTGAAACTAAAAAAGATGATGATAAAGACGATGATGACGACGATGAGGATGATGAAGATGAAACAGTAACATTAAGACTTTTCAGACCTCGAAAGGACATCAATAGAGAGATCGTTTTTGAAGGCAGTCTTCCTGAAGCTGAAGATGAGATTGCATTAGACAAACTTTTTGCAGAGGCAAATGACATTCAGCTTAATGACAGGATAAGAATCAACGGTAAAAGAATGTGGGTTACCGGAATAATCGGTCTGCCTGATTATGTTGTATCACTTAAAAATACCGGTGATCTTCTCGCTGACAGAAACACGTTTGGTGTAGCTGTGGTGAATGCCGATTACATGGATAAGATCGATGAAAAAGATCTTGTATGGAATTATTCATACTGGTACAGAAATGTCTACGAGGATGACGAACTTAACGAAAGAAACAAAACTCTTATCGAAGATCTGAGCGAAGACCATATTATCAGCAGTTTCTGTCCGATTGAAGATAATACACGTGTAAACGGCGTTACTTCAAAGGTTGAAACCAATCTTCAGTCTTCAATGTATTTCATAATTCTCGGCATGATAATTGTTGCGTTCCTTTTCGCTATAGTATCGATTCATACGTTTGAAGAGGAGTGCTCATTTGTCGGAGTACTTATTGCAACAGGATTCAGAAAAATTTCTATCCTTATTCATTACATTACAATTCCTTTTGTAGTTACGCTTATAAGTTCTGCTGCGGGATTTGCACTGGGAACGACTGTGCTTTACGAAATTCCTGCAAAGAGCATTTACGAGTATGACAATCTTCCGGAACTTGAATTTACAATTGAACCGAAGGTTTATGTTCTCGGACTTGCTGTTCCGATACTTGCAGTGGTAATTATAAATCTTATAGTATTCTGCTCAAAACTTAATCTAACACCTTTAAAACTTATCCGAAAGGATATAAGAAAGGAATCAAAGGACGGAAAGGCACACAGTCTGAAATTCCTCGACTTTATCAGCCGTTTCAGACTCAGAACGGTTCTCAGAAACAAGGGAAAATATATCTCACTTGTTTTTGGTGTATTCCTTTCAGGATGGCTTATAATGTTCGGCTTAGGAATGAATTCTTCTTTTGATGTGTATATCGATACACTTCCGGACAGCGCTGTTTCTGATTACCAGTATGTTTTAAAGACTCCGCTTCCGGATGATTCAGTTCTCGACAAATACGTTGAACGTGATACTATCAGTTCCTATGAAACAGAATACAGCGGCAGAATGCTCGGTGTAAATGTACTCGGTATTTGTGAAGATTCAGATTACTTCTCCGAGATCGATACAGACAGGCTAAACAGAAGAAGCGTTATAATATCAGATGTTATGGCTGAAAAGCTCGGACTTAAGATCGGTGACAGGATCACACTTGACAACAAGCTCACTCTTCACAGCTGGGATGTAAAAATCGTTGATATAGTTGATTTCAAGCTTGGCGTGTATGCATTTACAAAGCAGGATATTCTGAACGATTTTCTTGAAAAGGAAGAAGGATATTATAATACACTCTTCAGCGATGAAGAAATTGAAGATATCGATGATATGTATATATCCAATACTATAACAAGAGACAAAGTTGCTGACAGTGCTGAACAGATGAAGGAACTTATGGCTTCACTTATAGTTATTCTTGTTATCGTCGGTGTTGTGTGCTATGTAATTGTCATGTACCTTCTTACAAAGATTGTTATCGACAAGAACGCGCTTAACATTTCTCTTCTTAAAGTATTCGGCTACAGAAATCCTGAAGTAAACAAGCTTTATCTTTCACAGGCTGAAATAATCATTGTTGTTTCAATTATTCTTTGTCTGCCGCTGCAGTACAAACTTATGTGTAAAATGTGGCCTTCGATGCTTTCGTCAATGAGCGGTTTCTTCTACTTTAAAGTAAGTGTACCGGTAATAGCATCCATTATTGCTATCGGTGTAATTACATGCCTTATCACCAATATGATTCATATGAAGCATGTAAGAAAAATCGCAATGACAGAAGCGCTGAAAAACAGAGAATAAGCAGGGCCATTTATAAACAGGAGATATGGTTCTTCCGGTTTCCGAAATGCGTCATAAACGGGGGCTTGACCCCGTTTCTAAGCGCTGATCACTCTATGATCAGCGCTTTAAAAAATAATGAAAAATGAATATGCTGATTTTTTTACCTTGCAGATTGCTGCAGGGTAAAAAAATTTGCATACAGGTTAGCTACAACTAACTAAATGAACGGAGGATTATTTATATGAATAAAATCGGCATTCTTGGCGCAGCTGGTGACGTAGGGCGCTATGCTCTTGAATATCTGAACAGTACTGGCAGGTTTCAGATAGAAGCTGTGAGCCGTAATATAAATAAAGCACGTAAGGATCTGTTTTTTAACGGAATGATAAATGTTAGTTTTACCGAAGCGGATATTACCGACAATGCATTTCTTGAAGAGTTCGTTTGCAGAAACGATGTCGTACTGAATATGGTTTCTGGGGCAGTACGTAAGGGCTCTGAGATCGCTGATATCTGTGCTGTCAATAACAGACCGTTTGTTGATGCCGGAACCGGAGATCACTTTAAAAATGTATCAGGAAAAGGTTTTTACACAGCCGGTGCGCTTCCGGGACTTTCGGTTCCTCTTGCTTTTTATGCCGCCCGTAACTTTAGCAAAGTGACTAACTACAGACATATAACTTCCATGAGCGGTGTTTTTTTCCTTTGGTGCCGCTTATGATTACCTCGAAGGTGTAACTGGTTCGACAGCTAAATCGGGTATGGTGAAGCAGCTTAAAGGAGTGAATGTTCCGTTTATCGGTGAGGAAGATCTGACAGAATATTCCGACTCGGAAACAGCTTTTCTGAAAAAGAACCTGTGTGCTGACGGAGAAAGTTTTGTTTCATTCGGCGGTGCTGAGACCGGTTCAATTCTGAAACAGGCTGCAGTAACATTCAGTACTGATAAGACGGGATCTGCAAATAGACTTGTGGAACTGAGCAGACTTCATCATATAAAGGCAAATGATCATTTTATGTTCCTTATAGAGATAAGCGGCATTTCTGAAGAAAAAGAAAAAACATCAACTCTGGTTCTGAGAACGGAATCATCACAGTCACTGACAGGGCTTGTTTCCGGGATATGTACTGAGATGGCAGCAGATGAAACTGATCTTTCAGGTTTGATAAGTTTTTCTGAATTTTCGCGTACACCTTTCTTTAACAGATATATGCCGGATATCGTAAAGAAAATAAGCGGGAATAAAAGAACAGTTATGTTCGATGAATATGATATGTCGATCGATGAACTGAATGAAGAAAGCTATGGTGAAATATGAGTGACAGAATAAAAGCAGTAGTATGCGGAACGACATTCGGACAGTTTTACTGCGAAGCACTGAAAAAATCAGAGGACAGGATAGATTTCTGCGGTATTCTTGCGGCAGGCAGCGAACGTTCCGTAAAGTGTGCTGAACATTATGGCGTAAGACTTTTCAGATCTGTGGAGGAGATACCAGATGATGTCAGACTGGCCTGTGTTGTTACACGTTCCGGTGTTCTTGGTGGCATTGGTACTGATCTTTCAAAGCAGTTTCTTGAACGCGGAATAAACGTTATACAGGAACAGCCTGTACATTTCAGGGATATTACAGAATGTGCGCGTATAGCAGGAAAAAACGGAGTGTTTTACAGAGTAGGTGATCTGTACCGGCATTTGCCTAATGTAAAATGCTTTACAGAGGCTGCAAAAAAACTGTCAGAAGTTTCTGAAATACAGTTTATTGAGGTTGGAACTGCTTCACAGGTTTCATATCCGGTTTTTGAGATCATTTCTGAAATTGTTAAAAGTGTCAGACCTTTCAGTTTGCATAACATAAGTAAAAACGACAGGCCTTTTCAGACAGCCGAAGCTGATATCGGTGGAGTTCCGGTGCTGTTTACAGTTCAGAATCAGGTAAACCCGGAGGACCCGGATAACTTTATGCATTATCTTTTCAGATTCGAACTGATTACATCTGACGGCAGGTTACGTCTTGATGATGCTATGGGCGGAGTTTACTGGTACAATAAAATGTTTGTGCCTGTTCACGGAGGTATCGTTTCCGAGCTTAGCGGTGACCCTGATCTTGCTAAAAAAAGTGTAAGAGAGCTGTACAGACCACAGAGTAAAGAATTCAGTAAGATCTTTACAGAGGAATGGATACCTGCCATTGGAAAAGATATAGAAAACTATCTGGGAATTATAGAGCAAAAAGACAGCAAAGCAATGAATATGTACTATAACAAAACCCTTGCTGCATCAAAAATGTGGCATGAATTTACATCAGAAATAGGCTTCGCTTCACTTATTTCAGGCAAAACTGTAAGCAGTGAAGCAGACAGTCTGATGTCATATATCGAAAATTCAGGCAATTAACAGGAGTGATCGAATGGAAAACAGAAACAGTAAAGCTGAAGAGATAATCGGAAGGCTTTCAGCAAAAGGTGTTAAACTCTGGACCGAAGAAGACAAAATAAAGTTCAGAGCTGCAAACGGTATTCTTAAGAAGGAAGATATGGCTGAACTTAAGGAATACAAGCAGGAAATAATAGATGTACTAAACGGCATGAAGGGCAGAATCAGAATTATTGAAGATCCTGAACACCGTTTTGAACCGTTCCTGCTCACCGATGTTCAGCAGTCTTATCTTATGGGACGAAAGAACCTTTTTGATTACGGCGGTGTTGCGTGTCACATTTATCTTCAGCTTGACTATGAACATATTGACGTGAAACGCGCCGAAGACATTTGGAATCGTCTTATCGCACATCATGAAATGCTGAGAACTGTTATCCATGAGGAAGGCTATCAGCAGATAATGGAAAAGGCTCCTCATTTTACTGTTACCGACTACGGCAGCACTGACAGAAATGAAGTAATGAAGAAAATGGGGCACAGCAGTTATAAGGTAGGAAGCTGGCCTTATTTTTCAGTGGGTGTTACAAATTACGAAAACAGTGCGGTCATGCATTTTTCCATTGAGTTTATAATTGCTGACTGGACAAGTATCTGGCTTTTGCTTCTGCAGTTTGAGGGACTTTATTTCGGAACAATATCAGAACTTCCAGAGATATCGGTAAGTTTCAGGGATTATGTTATTGCGGAACGTGAGCTTAAGGCTGGAGCAGCATATGAAAATGACAGAAAATACTGGCTTGATAAAATTGAAACTTTTCCTGAATGCCCGCATATTGATACTAAAAAATATGATCCGGACTCAAAGGCGGAGTTTGAAAGAAGATTTTTGCAGTTTACCCCTGAACAATGGGCTAAGATAAAGAAAGCTGCGGTAAACTGTTCCGTTACTCCGACTGCTCTTATGCTTACAGCATATGCATCTGTACTTGAACGTTACAGTGAAAACAAAAGGTTTGCGATAAACCTTACGATACTCGGCAGACAGGATTGTCACCGTGATATAGGCAAGGTAGTAGGAGATTTTACAAGTCTTAATATGCTTGAAGTGGATTTTGAAAACACTTCCGATTTTACTTCGACAGCACAGAAAGCAAGCAGGGAACTGTTTGAAGACCTTGATCACAGCCTTTACAGCGGTGTTTCATTTATGCGTGAAGTATCAAGAAGAAAAGGCGCTGATGCAGCTTTTATGCCGTATGTGTTTACAAGTGCTATAGGTCTTCTGAATTCAATGAATGCGCAGTCGCTTAAGGGTATGGTAACTGGTACAGGTATCAGCCAGACGCCGCAGGTGTTCATTGACTGTCAGGTCATGGACGGGGACTTCGGAATGCAGGTCAACTGGGATGTCCGTAAAAATGTATTCGATGAAAAGATGCTTGATGATATGTTCATGCTTTTCAGTGAAATACTGATGAAGATCGCGGAAGACGAATCTGCCGAACATGCTGTCAGATATGATTATCCTGCTTATCAGGAAGAACTGTACAGAAAGGCAAATGATACTGATTGCAAACTTCCTGAACATCTTCTTCATTCTGAAGTGATTTCATCAGCAGAAAAATATCCTGATAAAACTGCTGTTATTGCAGGATCGGAAAAATATTCATACGCTGATCTTATGAAAATAGCAGGAAGAATATGCTCTGCGCTTGATAAAAACGGTGTAAAACAGGGCGACAGAGTAGGAATAGCTGCTAAAAAATCTGTTTACCAGCCAGCAGGTGCAATTGCAGTTCTCGCTGCAGGTGCGGTATATGTTCCTGTATCTGTTGAACAGGGGGCAAACCGAATAAAAAAGATCATAGACAAAGCAGATATAAAATACATTATCACTCTTAAAGGGGATACTACCGATTATCCTGACGGAATAAGTGTAATATATGCTGATGAGTTAAATGAGGAAGGAATGCTTCCGGATACAGAAAAGGCTTCTGCAGAAGATCTTGCTTATATAATTTTTACTTCAGGATCAACCGGAGAACCGAAGGGTGTAGCTGTAAGCCATCAGGCTGCGGTAAATACGATCGAGGACATCAACCGCAGATATGCAGTAGGTCCAGATGACAGTGTGCTCGGCGTTTCACAGCTTACTTTCGATCTTTCTGTATACGATATTTTCGGCCTTCTTTCTGTCGGCGGAATGCTTGTATATCCTGAAGACAGCCGCAAGAAAGAACCTCAGTATCTTGCAGAACTTCTTTCAGTAAATAAAGTAACTGTCTGGAACAGTGTTCCGTCACTGCTGAATATGATTACTGTTTATCTTGATCATGAATCTGAAATCCCTGATATTTCATCACTGAGACTTGTTATGCTTTCCGGCGACTGGATCCCGCTCGGACTTCCTGACAAAATTCATGAATATTCAGCAAATGCGCAGGTGGTAAGCCTTGGCGGTGCAACTGAAGCAGCGATATGGTCGATCTATCATGACTATAACGGACTGTCAGAAGGATTTGCAAGTATACCTTACGGTTATCCGCTTGCAAACCAGCAGTTCTGTATTCTTGACAGCAAAAAAAGAACGTGCCCTGTCGGTGTGAAAGGTGATATATATATTCTCGGAAAAGGACTTGCTGAAGGATATTACAACGATACTGAAAAGACAGAAAAACAGTTTATAAAACATCCTGTTTCCGGAGAAAGAATGTATATGACCGGAGATGTGGGCAAGTATCATTACAACGGAGAAATAGAATTCCTCGGGCGTTCTGATTCACAGATAAAACTGAACGGTCACCGTATCGAACTCGGAGAGATAGAGAGTGCAGTTAATCACGTTAATTCAGTTGAAGCTGCTTCAGTTATCTATTTGTCATCAGAAAATGAACATGCTGTTGTATGCTGTTATGAACCGGCTTTTTCAGATGATTCAGCTCAGAATGAATATAAAAATGAATTTGAAAAGTTTACGTACAGAATAGATACCGAAGCCGAAAAAGTATTTGAAAATACGGATATTAAAAGAGTGATCGCTGCTTTTGACATACAGAATGAACTTCTTTATTCCGGTATGGCAAATGCCTTGTATGAGGTCTCTGGAAATAAAAAAAGTTTTGTACTTAATGATCTTTTCAGTTCGGGTAAAATACTTGAAAAATATCAGTGGCTGGTTGAATACTGGCTTAAGGATCTTGTAAATCAGAATATACTGAGATCAGATGGGGATACCTTTGAATTTACAGACAAATTCATTCCTGTCGATAAAGAAAGTTACAGATCTGAATGGGATGATCTGATCAGCAAAGAAGGAAATATTTCAAATTCTGCTGCGTTTATGCGTTATATCAGGAATTCCGCAACCGAACTGAACGGACTTCTTTCAGGTGATACTGATCCTGTCAAGCTTCTTTATCCGGACGGATCAACAGATGTCGTTACTGATATGTATGTAAACAATCTTATGTCACAGTATCTTAACAGATGTATATGTTCTTTCGCTGCAAACTACGCAAAGAATAATAAGAAGGTAAGGATACTTGAAATAGGTGCAGGAACCTGTGCTACTTCACTTCAGGTGACAAAAGCTCTTGAAGGAATGGATTATACATATTATGTAACTGATATCAATCCTCATTTTATTCCGCTGGCGGAAGGAAAGTTTGAAGGAAATCCGAATATGAGATTTTCTGTACTTAACATAGACAGAGATATTAGTGAACAGGGATTTGAAGAGAACTCGTTTGATATCATAATCGCTGTAGGCGTACTTGAAAATGCAGAGGATATACGTTACAGCGCTGCTCAGATAAGAAGACTTGCAAGACCGGGCGGATATTTCCTTTTCACGGAACCGTTCAGAGAAGAAGCATGGATACTTGCTTCACAGGGATTTCTTATGACAAAGCCGCAGGATGATATCAGAAAAGACAAAGCATTTATTGATTCTCAGATGTGGCAGAGCATATTCAATGAGAATGATCCAGATTCATCACTGTCTGTACTTCCTGAACCTGGCAGTTCTCTTGAGACTTACGGTATGGAACTGTTTGTAAAACAGATGAAGACGGACAGGGTAAATATAAGCGGTGAAGATATTTCTTCGGTTATCCGTGACAATCTTGCTTCATATATGATCCCTTCCGTATATATCATGCTTGACCATATGCCTGTTACAGCAAACGGCAAAACAGACGAAAAAGCACTGCGTTCAATCGCTGAAAAGAGGGTGACGTCTTCAGCCGCAGATAAGACAGACGGAAATGATTCTGTTATGTCCGGCATGACTGATCTTCAGAGGTCGGTTGCTGAGATACTCGGAAGTTTCGGACTTAAGGGCCTTGGCCTGCATGACAGTTTTTATGATCACGGAGCGGATTCTCTTATTATGGCCCAGATAACGGGAAAAATCAGGGAAACTATGATAAACGATGTTCCGTTTGACTCAATTCTCAGATTTATGTTAAATAATCCTGATATTTATAATGTCGCAGAATTCATTCAGTCCGTGAAGAACGGTGAACATGAAGCAGAGGAAAGCAGAAGAAAAGAAAACGGTCATATCGGCAATGCTGAAATAATAAGTGCAGGTGAAGGTCCGCTCAGAGTGGTCTTCCATGCCGGATTTGGTACAGTTAATATACTGCGCGGCCTTGTAAATGAACTGATTGCTCAGAATGCCGGAGACGTTATGACGATTGCTCTCGGTGATACTGAAAAGTTCTTCAGTATGGATGAAAAGGAAATAATTCCCACACTCGCAGACGATTATTCCGCACTGATCGAAGAAACCGGAGCAGAACATGTTCAGCTTATAGGTTACAGTTTCGGCGGATGGCTTGCATCTCAGTGTGCTGTTCGTCTTGCGGAAAAAGGAATCGAAATCGACGATGTTCTTCTTATAGATTCCCAGACAGTACCGTGGCTTATTGAAGACAGGATATTCCTTGAAATGATGTTCATTCAGAACTACGGCCTCACATTCGGGAATCTTGAAATGATGAAAGAATGCGTAAACTGTGATATTGAAGATATGTTTAAGTATCTGATAGATACAGACGGAAAAATAGAAGAAAAATGCTATGAAAAGCTTAGATCAGACAGCAGATTTGAGACACTTTGTTCCGGTATGGAAAAACTCGCAGCAACCGATAAGGATGAACGCTTCAGAATGTACGCAGCGGCTGCTGCAGAAAAGACTTCTGAAAGCATTATCCCGTCTGTGCTTGAGAGTATGTTTGATTTTTACTGCCGTATACTCAGATCGTACTCCTGCGAAATGGATACATACTTTGGCGATATAAGATATGTAAGACCGGAGGGCAACAGTAAGATGTTCTACGAATTTGAAAAAGACAGATCTTTCTGGAGCAGTATATGTATTGGTGAAATGGAAGTTATAGATGTTGCCGGTGACCATTACACCTGTATCGAAATGCCGGAAAGCATAGCTAAGATCGCTGAGACTGCAAAGATCATAAAGTCGTAAACAGGAAAGGCTATAAAATGCATAATGAAAAAGAACTGATGAAAAAAGCGCTCCTTGAGATAAGAAATCTTAAGGAACGCTTAAGAATGGCTGGAAGTCATTCAGAACCGGCTGCTGTGACCGGTATGTCATGCAGACTGCCGGGCGGCATAAGAAATACGGATGATTACTGGGATGTTCTGTGGAACGGAAAAGATGTTATCAGTGAAGTTCCTGATGACAGATGGAACGAATACGATAAGGAAAAATATCTTGAGGATGACAGACTAAAAAAGGCGGGTTTCCTTGCTGACAGCATCGAAGAGTTTGACAACAGACTCTTCCGGATGCTTCCGGGAGAAGCAGCTTCAGTTGATCCGCAGCAGAGGATCGCACTTGAAGTGTGCTGGGAGGCGCTTGAAAACGCCGGCTATGCACCTGATTCACTTAAAGGTAAAAGAGTCGGGGTTTTCGCCGGAGCTGTTCAGAATGATTTCGGTCATGAAAACTATATGCATGAAAACAATGACGAGATCAACATAACAGGTATTGATCATTCATTCCTTTCAGGCAGAATTTCTTACTTTTTCGGTTTCAGCGGTCCGTCAATTTCCATCGATACTGCGTGTTCTTCGTCGGCAGTTGCGATAGACACAGCAATAAAGTATCTGCGGGACTACGACTGTGACTTAGCAGTTGTAGTCGGGGTAAATATCATGTTTTCTCCGGAAAGTACGAAAAAGATAGCCGGACTTGGCATTCTTTCTTCTGACGGAGAAGTAAGAGCCTTTGCGGAAAACGCATCAGGCACAGTACGAGGAGAAGGCGCAGCAGCAATCGTTCTGAAAAGACTTTCCGATGCCGAAAAAGACGGCGACAGAATAAGCAGCCTTATTATTGGTTCTGCTGTAAATCAGGATGGTGCAAGTTCAGGGCTTACTGCTCCGAACGGTTCAGCACAGACTGAACTTCTGAAGACTGCGTGGAAAAAGAGTGGTATAGGCGCATCTGACCTTGGATATATCGAAACACATGGTACCGGTACGGCACTTGGCGATCCGATCGAGGCCAAGGCGATAGCTGAAGCCCTCGGGGAACGGAAATCTCCGGTTTTTATCGGATCGGTCAAAACAAATATCGGTCACCTTGAAGGAGCAGCAGGTATAGCTGGTATTATCAAGACTTCTCTTATGCTTGAAAGAAAAAAGATGCCGGCAAGTCTTCATTTTGACAAGCCATCAGGTTTTATTGACTGGAACAGGATACCGGTTCGTGTTGCTTCTGAACGATCCGAATGGAATACAGGCGAACGTGAACGTATAGCCGGTGTAAGTTCATTCGGATTATCCGGAACCAACGTTCATATCGTTATGAAGGAGTACAGGTCAGTCAGAAAAAATGTTCCCGGAAAAATGCCTGTGTACCCGTTTGTATTTACAGCGCCATCTGTTGACGGTGTTATAAGAAATATGCGGGGACTGCTCGGATATCTGAGTAAAGGGATATATCCGGATATGACATCCCTGTCATATTCGTGGAATACAACAAGGGCTAAGCTAAGTAACCGAACCTGTATAACAGTTTCCGGAAGAAAAGATCTTGAAAAGGTACTGAAAGAGGCTGTTTCGAAAGGGCACAGCGTATCAATGGAGAGCACTGTGGCAGAAGAACCTGTAAAAACCGTTTTTTTGTTTACCGGTCAGGGTTCTCAGTACAGCGGAATGTGTAAAACTTTCTATGATAAAGTTCCGGTTTTCCGTGAAACTTTTGATTTGTGTGCTAAGTACTATAACCGAATTACCGGCTCAAAGCTTTATGACATTGTATTCAGCGGCGATTATGATCTGAAAAGAACAGTTTATACACAGCCTGCGCTGTTTGCATGTGAGTATTCGCTGGCGAAAATGTGGATCAGTCTGGGGTTAAAACCTGATACAGTTATCGGCCACAGTATAGGTGAATATGCAGCTGCGTGTATTGCTGGAGTAATGACTCCGGAAGACGCAGTTAAACTTGTAACTTTAAGAGGCCAGATACTTGAAGAATATGCTGTTAAGGGAAGAATGGCAGCAATATTTGCAGGACGTGAAAAGACCGCCGAACTGATCAGTGATCAGGATGAAGTATTTATATCACTCTCAAACAGCCGTTCGCAGACAGTTATTGCAGGTACTGAAGAAAAAACTGATGCCGTTCTCAAAAAAGCAGAACAGCTTGGTATCAGGTTCAAAGTTCTGCGTACAAGCAGACCGTTCCATACACCGTTGCTGAAAAAAGCAGCTGAAAAATTCCGTAAGGCAGCTTCGGAAGTAAAATTCAGTCTTCCTTCCATAGAGATAATTTCGAATATCAGCGGCAGACCTGAACGCGAAAGGATCGCATCTCCGGAATACTGGGCAGAACATATTCTTTCAGAAGTGCATTTCTGCGAGAGTATTGAAAACCTTGGAGACAATTCCGGCAGAATATTTGTAGAAACAGGCCCGGAACCAGTTCTTTCAGGTATTGTAGAGAGCATAACCGGGGGAACTGCTGTATGCATACATTCAGCTGATATGGACTGTGACGCTGAAGAAAGAATACCGTCTGTTATTACATCTGCATTTCTTCATGGTGCGGAATGCGATATCAGAAAGGCATATGTACTTTCCGGTGCTTCGCGCTGTGCTGTACCGAATTACAGTTTTGATAAACGAAGAATACCGTTTATCCATACATTCGCAGAAAGAAGTTCTGTAAGTGTCGCTGCGGATCTTACAGATGAAAATGAAAAGTATACAAGTACCGACAAATCAGAGATCCTCCGCAGTCTGGTAGCTGATTTTACCGGAGTGCCTGAGAATGAAATAACTGATGATACAAATCTTCTTAAACTTGGAATAGATTCTGTAAGCGGAGTAAGACTTATTACGAAAATTTATTCCGTTCTGAAGGTAAAACTACCGGTGGAACAGCTGTTTGACCACTGCAGATTCGGTGAAATAGTGACTGCGGTAAAAAATGCATCGGGTGAGGAAGAAAAGAAAAAAGATTGTGTAAAGACAGATGAAGAAAAACGTTATGAACCGTTTGCTCTGAATGATGTTCAGTATGCGTACTGGGCAGGCAGAGACAATCCTAATATGTTGCTTTCCGGAAAAGCATGCTGTGCTTATTTCGAAGGTGATATAGAGAACCTTGATACTGACAGATTTGCTGAAGCAGTAAGAAAGCTTGAAGAGCGTCATGATATGCTAAGATGCAGGATAACAGAAGACGCAGTTCAGTATATTGAACGTGAGTCTCATCCGGATATCAGAATATATGATAACATTCCAGCAAATGAACTTTCAGATCATCTGGAAACTGTAAAAAATGAAATGTCCGGTATGATCATTCCGCTCGGAGATCCTATGTATCAGATCAGGCTCACACATCTGAATGATAATTGTTACAGAATGCATTTCTACATCGACTTTATGATCGCCGATGCAGCCAGTCTTTATATTATCATAAATGATCTTGAAAAACTGTACAATGGAGATGAACTGAAACCTCTTGAGATCACTTACAGGGATTACCTGGAATTCACCCGCGAAAACGAAGAATTAATGGCGACAGAAAGATCTGATGAAGAATTCTGGAGTAAAAAGGCTGAGAATTTTCCGAAAGCACCTGAACTGCCGTATATCTCATCAGAATTCGTTTCCGGTGCCGACAGAACTTTCATTAGAAGAAGGAAGAATATATCAAAGGAAAAATGGAAGCAGTTTTCTGAAAACGCAGCAGAATACGGACTCACTCCGTCAGCAGCACTGTTTTCACTGTACTCAGAAGTACTTTCAGCATTTGGCGGTGGAAGCAGTTTTGCCGTAATGCTTACAGTTTTCAGGAGACATGATATTTCACCAGATATAGGAAAAATCGTCGGTGACTTTACAAGGCTTGCACCAGTGGAAGTAAACAGAAAAAATGTTTCGATAGCAGAAAATGCTCTGGCAATACAGAAAACCATGCACGAAAATATTGCGCATGCCGATTATTCTGCAGTAGAGTTTACTGATAAGCTCAGAAAGCTTCATCAGGATGACAGAATGTATAATGTTATTTTTACCAGTGCAGTTGGTGTACGTAATGACAGTGATATGTCTGGTTCGGTTATTGCATCAAAACTTAGAAGTATTGTTTCATCAACACCGCAGGTGTGCCTCGACCATCAGGTATTTTATGAGAATGAGGACACTGTTATTTCATGGGATACACCGGATTCTGTATTTGCAGAAGGCGTTGTTGATGCAATGTTTGAAGTGTATACCGGACTTATTAAAAGAGCTTCAGATGATAAGAAGTTCTTCAGTACTATACTTACTGATCTTCGCCCTGCTTCCCAGCGTGCTGTTCATCTGAAGGCAAATTCTACTGAGATTATCCGTAAAGAAACGATACTGACAGAGGGCTTTGAAAAGAACGCTTCGGAACATCCGGAAAGAACAGCGCTTATAACAGGCGGAAAAAGCTATTCTTATGGCGAACTTAATGAAATGGCTATAAAAACAGCTTCTTTACTTCATGAAAAAGGTGCGAAAAAAGGCGACAGGATACTGATAGACCTTCCGAAGTCATTTGAACAGATTTATGCTGTAATGGGTGTACTCCTGGCAGGATGCGTTTATGTTCCTCTGACTCATGATCAGCCGGTCGCAAGAACAAAGAGTATTATTGAAAAAGCTGCTCCGTTTGCGATCATAACTAACAGGAATACGGATGAACTTGTTCTTGAAACTGTTACTCCGGAAATGATAAAGTCCTGCAACGGAAACTTTGAAAAAACAGTTATTACTCCTGAAGACGGTGCATATATCATTTATACATCAGGATCAACCGGCGTTCCGAAGGGTGTGTATATCGCGCACGGATCTGCCATGAATACGGTCACTGATGTAAATTCAAAATACGGTATAAACGAAAAAGACAGAGCGATAGGAGTTTCAGCACTAAGTTTTGACCTTTCTGTTTATGATATTTTCGGAATGTTTACTGCCGGAGGTGCTCTGGTGCTTCCGACTGAAGAACAGAGAATAGATCCTAAGGAACAGTATGCACTTGTTTCGGAGAACGGTGTCACTGTATGGAACAGTGTTCCGGCACTTATGGATATTTTTACCGATTATCTGAAGAAGAAAAATATTCAGAACAGCACCATAAGGAAAGTAATACTTTCCGGTGACTGGATCCCGATGACTCTTCCTGAAAAGATAAAGCAGACACTTCCGTCCTGTAAGCTTACCAGTATGGGCGGAGCTACTGAAGCGTCAGTATGGTCAAATTATTTTGATGTTCATGAACTGAAGGAAAACTGGAAGTCAGTCCCTTATGGTTATCCGCTTGCGAATCAGAGATTCTATATTTTCGATGAATTCGGAAGAAGATGCCCTGACAGAGTCAGCGGAAGACTGCATATTGCGGGACGCGGACTTGCTGAGTGTTATTATAACGAGAAAGAGATCACCGAACGTTCCTTCTATTATTCTTCAGCAGCCGGTGAACGTGTTTATGACACCGGCGATTACGGCAGATATATTGAAGACGGTATTATTGAATTTCTAGGAAGAAAAGACGGACAGGTCAAAATAAACGGCTATCGTATAGAAACTGCTGAAATAGAATCTGCATTCAGAAAATGCGGAATAAGGGAAAGAATATTTGTTCTTCCTGTAGGCGACCGTGCAAAGAAAATTGCAGCATTCATTGAAACATCAGATCAGATAGATGCTTCTGAGATTAAAAAATCTCTTATGGCATATCTTCCGGATTATTTCCTCCCGGAAAATATATTTGCTGTTGACAGACTTCCTGTTACAGGAAACGGTAAAGTCGATTCCGGACGACTGACTGCGATATATCACGAGCGGTCAGAACGTATATCTGAGAATGATATGACCGATGATAATGCTGATCCTGTACTTCTGACTATAAGGAATATCCTTGGAATAAATAATATCCATCCTTCTGATAATTTCGGCAGGCTGGGTGTTTCATCTGTTGAAATGATCCATCTCGCCGATGAACTTGAAAGTGTTTACGGAATCAGACCATCTATCACCAAAATGCTGAACAGCCGAAGTGTGTCTGAAATAACTGCTATGTTTGCGGATGCAGCGGACAAAAAGGAAGAAGCGTTATCATCAGAAAAGCGTAAAGTAGTTAAGAGGGTATATGAAGATAACTCACGATATGATCCTGTAAAGAAGTATCGCGATCTCGGAATAGAGCTCTGTTCAGAAGGAGAAAAGCTGAAATTCCGTGCTGCTAAAGGTGCTCTGACCGATGAGCTTCTTGCTCAGATAAAATCAGAGAAAAGTGTGATCTTAAAATGGCTTGATTCCGAAAAAGAGCGTCTAGAAAAACTGGAAAAGTATTATTCAGAAAATGCTTATCCGCTTACACCTGTACAGAAAGCTTATCTTCTCGGAAGATCATCTGATTATGAACTTGGCGGCACAAGCGCACATTATTACGCTGAACTCGAATGGAATGATCTTGATGTGGCGAAACTTGAGAAAGCAGTCAATACGATGATTGATAATCATGATATACTTCAGTCTGTTGTTCTGGATGACGGAACTCAGGTACCGCTTGAGGAAGTTCCGTATTACAGGATAGTTCAGAGAAAACTGACTTTAACAGAACTTGAAAAATATCGCGAAGAAAACAAGGCTTTTGTTTATGAAACAGGAAAATGGCCAATGTTTGATGTATCTGTAAGCAGGACTGACGATGGCAGAACTGTTGTGCATTTCAGTTTTGACTGCATGCTGCTTGACGGCTGGAGTGCAAATATGATGATAAGTCAGATCTATAGTCTGTACAGCGGCAAAAAGGTGGATTTCCCTGATTATACGTTCAGACAGTATGTTCTTGAAAAAGATGAATGGCTGAAACAGAAGGATTATTACCGCGAAGCATGCGAATACTGGGAGAAAAATTCTCCGTTACTTCCGCCTGCACCGGCACTTCCTTACCGTGTATCTCCGGACAGCGTAAAGAAACCTCATTTTTCAAGAAAGCGATACGTGCTTGACCGTGATCTGACACTTAAACTCAATGAGAGGCTGAAAGTAACAGGAGTTACTGCTTCAGCGGCAGTTTGCACTGCTTACATGAAGATAATTTCAGAATTTGGTGGTTCAGAAGAGTTTTCACTCAATCTTACTCTTTATAACCGTCTGCCTCTGAACAGAGAAGTTTCAAAGCTGCTTGGTGACTTTACAAACTTAACTCTTGTTCCTTATCATGCTGAAGGAAGTTTTATAAAGGAAACCGAAGCGGTCCATGATCTTCTTATGAAAGCGGCTGAGTACAGGACTTATAACGGACTTGATCTGCTGAAGAGATTTTCCGGAAACAATATTTTCAGTGCTGTAATGCCTGTGGTTTTCACCAGTGAGCTTTTCGGAAATCTTGATTCCGCTGAAGATGATGAAGTATTCAGTGTTACGAAAGAACTTTATGCGATAAGTCAGACACCTCAGGTAGCACTTGATCATCAGGCTCTGGTAAGAAACGGCGAACTCGTCCTTATATGGGACTATGTTGAAGAATTATTTGAACCTGATAAAATTAATGAAATGTTTGAAACCTATGTTTCATTTATCAGAAAACTTGCTTTGTCTGATAACTGGAATGAATTGTAAATACGAAAGGACAGATCATTGTGAATGATTTTGAAAACTGGTTTCCGTTCAATAAGTTTGGGAAAGCCGGAAAAGACGCAGTTATGATTTTCTGTTTTCATCACGCAGGCGGATCCGCTGCAGTGTATAGAAAATGGCAGCTTCAGTCCGATTACAATACAGTTTTCGTACCAGTAGAACTTCCGGGTAAAGGCTGCCGTATGGGGGAAAAATACATCTATGATATGACAAAGCTTTCTGAACTTGCTGCGGAAGCAGTTGATCGGTTTGCTGACGGAAGAAGAATCGTATTTTACGGTCACAGCATGGGAGCGGCAGTAGCTTTCAGGACAGCATATGAAATGGAAAAAAGAAATATGAACAGTCCTGAAATACTGATTGTATCAGGCAGACACTCTCCGTGCGTTCATCTGCCTGACAGATTCAATACAAGCATGGATGATGATGCGCTAATAAATGAGCTGACGATAATGGGAGGAACGCCTGAAAACGTTCTGAAAAACAGAGAACTCATGAAATATCTTATACCGCATATCCGAAATGACTATAAGCTTAATGAATCATTCAACTATAACGGTGAGATGATTAGTGTTCCGGTATATGCGTATGCAGGTACACTTGATCATGACGCAGCCTTTAATATGCTTGATGACTGGAATAATGTAACGACAGCATATCTGAAAAAGCGCGAATTTGAGGGAAATCATTTCTTCCTTTTCAATCTCGGTTCGCAATATGTTACCATGCTTAAGAAGAGGATAAATGCTGCACTTGAAAATAAAGCCGGACAGAGCGCATGAGTTTTGTAAATATCCTGACGGCATCAGGAACTGAGGAGCTCACAGATCATGAACTCACTTTCATGATGAGTTTCCTTCCTGAAAGCCGTATAAAAAAAGCATACAGCTACATTAAACCATCTGATATGAAAAATTGTATCGCAGTATACTTCCTTCTGTTTTATTCCTTTTATAAAGAAAGAAACAGCAGAGATATGCCCGCTGTAGTATGTGCCGACACTGGAAAAACCTTATTTTGATAATGAAAAAAGTCTTTTTTTCAGCCTCTCACATTGCAGAGGAGCGGTATGCTGCGGTCTTTCTTCGTCTGAAATAGGTATTGATATTCAGGACAGGATAACTCATCTGGATTCAGTAATGGATTTTGCGATGAGCAGTAATGAGAAAAAACTGATTTCACTTTCTTCGGATCCTTATATGTACTGTTCAGGTCTGTGGAGCCTGAAGGAAGCTTTCTTAAAGTATACCGGAAAAGGTCTTACAGAGAAAATGAAAATGTATGATTTTTCAGATTGTCTGTGGAAGACAAAACAGCGAGGAAAACTTCATTTTTTATCACTGTGTGATAATGAATATTCTGCCGGAATATGTTCGGAGTGTCAGGTTTGTTCATATGAAAGCAGAAATATCAGGGGATATATTTCAGAATTCAGAAATTGGTTATAAGGAGGAGCTCTGATTGAATTTTTTTTACTGACAGGCGATGCAAGCGCTGCTATATACAAGAGGATTTAAACAGTAACATCATTCTTGACCAGAAGGGAATATGTTCACTTTGCCGTCTTGCCCAGAAAGAACGTGAACCGGACTGGATGCTGCTTAAAAATGTTTTTGAGGACACGATAAACCAGCACAAGGGCAAAGGCGAAAAATATGACGGTGTAGTAATGATGAGCGGCGGTAAGGACAGTGCTTATCTTGCATGCACGCTTCGCAGAAAATATGGTTTAAGACTTATAGGTTTTATCAACGACATACATTATGAGTACAATCAGACGTTTGAAGGAGCTGAAAATATCTGCAGAAAGCTGGATATGCCGCTGCATGTAAACAAGTTCGATGAAGATGTAATGAGAAGATATTTCAGGTTTCTCTTTACTTCAAAGGAACTGAAGGATGGCGGATTCGGCCATATATGCAATTACTGCGGCCGCTTCATGATAAGAGCTGCTGCTGATTTCGCTCTAGAACATGGTGCTCCGATGGTATTCTCAGGACATAATCCTGAACAGGTAGTCGGTATGGGGGAAAGCTTTGAAACAGATCCTAAACGAATAGTAAAAAGAGAAGCTATTCGTGAAATGATAAGGGAAAGCGTTGATAAAGCAAGGAAAATAAGTTCGGAAAAAGCGCCGGACATTATTGACTATTTTCCGGAAGAACTATTTCCGGATGGGGTAAAGGGAGTTTTCATGTATCAGTATTTTCCTTATAAGCCGATGGAGATGATTGACTATATCACAAAGGAAATGGACTGGAAACCAATGAAAACAATGTCGTCCACATACATAGCGTCCGGATGCAAGCTTGCTCATCTGTGGTCATATCTTGCGTACAGAAACAAAACTGTAAACTACGTTGACAAGGAATTATCCGAACAGGTTAGAAAGGGCGTTATTTCGAAAAAAGTAGTTAAGGAATTCTATGAAAATGCGTATGACAGTACAGAGATAATCAACGATATTCTCGCTGATCTTAAAATAGATTCGATTGAAACTTTACTGGAGGATTAAAATGTTAAGTGAAATAAGAAAAAAGGTTAATCAGACAGATCATGATATTCCTGAGAAGCTTCTTCATGAAGACTTTTTCCGCAATGCAGCGGAAGATCCGGTACGTATAGCGGTTGCTCAGCGTGACGGTAACGGTGAATATGAATATTTTACTTACGGAATGATCGCTGATAAAGCACTCCGATACAGCAGTCAGCTTAAGAAAAAAGGTTTTAAACCCGGAGATATAGTAGCAGTCGTTATTGAAAAGAGTGCAGAATATATCAGCGCGATAATGGGCATACTTGCTGCTGGCTGCACTTATCTGCCGATGAGTTCTTCAGTACCTGATGAAAGAAGAAAATTTATATGCGAAAAAGCTAATATCAGCGGTGCGGTTACTTCAGAAGAAAATAAGGTGTTTTTTGAAAAACTGAACATAAAGACAATAACTCCGTCAGAAGCAGAAACAAGTGAAGCGGAAGAGTCTTATACAGAAATTCCAGTTGCTTCTTCAGCCTATATCATCTTCACTTCCGGTACGACAGGTACACCGAAGGGCGTTGAGATTCAGCACTATGCTGCTCATAATACTATTGCAGATATAAATGAGCGTTTCGGAGTAAGCAGGAATGATGCGGTATTTGCTGTTTCCGAAATAGACTTTGACCTTTCAGTATATGACGTGTTCGGACTTCTTTCTGTCGGAGGGAAAGTGGTCATTTCTGACCGTGGAATGAAAAAGGAAGCCGGCCTCTGGAAAACATTTATGGCACATGAAAATGTAACGGTATGGAACTCTGTACCTATGCTTTTTGAAATGCTTATCTGTGCCGATACAGAAAATGAAGCAGCAGGAAAACTGAAACTTGCTATGGTTTCCGGTGACTGGGTATATCCGTCACTTGTTAATAAATTCCGTGAGAAAAACAGCAGTGCACGTATGATTGCTCTTGGCGGTGCAACAGAAGCTTCAATCTGGTCAAATTATTTTGATGCCGGAAACAATACTGATCCGGATTGGAAGTCTGTTCCTTATGGCGTTCCTCTTTATAATCAGAAATACAGAATAGTAAAGGAAGATCTCACAGACTGTGAAGATAATGAACCAGGTGAGATTCTTATTGGCGGTAAAGGTCTTGCAAAAGGATATATAAATTCGCCTGACCTTACTTCAGAGCGTTTTATAACAGATTCCGGTGAGCGCTGGTACAGAACAGGCGACAAAGGAATGTACTGGCCGGACGGTAATATCGAATTTCTCGGCAGACTTGATGATCAGGTCAAGTTCGGCGGTTTCCGTGTTGAGCTTGGTGAGATAACCGGAAAGCTTCTTGCTCATGAAAGCGTTAAAAATGCACATTCTGTAATGGTGCAGAACAGCACAAGACAGTATCTTGCATCGGTCGTTGTTGAAGCAAATGACGGTTCTAAATGCGTTCCGGAGATCTTAAGCACTGAAAGCGATAATACAGATATTCTTGCAGCACAGAAGCAGGTAAACGGTTTTGTAATAAAGAAGATCCTTGGTATTGAAGACTGCAGTATCAGGGTGAACATTGACGATCATTTTACCAGTCTTGGATTTGTTCCTGAACACAGAAATCTTTATGATTACTGGATCGAAAGTCTGAAAAATGACGGAATAATTAAACTTGAAGACGGAATAATAACTGCTGGTGATCGCTTTGATATTACACCTGATAAAGAGGTGTATGAAGCTTTTAAGGAAATTATCGAAAAAGCTGATTTTATAGCTGATATCCTGAAGGGGACCCGCGATAAAGCTGATATGCTGAAAGATGAGGTGCTGTCACCTGAGAAGCTTTCAGCGCAAGAACCAGGAATACTGAAGAGCATTGATATTATCGCCGACAGGATAAACGATAAGTATGATGATGACGGAATGAATATGAACATTGCATTTACAGGTGCCAGAACAGGGCTTCTTGCTAAGTACCTGCTTGAAAAGGTAAGCGATGCGGATGTTTCACTTACTCTTATCGATTCATCAGAATTCTTTATCGCACAGGCAAAACAGAATCTTGCAGATGAAGACTGCAGTTTTGAAATAATAAAGGAGTATGTTCCGGAAGAATTAAGAAATTCTTTTGATATGGTAATTTCAGTAAATGATTTTCATACAAAAGAAGATATTCCTCATGCAGTTTTCATTATAAAGGATATGCTTAAGAAAAACGGTACTGCTTTTGTAACCGATCTTAAGGAAATGCCTCCTGTTTCCGGAATTACTGCAGCTGTTATAGAAAACGGATTTGAACGTTTTACTGAAGAAAATCGTCCGGTATCAAAAAATCCGATAGTTCCGCCGGAGAAAATGTGTGAATACTTTGCAGATGCCGGTTTCAGAAAAGTTACCTGCAGAACAATAGAAAAATCCGTTTTTATGTTTATTGAAGCGTCAGAAAAGAATATAAACGAAGCACTTTCAGTAAATGCACTTAAATATTATCTTTCAGGACAGCTGCCTGAATACATGGTACCTGAAAAAATAATATTCCTTGATAAAATTCCGCTTAACAAGAACGGAAAAGCAGACAAGGATAAAATAACAGAACTTGTTTCCGAAGAAAACAATATTGAACTTGTACCTCCGAAAACAGAAACTGAAAAGAAGATCGCAGAACTCTGGAAAGAAATTCTTTGCGTAAAGGAAGTAGGTATCAACCAGAGTTTCTTCCAGGCAGGCGGTGACAGCCTTCTTGCAACGCATCTGCTGACAGTTGTCAAGAAACAGTATGATATAGAACTATCGCTCAAGGAAATGTACAATGATCCAACACTTGAAGCAATCGCAGCATCTATCGACGAAAAGCTTGCAGAAAATAATGATGATGATACGGAATTCGGGGAAATATGATAATAAAAGGAGTATTACAATGTATTCAGATTCACTTGCACTAAGGCTTAAAAACAGAGCTATTGAAACTCCGGATGAAGTTGCATATATCTATCTTGATGAAAACGACAGTGAAAAGTTTACCTTTAAGCAGATATACGAAGCAGCTTCTAAGTACGCTGGGTTTCTTAAGAACAGAGGAGTCGGAAAAAATGACAAATGCATTCTGGCTTTCAGACAGAACATAGAAGTAGTTTATGCGTTTTTCGGCTGCACTATGCTAGGAGCATCCGCTGTTCCGCTTGATTTTCCTTATAAGGATGCTGATTTTGAAAAAACCGGAAGAATAATAAGCAGGTGCAAAGCAAAATGCATACTTACCAATGATACAGAGTCAGAAAATCTTAAAATGATATCTGAAAAAATGTATGATTCGATTCCGGTATACAGTTTTTCAATGTCTTCAGGCAGCGTACCTGTAAATGAAGTGGTTTTCGGTGATGCCGCACTTCTGCAGTTTACATCCGGTTCCACAAGTGAACCTAAGGGTGTTGTTGTAACCAACGAATCACTGAGTGCTAATATGCGGGAAATTGAAAGCAAGATGCATTTTGTCAGATCAGACAAGTGGGTAAGCTGGCTTCCTTATCATCACGACATGGGACTTATAGCAGGACTTCTTACAAGTGTTTACAGCAACATTACTAATATCTTTATGTCTCCGCTTATATTCAAAAAAGACCCGATGAAATGGTTCAGAGCGATCAGTGAATTCGGAGGAACTCATACAGTAGCCCCTAATTTCGCATTTGAACTTCTCTGTACACTGCTGAAGAAGAATCTTGATGCCGGAAATCCGGATAAGATCTCTCTTGCTTCAATGAAATCCATGCTGAGCGGATCCGAACCTGTACGTTTCAGTACATTTATAACATTTCTTGATCTGGCGAAGAAATTCGGCATGAGAGATGATATCATCAGGACTGGATACGGACTGGCTGAGGCGACCCTTGTTCTCACAGTAAACGATATTGATGATCCTATAGGATGGGTAAAGGCTGATAAAGAGGCACTTTCAAGAAATATCGTAAAGATAGAAGAGAGCGGACGTCTTTGCGGCAGTATAGCTGTCGAAGATGAAAACGACAGTTCATATACATACCTCATAGGAAACGGAGTACCGATAGAGAATAATCAGGTGTTTATTACTGATTCGGACGGAGAGATACTTCCTGAACTCCGTATCGGTGAGATATGTGCAGCCGGACCTACTCTGGCAGAAGGGTACTGGGATTCTGAAGAAGCTACAGAAGCAGTGTATAAGAAAGACAGAAACGGCCGAAGAGTTCTTCACACCGGTGACGCAGGTTTCTGGGGCGAAGACGGTGAGCTTTATGTTACCGGACGTTTCAAAGATCTTATAGTTATTCACGGTGCGAACTATTATCCTGCTGATATTGAAGAAGTAGCATCCGGCAGCGATTCGGCACTTAGTTATGCTGCGTGTGCATTCTCGGCTTCGGACAGTGAAGAAAACAGCCTTGTTATAATTCAGGAAATAAAGAATGAAAATATTACTTCAGAAAAGGTGAAAGCTGCAGCAGAAAATATCAGAAAAGCAGTTCTTTCCACTTTTTCTCTTCCTGTAAAAAGCGTCGTAATCGTAAAAGAAAACTCAATTCCGAGAACGCAGAGTGATAAAATACAGCACAAGAAAACTAAAGAATTATATCTTTCTGACGGACTTGAAAAAGTAGTTTATGTTCTGGAACCAAAGGAGAGCGGCAGTCTTTCAGATGCGGTGATCAGAAGCGAGGATGATCTGAAGAAAATCATTATTTCCGAGGTCGCTGAAGCAACAGGTGTTCCTCAGGATAAAACTGATGCCGACATGCCTTTTATGCAGATGGGTATCAATTCCGAGATGTCAGTGAGCATAGTTGAAAAGTTCAATACAATTCCGAATGTCAAGCTTGATATAGCTGATATATTTAACCACAACACCGTGAACAGTTTTGCATCATATCTTTACAGTAAATTTATAGCTAAGAAAGATAACGATAAAGATCTTGATGCACTTGATGAAGATGAACTTGCTGAGCTGCTTGCGGCAGAACTTGATTAAGAAAACACAGAGGAGAATATGGCTTGAACGCAATTGAAGAAAGCATTAGCGGGATCGTAAACAGTTTTCTTGCTGATGATGAAGAGAGAAGAAAAACTGACGATTCTAAAATATTCAATCATCCGGACAAGGATGTTATAGTTGAGATACTTACAGATCTCAGAAAAATAATTTTTCCAGGATATTTCAGAAACAGATCCATCAAGGTGTATACTCTCAGAAACAATCTTTCAATGCTTCTCGAGGATGTAATTTACAAGCTTACAAAGCAGATATCAATTGTTCTTGGCGAAGAGGATAACAGATCAGAAGAAGCCGAGAAGTTATCTCTTGAATTTGTAGGAAAACTCGGTAAGATCAGAGAGTATATAAAAACTGATGTACAGGCAGCTTACGACGGTGATCCGGCTGCTTTCAGCGAGGATGAGATCATCTATTCATACCCGGGACTGTTTGCAGTACTTGTCAACAGGATAGCGCACGAGCTGTATCTGCTTGGAGTTCCTGTAATTCCGCGTATGATGACTGAATATGCTCACAGCCAGACTGGAATCGATATACATCCGGGTGCTTCAATAGGAAAGTATTTCTTTATCGATCACGGAACAGGTATAGTGATCGGTGAAACGACAGAGATAGGGGACTATGTCAAGATCTATCAGGGTGTAACGCTTGGTGCGCTTTCGACAAGAGGCGGTCAGCTTCTTAAAAGCAAAAAACGGCATCCGACCATCGAAGACAATGTTACGATATATTCAGGAGCTTCTATCCTTGGCGGTGATACTGTTATAGGAAAAAATGTAGTAATAGGAGGAAATGCTTTTATTACTCACTCTGTATCTGACGGCGCAAAAGTCAGCGTGAAAAATCAGGAACTCAGATATAAATTTGATTCGGCTAATTCAGTTGAGAAAGTTGAATCGGAAAATGACAATGAGTGGTTCTATATTATATAACGCTCTTATTTGGAAATATCGGGTGAGGGGAAATAAAGTCACACCGACAGGAGGATATACAGGTGAAGAAATTTTTTACTTCAGAATCAGTAACAGAAGGACATCCGGACAAGATCTGCGATCAGATATCGGATGCTGTTCTTGATGCAATACTTGAGAAAGACCCGGCTGCCAGAGTAGCGTGCGAAACAACTGCTGCGACTGGTATGATCATGTGTATGGGTGAGATAACAACCAGTGCATATGTCGATATTCCGAGTATAGTAAGGAATGTGGTCACTGATATTGGCTACGACAGAGCAAAATATGGTTTTGACGGTAACACATGCGCAGTTATAACTTCGATCAATGAACAGAGTGCTGATATAGCTCTTGGTGTTAACAAGGCTCTTGAATCGAAGGACGGCAGTGAGAATGATGCTGATGCGATCGGTGCAGGTGACCAGGGCATGATGTTTGGTTTTGCGTGCAACGAAACCAGGGAACTTATGCCTCTTCCGATCTCTCTTGCTCACAGGCTTGCTCTTAAACTTACGGAAGTAAGGAAGAACGGTACGCTTAATTATCTGCGACCGGACGGAAAATCACAGGTAACAGTTGAGTATGATGACGGAAAGCCGGTAAGAGTTGATACGGTGGTTATTTCTACTCAGCATTCAGAAGACGTAAGCCTTGAAGAGATCAGAAAGGATATTATGGAATATGTTATTAAAACAGTTATTCCATCTGAATTTCTTGATGATAATACAAAGTACTTTATCAACCCGACAGGAAGATTTGTAACAGGCGGTCCTATGGGCGACTGTGGCCTTACAGGACGTAAGATTATTGTTGACACATACGGCGGATATTCAAGACACGGCGGCGGAGCTTTTTCAGGAAAGGATCCGACGAAGGTAGACCGTTCAGCAGCTTATGCAGCACGTTACGTTGCAAAGAACGTAGTTGCTGCCGGACTTGCTGACAAGTGTGAAGTTCAGCTTGCGTATGCTATCGGTGTTGCAAGTCCTGTATCTGTTCTTGTAGATACATTTGGAACAGGTAAGACTGATGATGACAAAATAGCAGAAGCTGTAAATAAGGTTTTTGATCTCAGACCTGCATCAATTATAGAAAAACTTGATCTGAGAAAACCTCAGTACAGAAAACTCGCGGCATATGGTCATATGGGACGTGAAGATCTTGGCGCAGCGTGGGAAAAGACAGATAAGACTGAAGAACTGAAAAAAGCTTTAGGTTTCTGATAAAAAGCTGGTTAATTCACTTATCCATGTGAGAAGCGGAACAAGTTCCTAGCAATAATACAAATGTAAAGATCGGCATCAGCAAAATGGTTGAACTGTTTTTGCTGATGCTGCTTTATTTTGTACTAAGCGCCGATAATTCACTGATATGGTAAAAGAGGCTTGAATTTCTAAATATACAGTGATATAATTATAAGCGGAAAGGTTAGCAGCGACTAACTATCAGGGAAACGCTGATTTATGAATAAATCAGCGTGGGGTTCGGGGCGAAGCCCCGAAAATCCCACCTTCGGAAATCCGGCAAAGCCGGATTTCCGATTTAATCAGTGTTTCCTTAGACATAGAAAAGGAGCAAAATAATCATGAGTGAACAGGAGAAAAAATTCCTCGAAGTACGCGGACTCAAAAAGAGTTTCGGCGAAGGAGAAACAAGACAGGAAGTACTGAAAGGTCTTGATTTTACAGTTGGAAAGGGAGAATTCTGTGTTCTTCTCGGCCCGTCAGGTTCCGGTAAGTCCACGCTGCTTAATATTCTCGGAGGAATAGATAACGCAGATTCAGGCGATATCATTATCAATGGTGATAAGCTTGAGGAAATGAACGAAAAGAATCTGACTCTGTACAGAAGAAAGCATCTGGGATACGTATTTCAGATGTACAATCTTATACCAAACCTCAATGTTAAGGAAAATATAGAAACAGGTGCATATCTTTCTGACAAGCCGCTTGATATTGATGAGCTTTTAAAGATTCTTGGTCTTTACGATCATCGTTATAAACTTCCGAATCAGCTTTCCGGCGGTCAGCAGCAGAGAGTTTCCATAGGACGTGCGATAATCAAAAATCCAGATATACTTCTTTGTGATGAACCGACAGGTGCGCTTGATTACAAGACTTCCAAGGAGATTCTTAAACTCATTGAAGAAGTAAACCAGAAGTATGGAAATACAATAATAATGGTTACTCACAACGAAGCTATAAAGAATATGGCTGACCATGTGATCAAGTTCCGTGACGGTAAGATAAGGCATGACATAATCAATACTGAAAAGATCACTGCCGAAGAGCTCGACTGGTAAGGGGGCTCCGGTATGGAAAAGAACAGTATTTCATTCGGAAAGCGTCCGCGTGATCCGATGGTAAAGCGTGTCTGGAAGGACATTTGGCGTGATCGAAGACGTTATATAATGATTTTTCTTATGCTGGTAACGGTCATAGGATTTGTTTCCGGTATGTATGTCGCCAATAACAGTATGCTTACCACGCTTGATGAAAATGTTACGATCATGAAGCGTGAGCACGGACATTTCCGCCTTTCGGACAAAGCGGATGAGGAAACGATCAAAGCTATAGAATCAGGTGAGAAAGCTGATGTTGTATCAGTATTCCGTGAACGTGCCTATGATGAGGCAGAGGATGAAGTTATTGACGCCGTTGAAGATGCTGTAGCGGAAGAAGTAGAAAAGCAGGTAAAGGCAGCTATACTTGAACAGGTTTCTGCAGCTGTTACCGGTCAGCTTGCACAGGCTGAGCAAGCTGGTATGAAATATTCCGACGAGGAAAAACAGGCTGCTATCGACAAGGCTTATGACAGTGCTTTAAGCGAAAACTTTGACAAGGCATATGAAGAGGCACTGAAAACTGCAAAAGAGTCTGAAGATTACGACAAGGCTCTGGACGAAGCTTTTGAAAAAGCACACAAGGAAATAGATGATAAGATAGATGAAAAATATTCTGAACTTTCAGAAAGATATGAACTGGATGAAGAATTTGATCCTGTTCCGGTCACAGTTTATGAGCTTTTCTATAAGGATGTAGATGAAATACATAAGAATACTGGCACGAATGATTCAAAGATAAGAGTTTATCCTGAAAGAAATGACATCGATCTGTATGACATACTTGATGGTCATGCTCCTGAAAATGATAAAGAGATACTTATCGACCGTATGCACGCAGACAATGCCGGAATAAAAACCGGCGACACTATTTATGCAGGAAAAACGAAGTTTGAAGTGTGCGGACTTGCTGCTTTCGTTGATTATTCGACATTATACGAGAGTAACACTGATTCCATGTTTGATGCACTTACTTTCAATGTGGGTATGACCACAGACGAAGGTTTTGCCAGAATCAGAAGCAATACAAGTTCAAATTATGCATTTACTTACAATAACGCTCCGGCGGATGAATATGAGGAAAAAGAACTTTCAGACCATTTTCTTAAGGTACTTTTAACTCAGGTGGCGGCTTCAGAAAATGAAGATCTTGAAATAAAGGATTTTGTTCCTGCCTATGCAAACAATGCAATGAATTTTGCCAAAAACGACCTTGGATCAGACAAGGCGATGGCAGGAGTGCTTCTTTACATTCTTACAGCAGTATTTGCATTCATTTTTGCAGTAACTATAAGTACAACCCTTGACCAGGAATCATCGGTTATCGGTACACTCAGAGCTTCCGGTTATACCAAAGGAGAACTGTTACGCTATTACATGAGTGCTCCGCTGCTTGTAGTTGCTTTCGCTGCGATCGCAGGCAATGCACTTGGCTATTCATTTTTCAAGGATACTGTTATAGGAATGTACAATAACAGTTATAGTCTGCCGAAGTACAGAACCATCTGGACTCCTGAAGCATTTATTCGTACAACAGTTATTCCTCTGGTTCTCATGCTTGTGATAAATCTTGTTGTAATTACAAAAACTCTGCGTCTGTCACCTTTGCGCTTCTTACGACATGATCTTAAGCAGAACAAAAAGAAGAAGACCATGAGACTTCCGAGATGGAACTTCCTCTCACGTTTCCGAATGCGTGTATTCCTTCAGAACATTCCGAACTATCTGATGCTTTTTGTAGGAATCACATTCGTTATGCTGCTGCTTTCCATGGTCGTTGGCTTACCGGAAACTCTTTCATATTATCAGAATAATATTGAAGACGGTATGTTTGCCAAAGAACAGATCATTTTAAGTACTACTGAGGATGAAGACGGAGACACTATTACAACTGCCGCTAAGGATGCCGAGATCTTTTCCGTTTATTCGCTGGAAAGAAAATCTGATACATACAACGAAGAAATTTCAGTTTACGGTGTTGCAGAAAACAGTAAATATATAAATCTTGACAGTAAATATGAAAAGAATGCAGACGATGATGAGGTCTATGTTTCGAAAGCTTATGCTGACAAGTACGGAGTACAAGCCGGGGACACTATTGTTCTTTCTGAAAAGTATGAGCATAAGGACTACACATTCAGAGTATACGATATTTACGATTATACTGCTGCTTTAACAGTGTTTATGAGCAACGACAGATTCAACCATGAGTTCGATAAGGACGAAGGAAGCTTTACCGGATATTTAAGCAATAACCCGGTTAATGACATCGATGAGGAATACATTGTTAAAAAGATCACTGTGGACGATATGCTTAAGATCGCCCGTCAGCTGGATCACTCTATGGGTGCCTACATGGTTTACTTCCAGTATGTTTGCGTTATCATTGCTGCGATCATCCTTTATCTTCTTACAAAGATCATCATTGAAAAAAACGAACGAGCTATTTCGATGACTAAGATCCTTGGCTACAGCAACGGTGAGATTGCGTCGCTCTATATTATACCGACTGCGTTAATGGTATTCTTCTCGGAATTCATTGCAATATACCTTGGTTTCGTCCTTATGAAATTTGCATGGCAGCTAATGTTAATGAGTATGAGCGGGTGGTTCGACTTCGTAATGCCGGCATCAGGATTCGTCAAGGAATTTGTTCTTGTATTTGCAGCTTATCTTATAATCACGATTATCGACTACATTCGTATTCGTAAGATACCGAAAGTTCTTGCACTTAAGAACGCTGAATAAATCGAAAAAAATTACGTTCACTAAACATTATACTTTCTGTTTCATGCAGAAATGGTAATATTAAGCCGTTCATAACTGGACGGCTTTTTTCTTTGTGTTTTATCTATTATGCCTATTTTTAAAATTAGTGTTTCAAATGGCTTGACAAAGCAGTAAGCGTATGCTAATATAATAAGCGTACGCTAACCTGATAATTGAATTATCGGTAATTCAGTTTTCAACGAAAGGAGGAAACATATGTCAGTACCCGACAGAAGTATTGACCCGCGTCTGCTTGCCAGTGCAGAAGCAGAGTTTCTTAATAAGGGATTCGTAAAGTCGGATCTGAAAACGATCTGTGAGAATGCCGGTATTACGACTGGTGCAGTCTACAAACGCTACAAAGGCAAAGAGGACTTGTTCTGTGCGCTTGTTGACGAAATAGCAGAGCGGCTTGAAGTATTTATTGAGGAACGATCGAATATCGACTTTTCCAAACTTTTGGATAAGGAGATATACGATACATGGCAGATGACCTATGATTCGATGTTACCACTGTTCAGTTTGCTGTATAAGTATCGTAATACGTTCACCATGCTGATCGATAAGGCGGCAGGGACAAAGTATGAGAATTTCAATCATGATTTTGTAATCAAAATGAGCTATGCCTATGAACAGTACTACTCAGAATCAAAAAAACGCGGCTTAGCGCAGGCAGAGGTAACACGTGATGAGTTCCATGTACTGCTTTCTTCTTTCTGGACTTGTATCTGTGAGCCATTCGTTCACGATATGTCCTGGGAGCAGATTGAGGAGCACTGCCGTATTATCTGTCGGTTTTTCAACTGGAAAGAGGTCATTATTTTAAGGAAAGGCGATGTAAACTTTGTTTAACAAGATCAAGCCCTATATGGGCAGCTACATCAGGTACACTTACGCGGCACTGTGGACAATGCTTGTTTCACTTATTGCCTCTATGGTACCTTTTTTTATGGTGTACCGAATCATCAGACCGCTGATAGACGGCGAAAAGTTATCAGCTGGTTATTTAGCGATGCATATCGCTATTATTTTTGTATGCGAGTTAGTTCATGCTAATCTTTATGTGCTTGGACTGAAATTTTCACATATCTCAGCATACAATACGCTGAAAAATATTCGTATATCCCTGCAGAAAAAACTGGAGAGACAGCCTCTCGGCACGATCCACGACATGGGAAACGGTAAGATAAAAAAAACTGTTCACCGATGATATTGAGCAGGTCGAACTTATTCTTGCCCACGCTATTCCTGAAGGAATTTCAAATCTCGCTCTGGCGCTGATCGCTGTTGTCTGCATGTTCTTTGCAAACTGGAAACTTGCTCTGCTGGCACTTTGTTCTCTTCCGCTTGGCCTTTTTGCAATGGGGATGATGTTCAAGGCAGGAATGGCGAAAATGAATGATTATTACACGTCTGCTGCAAAAATGAACTCCACGATCATTGAGTACGTAAACGGTATGGAAGTAGTCAAGGTTTTCGGACGCGATGGTGAATCCTACAAGCGTTATGAGAACGATATTAAAAGCTACCGTGATTTTACTCTTGCATGGTACAGGATCTGCTGGCCGTGGATGGCTCTCTATACTGCTCTTATTCCGTGTGTTGCGCTCGTGATGCTTCCGGTCGGTACAACGATGGTTGCAAAAGGTACTGCTTCACTTGCTGATCTTGTTCTTGTGTTCTGCCTGACGCTGTCTATCGGAGGACCGCTGCTTAAGGCGCTGAACTTTGCAGGTAAATTCCCGCAGCTTAACTACAAGGTTGACGAGATTGAAAAAGCCATGGACAATGCTCCGCTTAAATCTGAAAATCATCCGTTTAAAGGAACTTCACATGAAGTAAAGTTTGATGATGTACATTTCGCTTACAAGGAACAGGAAGTACTGCATGGCGTTTCACTGGGACTTGGCGAGGGAACTCTTACCGCTCTGGTCGGTGAATCGGGCAGTGGTAAATCTACGCTGGCCAAGCTTCTTGTACATTATTATGACCTGAACGGAGGTAAGATATCTCTCGGAGGTCAGGGCATTACAGATATGAGCATTGAAGCTCTTAATGATAATATTTCCTATGTTTCACAGGAGCAGTTTTTATTCAACACGACACTGTATGACAATATTCTCATAGGAAAACCTGATGCTTCCCGTGAAGAAGTACTTGCGGCAGCTGACAAGGCTCAGTGCAGTGAATTCCTTGAGCGTCTTCCTAAGGGCATTGATACTATGGCTGGTGACGGCGGCAAGCAGCTTTCCGGAGGTGAACGCCAGCGTATTTCTCTTGCAAGAGCGATACTGAAAAATGCACCAGTTATTGTTCTTGATGAAGCGACAGCATTTATCGATCCGGAAAACGAGGAAAAAATGAATGCAGCAATAGGTGAGATTATCAAAGGTAAAACCGTCCTTGTCATTGCTCATCGTTTACAGACGATTATTAATGCGGATAAAATATGTGTTATGAAAGATGGAAATATCATTGCCGCCGACACTCATGAAAAGCTTCTGCAGAGCTGTGAGGAATATCAGAAACTCTGGAACAGCAGTGAAGCCAGAGCGAACTGGACGATTGGAAATGAGGTGAAAGCATGATCAGTATGATAAAGCGTATCCTTGATGTTTCGGGTAAATATAAGGGAAGAATATACGGAGCGTTTGTCCTGTCATTTCTTAAAGGCATGCTGATGAAGTCTCCTGCAATTGCAACATTTATGATCGTATCGGCTTTCATCGACGGCGAACTCACGAAGAAGGCTGGCGTTTATGCTGCTATTGCGCTTGTACTCAGTGTTGCAGTACAGGCAGTTTTTCAGAATATAGCTGACAGACTGCAAAGTGCTGCCGGTTACATGATATTTTCTGATATGCGTATGAAACTCGGTGAACATCTCCGACACCTTCCGATGGGATTTTTCACAGAAGGAAATATCGGACGAATCAGCTCGGTACTGTCTACAGATATGGTCTTCATCGAAGAAAACTGCATGATGGTGCTTGCAGATGTAATGAGCTACCTGTTCTCACAGATCATTATGATACTGTTTATGTTTTTCTTTGACTGGAGACTTGGCCTTGCTTCACTTGCTGTTACTGTTTGCATGATAATACTTGGCAGAGGTATGGTGAAAAAAGATCTTTCTCATTCAAAGGAAAGACAGGATGCCTCTGAAACACAGACTAAAGCGGTACTTGATTTTACAGAAGGCATCGGTATTATCAAGACCTATAATCTGCTCGGTGAAAAATCAAAGGAACTGACAGACAGCTTTGAAAACAACTGCAAAGTCAATCTTGGCTTTGAAGAGGCACATGCACCATGGTCACGTGGTGTGAATATGATCTACGGCGCCGGTACTGTACTTCTTCTCATAGTTTCGACATGCCTGTATTTTAAAGGTGCTATGCCGCTTAATTACTACATCGGTATGCTCCTTTTCCTTTTCGACCTGTTTGTACCGATCAAGGCTTTCTATTCTGAGGCGGCGAGACTTACAGTAATGAGTGCCTGCCTTGACAGAATAGAAGCGCTTTTTGCCGAAAAACAGCTTGATGACAACGGTACACAGACTCTTACAGACAGAGATGCACCTGAAATTGAATATAAAAATGTAACATTTGCCTACGATCAGAAAGATGTTCTCAAAGACGTTTCCTTCAAAGCTGATAAGGGCACAATGACTGCACTGGTCGGCCCTTCAGGCGGCGGAAAAATCTACTATTGCAAGCTTGCTTACACGATTCTGGGATGTTAAATCCGGTGAGATTCTCTTAAGGGGTACTGACATCCGAAAGATCCCGCTTGCAACACTCATGGACAATATCAGTATGGTGTTCCAGCGTGTTTATCTGTTCCAGGATACAGTTTACAATAATATCGCACTTGGAAGACCGGATGCGACTCGTGAAGAGATTATTGAAGCAGCGAAAAAAGGCGCGCTGCTATGATTTCATTATGGAACTGCCGGATGGGTTTGATACAGTAATAGGTGAAGGCGGAGAATCGCTTTCGGGAGGTCAGGCACAGCGTTTTGTCGATAGCAAGATGTATTCTGAAAGATTC